>NZ_JBWKTM010000005.1:145988-347277 GCF_059420325.1 Pseudomonas sp. GW821-FHT04C07
AGACTGCTCCATCCCGCGTCTGTGTGTCGGCATTCTACAGCGGATCGCTGGGCTGTCAACCTGTAATTCTAAAAAATCTCTTTTTGTTCAATCGCTTAGCTTGTCAGGAGGGCAGCCTGACAAGCCTTGAGGGCTTGCTGCGTAAGGCTTTCAGCTCTATTGGCATACCTGTTTTGATTGATAAAATAAATCCATTGAGGGTTTTTCCTACGTATACAGGCGAAGATTCAAAGCACTGGTGCTATATACAGGTGTCAGTGAGATACTGCCGATTCGTTTCACCTTTGCCTCTTTTGCTCTCAATGAACACTGCCTATATATGACGCAGCGCAAAATCATCCACATCGACTGTGATTGTTTCTATGCCGCAATCGAGATGCGCGACGACCCGCGTCTGGCCAGCAAGCCACTGGCTGTCGGTGGTTCGGCGGAGCGGCGTGGGGTGATTGCCACTTGTAACTACGAGGCGCGGGCTTATGGGGTGCGTTCGGCAATGTCTTCCCGGCATGCCTTGAAGCTGTGCCCGGATCTGGTGATCGTCAAGCCGCGTATGGATGCATATAAAGAGGCTTCGAAAGAGATTCAGGCGATCTTTCGCGATTACACCGACCTGATCGAGCCCTTATCGCTGGATGAGGCGTATCTCGATGTTTCCGATAGTCCGCACTTTGCCGGCAGCGCCACGCGCATTGCGCAAGATATCCGCCGACGTGTCTCCAACCAGTTGCATATCACCGTCTCGGCCGGTGTGGCGCCGAACAAGTTTCTCGCCAAGATCGCCAGTGACTGGAAAAAGCCCAACGGCTTGTTTGTGATTACCCCGGATCAGGTTGAGGATTTTGTTTCCGCCTTATCGGTCAGCAAGCTGCACGGGGTGGGGAAGGTCACGGCGGACAAGTTGGGAAGGCTCGGCATCGTCAATTGCCTGGAGCTTCGAGACTGGAGCAAGTTGGCGCTGGTGCGCGAATTCGGCAGTTTTGGTGAGCGGCTGTGGGGGCTGGCTCGTGGAATCGATGATCGGCTGGTGCAGAACGATAACCGGCGTCAGTCCGTCAGTGTCGAGAATACCTACGATGTGGACCTGCCCGATCTGGCCAGTTGCCTGGAAAAATTACCAGAGTTATTGGAAACCCTGACCGCCCGCATGGCGAGGATCGACAGCAGTTATCGGCCGGGCAAGCCCTTCGTCAAAGTGAAGTTCCATGACTTTACCCAGACCACTCTGGAGCAGGCCGGGGCAGGGCGGGATCTGGAGGGGTATCAGCAACTGCTGACCCAGGCCTTCAATCGGGGCGTCAAGCCGGTGCGGTTACTGGGGATTGGCGTGCGTTTGCAGGATCTGCGTGGCGGGCATGAGCAGCTGGAGTTGTTTAGCCGCTAGGCGTTTGTAGCAGCTGTCGAGCTTGCGAGGCTGCGTTCGGCGGCGAAGCAGTCGTAAAACCTGCGATAGCGGTTTAACGGAACAACCGCATGCATCAGGCTACGACCGCTTCGCGGCCGAACGCAGCCTCGCGGGCTCGGCAGCTGCTACAGTCACACCCCGGGATCTGCCACCAGTCGCCCGGCATCTTTGGTCAGTGACTTGAGGAATTCACGCTGCAATTCAGGATCGTTGCGGGTCAATTCGATCAGGCTCTGTTCCAGTTCGCTGGCTTCTTCTTCAAGGCCCAACTCCGACAGGCGTTTTACCCGGTGTACCCACTGGCTGACGTCGTCATCTTCGAGGTCATCGAAGATCAGGTTGTGAGCTTCCAGCATCTTGCCGCGCAGGGTGCTGCTGATGGTCAGGGATGAGTTGGAATGCACGTCATTCTGAGCATCTTCGACGCTGATCTGCAGCTTGCTGATGTGGTTCAGGTCCTGTTCTGAAAACGGACTGTCCAGCAGGTTCAGGCGCAGTACGCCGTTGCGATCAGTGCTCAGCTCAAAGGTATGAGTGCCGGCCTTGACCTCCACCGGCCGCTCGCTCCACGGCAGGCTCGAATATTCCAGGCGTTTGTCACGCTGGGTTTCGTCGATTCCGGCCAGGTTTTGTTGCGCTCGACCATGGGATTGAATGTTCATGAACGGGTTGAGCCCGGCAAGGCCATAGCTGATCCAGTCTTTGGTCATGCTGTCTGGCAAGTTGCCCAAGGCGAACACGTTGACAATATTCGCACCGACGCCAGCGACCAACGCCACGGCGCCCAGCGGGATCTCGTAGATCTCCCGCCAGGGCTGGTAAGGCGTGTAGCGATCATAGCGACGGGCAACTTCGAACTCGGTGACTTCGAAGGTCTTCTGCTCGTGGATCCGTACTCGGCGTTGCGGCAGTTCAAGCACCTTAGGCTCGCCGACATCGATCTGCAGGCTGTGCTCGAGCAATTTGCGCTCGATGCGTTCCTCGTGCTCGCTGTGTTGTGACATCTGATTGGCACAGCCACTGACCAGCAGGGTACCGCACAGGGCGGCACCACCGAGGCCTAAGGTGTTTCGCTTGAACATGACTTCTCTTGATCTGGTTTCAGCGACGGATACGGGCTTGGAGGAAGGACAGCACCTCGGCGACCGGAAGCGCTTGCGGCTCGGCCTCGGTGCGGCTCTTGTATTCCAGGTTGCCTTCGGCGAGACCGCGGTCACTGACCACGATCCGGTGTGGAATGCCGATCAGTTCCATGTCTGCGAACTTGATACCAGGGCTGGTTTTCTTGTCGCGGTCGTCCAGCAGCACTTCGAAGCCGGCAGCAGTCAGCTCGGCATAAAGCTTGTCGGTAGCTTCGCGAACCAGTTCGGTTTCGTAGCGCAGAGGTACCAGAGCGATCTGGAACGGTGCGAGGCTGTCGCCCCAGATGATTCCGCGTTCGTCGTTGTTCTGCTCGATGGCAGCGGCAACCACGCGCGAAACACCAATGCCGTAGCAACCCATGGTCAGGGTTACAGGCTTGCCGTTTTCACCGAGAACCTGGCACTTCATCGCTTCGCTGTACTTGGTGCCTAGCTGGAAGATGTGTCCGACTTCGATGCCGCGTTTGATTTCCAGCGTGCCTTTGCCGTCCGGGCTTGGATCGCCGCTCACGACATTGCGCAGGTCGGCCACGGCCGGAACCGGCAGATCGCGCTCCCAGTTGACGCCGAAGTAGTGCTTGTCATCGATGTTGGCACCGATACCGAAGTCGCTCATCAGCTCGACTGAGCGGTCGATGATGATCGGCAATGGCAGGTTCAGTGGGCCGAGGGAGCCGGCGCCGGCGCCAATGGCATCGCGCAGTTCGGCGTCGGAAGCCATGACCAGCGGGCTGGCAACGCCTGGCTGGTTGGCGGCCTTGATTTCGTTCAGTTCGTGATCGCCGCGAATGATCAGCGCGATCAGCTTGCCTTTTTCTTCAGCGTGAACCACCAGGGTCTTGATGGTCTTTTCAATCGGCAGATTGAAGCCTTCGACCAGTTGCGCGATGGTTTTGGTGTTTGGCGTATCGACCAGGCGCAGCTCTTCGCCTGGCGCAGGGCGCGAGGTTTCGCGAGGAACGGCTTCAGCCTTCTCGATGTTCGCCGCGTAGTCGGAACCATTGCTGAAGACAATATCGTCTTCACCGGACTCGGCCAGTACGTGGAACTCGTGGGAGCCAGCGCCGCCGATGGAGCCGTTATCGGCTTCTACCGGGCGGAAATTCAGCCCCAGGCGGGTGAACACGTTGCAGTACGCCTGATGCATGCGGTCGTAAGTGACCTGCAAGGATGCCTGGTCCGCGTGAAAGGAGTAGGCGTCCTTCATGATGAATTCGCGGCCGCGCATCAAACCGAAGCGTGGGCGGGTCTCGTCACGGAATTTGGTCTGGATCTGGTACAGGTTGATCGGCAGCTGCTTGTAGCTGCTGAGCTCGTTACGGGCCAGGTCGGTGATCACTTCTTCGTGGGTCGGGCCGGCGCAGAAGTCGCGACCGTGACGATCCTTGAAGCGCAGCAGCTCAGGGCCGTACTCTTCCCAACGGCCGGATTCCTGCCACAGCTCAGCCGGCTGGGTGCTCGGCATCAACACTTCAAGAGCGCCTGCAGCGTTCATCTCTTCGCGAACGATGGCTTCAACCTTGCGCATAACCCGCAAGCCCATGGGCAGCCAGGTGTACAGGCCGGAGGCCAGTTTGCGGATCATGCCGGCGCGCAGCATCAGCTGATGGCTGATCACAACCGCGTCGGAAGGCGTTTCTTTCTGTGTGGCGAGCAAATATTGACTGGTGCGCATGGTTGGCCGTTGTCGGTTGCTAATGACTAGAAATGACTGAGCATTGTACGGGTGAGATCTGTTTGCGTACAGGATTGCAGCCGGGCGTACCGGGGGAGGGTGGCGAAAGCCGGCAACCCCCCGGGGGGCTCCTAAGATTCTTTGCTGATTTCGCTGATTTCGCTGGCTTTGTTGGCTTCGCCAACTTCGCCAACTTCGCTGACTTTACTGGTGTCGCTAACGTCGTTAGCCGCGGCTGCGGCTGCGGCTGCGGCGGCCGCAGCGGCCTCGCGGGCGCGGCGGGCCTCCTGAAACCAGTGCAGGGCGATCAACAATACGGTCGGGATGCCAAGCAGGGTGGTGATCAGGAAAAAGTTGTGATAGCCGAATTTCTCCACCATCACCCCGGAGTAGCCGCCGATCAGGCGTGGCAGCAAGAGCATGATCGAACTGAGCAGGGCGTATTGAGTGGCGGAGAATTTCAGGTTGGTCAGGCTCGACAGGTAAGCGACAAATGCTGAAGTGGCCATGCCTGAGCTGAAGTTGTCCAGCGAGATGGTGAAGATCAGCATCTGCAGGTTGGCGCCCATGTCTGCGAGCATCACGAACAGCAGGTTGGTGGCTGCCGAAGCTACGCCGCCGATGAGCAGGATCGGCAGGATTCCGAAGCGCACGATCAGTAAACCGCCCATCCCGGCGCCGACCAGGGTCATAATCAGGCCGAAAATCTTGCTGACTCCGGCGATCTGATCTTTGGTGAATCCCAGATCGATGTAGAACACGTTGGCCATCACCCCCATGACCGTGTCGGACATCCGATAGGTGGCGATCAGCCCCAGCAGCAGGAAGGCCTGCCAGCGATAGCGCAAGATAAAGTCGTTGACCGGTGTCAGTACTGGCGCCAGGCCGCGTCTACCCATGGCCGAGAGGCACAGGCTGGTCAGGATGATATAGAGGATCGCCCGCAGGAAGGCGCGATCTTCCAATAGCAGATCCAGCAGGCTGACACCGTTGAACAGCACGCTGGCGAAGTCGGTGTTGTAAAGCTGGGTAAACATCGCCGGTACGGAGATCAGCAGGATGATCAGCACGAATACCGACACCAGTTGATGCACAAAGCTATAGCGCCCGGCCGACAGCTGAGTACGCAGTGGCACGGGGGGTTCACGCATAAGGAGCGTGGTGAGCAGTGCCGGGATCATCAACACACCGAACAGGACGTAGGTGCCGGTCCAGGCCGCATGTTTGTAGTTGAAACCCGTGGAGCCGAAGCCTTCGGCAAAGAACAGTGCACCGGCGGTCGCCAGCAGTACGGCAACTCGATAACCGGACATGTACGCGGCGGCCAGCGCGGCCTGGCGGCTGTCTTCGGCAATTTCCAGGCGATAGGCGTCGATAGCAATGTCTTGGGTGGCGGAGGCGAAGGCGACGATCACCGCAATGGCTATCAGCCAGGACAGGTGTTTTTGCGGGTCGCAGAAGCCCATGCTGATCAGTCCGAGGATGATCAGTGATTGAGCGAGGACCAGCCACGAGCGACGACGCCCGAGTTTACCGAGCAGCGGCAGGCGCCATTGGTCGAGCAGCGGCGACCATACCCATTTAAAGGCATAGGCCAAGCCGATCAGGCTTGCGTAGCCAATGGTTTCGCGGGCTACACCAGCTTCGCGCAGCCAGACCGAAAGCGTCGAGAACACCAGCATGTAAGGCATGCCGGCGGCGAAACCAAGCAGCAACAGTACGAGCGTCGAGGGGCTGGCATAGGCGGCGAGTGCGTCGCGCCAGGTTTTTGGGGGCATGGGCTGGAGTCTGCCTCAGATTGCGGAAACAAAGCGCGCACTCTAACCGCTGTGCTCTACCGGACGCCAGCCATGACGCTGAATATCAACACGATTGTTCAGGATGCTGATGCCTTCCATGCGCAAGCGCGTACGTTGTTCATCCCCTGAAGCGCTGCCGGCAGGCAGGCTGATACGCCCGCCAGCACCGAGAACACGATGCCAGGGCAGCTTGGTGTCGCCGGGCAATTGGCTGAGTGTGCGACCGACCCAGCGTGCGGCACGGCCCAGCCCGGCCAGTTCGGCCAATTGGCCATAACTCACCACTTTGCCCTCCGGGACTTGGGCAAGTGTGAGGTAGAGAGCCGTGCGTCGGATTTGTGCAGGGCTTTCACTCTCGTCGGGAGATTCAGTCACGTTCGTGCTTCCTGAAGGAATTCGCGAGTTCGCCTGTAAGACATATCCCTGATAGGTCGATGAGAATTTAACTCGGTTGTGATGCTTGGGTCAGTCCTGGCTAAGGCTTTTGTCCATGGGGTGTCCGGTTTTTTTCGCAAGCTCGGGCCCTGTGTTCGCTTATGTTGTCCAGAGCCCTGCTGTGCCTCGTTGTCATCAGTTTGAACGGGGCGCGTCACACCGCTTTTTTGGTGTCGCCTGATAACACTGGCGTTCTATCGTTCGAAAGCTGGGGGGTAAACCTTTTTCAGAGCATGTTCAGGGCAAAACAGACGGGCACAAAAAAGCCCCGCTTTTGAGGGCGGGGCTTTTGCTGTATCAGGACAAGTTAGATAACTTGAACTTCTTCAGCTTGCATGCCTTTCTGACCGCGGGTAGCGATGAAAGAAACCTGTTGGCCTTCTTTCAGGCTTTTGAAGCCGTCGGACTGGATAGCTTTGAAGTGTACGAACAGGTCGTCACCGGATTGTGGAGTGATGAAGCCGAAGCCTTTTTCATCGTTGAACCACTTAACGGTACCAGTTTGGCGATTAGACATGGTGTATCTCCTTGGACAAAGTTAACTGCGACTCAGGAAAAGCCCTGGCCGAGACTGAGTGCAAAGAGCAGGAAAAATTCTTGGAGATGGTTGGATCGAAATTCAACATATCGTGTAGAGATTCTCAGTGACACAAGCAACACAGTGGCGCCACCTTAACCCTTTTTCCGGAACGTGCCAATGGTCTTTATGAAGGTTTCTTTATTTTCGTGACTGACGGTGCTGCGTACGGGATCCGGGCCTGCGCTATTGCCGGGATCAGCGAGAAAAGCGCCCCGGACTTTGAACCCGGCGGCGCGCCCCGGTAAGATGCCGGACAGAATTTTTCCACCTCGCTATTCAGGACACCCGCCATGAGCATCAAATCGGACAAGTGGATTCGCCGCATGGCGCAAGAGCACGGCATGATCGAGCCCTTTGTGGAGCGTCAGGTGCGCGGCGAAGGCGCTGACCGGGTGATTTCCTTCGGCGTATCGAGCTACGGCTATGACGTGCGTTGCGCGGATGAATTCAAGGTATTCACCAACATCAACTCGGCGACCGTTGATCCGAAAAACTTCGATGAGAAGAGTTTCGTCGACGTCAAAAGCGATGTGTGCATCATTCCGCCAAACTCTTTCGCGCTGGCCCGGACTGTCGAGTTTTTCCGCATTCCACGTAACGTATTGACCATCTGCCTGGGGAAAAGCACCTACGCCCGTTGCGGCATCATCGTCAATGTCACGCCGCTTGAGCCGGAGTGGGAAGGCCATGTGACCCTGGAGTTCTCCAACACAACGACCTTGCCAGCGAAGATCTACGCCAATGAAGGTGTGGCGCAGATGCTGTTTTTCGAGTCCGACGAAGAGTGCGAAGTGTCTTACAAAGACCGTGGCGGCAAATATCAGGGCCAGCTTGGTGTCACCCTGCCGCGTACCTGATTCAGGCATCTGACGAACAGTTGGAATTCTTGAGCGAGCAGGTACTCTATTGAGAGTACTGCTTCGGTTCGCGCAACGCGAGTCGGGCCATCGCTCAGGAGCGCCCTATGAAAATCGATCCGCGTATAAGTGCTGAGCTGGCGAGGCTTGAGCCCAATCAGGTCGGCATGCTTGCCTGGTCATTGCTGGCGCATCCGTCGGTCAACATGGCGGGCGGCATTCCTGGTCAACCCGACCCGGACACCCCGAACGAACAGCCTACCGAACCCGGTGAGCCCACCCTGCCGGATGAGCCACCTCCCGCTCCCGTAGCTTGATATCTCTCGCCAGAGAACTTTGTAGGAGTCGAGCTTGCTCGCGATAGAGACGCCTCGGTCAAGCTGACCGACCGCGTTATCGTTCATCGCGAGCAAGCTCGGCTCCTACAGGAGGCCGGGGGGTTATTTCAGGTTACCGCTGAGAAACTGCTTCAACCGCTCGCTTTTCGGATTGCCCAGCACCTCATCCGGCGTGCCTTCTTCCTCCACCAGACCCTGGTGAAGAAACAGCACCTGGCTCGACACCTTGCGGGCGAAACTCATTTCATGGGTGACCATGATCATGGTCCGGCCTTCTTCGGCCAGGCCCTGGATCACCTTGAGCACTTCGCCCACCAGTTCCGGGTCGAGGGCCGAGGTCGGTTCGTCGAACAGCATGACTTCCGGCTCCATGGCCAGGGCCCGAGCGATGGCCACGCGCTGTTGCTGACCGCCGGAGAGGAACGCCGGGTATTGATCGGCGACCCGGGCGGCCAGGCCGACCTTGTCCAGGTAACGGCGGGCACGATCCTCTGCGTCTTTCTTGCTGACACCCAGCACCCGACGCGGGGCCATGGTGATGTTTTCCAGCACCGTCATGTGGCTCCACAGGTTGAAGTGCTGGAACACCATCGCCAGACGGGTGCGGATCCGTTGCAGTTCGGCCTCGTCGGCTACACGCATGCCATGCCGGTCTTTGATCATGCGGATCGACTGGCCGTCCAGGCTCATGGCACCGTCGTTGGGTTGCTCAAGAAAGTTGATGCAGCGCAGAAAGGTACTTTTGCCCGAGCCGCTGGCGCCGATCAGGCTGATCACATCACCGGTTTTGGCTTTCAGCGAGACGCCTTTGAGCACTTCATTGTCGCCATAGCATTTATGCAGGCCTTCAATGGTCAGTTTGTACATGGGGGCATGCATCCTTAAGGCGAAAGTAGGTAGCCGCTGCGATAGGCTTCGCGGCCAGCGACATGGGCGATCACCATGCCAGCGGTGGCCATGCGCCGCAACGAGCGGGCGTAAAGCAGCCCGGCGTTGTTGCAATGAATGGGCGTGACGCGGTCGTTGATCGGGTCGATGATCTCGGCGACCAGTTGCCCTGCCTCAAGGAACTCACCCGGCAGCGCGGCAAACACCAACAGACCGCCGACGGGTGTTGTTACTGGCTCGACGCCTGCCAGCGGAGTGGCCGGGTAGGGCAGCTCTGGCAGAGGCGCCGGTTCGCCGGCGATGGCGCCGAATTGCGTCAGGTAGTCGATAAGTGCCTGGCAATCCAGGCTGGCCAGCCCGTGATTGACATCACCCTGACCGCGCAGCTCGACGGTGACCGAAAAACTGCCCAGCGGAATCTCGAAATGCTCAGCGAAGCGTTCTTGCAACTGCCACCAGAGCAGGGTGAAGCATTCATCGAAGGACTGCCCGCCCGAGTCGGTGGCCAGCAGGCAAGCTTGGGCGCCGATATAGCGCGCCAACGGTTCGACCTGCGGCCAGGCTTCAGGAGTGGTGTACAGGTGGGCGACGGCTTCGAAATCGCAATGCAGGTCCAGCACCATGTCAGCATCGCAAGCCAGTCGTTGCAGGGTCAGGCGCTGGGATTGCAATTGAGTGCTGGCGGTTTGCCGGGCCAAAGCCTTGCGCAGACTGGTGCGAACCAGCCTGATGTTATGGTGAGGGTCATCGCTGAGCTGGCCTTCGATTTCGTTACCGACTTCTTCACTCAGGTCGACGAACCAGCGGTTGAAGTTCTGTCCGCTTTCCAGCTCATAGCGGCCCATCGGCACGTCCATCAGCACTTGCTCCAGGCCGACCGGGTTGGCCACAGGCACCAACACGATTTCGCTGCGCAGGCGGCCTTGAGCTTCCAGTTCGGCCAGGCGCAGCTTGAGGTGCCAGGCCACCAGCATGCCTGGCAGTTCGTCCGCGTGAAGAGACGACTGGATGTAGATCTTGCCTTCGGCCTGCTGCGGGCCGAAGTGGAAACTGTGAATCTGTCGTGCTGTGCCCGGCAGCGGGGCAAGCAAGTCATGAATCTGGTGGCGCATTGGCTCTTGTTTCCTGAAACAGAAGTCCTAGTGGGTCGGCCCGAGGAAGGCCAGCCATCGGCGTTCGGCGAGGCGGAACAAACCGACCAGCGCAAAGGTGACGCTCAGGTAGATCAGCGCGGCAATGCCGAACGATTGAAAGGTCAAAAAGGTCGCCGAGTTGGCGTCCCGCGCAATTTTCAATACATCCGGAACGGTCGCGGTAAAGGCCACGGTAGTCGAGTGCAGCATCAGGATCACTTCGTTGCTGTAGTAGGGCAACGAGCGGCGCAGGGCCGAGGGCATGATCACATAGGCATACAGTTTCCAGCCGCTCAGGCCATAGGCTTTGGCCGCTTCTACTTCACCGTGGGCCATGCTGCGAATCGCCCCGGCAAAAATCTCCGTGGTGTAGGCGCAGGTATTGAGGGCAAAGGCCAGGATGGTGCAGTTCATCGCATCGCGAAAGAACGCATCGAGCACCGGCTGCGCACGCACTGCGGCGAGGCTGTAGATCCCGGTGTAGCAGATCAGCAGCTGGATATACAGCGGCGTACCGCGGAACAGATAGGTGTAGAACTGCACCGGCCAGCGGACGTAAAGCTTGGGTGAAACCCGGGCGATGGACAGTGGGATCGACACCAGGAAACCAATGAAGATCGAGGCGCTGAGCAGCCACATCGTCATCGCCAGGCCGGTGATGTGGTAGCCGTCGCTATAGAGAAAGGGCTTCCAGTAATCCTGCAGGAGTTCGATCATCGCACGGCCTCCCGGGAGCCCGCCGCGTAACGCCGTTCGAGCCAGCGCAGGACGACGTTCGAAGCGCTGGTAATCAGCAAATAAATCAGTGCCGCCAGCACCAGGAAGTAGAACAGTTGATAGGTGCTTTTGCCGGCATCCTGAGCGGCCTTGACCAGGTCGGCGAGGCCGATGATCGACACCAGCGCGGTGGCCTTGAGCATCACCATCCAGTTATTGCCGATACCCGGCAGGGCGAAGCGCATCATTTGCGGGAACACCACGTAGCGAAAGCGCTGGCCGCGTTTCAAGCCGTAGGCGGTTGCGGCTTCCATCTGCCCGCGCGGCACGGCGAGAATCGCGCCGCGGAAGGTCTCGGTGAAGTACGCGCCGTAAATAAAGCCCAGGGTAATGACCCCGGCGCTGAACGGATTGATCTCGATGTATTCCCAGTCCAGCGCTACGGTGAGACTGGTCAGCCAGGTTTGCAGGCTGTAGAAAATCAGCAGCATCAGCACCAGGTCCGGCACTCCGCGAATCAGCGTGGTGTAGAACTGCGCCGGAATCCGCAACAGCTTGACGCTTGAAAGCTTGGCACTGGCGCCGATCAGGCCGAGCAGAACGCTCACCAGCAGCGACAACACCGATAATTTGATGGTCATCCAGGTGCCTTGCAACAGCAGGGGGCCGAAACCCTTCAGGCTGAAGGCGGAAAGCCCAAGGGTCTGCAACAGTTCTTCGAACATGGATCCAGCCTTTGACAGTCAGAAAAGCGCCCACCTTTTCGAGGTGGGCGCCGGGCATTATTTGCCGCTGTACAGATTCATATCGCCGAAGTGTTTCTTCTGAATGGTGGCGTAGGTGCCATCGTCGTGTAACGCTTTGATACCTTTATCGAGTAGAGCCTTGAGCTCTTTGTTACCTTTCGAGATACCGACAGCAGTTTTGGATGGCAACAAAGGATCGTTGACCGGCTTGCTGACTTCGTAGTTAGCACCTTGTGGCGACTTCAAAAAGCCCAATTCAGCTTGCAGCATGTCCTGGATCGAGGCATCGAGACGGCCAGACGTCAAGTCAGCATAGACCTGGTCCTGGTTGGCATAGGCCTGAGTGGTGACGCCAGCCTTGTCCAGCACAGCCTTGGCGTAGGCTTCCTGGATGGTGCCTTGCTCGTAGCCGACCTTTTTGCCTTTGAGCGAGGCAACATCAGAGATGCCAGAGCCTTTCTTGTACACCAGTGCGGTAGGGCCGGAGAACAGCTCACTGGAGAAATCGATGACTTTCTCGCGGGCCTCGGTAACGGTCATCGACGAGATCACACCGTCGAATTTATTGGCTTTAAGGCCAGGGACCATGCCGTCGAAATCGCTTTCGACCCATTTGCACTTGACCTTCAGTTCGGCGCAGATCGCATTGCCCAGATCGATATCAAAGCCCACCAGGCTACCGTCAGCCGCTTTGGACTCGAACGGCGCGTAGGAAGGGTCAACACCAAAACGCAGCTCTTTGTATTCTTTGGCCAGCGCGGAGCCGGCAGCCATGCACAACGCCAGTGCAGAAAGGGTCAGCAATGCTTTTTTCATTATTCAATCCCTAAAAACCAATATGAGCGCTTGTGGCGCATTAGTACTGTTACTGGAAAGCGTAAGACCTATTAAAAGTAGCAATTTCCGAACCATAGTCCCGAACAAGTGTTTTAAAAGGCCGTTTTCGGGGAGAGAGGGGCAATGGTCGTGCCCGAAAACGGGCGCTGAAAATATTATGCACCATCGTGGTGCTTGAGCGCCTGAGCATCAGTTACATCCCTCCTCACCTTAGCCCTCTCCCAGAGGGAGAGGGATGGATCGTGTGAGCGCTAAATCCTTACTTGCCCGGCACCAACGTCAGCCGTGTATTGCCGTAGACCTTGTCGAAGTTCTGCGGCTGCATCGGGAAGCTCATGTATTGGCCCTTGAGCGACGAATCGATACTGTCGATGTAATGCGGGCTGGCCGGGTTACCGGATTGGCCGGTGCTGTTGAGGCCCATCATCGGTTCCGCCTGACCGAAATCGACGATGAAACGCATGGCCGGGATCAACGTGGTATTGAAGTCCTGTCCCCAATGGTAGGCGGCAGTGTTCAACGTGGTGTGATCGCCGCCCGCCGGCATTGGACCGCGCACGGTTTGGCCGCTGGCGTTTTTCCACTCGTAGCGGTGCAGTTTGCCCCACTGCCAGGCTTTGTGATCGGCGCCCATCTGGCTGTCACCGGCGGTCATCGCCGCCGCGAGGCTGCGGGCGAGGATAGTCGGTTTGTCTTCCTTTTGCGGCGTGCGGGTGTCGTCCCAGAATGGACTGTCTTCGCGACCGAGCAGGTGGTCGGTTTGAGCCGAGTAGGACAGATTGCCGTTGGCGACGAAGGCTTTCCAGACCGGGCTGGACTCCGGGCCCAATTCGTCGAGGAAGATTTGCTTGGTGCTCTCTTGCAGGAACAATTCGTAGATCGCCGCATCAGCCGAGGTCGGGCTGAGTTTGCCGTCGAACGCCATTAAGCGGCTGTAGGCCTCGCGAGCCTTGTTACGTTCAGCTTCGGGAAGCGCGTCGATGGCCTGTTTGAGCGGCTGGGACATGCCCGGCGCTTCGAACATCTTCTTCAGTTTGGCGGCGAAGGTGGTGGTCTGGTCGTACTGCATGGCGATCATACTGCGGGTGTCGTGCTTGCCGGCGCCTGCCAGTTCGGCGATGCGTTCGCCGCGCTCCGGGTAGTACCAGGAGTTGGACAACTGCATGCCATAGCCGTGAGGAATGATCCGTTGGTTGGCGGTGCCGAGCCAGCCTTGAGCCGGGTTCTGGTCATAGGGATGCAGCATCGGGTCGGCATAACCGTCCCAGTCGTAGCGACCTTCCCAGCCTGGCGATGGCAGCAAACCCTCACCTTCGCGGCGGTTCGGGAAACGGCCGGTGACTTGCCAGCCGATATTGCTCGCATCGGCGAACACCATATTCAGGGCAATGGCGCGGATCTCACGGCTGGCGTCGGAGGCTTTTTCGACGTTCTGCGCACGGGACAAATCGAAGAACGCATCCAGGCTCTTGTCGTCCTTGAGGTCCGGCATTTGCAGCGCCAGGCCATAACCACTGCTCAGGGTCGTGCCTGGCGTGCTGTTGAGCAGCGGGCCGTGGCGGGTTTCGTACACGACTTCGCGAATCGGTCGCTGACCTTTGACGAAGTAGGTTTCGTTACGAACGATTGTCGGCTGCCATTTGCCACCGACTTCGTAATAGAGCGCATTACCCTGGCGTTTGAGTTTTTCGAGGAACAGGTCCTGATTGTCACCCATGAGCATGGTCATGCTCCACGCGACCTTGCCGTTGAAACCGGCGATGATGGCCGGGATCCCGGCGACTGACACGCCAGCGGCCTGGTATTTCGGCGCGCGCAGCTGCACGTAATTCCACAGCGAGGGCACGGCGATCGGCAGCTGGCTGTCACTGGCGAGCAGGCTTTTACCACTGCGGCTGCGCTGTGGCGCGATAGCCCAGTTGCTTGAAGCCGTGACGCTCAGCAGGTTCAGGTCGGAGAGTTGACCGGTGACTTTGGTGATGTCGGCCAGGCCCGGGATTTGTCCGTCGAGGTTCAGACCCTTGAGCTTTTCGGCTTCGGCGAAAGGCAGCGGTTCATCTGGATAGGATGGGGTCAGCCAGGCGAGCTTGTCGGCACCGACTTTCTGTGCCAGTACCAGCGAGGAAATTTCTTCCTGCAGGTTCGCCGATTGGCTGAAGTTCAGCAGGCAAAAGATCAGTGCCGAATCTTCCGGTTTCCAGTATTCGGGTTTGTAGCCTGAGGCGGCCAGGTCTGGCGGCAGTTTGTCGCGGTAGCGGAACAGGTAAGCATTGACGCCACGTGCATAGACTTCGAAGAAACGTTTGATACGCGGCGAAGCGGCGTTATAGAGCTCGCCGGCGCTTTTCTTCAGATTGACCGCACGCATGAAACGGTCGGCTTCCAGCACGTCGGGGCCGGACATCTCGGCCAGACGGCCCTGAGCCAGCAAGCGCATGGTAACCATCTGGGTGATGCGATCACTGGCGTGCACGTAACCCAGGGTGAACAGCGCGTCGTGGAAGCTGTTGCTCTCGATCAGCGGCATGCCCATGGCATTGCGGCGCACCGAAACGTTCTGCGCCAGCCCTTTGAGCGGCTGCACGCCAGAAGTGGGTGGCAGGGTGTCCTGAGTGTTCCAGGTCTGACAACCGGTCAGGCTTAGAACACCGGCCACTGCTGCGGCAACGCCGAGCCGGGGAAGGAAATGTGTGAAGGCTGGCGAGGCCATGGCAAAGCTCCTGCGGAGGGTAGTGCTGATAAAGGCGCTACGTTAGTGAGCAGGAGGATGCCGCGCAAGAAGGGCGCGGATCTTATTTCAAGATTTGTCTGATAAATGATCGTTCCCACGCTCCCGCGTGGGAACGATCCCGGTCCTCAGGATTTAGGTGGATTGATCCGCGCCGCAATAGCATACGCGCGCGCGGTCGCCGGGCGATCCTGGATGTGGTTGAACCAGCGCTGCACATTGGGGAAGTCTTCCAGGTTCTGGCTTTGCCACTTGTGCGAGACGATCCAGGGGTAGATTGCCATGTCGGCAATGCTGTATTCGGATCCGGCGACGAAGTTGCGGTCGGCCAGTTGCTTGTCGAGGACACCGTACAGCCGGGCGGTTTCGTCGATATAGCGCTTGATCGCGTAGGGGATTTTTTCCGGGGCGAACTGGCTGAAGTGATGATTCTGCCCGGCCATCGGCCCCAGACCGCCCATTTGCCAGAACAGCCATTGCAGGGTTTGCTGCCGACCGCGCAGGTCCTTGGGCAGGAACTTCCCGGTTTTTTCTGCCAGGTACAACAGAATCGCCCCAGACTCGAACAACGCCTGCGGAGCGCCGCCATCAGCAGGTTGCTGGTCGACAATGGCCGGAATCTTATTGTTAGGGGAGACTTTCAGGAATTCGGGTTTGAACTGCTCATCCTTGCTTATATTCACCGCATGCACGTTGTACGGCAGGCCGGCCTCTTCCAGAAACAGCGAGATTTTGTGGCCGTTGGGGGTGGTCCAGTAATACAGGTCGATCATGGAGTTCTCCAGGTGAGGGGTGTCTACCGACAGCAAACTCCGGCATTAGGTCGTCCTGTTTGCTTTCGATGGCTTGCCTGCAGGAGGAGGTGATGTTGAAGTGCGGGAATTTCAATGACCCCGCAGGAGAAAAGTCGGCATGGAGCTCAAGGCTAGCGCGGCGCTGATTCTGATCGATCAGCAAAAAGGCATTCATCACCCCAGGCTCGGGCGGCGCAACAACCCGCACGCCGAGGACCGGATGGCTGAGTTGCTGGCTCATTGGCGCTGTACTGCGCGGCCGGTGATTCATGTACAACATTTGTCCCGTTCACCAGACTCGGTGTTCTGGCCGGAGCAGTCAGGTGTCGAGTTTCAGGAGCGATTTGTGCCATTGCCAGGCGAACAGTTGATCCAGAAACATGTGCCGGATGCGTTTTGCGGGACGGCTTTAGAGACGGTCTTGCGTGAGGCAGGGATAGAACAACTGATCATTGTCGGTGTGGCGACCCATAATTCGGTCGAGTCCACTGCGCGCACGGCTGGCAATCTGGGGTTTCAAACCTGGGTCGTGGAAGACGCGTGTTACACCTTCGACAAGGCCGATTATTTTGGCAAGGTGCATTCAGCCGAGCAAGTGCATGCAATGTCGCTGGGCAATCTGCATGGCGAGTACGCCACCGTCGTCAGCGTGGCGCAGATCCTGTAGGAGCGAGCTTGCTCGCGATGAACGATGACGCTGTAAGCCTGATACACCGCGGCGGCTCTGTCGCGGGCAAGCCCTGCTCCTGTGTGACAGAGATTCCTGTATGGGCTTGCTCGCGATGGCGATTTAACAAACGAAGAAAGTATCCGCCCGGAGCATCAAGCGCCGTGGCATTTCTTGAATTTTTTGCTGCTGCCACATGGGCAAGGGTCGTTGCGGCCGACGTCTTTCAACGCATTGCGCACAGGCTCCTGGTGGGCGTGACCGCAATTGGGGCCGTGAACATGACCATGGTCGTGATCATGGTGGTCGTGGTGATCATGATCGTGGTTGCAGTCAGGGCCATGGACATGGGGTTCTTGAGTCATTGAGGTCACTCCGGAATAAAATCGGCGGGAATTATCTCGCCATTACGCGCCAGGTGCACGTCATAGCCGATGAATAATCCGGTTTCCAGTTCACCTTCCAGCCGATAAGGGATGGGGCGCTCCGGTTTTCGCAGGAGTTTTACCACCTCGCGCACCTGCGGCCAGAGGTTGGTGCGGATCGGGACCTTGAAATAGCCGCTGCTTTTCGGCTCCACGGTGAACCACTCTGAATACTCACCGTCGGCCAGGAGAATCTGGCCCAAGTGAATCCGGTAAACCAGGCCGCGCACAATCAGGCTGGAGTCGTTGGGGTTGTCGATGCGAAAGTGCAGACGAAATTTTTGCTCTAGAAGCTTGGCCCTGACCACTTCAACCTTGATCAGGTGAACCTGAGGATCGAGCCTGTCGTCGCTAAACCAGGATGCGCAGCCGGAAAGCGTCAGCACCATGAGCAGACCAATTGTCCTTATTGTTCGAAACTCAGTGACCATGAAATTACTCCCTGTGAGACCCCAGTCCAGCAATCGGTGCGGCGGGGTTGGGGGGTGGTCCACTTTGAAACTTAGCTGACTGTGTAACTTGAACAGCACTTCTTGAATTTCTGACCGCTGGCACAGGGACAAGCGTCGTTGCGCCCGGCCTTGAGCTGCACGGTGGGGTCGATGAAGTACCAGTGGCCGCTGTTTTGCACGAACGAGGAGCGTTCGCGGTGGCTGTGTTCACCGGTGCTGTCGTGCCAGCGCGCGGTAAAGGTCACGAAAGCGTGTTCGGGTTGGCCACCAAATACCTCGGAGCTTTCCACGTCTAAACCCAACCAGGTGCTTTGGGCGCTCCAGTCACTGATCGATTGACGATCCAGGCCTGCCTGCTGCGCGGGCAGGGTGGTCGCTACCAGATAGTCCACCAGGCCCAGTACATAAGCGCTGTAGCGCGAGCGCATCAAGGCCTCGGCGCAGGGGGCGGGGTGGCCTGCATGATAATGGCCGCAGCAGGCATCCAGCAGGTTGCCGCTACCGCACGGACAAATCGAGGTACTCAGCCATTCCGGAGCCTTACTAACAGTTACATGTGTTTTATCTTCCATAAATCAGTCACTTACCTAATTTAACTTTTTTTATGTTTTTTACGCGTGTAACGAGTGAGTGGTTGCCAATCTGCACAATTGCAATTCCATAGTAACCTTTCATTTTGAGCTCGTCTGAAGTGGAGGCTAGGCCATGACGGCCATTTATGTTTGGAGGTTCTGCACCCCAAGTGCCGGTTAGCCTTCCGAGGTCTCGATTTCGACTCACTCTTGTTCGTTTCCAGTCGGACTGATGACGGTTAAAAATCAGTGCGCAGCGTTGGGATGGCCAGACGCACTACAGTGCGAACCAGCTCACTAGGATGGCCGTTCCTTTCTGAGCCTAAGAGAGCGAGTCGGATCGTTACATCAAGAGTTTGCCATTTTTCATAGGTGAGCCGCATCGAATCACCCGCCTCATTAAGCACATTAGGGAAGATAAGCGCGGACAATATTTCCTGACAACCCATTCGCCCATGGTACTGCGCGAACTCACGGTGAAGGACCTTTACATCGTCCACAGCAAGGGCGGTGTGGTTCAGATCATTTCTGCTGCTCAGAAGGGGCTCGAAGAACACGAGGTTCAGGGCAAGATTCGCTCGAGCACGGAGGCATTCCTGGCGAAGAAGGTCATAGTGTGCGAGGGCGCTACTGAGGTGGGCTTCCTGAGAGGCTTTGACGACTACCAGATAGAGAACGAAAAAGATCCGTTTTCGTTCCACGGCGTAGCGCTACTGGACGCGAAGGGAGCCAGCAAAGTGAAAGCACTGGCGAAAGCTTTTAAATCACTTTGCTATGACGTGTCGGTGCTAGCTGATGGCGACGCGGAGAAGCAGTTTTCTACTGCCGATGCGGCAGAGCTTGTTGCATTGGGGATTCCGACCTATGTGTGGAGCGACAAGCTTTCACTTGAAGAGCGAGCTTTCCAAGATCTGCCTTGGGACGATGTATTGGCCAGTGTGACGCTCGCTCAAGATGAGCTGGTTTACCCTGTATACGACCAGGTGCGATCACAGCTTCTGGAAAACCTGGACAAAGATATTGGCTCGTGGACGGAAAGCCCCAAGCTACGGTCCGCTATCGGTGTAACGGCGAAAAACTCTGGTTGGTTCAAGGACACCACCAGAGGCGATTTGTGGTTCAAGGCTATCTGTCCAGCCTTCCAAGACGCTGCCTTCGGCAAGAAGAACCTTGCGCTTGAACTCAGCAAGCTTTGGGAGTGGTCAGAGCGTGTCTGATGAACTGGCGATCAAGCTCAACGACTGCACAACCAAGGGGTATGTGATCGCGCCTGCTGGGTAGCCATGGGGCAAGGGCGGTCGCCTTCTACCGTGTGCTCCCGCCCCACTCCGGTCGAGAGGACAGACAGCAGCCATAAGCAGCCATTGATACGTTAACTACTTGGTGCCAAACCGCCGCCCAGTCGAGTCTATCTTTGGCAGCGCTCGGCTTTTTTCAGGCTAAAAATGAAGGCTTGAGAGTTCTGCCTGGGAAGAGCCAGTCAGAACCTCAAGCCTTAAACCCCTAAAGTGTTGATTAGGGATAAAACTGGTTTTCTAAACGCCCTCAGCCTTTCCTGACATAACCCGCAGCTTCAATTTCGACTTTGGCATTCTGCGGCAGGCCGGAGATCGCCACACAAGAGCGAGCTGGGCGACGGCCAGGGAAGTGACAGATATAGATTTCGTTGAACGCAACGTAGTCGTCCATGCTAGTCAGGAAGATGGTCACCTTCACCAAGTTGTCCACGGTGCAATCTGCCGTCGCCATTACTGCTTTCAGGTTTAGGATCGCTTGATCGGCCTACTCCACGAAGTCATCCGGCACCGAGCCATGAGCCATAGCGCCCGCTTTGCCAGAAAAAGAGATCCAGCCATCCTGATGGATGAAATCGGAATACGCCTTTTCCTTTTACATGCTGCCCTCTCAATCAAATCTGCTGGGTGTTTACGTAAGTTGCTGGTACATCAGGCTCCTGCAGGGTGACGTTTGATCAGTGGGGCACGGACAGGTACTCGGAAAGTAATACTTCAATGCTTCGTGCAGCCTGAAGGACCCTCGCGTCATGACCATTCAAACCACAAATGCTCAGTCCAATAGCAAGCTCCCCCGGGAGATGGCACGGTACACTAATAGCGCAACCATCGATGAAGTTGATGACGCTGGTGTTGCGAAGTACTAGTGCATTGGTGGCAAAAAAAAGCTCGTCGTTCTTTTCAAGTTCTTTCAATAGCGGCGCCGTGCATGCAACGGTGGGCATCAACCAGACGTCAAAATCGCTTAAGCGAGCCTTTGCCTCTTCTGATAAACGACGCCGATGACCTATCAATTCAAGGTAATCTGCGGCGCTCAGCGACGCTCCCCGTCGGATTCGCTGGGCTACACGTGGGTCGTATCTTGTATCGAGTTCGCTTTGTAGCCAGTGCTGATGAAAGTTCCAAGACTCCGCAGCAGTCAGTCCACCTGACTCATTAATGCTCGGCAACTCGCAAAGCTCTGAAAAATCAAACCAGTGAATGACAGCCCCAGCATCGTTAAGCAATTTCAGCACGCGTTCAAACGCAGCGCCTACTTCACGATCAAGATTATCCAAGACAAAGTCCCGTGTTACCGCCACACGTAATCCCCTTAGATTTGCAGGCCGTGTATCAAGCAATTGGCCTGAAAGCACCTGATCCAGCAAGATGCAATCTGCCACGCTATGCGCTATTGCACCGATCGAGTCTAGGCTTTCTGCCAAAGGCAGCGTCCCCAAAGTAGGCACCCGCGATGCAGTTGGCTTGAAACCGACCAAGGCGCAAAATGCTGCTGGTATCCGTAAGGAACCACCCGTATCAGTGCCGAGTCCGGCGACCGCCATATCGAGCGCGACACTAACTGCAGCTCCTGAACTTGAACCACCAGCGATCCGATCATTGTCGTAAGGATTCACGGGCGTGCCGTAATGTGGATTGAGGCCTAGTCCTGAGAAAGCGAACTCGCTCATGTTGGTTCGACCCAACATCACAGCACCTGCGGCGCGCAGGCGCGCCACAGCGAATGCATCATCTAACGCAGGTGGAGCTTGTGCCAGCAGCGATGATCCAGCTGTAGTCACCTGACCCCTGACGTCGAAGAGATCCTTGATCGAAATGGGCAAACCGGCCAGTGGGGATAATTCCCGACCGGCTGCCCGATCCATATCACTGGTTCTCGCAGCCCTCATGGCGGCCTCACGATCCACATCCACATATGCACAACCACCGTCATGGAGATGACGTTCAATACGTTCCAGTGCATCGCTGACCAATTGGACACTACTCGTCCATCCCGTCGCTATGTCGTTGACTAATGAGCTGATTGGTTTTATGCCGAGTGAATGCGCCATACCGGAATACCTATTCATGATAACCATCAAGCCTGTGATAGGAAGGCGGCGAGTCGGCTGTCCGTTTCACCAAAAAGGCTTTCAGGAGCGCCCTTGGTAACTATCGCACCGTTCTCCATGAACACGATCCGATCAGAAATCTTGCGTGCAAATCGCATTTCATGGGTCACGATGACCATGGTCATACCTTCGTCAGCAAGCTTCTCAATTACGCGTAGTACTTCGTTTACAAGTTCAGGATCTAGGGCGGAGGTTGGCTCATCAAACAGCATGATGCGAGGTTCCATCGCCAGGGCTCGGGCGATCGCAACACGCTGTTGCTGCCCGCCAGACAATTGATGTGGGAACTTGTTCGCATGGCTCTGCATGTCGACTTTACGCAGTGCAGCCAAGGCTTTCTCACGAATTACGTCGCGATTGCCCCGCCGATGATAGATCGGCGCCATCATCACGTTGTCAAGGATGCTGAGATGAGGAAACAAGTTGAAATTTTGGAACACCATACCGATGTCCATAATCCGGCTATGGAAATCACCAGCCATTTGGTAGTGCCCTTCTGGGGCGCCAAGCCAAGGCTTACCATCAAAAACAATTGCGCCTCCATCAATATCTTGCAAAGCATTGATAGTACGAATTAGCGTGGTTTTTCCAGAGCCGGACGGCCCAATAATACTGATTACCTCTCCTTCATGGACATCGAGCGAAACATCGTTCAATACACGTTTTGAACCAAAGGATTTTGATATTCCGTGCATGTCGATTACAAGTGACGTTTTTAGCTTTCGCAGTGGTCGAATGCTTGCAGTTGGAGTCGCATTTTCTATTGGTAAGCTAGGATCGGCCAAAGTTTGTTTCTGTCGGCGTAGCGAAACGTCCAGCCATGCCTCAAGACGCGCAACAAGAAAACTGAATACGCTAACGATTAGAACGTAATACAAAGCAACTACGATTAACGTGTCAATAACCTTGAAATTTTGAGTGTAAAGCCGTTGCCCTACCAGAAGCAACTCATTCAAAGAAATGACTGAAACCAAAGAGGTCAGCTTAACGATCGTAATGAATTCGTTCGACAAGCTAGGTAGTGCGATACGAAACGCCTGCGGAACAACAATAAGTCTGAGTCTTCCTAAATAACGAATCCCAAGAGCACGCCCGGCCTCCTGCTGTCCTTTCGGCACACCAATAAGACCTCTGCGGTAAATCTCCGCCATATAGGCCGTTTCACTCGCTATCATAGCGATTAGGCCCGCGGCAAAAGGATTAGATAATGCTCCTTGCAGCTGTGGAATAAGTTGCGGTAAGTTGTAAACAAAAATCAATAAGACTAATAGAGGGAGGCTGCGAAAGAACCAAACATAGACTTCAGCCGCCTTGCGCACTGCCAGTGTCGATGATTCCTTTGCAAGTGCCAGGCATAGGCCTAGCAATAATCCGGCACCCCAAGTCAAAATACTCAAGGTTACGACATTAATACTTGCCAACCAAAAATCAGCATCCAGCAGCAATGTGAATATATATTGTAAATCAATCATCACTAGTCATCCCCTAACACGATAACATCCGCAACTTCAGATGACCTGAAGTTGCGTAACAACAAAGTGCTGCAATCAATTTTCTGACGCAAGGACTTTTGCTACCTCATCCGGGCTTGGCTCGGAAATGTTATAGGCCTTGAGAAGTTCGTAATATTTACCATTGGCTTTTATTTTGGCGAATGCCGCTTCCAAGCCAGCTTTGAGATCGACGTTGTTTTTGTTGAGCCCAAGCCCGCCAAGCACGGGGAAGATGTTTTCCTTGCTTGAAATCATCACTCGCCCGGACGTCTTTTCAACAGCCATTTTGATAACTGCAGAGTCATCGGTTTGTGCGTCGATGTTGCCCGAAAGCAGGGCTTGAGTAGCTTCAGGTGAGCTTGGAAATTCTCGAATATCGATTATCGTCCCTTTGGGGGCGCACAATTCCTTGGACAATTGCTCTAATTTCGGTTTATAGGCAGCGCCTTTGATAAAGCCAATACGCTTACCGCAAAACTCCTCTGGAGTAAGTGGCTTGAAACTACTGGTTGACAAGACAGCAATTGAAATCCCTGTTTTCATATAGGGAATGAAGGCGATCTGTCGAGAACGCTCGGGATTGATATAAAGAGCGGACGCAATCACATCAAACTTGTTGCCGCTCACGCCGATGACAAGGTTCTCAAAACGGGTGTCTACCGATGCCACTTTGAATCCACCGGCATCCGCTAGGAGCTGCATGAACTCCGGGTCAAATCCCGCTGGTTTTTTATCAAGGAAGTAGTCGTACGGAGGATAAGTCAAATCTCCACCGACTCGAATCGTCTTTCCGGTCAGGTCCGCTGCAACAGCAGCCCCAGCACCAAGCGAAAAAAATAGCGCTACCAGCGTTGATGTGAGTTTGTTATTCATTTTTGTTGTCCTCTACATAGCTTGTCTTCAGGGAAAGTATGTATTGCCCAAGGGCCGCTATTGATGGGCCAAAGCGCAAACAATGATGGTTGGCGAAAACCAAATTCTATCTCGCGTTCCTCCTTCGCATTCGCTGTCCTGAAGATCATGACCACGCCTAGGATTAGGCACAAACTAAAAAAACCGACAGATATGTAACCTGTGCTTACCTATTGATAAAAATGCACAGCTTTGGTGCAGCCTCCTTTGATGCGTGGATTAGGCAGATGAGCAGTCGAATAAAATCAAAGGTTCTATAGAACACCCAGCCCACGCCTAAAACACCCAGCCCGTGCCTAGTAGCTGCGCCCAGGAAGGTCTGACTGGTAGGTAGGCACCTCTTCGGTAACTGGCCAGCTATAACCATTGCTAACAAGTCCAACAGCAATTATTGATTTTCTCGAATTGTATTTACGTGGATAGTTTGATCGTCGGCGGCGACTCTTCCGCCGAATTAAACTCGACGTGGATTAATATTATGTCGCAACGTCATCACAGTTCTCGTGCTTATAACGCGGAAATCCTGACCAGGAAACTTGTGGTCTACGCCGCTGATAAACCTGAGTTTTGTAAGGGTGTACCAGAGTCATTTAAGGGCTCCTACTCCGACCTCGGCTCAGCAGGTCTATCACTGCTCGAAGATAACTTGCCTATGCCGGTAGCCTTGCTTAAAACGGCAGCTATTAGCGCCAATCGAGACTGGATGCATCGCTTCCTCGACTTATCCGGTTTGAAGATCGCGCCGCATGGCAAAACGGTGATGTCACCTGAAATTTTTCAGATGCAAATGGAAGACGGTGCGTGGGGAATTACCGCTGCCACGGCTCAGCAGGTCGCATTTTTAGCAGGTGTGGGAATCCGTCGCGTAATTCTTGCGAATCAACTAGTTGGCACCGAAAACATTCGCCTCATCCTGGATATTCAGGAGGCTCACCCTGATTTAGTATTCCATTGCCTGATCGATAGCCAAGAGGGGGTCGATGCCCTTGCAGAGGCCGCCAAGGCGAGGGGCAATGCCACCATTAATGTATTACTAGAAATGGGGGCATGGAGTGGGCGTACGGGGATCCGCACGGTAAACCAAGCTCTGTCGCTGGCGCGCCATGTTCGTGACCAAGGGCCATGGCTAGTGTTAAGCGGCATTGAGTGCTACGAAGGCATTGCTCCAGGCACCTCCCATCTGGAACGTGAAGAAGCCGTCTCAGACATGATGGCGAGTATGTGCGATCTCACGTCGCGCTGCGATGCTGAAAACCTGTTTTCCTCTGACGAGATATTGCTGACTGCTGGTGGATCTGAATATTTCGACATAGTTGGTGAAGCATTGAGCGCCCTTAAAACACGTCGACCAGCTAACGTAGTCATCCGCTCTGGATGCTATATCGCTCACGATAGCATCGCTTACGAGCGTGCATATCACCGATTGGTCGAGCGCTCAAAGACAGCACGGGAAGTGGGTCACCCACTCCAAGCAGCACTGGAAATCTGGGCAGCGATTCAGTCTCGCCCTGAATCGGGCCTTGCCTTCGCTACCTTGGGCAAGCGCGACATTTCCTACGATTGGGATCTGCCAACGCCTCTCAAATGGCTTCGACCTGGAGTGATGTCTGCCCCAGCTCCGCTACCCGCTGGCCACCGGGTCACGAAACTCAATGACCAGCATGCATACCTTGATATCCCTCCGGACTCGCCTCTTAGCGTTGGCGACCTGGTGGGTTTCGGAATCTCCCATGTCTGCACGACTTTCGATAAATGGCGCTGCCTTTTATTAGTCGATGACAACTACCGCGTCACCGGTGCGGTTCGCACTTTCTTTTGAGGAGGACTTTTTATGTTGAATGAACAAACGCAACCCGATCATTCTGCTGACATCCTGATGCATCTGCCCAGTCATCTAGAACAGCCTTATGGGACTAAGGCGCGCATTGGGTTGATTGTTCTGTCTACCGACCCAGTTATCGAGCGCGATTTCCATAAGCTCGTGCCCGGCGATGACATTGGTGTGTATTCGACTCGAATCTATCTGGAGACACCGAATAGCGATCGAACTTTGACCGCGTTGCAGGACGAGATCGAAGAAGCGGTCAAGCTCATCATCCCTGATACCCGGCTCGATGCAGTCGTCTTCGGTTGTACAGCTGCCTCAACCTTGATCGGACCTGATCAAATCGCCGCGAGAGTGGCGCGAGGTCGGCCAGGACTCGCAACCACCAATCCAGCCACCGCCTCACTTGCTGCATTGCGTCGTCTAGGGGCAAAAAAGATTGTTTTGGTGACACCCTACACCATGGAGATGACCGCCAATGTGTGCAAATTCCTTTCGGAAGGCGGCCTGCAATTCACTTCAGTCCGTGCCATCGGCTGTGACACTGATGACGCCATCGGCAGCGTCCCTGCTTCTGTCTATGTGGATGCCGTACGCCAGTCCGATCTAGCCGGGGCAGATGCGATCTTCATTTCGTGCACCGTCACCAAGGCCCTGAGCGAAATTGAAATGCTCGAAGCCGAGACCGGGTTGCCCGTGGTTACAAGCAACCAAGCATCTTTCTGGCATGCCCTGACTCTTGCTGGTTGGAGTACCCCTATTAATGGCTACGGCCGTTTACTTCGCGAAATGTGGTGATCAGATGACTATAAAAATGAGTGAAACTCTGGAACTTACTCGTGCCTTGATTGCGCAAAACACAATTTATCCGCCTGGCAACGAAGTAAAAGCAGCTTCCGTTGTCGCTGCAAAGCTCAGAGAAGAAGGTATTGGCTCGATTGTTTATGAGATTTTGCCGCATCGCACCAACTTAGTGGCGCGACTTAAGGGTACGGGGGAAAAGCCTGGTCTCGCGTTCTCCGCCCATTTCGACACGATCGATGTCGACCTCAAAAAGTGGTCAGTCGACCCCTTTGCTGGCGAGATGCGTGATGGTCGCCTGTACGGCCGGGGCACCGCTGACATGAAAGGTGGAATGGCAGCAATGACCATGGCGATGATCGCGATCGCCCGCTCGGGCACCCCCCTTAAAGGCGATCTCGTACTCACCTTTTCGGCGGCGGAAAACTCCGACTGCCTCGGCGCCAAACGCCTTGTTGCAGATGGGCATCTCGATGGCGTTGGTGCATTGTTGATTAGCGAGCCGTCGGGTAACCGACCACTAGTAACGGAAAAAGGTGCCCTGTGGTTACGCGCTACAGCGACCGGCGATTACACGCACAATGCGTTTACTGAAGACCGCACAGGTGATCGAGGTAACGCAATCATCCGACTCGCTCGCTATCTGGACAAAGTCTACGATCTAACGCTGGATGTGCCCGAACACCGCCACGTCAAGCCTCCGACTATCAACGTTGGCGTAATTCGCGGCGGCCACGAGGCCGCGTTCGTCCCATCCAGCGCATCGGCTGATATCGATATTCGCATGGCGCCTGGTCCTTCTGCAGAAGCTGTACTCGCTCAATTTCAGGCTATTGCTGGGCCGTACATCAGCTTGGAGATATTGGATCACAAGCCTGCAGTCGACACGCCTGACGACCATCCATTCGTTGAACTTTGCGTCGCCGCTTACCGTGAAGAAACAGGTAGTGATTTGGGCCCTGGGGGGGTTGGGTACTACACCGATGCGGCCATCATTTGCCCAGCCCTTGGTTTGCCCATGGTCATCGTCGGCCCCGGCGAGATCGGGATGAGCGGAGCCATTAATGAATATGTCGATATAGAAAAGCTCGAAACCTCAGCTCTAATTTTTGAACGCATCGCTCGCACATACTTAAGTTAAAGGGAGCTTGATCAAATGACGGAATTACCAGAAGAAAGATTGGCGGCGATGGGACTTGAGCTGCCGACAACTGTACCCCCTCAATTTTCTTATATCTCGACACGCTTTGTTGGAGACTTGTTGTATATCTCCGGCCAAGGCCCACGGGAGCCCAATGGGAGTTACCGTGCCGGCAAAGTTGGTAGTGACGTCAGCGTCGAGCAAGCCTATGCGGATGCACGATTAACAGGCCTGCATTTGTTAGCCGTTGCTAAAGAGTCTCTTGGAAAACTGTCGCGCGTGAAGGCCGTGGTCAAGGTATTTGGAATGGTCAATGCAACCGCGGATTTCGATCGTCATCCACAAGTGATCAATGGCTGCTCTGATTTACTTGTCGAGGTGCTCGGGGAACCTGGCCGCCACGCGCGCTCTGCGGTAGGAGTGGGCTCCTTGCCTCAAGGCATGACGGTTGAGATCGAAGCGATTCTACAAGTGGGGCCCTAGTGGCCGATTCTTGTAGCTCCAATACCGACTACCCGCAAGTATTGCATGCGCCTTGAGAGAACACTCAAAAGGCGCATGCTTGCAAAGAAATTGGGGGGCGGATAGTCTGAAATCACGTTTAAATGACTATATGTAGGCTCATTAAAATGATTTTGCCGCCTCTTAACACGCTTCAAGCATTCGAGGCCGCGGCCCGCCATTCAAGCCTCTCGAAAGCGGGTGATGAATTGAACATTACGCACGCGGCTATCAGTGGACAGATGAAGCGGTTGGAAGATTGGATGGGGCGGAAGCTGTTCGAGCGATCCGGGCGAGGTGTGGTGCTGACCCCGGCAGGATTGGAACTGTACAAAACCGTCGCTCCTTCACTCTCGTCGATTGCCCTTGTCAGCCAGTCGCTGCGTCGTCGAAAAGATAAGAAAAGTCTCACTGTCGCGTGCGTACCATCAATCGCGGCACGGTGGCTGATACCAGCACTGCCAGAGTTTGCGGAGGTGTTTCCGGATATTGAAATTCATGTGTCTTACGCCACTGCGTTTCAGGAGTTCGACCCTGAAATGCATGACATCTTGATCAACAATCGCAGTGACGTCACCGATGCGGCTGAAGTAGTCAAACTCTTTTCGCGCATCAACAAACCAGTCGCTAGCCCTGATTATCTCCGAAGAACTGGTGTCGACGAACGACTTAACGGCGCCCATCTGCTCTATGACGAGACAGTCGCCGACTGGGAGGAGTGGTTCGCTAAAGCTGAGTTGGCGCCGACCGGATTGACGCGTGGGCCGATCTACCAGGACTTCAATTTGCTATCGACTGCCGTAATTGCAGGACACGGCGTAACACTTTGTCCAGTCGAGGTGTTTCGGCGGGAGATTATGCGGGGAGATCTAATCGTGTTGTCGGACATCGCGATACTTGATGACCAAGGTTATTACCTTATAAGCGAGAAGCAGAGTAATCGACTCGTGTCGAAATTTTGTCAGTGGCTGCTTACTGTCTGCGTGAAGAGGGACGCGTGATAAGCAGCGGTTAACCGCTCGCAGAACTGCTGAGGAAAACCTGCAAAACGGCTAATCCATCTCCTCAAGAGAGCTATTCGATATAGGGCCTGACCAAAATAAAATCACCTAGCCAACCAAGTCTCAACATTCTCGAACAGGCCGTTAGCGTTAGACATGTTGACCACAAAGGGTCCTAGCAGAGCGCTTTTCATTTTTATGTTTTATCTGTCTCCCTGCTTAGCTAGCTCAAGCAGTTTTTGTTGCCTAGAGAGCGCTTTTGGATTGCGCCCAGACACCTGTCCGATCTCAGCCTTCGCCGCCTGTTCAATACCCCCGACCACTTGCACCCCACTACCGTCAGAGAGACCTTATTCGCGTCATGGAATAAATGGGTCTGCCTGGCAGACCCAGCCGAACACTAGAAGGATGTAAGCAACGTTTTCGCGGCTGCCTTCAGGATCTCTGCCAATATTTTGGGATCGCCAATTCTGGCCGTTGGACCTGCTACGGAAATCGCTCCTCGAACCTGCTCTTCGCTAATCACCGGCACGGCAACGCAAGTCAGGCCATCGATCAACTCTTCGTCATCCAGCGCGTAACCTTGCTCACGGATTTTGGCCAGCTCAGTCCGGAGCTGCTCTTTTCCAACAATGGTTTTGGGCGTGAATCGCTCTAATCCATGTTCGCAAATTTTCGCAAGAAATTTCGCTTCATTTGAAGCGAGCAGTGCCTTGCCTACTGCGGTTGCATGCAACGGTCCTCGCCAACCGACTTGGGAAAACATCCGAATTGGATGGGGAGAATCGACCCTCGCAAGGTAGACGATACGATCACCATCAAGTGCGGCAAAGTGAGCCGACTCTCCCGTTTTATTTACCAGCTGTTGCAACAACGGCTTTATGCGTTCGGCAAGAGCCGCCTCCGCACCCGCACCAACGCCATGGAAAAGCCCGGTAAGTCGAAGGCTGAGCCGATATGTCTTCTCTTCCTGAATCACCCATTCTTGTTGGGCCAGCGTTTTGAGTAATCGGTAAATCGTCGCCCGCGGTAAATCAAGGGATTGCGCCATCTGACTGACGCCAAGGACATTCTCCGAACTGGCCAGCAATTCAACAAGGCGGATAGCGTGCTCAACGCTATTGATTGTCGCAATTTCACCCATCAGCTCTCTCCTCAACGGTAGACGAAGACGAACACGCATTCACTTGACCAGTATTAGGCAGGCGAGTAATGTGTTCATTATTGATCCTAACATGTTCAGTACTGATACACAAGAGGGTGAAAAATGAGTGAATCAACATCTGGGACGCCTTGGATCGCCGCGGTAATCCAGGGAACCCCTATCCCGTTTGACCAGCGCCGAACTTTGGCAAAAGTCGAAGACCTTGTTGCTTCTGCTGTTTCCCAAAACGCCAAACTCGTCGTATTTCCAGAAGCATTCGTCGGTGGCTACCCCAAGGGCCACGCATTCGGATCGTACGTTGGTGGACGTACCGACGAAGGAAGGGAGGCCTATCGCGAGTATTGGGAAGCGGCGATCGATGTGCCGGGGCCTTGTGTAGATGAACTTGGTGCAATCGCAGGACGGCACGGTGTTCATTTGGTGATCGGCGTTATCGAACGCGATGCTGGAACGCTCTATTGCTGCGTGCTCTTTTTCGGGCCTACCGGAGATTTCCTTGGCAAGCACCGCAAGCTGATGCCAACCGGAAGCGAACGTCTTATCTGGGGTTATGGCGACGGATCGACCATGCCAGTACTAGATACCGCACTTGGAAAACTTGGCGCAGTGATTTGCTGGGAAAACTACATGCCGATGATGCGCACTGCTATGTATGCCAAGGGTATACAGCTTTATTGCGCGCCGACAGCCGATTCCAGGCCGTCATGGGTAGCTTCAATGCAACACATTGCCATCGAAGGTCGATGCTACGTGCTTGCAAGTAATCAATTCCTTCGGCGAAGCGACTTCCCTGACGCCTATACAAGCCTTTTCGGAGACGACGCCGAAGCGGTGGTTCAAGCCGGAGGGAGCTGCATCATCGATCCTTTTGGACGAATTCTCGCAGGCCCTGCGTTTGGCGAAGAAACCATTCTCACAGCAGAAATAGATCTTCGAAATATTGCACGCGGCAAGTTCGATTTTGACGTAACGGGGCACTACAGCCGCCCAGATATTTTCCGCTTAACGGTTGATGAGCGTCGTCAGTCGCCGGTGACCGTTATTCCATCGACACGCCAACCTGAGAGCAGTTACGAGGATTCGTCCAAATGATCACAAAAGAAGACATTCTCACAGCCGCGCAGCGTATAGCCCCATATATCCGTACCACTCCCACTATGCAGCTGGAAGACGGTTGGTTTGATGTACCTGGTGACACCTTCCTTAAGCTCGAATGTCTTCAGGTGACAGGTTCGTTCAAGCCAAGGGGAGCTTTCAATCGCCTACTCGGCGAGCCTCTTCCACCTGCGGGCGTTATCGCAGCGTCTGGAGGAAATCACGGTATCGCCGTCGCTTACGCAGCGCAGAAACTCGGCGTCCGTGCAGAGATTTTTGTGCCAAGCCTCGCGACTGAACTCAAGCGCAAAATGCTGACAGATCTTGGTGCGCATGTTGTTGTGGCCGGAAATACCTATGTTGAAGCACTCGCAGCTAGTGAAGCTCGGGCCGCCGAAACGGGGGCGTTGACGGTACACGCGTTCAACGACCCCGCCACGGTAGCAGGTCAAGGAACTATTGCTATCGAGCTGGACGCGCAGTTGCCAGACATTGACACGGTACTGGTTTCCGTTGGCGGTGGGGGATACATCGGCGGTCTCGCAGCATGGTTTTCTGGACGCGTCAAAATCGTCTCTGTCGAACCGGAACTATGTCCAACGTTTAATCGTGCATTGGAGGCTCGTGAGCCAGTCGATGTGCAGACAGGGGGCATCGCCGCGGACTCTCTCGGATGCAAACGTGTCGGAGACGTGCCTTTTTCCGTCCTGCTTCCGACCGTGAGCGACTCCGTGCTGGTATCGGAGGACCAGATTCGCGAGGCGCAACAGGTTCTGTGGGAAAAGCTCAGGATCGTCTCGGAGCCTGGCGGCGCAACCGCTTTCGCAGCTCTGCTTTCGGGCGCATATAACCGCTCGCCCAGGGAACGAGTTGCCGTAGTCATTTGCGGTAGCAACGCTGACCCAGCGTCGTTCATCAGATGAAGCGTCAGATGGTTTTGGTTGCCAGGTACGGCAATCATACCTCCTGCAGTGACGACCAAATGAACGCTACTTGGGCGCGCCGAAATACTGCGGCAGTTGAACAAAATATCGCTACGTACACTGCGATGCTTTTTAAGACTGAATCGGTACAGGCAAAGCTGATTGGTGGCGAGATGCTTGAGATGGGGATGTGCGATTTGACCTTCAGCCACAGCCTCCGTCACTGCACCCAGGTTGATCCGTTGATTATTGAGGAGTGAACGTCATGCAATCAATCGCTCAACTCGCACAGCAATTAGCCTCTGGTCAGACTACCAGCCAAGCACTAGTTGAGGCGGTACTTGATCGTATAGATGCCCATCGTAAGGCAGACGGCGCTGCTTTCATAAGTGTGGATGTCGATGCCGCAAAGGCTGCGGCAAGAGCGAGCGATCGAGACAGAGCTGCCGGTCGAGTTCCCTCGTTACTGGCCGGCTTACCTGTGTCCATCAAAGATTTATTCGACGTCAAAGGCCAGGTCACTCGTGCGGGCTCCATATTACTGGACACCGCAATGCCTGCTAAGGCAGATGCAATCGCGGTTAGTCGGTTGCGCGCCGCTGGTGCGATTTTGCTCGGACGGACCAACATGAGTGAGTTCGCTTTCTCCGGCTTGGGTCTAAACCCTCATTACGGAACACCTCGAGTACGTCAGGCGCCTTCGCGCGTGGCCGGTGGGTCGAGTTCTGGCGCCGCTGTAAGCGTCGTAGAGGGAATGGCAGTCGCGGGCCTAGGAACCGACACGGGCGGATCAGTACGTATCCCTTCGGCATTCTGCGGTCTGACCGGATTCAAGCCAACGGCCAGTCGAGTTCCCTTGGACGGTGCATTCCCCTTGGCGCAGAGCCTCGACTCGATCGGACCGTTAGCCCACAGCGTCGAAGACTGCTGGATAATCGACGGAATCCTCGCTGGCACACATTTACAAATTCCTGCATTGCCCCTTGCAGGCTTAAACCTCGCTATTACCCGTGACTACGTTCTTGAAGATATCGATGACGCTACCGCCCGTGCATTTCAGAAGAGCGTTCAACGTCTGACTGCTGCGGGCGCTCACGTGACATGGATTGATTTTCCGGAGCTATATCAGCTTCCGGAGATCAATGATGCCGGTGGCTTCACAGCCGCCGAGGCATGGTACCACCACCGGTATTGGCTAGAGGGTGACCGGCGTCATCTCTATGACCCACTGGTGGCCTACCGCATCAAGCGCGGTAAATCCTTGAGCGCGTTTGACTATCTGCAACTAATTGAATGGCGTCAGCAACTGATTGGGGCTGCTCAACAGCGGCTGGGACATTTTCACGCCTGGCTCATGCCGACCGTGGCAATTGTGGCCCCTCGGATCAGTGCACTCCAGGAGAACACCGCGACGTTTTTCAGTACTAATGGTTTGGTTTTGCGTAACCCGAGCGTCGTTAATTTTCTCGACGGTTGTGCATTGAGCCTGCCTTGTCATGCGCCAGGGGATTTACCCGTTGGACTTTCGGTTGTCGGTCTACATCGACGCGATGCTCAAGTCCTAGCAGTTAGCAAATCGATTGAAAAATGCCTGGCGACCATGCGCGGCGGATAGCTATTGCATGGAACCGGTATAAGGCCTGGTCCCACTGAATCATTTTTGAATTTGCAGCGGTAAACCTACTGTAGATGCGTTTGCTCGTCTGCAAATTAACCAATTGGAGCTGATCAAGCACATGGCGCAGGGAAAGCGCATAGCACCGCGCCACCGGTTGGTGACGCAAAACAACAATAACTAGGAGTCTAAGATGAAAATGTTCGCGTCGTTTTCCCAGAACTTCAAACATAGCTTGAGTATTTCACCTCGATCATCAATCGCCGCAATGGCGTTTACCATCTTGGCTGGTATTGGCCAGTCACAGGCAGCCCCACTCCCCAAGCTCAGCGTTGCCGCAGACCCTAGCGTCAAACCGTTTGCCTACATGGATCAGAAATCACATCAGATGGAAGGCTTTGACATGGATCTGATACGCGCATTGGCGCCGCTGGCTGGATACCAAGTGCAAGTTTTGCCGCTCGACTTCGCGGGCATTATTCCTGCCCTGCAAAGCGGAAACGTCCAAGCCTCGGCATCAAGTATCACAATCACCGACGCCCGCAAAAAAGTCATTGATTTCTCCAATCCTTACTACGACTCAGGCCTGCAAGTCTTGGTGAAGGACGGCCAAAATGGGGTCAGTTCGATGGAAGATCTCAAGGGCAAGACGGTCGCCGCTGTAACCGGATCGACGGGCTACATATTTACCCAGGAAACCTTGGGGAGTGACGTAAAACTCGTCCCTTATGCGACATATGCGGCTGCCTTCCTGGCGTTGACTGTAGGCAATACCGATGCAGTGGTTGGAGATCAACCGATGCTCGCCAACTACTCCACAACTGCTGGCAAGGGCAAGGTCAAAGTGGTCGGTCCGCTCTACCACGGCGAACAATACGGGATAGCCTTCAACAAAGGCAGCCCGTGGGTCGAGCCCACCAACAAAGCACTGCAGACCCTCAAAGAAAACGGCACCTATGCGCAGATTTACCAGAAATGGTTCGGCGTACTGCCTCCACAGACGCCTATTGTCCAACAATAAGTTTCAACAATTGAGGGGCTGCCTTACCGCGGCCCTGATGATTCGAACGAGGTACTCATGAACTTCCAATTTGATTGGCACGCCGCGCTTGCCTGTATTCCTGCATTGCTCAACGGATTGCCCCTAACATTGCTGATTTCACTGGTCGGCGTCGTCATTGGTATGTTGCTCGGGGTGGCCTTTGGTCTCCTGCGTTTGGCTCCTCAGTGGTACCTAAGGGCCTTGGCGGTAATCTACGTCGAGGTATTCCGTGGTACACCCGTGCTAGTTCAGGTGCTGTTCATTTTCTACGGCCTACCGTCGCTACTAGGTCATCCTCTTGATCCACTCACTGCGTCCATCGCAGCGATCGCACTGAACTCTGGCGCCTACATTTCTGAAGTGGTACGCGGCGGTGTGGGTTCCATCGACCGAGGTCAGAGCGAAGCCGGTTTCTCACTGGGCCTTGGCCCGATCCAAAGCTTCGTCTACGTGATCTGGCCTCAGGCACTCAAGCGAATGGCACCGGCGCTTGGTAATCAAATGATTACCAGCATCAAAGATACGTCATTGTTCTCAGTCATCGGGATAGGTGAACTAGTGCGCGAGGGGCAAACATTTATCGCAGCCACATTCAACGCCCTAGAGGTATACCTGATGATTGGGGTGTTCTACTTGATTATCACGCTGACCTTGTCGTTACTGATAAATTTCTACGAAAAAACCCAACTGCAAGGACGGGCGCGGTAATGAAGACGAACGAAATAGTGGTATCCGTCGAAGGCCTGCATAAGCACTATGGAGAGGCTCACGTACTCAAAGGAATAGACCTGCGAGTCACCGCTGGCGAAGTAGTGGTAATCCTTGGAGCCAGTGGCTCAGGAAAATCCACCTTGATCCGCTGCTTAAATGGTCTGGAAACTTACAGCGAAGGACACGTAATCATAGGAGGCCTCGCATTGCCACCTAATCGCCCATCGCTGAAAGTACTCAAGCACATTCGTAAGGACGCTGGAATGGTGTTCCAGCAATTTAATCTCTTTCCGCACAAAACGGTGTTGGAAAACATAACTTTGGCACCATGCAAGGTTCGGGGCAAATCCCGGGAAGCAGCCCGAGAACATGCAGTGGAACTTCTTGAAAAAGTGCGCATCGCGGCGCATGCACATAAGTTCCCTGGACAACTATCCGGCGGTCAACAGCAACGCGTGGCTATTGCACGAGCATTAGCCATGGAACCAAAAATAATGTTGTTTGACGAACCAACGTCCGCATTAGATCCGGAAATGGTAAGCGAAGTATTGGATGTGATGCGCGAACTCGCTCGTTCAGGCATGACTATGATCATCGTTACACATGAGATGAACTTCGCCCGAGAAGTTGCAGATCGCGCCATTTATGTGCATGAAGGACGCGTTCTTGAAGAGGGGCCGCCCCGTCAACTTTTCGAAGCACCACAGCATGAGCGAACTAAGGCATTCTTTTCCAGCGTTCTAAAACAGGCCTAAGGCAAGACTAATAATCCTTCTGCGCAGACGCATTAGCACTTCGAGCGCCTGCCTCAAACTTGTAGCTTTTCGAGCAGCGGCGTGCCTGCAATATTGCATGTACGCTGCACACGAATTTTAAACTACGCAAACGCGCTCTTAACAATCAGATTAAAGCCTGATCAATATCAACGATGGATTATTCACGGGTGTTGCTAGCATGGTTGATTCAAAAGCCTTTCAGGTAATTCTATGAGAAACTCATTAGCACAGTTTGAGCTGATCAAGGCAAAAATAACAAAAAAAACGTCACCAACGAATGTATTTTATGGTCCAAAACTGTACGTTGATGAGCCAGCTGAAAATCATACCGGGTTCATATGGAGTGACTTAGGGAAGGAGAGCCGGTTAATTCAAGATCTATGGGGAGAGGGGTACCTATATAACCTTTCCTTATGGAAAGATATCGATTCCCTACAAGATTATCTATCAAAAACCCCCCATATTGAATTCATGAAGAAAGGTGATGATTGGTTTTACCAAATCTCTAAGCCCAGAACAGTTCTGTGGTGGGTCCCAGAAGGGCATTTTCCATGTGTGCAAGAGGCCCATAATAGACTTGAATTACTTTACGAGATTGGGCCATCGTACCAGGCATTCGATCTTAAAAGCTGCGCCCGGGTTCATCAGTACTAAGATCCACCTTCTCAAGTAAATTTAGGGTTGCCTTCTACGCAGTCTCAATACACTTCACCCCAAGCACGACTGAAATTATCAAAGCGTACTGCGTGCATCTGATTCAGGAAGAAAGCAACTGTGATCAAAAATCTGAAATTTATTCACAAAATACTTATTGCAGTCTGTTTTATTGTTGCGAGTGCATTCACATCATTCGCATTCTATAACGACAACTTACAACGGGGCGCGATCTATAGAGACTTGAATAAAAACCTTCATGAACTGGGCAGCATTACTGCAAGCAATATTGCTAACTGGCTTTATGGCAGGGTTTTGTTGATCGAGAGTCTCTCTCAGGTTTCAGCCATTAACTCGACGACTGAGAGTGCCGCGCTGCTTCTCAAACAACAAGCACTTTCAACGTCATTTCTAACAGTTTTCATAGGGGATAAAGAAGGTAAATTTAGTAACTTTCCAGATAAAAAAATGCCAGATGACTACGATCCCCGCACTCGTCCATGGTACAAAGACGCAATAACAAGCAACAGCTCCACAATCACTGAGCCGTATATTGACGCCTCAAGCGGAAACCTAGTTTTAACGGTCGTTGATGCTGTAAGAAAAAATGGGCAGATCCTTGCTGTTGCTGGCGGAGATCTAAGTTTACAGTCCATTACGGACAGCATTAATTCGCTCGACTTCAATGGTCTAGGGTACGCCTTCCTCGTCAGTGCCGATGGGAAGATACTGGTGCACCCTAATAAATCCTTGGTAATGAAATCAATAAGTGAACTTTACCCAAAAGGCACACCAGGAATTAACTCCGACATCAGTGAAGTTAATTCTAATGGCGAAAACTGGATGGTAACATTCACTCCAATCAAAGGTATCCCCTCACAAAATTGGTATTTAGGCCTATCAATTAATAAGGATAAAGCTTTTTCACAGCTAAACGAGTTTCAAATTTCTGCAATAGTAGCGACATGCGTCGCAGTTATGACCACCATCGTCTTGCTCAGTGTTCTAATTCGGATATTAATGCAACCTTTTCGAGTTATGATTCGAGCAATGCACGACATCGCCGAAGGCGAAGGCGATCTTACGAAGCGTCTCCTCATTCAATCCAAAGATGAATTTGGCACTCTCGGCATGGCATTCAACCGTTTCGTCGATCGGATTCATGGTTCTTTACGTGAAGTTTCATCGGCAACAGAGTTAGTCAATGAAGTAGCTAAGAGGGTTGTAACAGCATCCAGTTCCTCAATGCGTAACTCGGATGAGCAATTCAATCGAACTAATAGTGTCGTAGCGGCTATTAACGAGCTTCGTTCAGCCACTTTAGAGATTGCCAGAAATGCATCTCAGGCCTCGCATGAAGTTAGCGATGCCGGCGGGTTGGCCGCAGGCGGCCAGGAAGTTGTGTTCAGAACAATCAGCGCAATGAAAATGTTGTCAGAGATGCTAAACAGCTCTAGCGGCAATATTGAAACACTTAATAGCAAAACAGTGAATATTGGACAGATTCTCGACGTCATTAGCAGTATCTCTCAGCAAACTAATTTACTGGCACTTAACGCAGCTATTGAAGCTGCCCGTGCCGGCGAGGCCGGACGGGGCTTTGCAGTAGTAGCTGATGAAGTTAGAAATTTGGCTCATCGAACCCAGGAGTCTGCGCATCAGGTCAAAACGATGATCGAAGAACTACAATTAGGCGCACGTGATTCGGTCAGCACTATGAATCAGAGCCAGCGGCACAGTTTGGAAAGTGTGGAGATCGCTAATCTTGCGGGAGAGCGATTGAATAAGGTGACACTGCGCATCGCTGAAATCGATGGCATGAATCAGTCAGTTGCTGCCGCCACAGAAGAGCAAACTGCCGTCGTCGAGTCAATCAATACAGACATTGGGGAAATAAACGCGCTTAATCATGAAGGGGTGGAAAACCTTCAATTGACCTTGCAAGCCTGCTCTGAACTGGAGCAACAAACTGTTCGTTTAAAACAATTGGTTGGCAGCTTTCGCATTTGACACTCATCGATTGACTACAAGGAACTAGCATTCAGAAGCAAATTGATCGTGTGTTGGACATGACGTCGGAAAATCGGTCTCGCAACACACCTACCCTGCGATCGAAGCTGACTGTCTGTGGAGCGCTTCGCACCGACCCGACGCGCGATGACCTTTGCCTTTACTCCTCCAATAATCCGGCGCCATTCTTTATGTTAAAAACTAAGGCGTGTTTTTCTTCATCTTATTGCAGATGAAGCGATGTTGAAGAAAGTCTGGGTTAAGCGCCTCTCCTAAGCCTTCAATGATAAAAACTAAAGCAAACGATGAACAACGAATTTTGAATGGGGCCTATATGACTGATAGAGTTTATTTTCGATCAGATAGCTTGGAAATGAATACATCCGTAGTTAGCTGTCGCGCACATGAAAATGGGCTGTACCGTATAGTACTTTTGGCGACCTTATTTCACCCTCAGGGCGGAGGGCAGCCATCTGACAAGGGGATGATCAACGATGTAAATGTTGTGCAGGTTTTTTTGGATCAAGGAGAGGTTGTACACCTTACAGATGGTCCCGTGGAAATTGGAGTTGTAATTTTAAAGGTGGATGCTGCTTGGCGTAAGCTGCACACTCGCTATCATTCTGCGGGACATCTCATAACCGCAGTCAGCGAACGATATGGTTGGGTTGGGCTGAAAGGAAATCATTGGCCCGGTGAGAGCCGTGTCACGTTAAATCCAAGTAACAATCCTATTTCGTTGACCGAACAAATGCTGGCCATAGCGGTGGCGGAACTAGTTACTCAAAATCTACCTCGCGTGATCGCAGAAAAGGATGGGAAGAGAACCGTTAGATGGGGACCATTGGCGGAGTCCGCCTGCGGCGGTACGCATGTCCAAACGACAGGTGAGATTGGCGCTGTTCAAATCATTCGTGCGCGCTTAAAAAAAGGCCAACTGTCAGTACAATACGAACTCAGCACTCAAGAATAATGTGTAATTAGCTAAACGTTTACCAGCACCAAAGCTATTCCGGTAGCATAATCAGTAAACGCATAGTTAATTTACCTAACCGATTGCTTTATTGCCTAGGCGTTCAATATAGAAAACTTCAGCGACTTCGATTGATAATGCCAACTAAAGACTTTAGAGTCACCGCAGAAATCATTATTAGCGACTAAGTCGAAGTCGTTGCCGGCAAGCATGAGCTTGCCGTTGCTCATCGAAGACCACTTCTTAATCCCGGGCCCAGTCACGTCCGTTGATCGGTGAGTCTCTCGTGATGCCTGGGGAGCCGTAGTATCCAGTTAGTAACGTAAGCGTCTAGGCAATACACCTTCCGAACTCCAGTATTAGGGGAGATGATGTCCGCGTATTTTTAAACGGACGCGATTGACCTTAACTTCAGCCCCCTAATGCACCAACGATTTTTTACCCTAAACCTGTCAAGCCCCAGGTTGTTCAAGAGTATCTGCAATCAGGCGCGACGGAGTCAGAGGTCTATGGAGTGTCAGCGCGTGTGGGCAGAGCAATCTCCGGCACATGCTTGATCATCAACTCCACTACCCAGTCCATGAACACACGTAATTTTCGGCTTACATGGCGGTTCGGCGCATAGGCAATATAGAGTGGCATCGACGCGATATCCCAGTCCTTGAACAGCGGTACAAGTTCGCCGCTCGCCACTGGTTGCAAAGCCATATATCGCGGCAGCCATATTACCCCCAAGCCAGCCTGTCCGGCTGCTAGATATGCATTGCCATCGTCCACTGCCAAAACATGTCGGCCATGCACCTGCAACTGCTCGCCCATGCGCCGCAAGGTGTAGGGGAGAGCTTTGCCTGTTCGTGCCCATCGATACCCCACAACACGATGCTCGCCTTCCTGCAATTCACGCGGATGGGCTGGCACACCATAGAGGGCCAGGTACCTGGGCGCTGCGTACACTCCCAGCGGCAGGTCGGCGATGTGCCGCGCGATCAGGGAGGTATCAGTAATCTCACCGCCGCGAATCACACAATCAACGCTCTCATCTATCAGGCTCACATGACGGTCGCTCACGCCAAGGTCTATCTGGATGTCCGGGTAGCGCTCAAGGAATGCTGGTAGCGCCGGAATCAGTAGCAACCTGGCCAGCGGACTGGGCACATCCACCCGCAGGCGCCCACGCGGCGCAGATGCGGCACTGGATAGCGCGGTTTCAGCGTCATCTAACGCTGCCAACAAGAACTGTACCCGCTCGTAGTAGACGCTGCCATCGGCGGTCACCTTCACCTTGCGCGTGGTGCGATTGAGCAGCTTCACACGCAAGTGCGTCTCCAGTTGCTGGACGAGTTGGCTCACTGTGGTTTTGCTCATGTGCAAGGTGTGGGCGGCCCGAGTAAAGCTGCCGGTTTCTACCACCCGAGCGAAGGCTTGCATGGCATCGAAACGATCCATGGATGCTCCATATTGTTTGGGGATTACAAACAGTAATGACCAGAATTGCCTGTTTATCGGGCCCGAGCAAGCGCCGTAAAGTCCTCATGTAGTTTCCAACTGCTGGAGTTTTCTGATGAACCAACGAGATGTTGTATTCCCCGCCGGCCGTCAGGCCCTTTACGAGCAAAACCGTTATTCAGCTGCGGTACGCGCCAATGGCTTGCTCTTTGTTTCCGGCCAAGTGGGCAGCCGCGAAGATGGGTCACCGGAGCCAGAGCTCAAGGCACAAGTTCGACGCGCTTTCGAGAATCTCAACGCGGTGCTGGCCGCATCCGGTTGCAGATTTGATGATGTCCAAGACGTTACAGTCTTCATGGTTGAACCGCAGAAGATCTTCGAACAGGTGTGGGAGGTCGTACCGGAATATTGGGGCGAGGCGCCTTTTCCCACGGTAACGGTGGTAGGGGTCACTTGGCTGTACGGTTTCGATGTTGAGATCAAGGTTGTGGCTAAACTTCCTAACGTCTGAGTCTACACCTGCTCACCTTAAGCGAACTGGCATAGCTGGTTGCCTAACGGCACCCAGTTATGCGGCAACAACTTAACGATTTCACTCACGCGCTGTGCTGGCAATCGCGTGAGGATGTCCTTCAGATACGCGTACGGATCATGTCCATTCAGTCGCGCCGACTGGATCAAACTCATGATCGCCGCTGCCCGTTTTCCGCTGCGTAGCGACCCTGCGAAGAGCCAGTTCTTGCGCCCAAGAGCCCACGGCCGGATTTGGTTCTCCGCCCAATTGTTGTCTATGGGGACGGCCCCGTCATCGAGGTAGCGCGACAGCGCTGCCCAGCGTTTTAGGCTGTAATCCAGGGCTCTGCTAATAGCCGAACCTTCCGGCACGAGATCTCGCTGGGCGATCATCCAGGCATGCAGCCTTTCCATCACGGGTACGGCTTTTTCTTGCCGTATTCGATGCCGTAACCCCGGTTCCAGGTCGCGGACTTCGCTCTCGATTTCATACAGCAACTGGATATAGCGAAGGGCCTGTTCGGCTAGCATGCTCTTGTTGGTGGCGTGCAGTTCGAAGAACTTGCGCCTTGCATGGGCCATGCAGCCGATCTCGGTCACGCCGAGTTCGAAACTGGCCTTGTAGCCACCAAAATCATCACAGACCAGTTTGCCCTTCCAGTCTTGCAGGAAGTTGCGCGCATGCTCGCCGGCGCGGCTGGGGCTGAAGTCGTAGACGACCGCCGCGGTTTCGCAGAACTGGCTGGTGGCGTATGCCCAGACATAAGAGCGGTGGGTTTTCTTTGTACCTGGCGCGAGCATCTGTACCGGTGTTTCATCGGCATGGATAACCTGCTGACCGAGCACTACGTCACGCAGTGCATCGACCAGGGGCTGCAACTGCACGCCCGTCATGCCCACCCATTGGGCCAACGTGGAACGGGGAATCGCCAAGCCGGCCCGACCGAAAATCGATTCCTGTCGGAACAGCGGCAGATGATCGGAAAACTTGGCGATCATGACGTGGGCCAGCAACCCGGCGGTCGGGATGCCCTTATCAATGACCTGCGCCGGTACGGGTGCCTGGATCAATGTTTCGCAGTCATTGCAGACCCACTTGCCACGGACATGACGTTCAACGGTAAACACGCCGGGCGTGTAGTCCAACTTCTCGCTGACATCTTCACCAATGCGCTTGAGTGCGCAGCCACATGGGCAGTGAGTGTTGTCCGGCTCGTGATGAATCAGTGTGCGTGGAAACTCTGCCGGTAGCGCCGTACGCTTGGGCTTCTGCTTTTTTCAGTCGCTACGGGAGCTGTTTGCAAGGCTTGAAGCTCGGCTTCAATCGCCGCGATATCGGTATCGATCAGGTCATCGAGCAAGCTGGCCTGCTCAGGATTCATCTGCTCGCTGCGCTTGGCAAACTTCAAGCGCTTGAGTTGGGCGATCTCGTGGGTCAGCTTCTCGATCACCGTTTGATCGCGGTTGATCTTCTTACCCATTGTCTCGACCGTCTTGCCCATGGTTTCGACTTGCGAGAGTAGCTGCGCGGCCAAGGCACGCAGTTGGTCAGAGGACATTTGGTCGAGATTGGGCGAAGAAGTCATGCCCCGGATTTTGCCAGAGCGTGCCGTTCACGGCGATAGACCGATAGGCTAATGGCTGCGGTTAAAGCAGTGTGATCGCGCCGCCGGAGCCCGCACGTTGCCATGGTAGCCCCAACACCAACGCCTGAAGTTGTTCGGTATCCAGCTCCATTTCAGCGCCGTGGCGAATGCCTGGCCAGTGAAACTTGCCCTGGTTCAACCGGCGCGCCGCCAGCCAGATCCCGAAGCCGTCATGCACCAGCACTTTCATCCGAGTGGCGCGGCGGTTGGCGAACAGATAAGCACAGTGCGGCTGCGCCGCACCGAACACCGCGATCACTCTGGCTAGTGCGGTCTCAGTGCCCGCTCGCATGTCCATCGGTTCGGTGGCCAGCCAGATGGAGTCGATGCGGATCACAGGGCAAGCCCCCGGATAAAGCGGGCGCAACCTTCAGGGTCGGAAGCTGGCCACTTCACGCAGATTGATTGCTCGCCAAGCAGAAGCTCGATGATCGCCGACGCTTGAGCCTTTGGTTTGGGGTCGACCGGCGCGACTTTCACAGGAACAAAAGCTGGCAGCGCGACTGCCTGTTGATCGCGGAACAGCGGTATCCACCGGCGAACGACATTGGCGTTGATCCCGTGCCTCATCGCAATCGCGGCCACGGAAACTCCGGGCTGCTCACACTCTTGGACGACTTTGGTTTTGAAGGATTTCGGGTAGGACTTACGTTGGCGCATGGTGATCCTGGCGTTAAGGGCAATTGCGTCCGCAAAAATACGCGGACACAATCGTCCTTATGGGCCGGGCTCGGAAGGTGTGTTCACCGGCCCCTTACCATCGTCCTCTCGTGTTGGAAACACCAGCACACTGTATTTCCCTGAGGCATCTGTTTGTGCCTCAGGGAAGTAGAAATGGCGGCCATCATGGAGGGTGTACCGCAGCGAGGCCCCATCCTGACTTCGAGCGATTTCCAACAATATATCCATGTGCCAGTCACCGGTGCCGTTGAGCCACCCAGGTGACACCAACTGTACCGACCTGACTTGGACTCCCGTTTCCGTTAGCTCCAGAAGGGACGTTAGCGCTGGCAAGCCATCCACAAACACTACGTCGTGGAATTCTAGGCCGTCCTCGCATCTGACTATCGTTGTATGAAACCAAGGTGACAGCAGGTGTTGTTGAACAAAATGCCAACCTTGGTGGCCAGGCTCCAGCATTGCTTGAGAGCCTTTCACTTCTGCCTGTTTATTGGTTATGAACACGGCGAACCCTCAGCATGAACAGTATACATTGTAGTCATATACTGTTCGAAAGCGCCTTATCGTTCCTTTTGCAGGGCATGCAAAGTGGAATTGAAAAGTGCTTTCGGGACAGTTCTTCGGTGGCTTCGTGTGAAACAAGGCCGGACGCAGGAGGACTTTTCCACCCTTAGCAGTCGGACTTACATCAGCACATTGGAGCGAGGTTTGTATGCTCCTACTATCGAGAAGCTCGACGACATTGCTGCTGTGCTCGGTACGCACCCCATAACGTTGATGGTCGGTAGCTATGCTCTAAAGGACAATCGTTCTGTTGCGAAAGTCCTTGAGGACGTCATTGGGGAGATCGAGCGTCTTGAGGTCGCCGAGGGCGTTTCGAAGCTTCGCAAGCATTACCCCAAAACCGAGTAAGCGCGAGAGCTTTGGAAACACTCGAGTAATGACTTCAATGCGCTGTATTTCACTTCGTCGTGTCGGCGCATTGGTTCGATGCAGGGATAGTTACCAGAGGGCGATTAAAGACCGGACACCTCCGGGGGGCAGGGTAGGCCCAAATTCTGTAACCCTAATTTTTGCACTGTAAACCACTGTGGTTAACAAGGAACAAAAGTGGTTTACACGGAGCAATTTAAGCCTCGGTTACCAAGGATATTTCTGTACTGACATTTCCCTCGACGCAAAAGGGTGCGAATGCATGCTATGCAAAATCGACCTATCCATGCGGCTTCCTTGAAGTCAGTTCGACAATCTTAGGGTCGTTCAGCTTTGCTTTGAGCACACGGTTATCGTCCATCAGCACCTCATTGATGGATGCGAGATTGGCGACCTTGGCCCGCAATTCTTCGATCTCCTGTCGGTACGCAGCGGACTTCTTACGTTCCGCAATCAAGTCTTGTTGTTTTACATCACGCATGGCGCGACTGGAACGACCTTGAACCTCCCGGATCGCTTCGGCAATTCGTGGGTAGTGGTTGTGAATCAGCGCCGTTGATACGCCCGCCTCACGGGCGACCGCTGCGATGGTAACCTTGGACTCCCCAGTGCGGGTACGACCCTTCTGGATGCGGAGGAGCGCGAGTTTCAGATCCTTCTCGCGATCCTCGGCAGGCTTGTAATTGGTTTGCTTGTCCTTAGGTATCATGCGATTAAAGTCTCCGGGGCCATTCCCAACTGCGCCAGTACGTCACGGCAGCGCTTCAGGTCGCGCTCAACGCGCTGACGTCCGCCCTCGCCGATGTCTGTGCAATGCAGCAGCCCTTTCAGATCATCGTAGAGTCGCTGGTAGATGGCCGCGTGGCCGCGTCCGATCACGGCATGGTTGCAATCGCCGCAGCGGGTACGTTCAAGGGTGTTGCCGACGCAACCGTCATTGTCCGCCGTGCACCAGGCATGGCCGTTGCTGCGGATTGCGGTACTCTCACTAATGGACTTCAACATCGAGGCGTGATCCTTGAAAATCAGCAGGTTCTGCGGCTCCCGCTGCCACTGCTTGAGCGCTTTGCCATAGCCCCCGGCCAAGGATTCGTCACCTAGCCATTTATCTACGACACCGAGTTTTATGTCTTCCACCTCTCCCTGAATATCGGCGTACAGTTCAAGGTCCAGATGTTGTCCCCAGCTATCGTCCATGGCGTAGCCCAAGGTCATGTCCAACGACCAGTGCGCGTAATGCTCCCTGAGGTAGCGCAGATCGCCGAAGCGGCTGTGCGCGGCGTAGTTGGCGAACTTGCGGCGGAACTGATGGGTAGTGAGATTCCAACTCAGACCACAATCCTTGGTGAATGCTTTAAGGCGCCCATTCCAATTTTTGTTGCTAAGCGTGCGTGCCTGATTAATTTTTGGATCCACAGCGAGAAAGAGCGCATGGCGGTGTTTCTGTGCCTCAACGATCTGCGGATCATATGGATTGGCGCGTCTCCGCTGCGTGATTTCGGCGGCAAGCATGGCCTGATAGGGCGTGCTCCAGCGCTCCATCAGGCGCAGGGCGCGCACAGCAACTTCGGGGATCATCCAGTCATGCACACCAGCATCGGTTTTTTCCGAGCGAGAGCGCATCCAGTGGTATATGGTGCCTTCGTCGTCCTCGGTGCGGTGGTGTGCGCCTGACTGTAGATTGGTCAGCTCGTGGTTGCGACAGCCGGAAGTGCTGGCTACGACGATGTAACAAGAAGTCCGCAGATCGAGTAGTGCCTTATTGAGTGAGTTCAGACCGCCCTCCCAACCAAGAGAGCCAAGCTGAAGGTTCTTGGCAGCATAGACGGAACTGGTAGGTTGCCCTTTTCGCTGCGTCGTTAGGGCATCCATTGCATCGCGGAGGTCAAGCAGGTGCTGACCGCTTTCAAGTTGCTGGTAGGCTCGCTCGAACAGGACGCAGAACACATCATCGGAAATTAAATGTGTTTTGCTTATGTAATTGGATCCATGGCCGGTGAGCCCCGCCAATGCCGCCGCTGAAGTCTCGGGCCATGGATGCGTCGGCATCCGGTCGTCGGTGTATTGACTGAGTTCATAGAGCGCTTCGACGGCTTGGAAACGGGATTCCATTATATTTTGCGAAAGTGGCTTATCTTTAGAATGCTTGGTTTGCCGATACGCCTTGCTTGCGTTCACATAGGTCCCGCAAACCATGGGGGTTGCCGCGTAAATGTGATCGAGCTTAAGCGCCTGCAAATGGCGTAAGAATGGCAGTGCATTATGGAATAAAACTTTCGTAGAGCTGCCTTTAGGCCGTATACCGGCTCTGCGGCCACGTCGTAGATAGCGGTACAACATTGCCTTCATCACTTCTCGAAATGCCGACGGTATTTTGTTGAAGTCCAGCCGTCTCCTGCTCATCTCCACGTTGCTGGTGAACCCATCGAGTTGCCAAATATTATCGCGGTAGTGGCTGAGGATGACCCACTTTCCATCGATCTGAGTGCTGCTGACAATTAGGGTTTCGCGCTCGGATGCGGAGAGCCCACGCACATCATCAGGCTGGGCTGCAAAGAAGGCACAGGTTGTTACCACCAAGGTGTTGTCGCTCATGCAAAGACCTCCAAGTTGTCAATCAGATCAACTGTCCAGAATGGATGAGGCAGGATGCGGGCACGCTCACGGGCGGCCTCCACGACGGCTGCCTTGAACGTGCCGCGACGAAGGCCCTCAGCAATGATGTAGTGGTCTATCAAACGGGGGATGTGGGCGTACTCTCGTGCCCAGCGCCGCTTGTCCATACGCGAGCGCTCGGTCAGCACGCGGAAGTAGAAGCTGAACAGTTTGTACAGATCCTCGGCGGTCACCGCATAGTGACTGCACCGCAGGCAGTTTATGAAGTTCGTGCAGGTCGCACCCTCGCGCTTCGGAGCATACTGGCCGTTCACCGGGTCGGCGCAGCGGCCCATGGGGGTATTCTTATAGGTCGCTCCAATGGTCTGGGTTAGCAACTCCTGCACCAGTACCTCACCCATGAACTGCCAGTTGCGACGGGCAACTTCACCGGGTGCCAAGTAGTTTTGGTCGGCTACACGCGGGGTATTGCCGAGTGCCACGGCAGTGGTCGCCAAATCTCCATCGGTCAGCTCGAAGATGCGGTTGGCGAAGGTCTTGCGCAGACGCGAGATGTTAATGCGCAGCGGCCTTCCGTCGCTGTTGGTCAGGTTATAGCGAGCTACAAGGCTGGTTACTGCGTATCCCAACGATGACGCACTCAACGCATGGATTTCGCCGGCATTTTTTCCGGAACGAATGCGATGCAGCCACACTCGGCCCTTGAGGTCGACCGGTGCCTCTGCATCCAGAGGCTCGGTTAGAGTCATCACGCGACGGATCAGCCGTTCCAGGGTGGTTCTCACGCTCGGCGTGGATTCCAAAACGCGTTCGGCGTCTGACTCGGGGCGGAGGGCCACTTTGCTGGAGTTGTAGCCGCGCCGTTTCCATAGCACCAGGAACACAGTGTTATCCTTAGGGTGCGAGCGCAGGCAGTCGCGGCCCATTTCCAGCAGTGGCGTGGTATTGCGTCCAGTGTGCAGTGCCACGACCAGCAGGATAACGCTTAGGAGTTCACCGGTCACAGGTACATCGTCATCCCAAATCGACTTGATGGCCTGCCGCAGCGCCACCGTTAACGCTTGCCGCTCGCGCTTGGACAGCGCCGTCTCGCCATTGACCTTACGGTTGCTATTCGGAAAGGGATTATCCGGGAAGGTCGCGGCATCGCCGGAGGTGACCAGGTGGACCAGTCCACGCCGCCCCAAGGCGAGCAGTACGGACTTGGTCTGTGAATAGGTGGTTCGGTTACTGATAGTTGTCACGTCTAACCCAGCGAGATGGCCGAGATAACCGTCGATTAGATCTCGGGTTATATCGGCCAAATCCAATTCTCGGCCAAATGCCGTTGCCCGCAGCATGCAATAGTCGAGAAAATTGCGCAGTCCCTTGCAGTAGCTAGTCACGGTGCTGGTTGCTAGGACGGCCTCTCCATCTGAGAGGAAGCGCTCGATCTGGCGCTGGCAGGCATGGGTGAGGGGGTCGATGCCAGCGCCGTACCAACGGGCAAAATCGAAGCTACGGATAGTGGTAGTGTTCCGCTTGAACTTGATAATGGTGTTACTCGGCGGTATGGCCTTGCGCAAAATAACCACATTGGCTACTGCATCGCGGCTGTGCTCGACTTGCGAGACACTGAGATCGGTCTTTGTAAATACCTTGCGCTTTCCCATTAGACCGCCTCCGCCAACGCGTTCAACTCATCGTCATAGGCCAGCACCGCTTCGTCGGCCATTTCGTTGACCAAGTGCAGGTACACCATGGTTGTCTGAATCGAACTGTGGCCGAGTTGCCGCTGAACAAACACTAAGGGCTCTAGTCCGCTCGCAGGGTTACGCTGAAGGCTGACCAGGGTTTGGGTGGCGTATGTATGCCGTAGCATGTGCGCATGAACCTTGATTCCAGCTTGCTTGCCAGTCTTGGTGATGATCCGGTTGAGACTCTTGCCGTTGTCCCCATAAGGTTCCCCGGACTTATTGAGGAACAACGCCTTTTGCGGGTTCTTGCTCAGCGAGGCACGCTCGCCGCGCACCTTCGTTGCATAGCGATAGAGATCGGCCATGAATTGTCGGCTAACTTGAATATCTCGCGGCTTGCTGCCTTTGGTCACCATGCCGCTGCCGTCAAACGGATCAAGTCGAATGCGCAGGTTGCGTTCGGTTTTTCCAGCGTTGTCCGGGTCGAAAACATAGACCAGCGGGAAGGCTGCGATTTCCTCGCGGCGCAAACCTGTATACAGCGCTAGGCGTATCATCATCCGATGATGGGGGTTCTCCGCTGCGGTCAGGAGCGATTTGATCTCGGGCATGCTCAGAAAACTGGGTAGGGTCCTGTAGGTACGGGGCATTACATCTTTTGCCATGGTCTTGCCGCCACTGGCATCGACATGGGCTAGGAAGCTCGCTTCACGCTTTACGTTGCGTTCTTCGTAGGTGAAGGGCACGCGATTCACCCACCCCTCCTTCAGGGCGTACTCGTAGAATTTGCAGATGTAAGTCAAGCGCTGGCGGGTGGTATTGCGTGTCAGTTTGCACGTCGTCATGCAATAGTCCCGATAGGCTGCCACCAGGCTCTTTGCCTCGCCACGATCAACGTCACGCCAGTCCAACTCATGGGCTTGGAGGAAGCTGAAGAAATCGTAAAGAGCACGCCCAGTACTGGGCCAAGAACGATTAGACCCGATAGCTCCGCGAAGCAAGTAGTGGCGGAAGAATTGATTGACGGGGATACAACTCTCCATCGAATCCCACAGAAGAATGGGAAATTCCGGGAAGGGTTGCCCAGCAATCACAAAATCTTGAGTAGCCCTCACAAGCTCCATCTGCCATCCCTACGTTGACCAGACACCCAATCCCTTTTGTCTGCTTTAACAGATTCAGGGCCATTAGATCGCCCCTTAATCACCAGCTCAGGCTATGAGGTCGTAAGGGGCTGCCATCTAATACAATGGGAATCTAACGCTTGCAAGGTGTCAGATCATCGCATTACCACCAATATTTGCCGAAATTTTCCGGATTGGCCCAGAACCGGGCATTCAGCCAGTCGGGCACTTGTTTGTATTCAAGCAGATCGTAGGTGAACAGAGTCAGCACCTGCTCGTTGCGCTGGAAGCGTTCGCTGGCTTGCAGCGCCAGGGAGAAAAAGTCGGTTTCCTGCCAGCCACAAGCTGAAAGATCCGCCAGTACGGCGATGCGGCTGGCATTGAGGTTGCGAATCCCGCCCAGCAGATTCAGGCCATCGCGCTTGGGCAAATGCTCCAGGCAATCGACTGCCAGTGCCAGGTCGAAGCGGCGCGCCGCCAGTTCTGCTGGCAGAGGGCCGGGCGCGGCTTGTGCCACACACGTGTCCGGATGCGCCAGCCGGAATGCTTCCAGCGCCGGGAAATCGCTGGCGCCGATCAGTAACAGATGCTGCGGCGCATAGCGATCGAGCAAAGCGGCAAGGGCTTGCTGGGGTGTGCGCGAAGAAATACCTGCGGTCATCGAAGATCCTCAATCAGAACTGCAAAGACTAGCGCGCCCGAACGCCGGGGCCTAGTGGCCTGTGTGGTTAGTTCTGTCAGTCAACTTCGGCGCCACAAGCCCCAATCCTGCGTTGCTGTTCCTCGCCTGGCCGCCGGCCTCCTGCGTTCAGGAAGAATTTTCATCGCCCTCTGGCTTATCCTTCGTGGAAGTCGGTACTGTGCACGCAAAGAATAATTCACAACGGGGGAGCGTATGAAGGTGTTATGGGGGCTGGGGAAATTTTTGACCTTGCTGTTCTGGCTCGTGGTGGTGGTCAACCTGCTCAACCCATTGATCAAACCGTTCCATCTATTGGTCAATCTGGCCGGTAGCCTGTTGCTGCTGACGCATCTTCTGGAACTGGTGCTGTTCAATGGCAGCCTGAAAGGTCGTGTCCATCCCTGGCGTGATCGCTTACAGATTCTGCTGGTTGGCATTTTTCATCTGCAAACCGTCCCGGCTCCGGCCAGCCTGGAGGCCAATCATGCGTAATCTCTGTCTGCTGGCCGCTTTGGTTAGCCCTCTGACCTATGCCCAAGTGGTAACGGTCGAAACCAATACCATGATGCGTTTGCCGAACACCACCAGTGCCCTGCAACTGGAGCGGCTGGACGTCGCCGATTACGGCACCCTGCTGATTCCCTCCAACGTGACCGAAGTGACGGTCGGCGAACTGCATCTGGGACGCGAAGCGCGAATCGCCATCGTACCCGGTGAGCAAAGCCTGCAGTTGAAGGTCAGCCATGCCCAATTGGGCAGTGGCAGCCAGATTACATCCCGTGGTGCGCCGGGTACTTACCTTAAGGCAGCCAAGCCTGGGCGTAACCTCAATCTGCGGATCAACTCGCTGAATGCTCAAGAGTTGTCAGTGGATGCGCGCGGCGGTGCCGGTGCGCCGGGTTACTTCGGCCTGGATGGCGCCAATGGTCAGGCCCCTGGTTGTGCCTGGGGGCAGGCCGGTCGCGGCGCCGATGGCGATAACGGCGGCGATGGTCATCCCGGGGCCGCCGGTGCGCAAGTACGCGTGGAGTTGCCCAAGGACTATCCGGGTGCGCAGATCAAGGTCCTGGTCGACGGTGGCGCCGGAGGATTGGCCGGCGCCGCTGGCAAGCCAGGTGCGGGCGGCAAGTCCAAAGGCTGCATTGTTTACCGGACCGATGGCGGTCAGAGCGGACGTCCCGGCGTTGAAGGCCAACCAGGGCCTGCCGGTAACGCGGGATCGGTAACGGTGCAGCGGTTGTAGCGATGTTATTGAGAATCTGATCGTTCCCTCACTCTGCGTGGGAACGATCAAAGCAGAGATTGTGTTGGTCTTAAAACGTCGGCCTTGCCGACGCTACCGCCACCAGCAGCAACCCAATAATCAAATTGATCCCCACCAAACGGCGAATCCTTCCCAGGGTTGCAGCCCCCATCGGCCAATCTTCGGCCAACACCGCTTTACGCAGTTCCGGCAGCTGCAATGCCTGGATGCGGATAAACAGCGCCGTCATGACCAGGTACAAGCCCATCATCACCTGCACATAACGCGGTGCGGTTTCAAAGCCGTTGAAACGCAAGTGGATCAGGCCAACACCGCTGATCGGCAAAAGTACTACCGCGACCCAGACCCACACAAAAAAACGTTGAAACACTTCTACCCACAGCTTCAATCGCGCCGGACCTTCAAGTGCCGCTATTGCGGCGGGGCGCAGGACTATCCAGGCGAAAAACATGCCGCCGACCCAGACCAGGGCCGTCAATACATGCAGGGTGTAGACAAGGGCAAAGGGTGTCATTGTGGTACTCCGTTCTGCGCAGGATGAATTAGCGGGTTATGATAGCGGCCGATTCGAACCACTGAAAATTTATCCAGCGTTTCCCGCGCCCGAAGACCATGATCAGCAACGAACTCAAATCCCAGATCCAGGGCGCTTACTCGCGTTTTCTCGAAGCCAAGAGCCTCAAGCCGCGTTATGGCCAGCGCCTGATGATCGCCGAAATTGCCAAAGTCCTCGGCGACATCGATACCGATGACGAAGGCCGGCGCAGTGGCGACCCCGCAGTCGTGGCCGTCGAGGCTGGCACCGGTACCGGGAAAACCGTGGCCTACAGCCTGGCTGCGATTCCTGCCGCCAAGGCCGCGGGCAAACGCCTGGTGATTGCCACCGCGACCGTCGCGTTGCAAGAGCAGATCGTCTACAAGGATTTGCCGGACCTGATGCGCAACAGCGGGCTTAACTTCACCTTCGCCCTGGCCAAGGGGCGGGGCCGCTACATGTGTCTGTCCAAACTCGACATGTTGCTGCAGGAAGGCCATGCGCAAACTGCCACGGCGCAGCTTTTCGAGGAAGAAGGCTTCAAGATCGAGGTCGATGAGGCCAGTCAGAAGCTGTTCACCAGCATGATCGAAAAGCTCGCCGGCAATAAATGGGACGGTGATCGAGACAGCTGGCCCACCGCTCTGGAAGATCAGGACTGGGCGCGGCTGACCACCGATCACAGCCAGTGCACCAATCGTCATTGCCCGAACTTCGGCCAGTGCGCCTTTTACAAGGCCCGCGAAGGCATGGGCAAGGTCGATGTGATCGTCACCAACCACGATATGGTGCTGGCCGACCTGGCCCTGGGCGGCGGTGCAGTGCTGCCGGATCCGCGCGACACGGTCTACGTGTTCGACGAAGGTCACCACCTGCCAGACAAGGCCATCGGCCACTTCGCCCATTACACCCGTCTGCGCTCCACGGCTGACTGGCTGGAGCAGACCGCCAAGAATCTCACCAAGCTGCTGGCCCAGCATCCACTGCCTGGCGACCTGGGCAAACTGATCGAGCAGGTGCCGGAATTGGCGCGCGAGATCAAGACACAGCAACAGTTCATGTTCACTGCCTGCGAGCAAGTGGCCGACTTCAAACCCGGCGAAGACGTGGAAGGTCGCGAACGGCCACGCCATCGCTTCGTCGCTGGAGTCATCCCCGAGCACATGCGTGAAATGGGTATCGAACTGAAGAAGGGTTTTGCGCGCCTGACCGACGTTTTCACCCGGCTCACCGAGTTGCTTAAAGAGGGCATGGATGGCGAGGTCAACATCGGTATCGCCAGCAATCAGGCGGAAGAATGGTACCCATTGTTCGGTAGTTTGCTGTCCCGATCCCAAGGCAATTGGGAGCTGTGGACAGCATTCACTGTCGAAGACCCGGATGACAACCCGCCGATGGCCCGTTGGCTGACCCTGGCCGAAAGCGGCTCGTTGTTCGATATCGAGGTCAACGCAAGCCCCATCCTTGCGGCAGAAATGCTCCGGCGCAACCTGTGGAACGTCGCCTACGGCGCGTTGGTGACCTCGGCCACCTTGACCGCGCTGGGTACTTTCGATCGCTTCCGCATGCGTGCCGGTTTGCCGAAAAAAGCCGTGACGGCGGTGGTGCCAAGCCCCTTCCATCATGCCGACGCCGGGGTGCTGCGAGTTCCGGACCTGCGCGCCGACCCTCGGGACGCCCCTGCACACACGGCGGCTATCATCCGCGATCTGCCGGCCCTGGTCGAAGGCTCGCGTGGCACCCTGGTGCTGTTCTCGTCGCGTAAACAGATGCAGGACGTGTTCGACGGCCTGGACCGCGACTGGCGTAAACAAGTGTTCATTCAAGGCAACCTGTCGAAGCAGGAAACCTTGAACAAGCACAAGGCGCGGGTTGATGGCGGCGATTCCAGCGTGCTGTTCGGCCTCGCCAGTTTCGCCGAGGGTGTGGACTTGCCCGGGGCCTATTGCGAGCACGTGGTGATTGCCAAGATTCCGTTCTCGGTGCCGGATGATCCGGTCGAAGCGGCGCTGGCCGAATGGATCGAGGCTCGGGGCGGCAATCCCTTCATGGAAATTTCCGTGCCCGACGCTTCGCTGAAGTTGGTCCAGGCCTGCGGCCGGCTGCTGCGTACCGAGGAAGATCGCGGCACCATCACCTTGCTCGACCGACGACTGGTCACGCAACGCTACGGTAAAGCGATTCTCAATGCGCTGCCGCCGTTCCGCCGGGAAATTTCTTGAGGCACGGTGGTTGAAAACGCCCGCCGCGTTGTCTACCTCGTGTCACTGATTCCACACAGGCCATTCACTGGTCGTTAGGGAGAACCTCGTTCCTATGATTCGCCGCTCGCTGCCCGCCATTTTTGCTCTGTTATTCGCTGCGCCGCTGCTGGCTGCGCCCGTCGGACAACAGACGCTGTTCAACTTTGTCCGCCCCGCCGATGTGGTGCAAGTGGCGACTGAAGATGCCAGCCTGCCGCAATCCAATGCGGAGCAAACGGCTGAAGGCGAAGTGCTGCGCCGGGTGACCTTCAACCCGGCTGCTCAGCCGAGCCTGCGCCTGACACCGCAAACCGGTGCCTGGGACTGGTCACAGTCGAGCGTCATGAGCTTGCGGATCCAGAGCGCCATGAACTGGGCGCTGACCCTCTACGTGAAAATCCAGAGTAACGACGGCAAGACCCTGGTCAGCCGCATCGACTTGCCGGCTGGCCCGGCACAAACCCTGTTAGTGCCATTGCAGGCCAGCTCCCCACTGAGCCAGGGCATGAAAGCCGGGCCACCGATGCCGATGACGATCGATGGCCAGCGGGTCTTGCTCGCCAGCAGCGAAGGCGAGCTGGATCGTAGCCAGGTAGTGTCGGTCACGCTGTCGATGGATAAGCCGAAAGTGGCGCAGAGCATCATGCTCGAGCGTTTTGGCGTGCAGGACAGTGATGCAATGGTCAAGGCTGCCTACGGCTCGCTGGTCGACGCTTATGGTCAGTTCACTCGGGCCAAATGGCCGGAGAAAGTCAGCAGCGATGAGCAATTGAAAGCCGCTGCCGGCAAAGAGCAACAGCAGCTCAAAACCTGGCTTGCCGAGCGCGAGCGCTCGTCCCTGGATACATTCGGTGGCTGGAACAAAGGCCCTGCGTTCAACGCGAGCGGCTTTTTCCGCACCGAAAAACGTGATGGACGCTGGTATCTGGTGACCCCGGAAGGTCACCCGTTCTATTCCCTGGGAGTCAACGCGGTCACCGCCGATACCAACCAGACGTATGTTGCCGGACGTGAATGGATGTTCGGCGCGCTGCCCAACGCCGATGAGCCATTGGCCAGCTACTACGGTGAAGGTGATAACCGGGGGGGTAACGGTGCCGACAAGGGCCGTGGGTTCAATGCCGGTCGCTGGTATGACTTCTATGCCGCCAATCTTCAGCGTACTTACGGTCAGCCCTGCGCTGTCACCCGTGAGACCAAGGCTGGGGGCGCGGCAGCTGCCAAAGCAGACACGGTAGAAAAAACTGCCGAAGAAAACACGGTCGAGAAGCCGGTCAGCGTGCCGTGCGTGCCCCAGACCCTCGACGAGAAACGCTGGGCCAGCCACACCCTTGATCGCCTGCGGGCCTGGGGGTTCAACACCATCGGCAACTGGAGCGCCCCGACGCTGGGCCTCAGTGAACGTGTGCCCTACACCCTGCCGTTGTCGATTGTTGGCGACTACGCCAGCATCAGTACCGGCACCGACTGGTGGGGCGCAATGCCAGACCCGTTCGATCCGCGTTTTGCCATGGCCACCGAACGTGCTGTGGCCATTGCTGCCCGCGATCACCGGGATGACCCGTGGCTGATTGGCTATTTTGCCGATAACGAGCTGGCCTGGGCCGGTCCCGGCAATGATCCCAAGGCCCGTTATGCGTTGGCTTACGGCACCTTGCGCATGACCACCGACGTGCCGGCCAAACGTGCGTTCCTCAAGCAATTGCGCGACAAATACCGCAATCAGGCGGGCTTGTCGAAAGCCTGGGGTATCGATCTGCCGGCTTGGGAATTGATGGAAGACCCGGGCTTCGAACCGCCGTTGCCAAGCCCGGAACACCCGGAAATCGAAGCTGACTTCAAATACTTCCAGAAAGTCTTCGCTGATACCTACTTCAAGACCATTTCCGACTCGCTGAAGTGGCATGCACCGAATCATCTGTTGCTGGGTGGCCGTTTTGCCATCAGCACTCCGGAAGCCGTTGAATCCTGCGCGCAGTATTGCGACGTATTGAGCTTCAACATGTACACGCTGCAACCCCAGGACGGTTATGACTTCGCTGCATTGCGTGCTCTGGACAAGCCGGTGCTGATCACCGAATTCAACTTCGGTTCGCGGGATCGCGGTCCGTTCTGGGGGGGCGTGACGGAACTTGCGAAAGAAGAGGATCGAGGTCCGGCCTATGCCAATTTCCTCAAACAAGCAGTGTCCGAGCCATCGATTGTCGGTGTGCACTGGTTCCAGTACCTCGATCAACCGGTGACCGGCCGCCTGCAGGATGGTGAAAACGGCCATTTCGGGCTGGTAGGCATTACCGACATACCGTTTCAGGGCTTCGTCGACAGCGTGCGCAAGAGCAACCTGCAGGCGGTCGATCAACTGGGTAAAGAGGCCGAGAAGGCCAAAGCCGATGCCGATAAGGCAGCGTCCCATGAAGGCGAAGGCAGCAAGAAAGGCAACAAGGGCAAAGGTGCGGGGCAGGGTGGGCACAGCGGTGGGCATTCCGGGAATGGTCAATAACGGCGGAGGTCTACCTGCAAGATGGCGTCCTGACCGACGCTGCAGATTTCAAATCCAGCTCGTATAAGGGCGATCAGCCAGACTGACCCGGTTCCCAAATCCGTCAAGGGCTGGAACAATGCGTGCCACTATGTAAAGCGATTGTCTGAGGGAGTTGCGGGTGCAGATTCAGGGTCATTACGAGCTTAAATTCGAAGCCGTGCGCGAAGCGTTTGCCGCACTCTTCGATGATCCCCAGGAGCGCGGCGCGGCGCTGTGCATTCAGATCGGCGGGCAGACCGTGGTCGACCTGTGGGCGGGTACCGCAGACAAGGACGGCACCGAGGCCTGGCACAGCGACACCATCGCCAACCTGTTCTCTTGCACCAAGACCTTTACCGCAGTCACCGCGTTGCAATTGGTCGCTGAAGGCAAGTTGCAACTGGATGCACCGGTCGCCAGGTACTGGCCCGAGTTCGCTGCCGCCGGCAAAGAATCGGTCACCCTGCGCCACCTGCTCTGTCATCAGGCAGGCTTGCCGGCGTTGCGCGAGTTGCTGGCGCCCGAAGCCCTTTACAACTGGCAGACCATGGTCGATGCCCTGGCCGCTGAAGCGCCTTGGTGGACGCCTGGAGAAGGCCATGGTTATGCGGCGATCACCTACGGCTGGCTGGTCGGTGAGCTGTTGCGTCGTGCCGACGGACGCGGTCCGGGAGAGTCCATCGTGGCGCGGGTTGCGCGGCCGCTGGGGCTGGATTTTCATGTGGGCCTGGCAGACGAAGAATTCCACCGTGTCGCGCATATCGCTCGAGGCAAAGGCAATGTCGGCGACGCCGCGGCCCAGCGCTTGCTGCAAGTAACCATGCGCGAGCCAACGGCCATGACCACTCGGGCCTTCACCAATCCGCCGTCGATCATGACCAGCACCAACAAACCGGAATGGCGGCGCATGCAGCAACCTGCTGCCAATGGCCATGGTAATGCCCGTAGCCTGGCAGGATTTTACAGTGGCTTGCTCGACGGAAGCCTGCTGGAGGCTGAAATGCTCAACGAACTGACCCGCGAGCACAGCATCGGACCGGACAAGACTTTATTGACCCAGACCCGTTTTGGCCTGGGCTGCATGCTCGATCAACCGGATGTACCCAACGCGACTTACGGCCTCGGCTCGCGGGCCTTCGGTCATCCGGGGGCTGGAGGCTCCATTGGTTTTGCTGACCCAGAGCACGATGTGGCCTTCGGTTTTGTGACAAATACCTTGGGGCCGTACGTGTTGATGGATCCGCGCGCGCAAAAGCTTGTGCGGGTTTTGGCCGATTGCCTGTAAAAGGATTGTTGTATGGCATTATTTTGATAAAACATGCCTGAAAAAGCAGCAGAGCGGAACCCTGTGGCTTTTCTAGTTTCAAAGCGTCTGCTTAAACGGGTCGTAGAGACCAACAGCTTTTTATCTCATTTTGTGGATATCCCGATGTCATCGAACAAATCTTTAGCCTTGGCACTGTGCCTCAGCATTACCGGTTGCGCACAAACCCCACAAAATGAAGCAGACGGGGGGCACTGGTGGTCATTCGGTTCAGGTTCCGACAAGGTCGCGAGTAAAGAAACTGACAAGTCAGGGTCCAAAGCAGTAACGGCCGCGACAGCCGAGAAGAGCAAAGCGGCGACCACCGCAGCGGCTTCAACGCAAACCCCGCCAGTCGCCAAGGCTGAGACCGAAAGTCACTGGTGGTGGCCGTTTGGCGACCATCCTGAGCAGCCTAAAGATCTCAGCAAGGCGGTAGTGAAAGACGTCCCGATGCCGGATCCGAAAATCACTCAGGCCTGGCTGGACGACTATGAGCCACGCTTGCGTGTCGCCATCAAGGGCAGCAATTTGCAATTGGAGCGCCGCGACAACGTGCTGGTGGTGGTGGTGCCGGTGGACGAGTCTTTCAACGCGAAGCGTCCTTCGATGTTGCTGCCGGTAACCCTTGGCCCGTTCACCCGGGTAGCCAAAGTGGTTGAAGGTGATCCGAAGACTGCCGTTCTGATACTTGGCCATGGTGATACCACGAGCGCTGCTGCGGAGACTCAGCAGTTGAGCAAGGATCGCGCACAATCCGTTGCGGCGATTTTCAGCCTCAGTGGTTTGCACAGCGATCGCCTGATGTTGCGTGGCATGGGTGGGCTAATGCCGCGTGCTGCCAATGACAGTGCCCGGGGCCGCGCCTTGAACCGCCGTGTGGAAATCATGCTGACGCAACGCACCACCATGCTGGCGTTGCTGAGCAAGTACAGCCAGTCGACCCCGCCAGCGGCAGAAATGGTCGCTGTGCCGGATGCCAAGCCTGCAGTTCCAGCCGTCACCGCGAAAAAAGGCGCTTCATCGAAGAAGTCCGCAGCGTCCAAAAAGGCTGCATCGGCGAAGAAATCAGCAGCCAAGAAAGGATCCGCGAAAAAAGCGGCTCCAGCCAAAGCTGCTGCGCCGGCGAAGACTGCCGCACCGGCTGATCAGACCAAGAACTGATTCTTTAAGCAGAAGGAAAGCGCCATGACCCAAAGTCTGGCTGATATGCGCCGCGACTACACCCGCGATGGTTTGACCGAGGCCCACGCTCCGGCTGAGCCTTTCGCATTGTTCCATCAGTGGTTCGCTGAGGCGGTGAAAACCGAACAGCCGCCGGTCGAGGCGAACGCAATGACCCTGGCCACCGTCGATGATGACGGCCGGCCGCATTGCCGCATTCTCCTGCTCAAGGGGCTGGACGAGCAGGGCTTTACCTTCTTCACCAACTACGATAGTGCCAAGGGGCAGCAATTGGCGGTGTGCCCGTTCGCTGCCATGACCTTTTTCTGGCCGACTCTGGAGCGCCAGGTGCGCATTGAGGGGCGGGTAGTCAAGGTCACGCCGCAGGAGTCCGATGCGTATTACCAGGTGCGCCCGCTGGGCAGTCGCCTCGGTGCGTGGGCCTCACCGCAGAGCCAGGTGATTGCCGATCGCAAGGAGCTGGAAGGTTTGCTCAAGACTACCGAACAGCGCTTTAGCGACACTCAGCCCAATTGCCCGGAACATTGGGGCGGGTATCGCTTGTTGCCGGAACGTATCGAATTCTGGCAAGGCCGTGCGAGTCGTCTGCATGATCGGCTCAACTACCGTCTGCAAGGCAGCGACTGGGCACGCGAACGTCTGGCGCCTTAAGTGGTCTACTGATCGGGATAGCTTGCTGCGGCGGCCTGGAGCCAACGCGGCAAGTCCCGGCGTTTGATTTTATGCTCCTGGGCGCGAGCCAGCTGTTGCAGCATGAAGGTTCTTTTCTGCTCGTCGCCATTTGCCAGAGCCAACGCCAGGTCGCGATCCATCCAGCGTTTGATCCGTACGTATAGCCACCAGTGGAAGTACAGTCCGGCAACGGTGGTGACGACAATAATGAAGTAGTCCATGGAAATCCTTTAGCCAGCAGCGCAGATTTTGAGAATTGACGCTACGGTGTGATGGGTTTTCAGGCACGCCTGTACTGCGCCTGAATGCGGCAAATTTTATCCGGGTGATGCAGTGACAGGCGTCAATCTGCGGAGTTTAATGAATACCTGTCCTTTGGAGTTGATGCTATGCGTAAGACTGTTCTGCTGGTTGCTTCTTTCACCACGATGGCGATGTTGCTCGGCGGCTGCCAGTCCAGCCTGACTGGTGACTCTTACTCCCGTGACGAAGCGCGTCGGGTGCAGACGATTCGCATGGGTACCATTGAATCCTTGCGTCCGGTGAAAATCGAAGGCACCAAGAGCCCGGTCGGCACTGCAGCCGGTGCGGTCGTTGGTGGTATTGGCGGTAGCTCTGTCGGCCACGGTAAAGGCAGCGCCGTTGCCGCCGTGGTCGGTGCAGTTGCCGGTGGCCTGCTGGGTTCGGCCGCCGAAGAAGGCCTGACCCGCACTCAGGGCGTGGAAATCACTGTTCGCGAAGACGACGGCAGCATGCGTGCCTACGTGCAGCAGGTTCAGGAAAACGAGGTTTTCCGGGTCGGCGAGCGTGTTCGTATCTCGATGGTTGGTGGCACCAGCCGCGTTTCCCATTAAGCATTACCCGCTAAAAACAAAACCCCGGCCAGGCAACTGGTCGGGGTTTTGTGTTTTCAGCCTTTGCAGCCCTCGACGCTCAGGATTGAAGCGAGGGGTTCTTGCGACTGGCCGCCGCCGTCACGGCATAACCCATCAGCGCCGCAAATATGGAGCCGGTGAGGATGCCCATGCGGTCCATCCCGGCGTAATCGCTGCTGCCCGGCACAAATGCCAAGGACCCGACAAAGAGACTCATGGTGAAGCCGATCCCGCAGAGAATCGCCACACCGAACACCTGACCCCAGTTTGCACCGGTCGGCAGGGCCGCAATGCCGATCCTGACCGCCAGCCAGGTCAGGCCGAAGACGCCGATGGTTTTGCCCAGCAGCAAGCCAGTGGCGATGCCCATCGGCACATGGTGGGTGAAGCTTTCGAGATTGACGCCAGCCAGCGATACCCCGGCGTTGGCGAAGGCGAACAGCGGCAGGATGCCGAACGCGACCCACGGATGCAGCGCGTGCTCCAGGCTCAGCAACGGTGAAGGTTCGGCGTTTTTGGTGCGCAGCGGAATGCAGAATGCCAGGGTCACCCCGGCCAGGGTCGCGTGGACACCACTCTTGAGTACACAGACCCAGAGGATCAGGCCGATGATCATATACGGCCCGAGCTTCACTACCCCTAGCCGGTTCATCGCCACCAGGGCCACCAGGCACGCCGCGGCCAGCATCAGCGACAGCGTGGACAGTGCGCCCGAGTAGAAGATCGCGATGACGATAATCGCCCCGAGGTCGTCGATGATCGCCAGGGTCATCAGGAACAGTTTCAGCGAGACCGGCACGCGTTTGCCCAGCAGGGCGAGTACACCAAGGGCGAAGGCGATGTCGGTGGCCATTGGAATGGCCCAGCCACCCAGCGCCGTCGGGTTGTCTTTGTTGAGGAACCAGTAGATCAGCGCCGGGACGACCATACCGCCGATAGCTGCAGCGCCCGGCAGGACGATCTGCGAAGGTTTCGACAGATGACCTTCGAGGACCTCGCGTTTGACTTCCAGACCAATCAGCAGGAAGAACATCGCCATCAGTCCGTCGTTGATCCACAGCAGCAATGGTTTGGCGATTTTCAAGGCGCCGATCTGGGCGACCACAGGTGTGTCCAGCAGGCCGTTGTAAAGCCAGGACAGCGGTGAGTTGTTGATGATCAAAGCCAGAGCTGCAGCAGCAATCAATAACAGACCGCTGGCAGCTTCCAACTGAAAGAAACGTGTGAAAGTGCTACGCAGAGGCAAGGTCACTCTCCATCAATAGTTCAAAAGGCAGGACACCCTAACCTGTACGGTTGGTTGTTAAAACAAAAGTTATATTCTTTTTTGTTATATGCGCTGAACAGGCGTTTTATTGGCCTGGAGCCTGGCAGTTGTGTATCTAATTGCGTCACGACTGCACCTGTGCGGTAGGCAGGAAATTTCCTAAGCTTATCGACAGGGTCGAGACAGGGTCCGAACTGTTACCTGTTGTCACCGCCAGGTTTTCCCTGAGCCCCGATCACCAGAGCCGGGTGCATTTCATCTTCAGGCGCCATGCACGGCGCTCGATCCAGCGAGAAAAGACCATGAGCGACAACCGACAGTGGGCCCGAGAAGCCATCCGGATCATCGAAGCGGACTTTCAACGCAGTGCCGATACTCATTTGATTCCTTTGCCCCTCCCAGGCTTGCCGGGCATCGAGCTGTATTTCAAGGATGAGTCCAGTCACCCCACCGGCAGCCTCAAACATCGTCTGGCGCGCTCGTTGTTCCTCCATGCGTTGTGTAACGGCTGGCTCAAGCCGGGCGCACCGGTAATCGAGGCGTCCAGTGGTTCGACGGCGATTTCCGAGGCGTATTTCGCGCGCCTGCTGGGCTTGCCATTCATTGCCGTGATGCCTGCCACCACGTCCCAGGAAAAGATCGCGCAAATCGCTTTCTACGGCGGAAAAAGCCATTTGGTGCAGGACCCGACGCAGATCTACGCCGAGTCAGAACGTCTGGCCAGCGAGAGCGGTGGCCACTTCATCGACCAGTTCACCTACGCCGAGCGCGCTACTGACTGGCGGGCGAACAACAACATTGCCGAGTCGATATTCCAGCAATTGCGTTTCGAGCGTTACCCGGAGCCGAGCTGGCTGATTTCAAGCCCCGGCACGGGCGGCACGACGGCGACTCTCGGGCGCTATGTGCGTTATCGCCAACACTGCACCCGCGTACTTTGCGCCGACGCCGAGCGTTCGGTGTTTTTCGACTATTACCAGACCGGCGACGCCAGCCTGCGCCTGGACTGCGGTTCGCGAATCGAAGGCATCGGTCGGCCACGGGTCGAGGCGTCGTTCCTGCCCAAGGTGATCGATGCCATGGTCAAAGTGCCGGACGCCTTGTCCCTGGCGGCCATGCATTACCTGGCGCAGCGCCTGGGACGGCGTGTCGGCGGTTCCAGCGGCACCAACCTGATTGGCGCTGTGATGGCAGCACAGCACATGGTTGCAGCGGCGGAATCCGGGTCGATCGTGGCGATACTGTGTGATGGCGGCGAGCGCTATGCGACGACTTACTACGATCAGAATTGGCTGAAGGCTCAGGGGTATGAGTTGAGTGGCTTGATCGAGGCGGTCACGGCGAGTGTCGAGCATGGTGAAGCGTTGCCGGCCAGCGTATTGCGCGCGGGGATCTGACAAGGCCGGACTGATCGTTCCTGCGCTCTGCGTGGGAATGCCGCTATGGACGCTCTGCGTCCGCCCTTAGGTGACGCAGAGCGTCACCGGATGCATTCCCACGCGGGAGCGTGGGAACGATCCGTTCTACGAGGGTTAAGCCTCGATCCCGAGGATATTGCGCGCCACCGCTTCGGCGATCCGAATCCCGTCGACACCCGCCGACAGAATCCCGCCGGCATAGCCTGCACCTTCGCCGGCCGGGAACAGGCCTTTGACGTTCAAACTCTGCATCGACTCGTTACGAGTGATACGCAGCGGCGACGAGGTGCGGGTCTCGATCCCGGTCAGCACGGCGTCATGCAGGGAGTAACCCTTGATCTGTTTCTCGAACGCCGGCAAGGCTTCGCGAATGGCTTCGATGGCGAAGTCCGGTAATGCCAGCGCCAGATCACCCAATGCCACACCTGGCTTATAGGACGGCTCGACGCTGCCCAGAGCCGTGGACGGCTTGCCTGCGATGAAGTCGCCGACCAGTTGCGCCGGGGCTTCGTAGTTGCTGCCGCCGAGGGTGAAGGCGTGGGACTCAAGACGCTCCTGCAACTCGATACCGGCCAGCGGGCCGCCTGGGTAATCCACTTCAGGGGTGATACCGACCACTATCCCGGAGTTGGCGTTGCGCTCGTTGCGCGAGTACTGGCTCATGCCGTTCGTGACGACCCGATTCGGCTCGGACGTTGCAGCCACCACCGTGCCGCCTGGGCACATGCAGAAGCTGTAGACCGAGCGACCATTGCTGGCGTGGTGCACCAGCTTGTAGTCGGCGGCGCCGAGTTTTGGGTGACCGGCATACTTGCCAAGGCGTGCACTGTCGATCAGCGATTGCGGGTGTTCAATACGGAAACCCACCGAGAACGGCTTGGCTTCCATGTACACACCGCGGCCGTGAAGCATGCGGAAGGTGTCCCGGGCGCTATGGCCAAGGGCCAGGATTACATGGCTGGAGTGGATCTGTTCACCACTGGCCAGCTCCACGCCAGTGAGCTGGCCGTCCTCGATCAGCACATCGGTAACCCGTTGCTGAAAACGTATTTCGCCGCCCATGGCTTCGATTTGATGACGCATGTTTTCGACTACGCCGGTCAGACGGAAGGTACCGATATGCGGTTTGCTGACGTAGAGGATTTCTTCCGGCGCACCGGCCTTGACGAACTCGTGCAGAACCTTGCGGCCGTGGTGTTTCGGATCCTTGATCTGGCTGTAAAGCTTGCCGTCGGAGAAGGTTCCCGCGCCACCCTCACCGAATTGCACGTTGGACTCGGGGTTGAGTACGTTTTTGCGCCACAGACCCCAGGTATCCTTGGTGCGCTGACGAACTTCAGTGCCACGTTCAAGAATGATTGGCTTGAAGCCCATCTGCGCCAGCAGCAGCCCGGCGAAAATTCCGCACGGCCCGAAGCCAACCACAATCGGCCGCTCGCTCAGGTCCTGAGGGGCCTGGCCGACGGCTTTGTAGCTGACATCCGGTGCCGGGTTGACGTTACGGTCATCGGCGAACTTGTGCAGCAGCTTCGCCTCATCATGCACGCGCAGGTCGATGGTGTAGATGAAGCAGAGTTCGGAAGACTTCTTGCGCGCGTCGTAGCTGCGCTTGAACAAGGTGAAGTCGAGCAGGTCATCACTGGCGATGCCCAGGCGCTGCACGATGGCAGGCCGCAGGTCTTCTTCGGGATGGTCGATGGGCAGCTTGAGTTCGGTGATTCGTAACATGACGGGATCCGGTTCGCGGGGCGCACAAATGCGCCAAAGGCGTTTCACAAACCGGCGATTATAAGCCTCAAAGGGGCGTTCCAGTGAGGCTAAAACAGCAGCTCGTCGAATCAGTCGTTACGCGATCCACCAAAATACGCGCAGCCACGTTCTACCTGGCCATTGACCCGCAGCTCGGCGCTCATGAATTGAACGCTGCCGTGGGTGCTGTCGACGCAGCGCTGTGGCGAGATCCAGAGTTCAACGTGTTGGTCATTGGCTTCGCTACTGAGGTTGAAACGCCCATCACCGAGTTGTTCTTCCAGAAATGGCAACGCCAGCGCTGGCTGGCCGGCGCGCTCGATCACCATGCCCTTGGTATTGACCTTGACGTTCCAGTCGGGCGTGTTGCCGCTGGCGCGCAGGATCAGCCGCTGGAAGTTGGGGTCTTCGCAGGCCGCGCCCGAGCGTTCGACGCGGTATAGCTGCTGCACGTCGAGCCGGGCGCCAGCATCCGATGATTTGTCAGCGGCAACCCGGCCACGCACATCAGCGAAAATCTTGTGCTGCGTGCCCGCCAGCGTAGCGGCTTCTTGCAGAACGCTGGTGCTGCCGGTGTCATTGACGACATACAGTTTGTTTTCCTGGCACGGCTGAAACATCAGTTTGCCGTTGGCCATACTGAGTTCACCCTGCATGCGGGTCAGGCCCGCCGTGGACGGTTTCTCAGGTTGGCTCTGGAGCAGCTGGCAACCGGCGAACAGAGGCAACAGGGCAAGCATCACTATGGAACGGGCAACACGCATCGAGTGGTCTCCTGACAAGTGCCGCCACGTTACTCAGGCATAGCGCACATCACAAGCCTGGCTTGGCATGAAGTCCGATACACCCGCGAATCCGCGGGTGTACCTGCTTTTGTAGACGCGGCCGAAGGTTCGGGCCGCGTTCGGACGATTGTTTGGGGGACCATTACCCCACGTGGTAGGTCTGCCCGGTCTGCAAGCCTTCGACACTTTTGGCGTAGGCCAGTGCCACATCGGCGGCTGGAACCGGTTTGAATCCGCGGAAGTACGGCGCGTAGCTGCCCATGGCTTCGACCAGTACGTTCGGGCTGACCGAGTTGATGCGCAGGCCACGCGGCAATTCGATAGCCGCTGAGCGCACGAAACTGTCGAGGGCACCGTTGACCATGGCTGCCGAGCTGCCGGTACGAATCGGATCGTGGCTGAGGATGCCGGTGGTGAAGGTGAATGAGGCACCGTCATTGGCGAAGTCTCGGCCGATCAGCAGCAGGTTGACCTGGCCCATCAGTTTGTCTTGCAGGCCAAGGGCGAAGTCTTTTTCGGTCATGTTGGCCAGCGGCACGAAGTTGACGCTACCGGCGGCACAGATCAGCGCATCGAAGTTACCGGTCTTTTCGAACAGTTTGTGGATTGATGCGCTGTCACTGATGTCGACCTGGAAATCGCCGCTCTTGCGGCCGATGCGGATGACTTCGTGGCGCGGTGCCAGTTCGCGATCAATGGCTGAGCCCACGGTACCGCTGGCGCCAATCAGTAGAATTTTCATCGTGCTGTTCCTCAAAGGGTTGGACGAAGTTTCAGTTTAGTGTGGTTTTTTTTATTGATAAGCGCGCTAATGGGCAACCTTTGGTTTTCAAATGGAAACAATCCATGAGCGAAATGGATGATCTGGCGGCGTTTGCGGTGTTGATCGAGGCCGGTAGTTTCACTCTGGCAGCGCAGCAATTGGGGTGTAGCAAAGGGCAGCTGTCCAAGCGCATCAGCCTGTTGGAGGCACGTTTCAGCGTGGTGCTGCTGCAGCGAACAACACGGCGCTTGAGCCTGACAGCGGCGGGTGCGGCGCTGTTGCCGCAAGCTCAGGCACTGGTGATTCAGGTAGAGCGCGCGCGTCAGGCCCTGGCACGTTTGAAGGACGATATGGCGGGGCCCGTGCGAATGACGGTGCCGGTGTCGTTGGGGGAGACTTTTTTCGATGGGCTGCTGCTGGAGTTTTCCCGGGAATATCCTGAGGTACAGATCGAACTTGATCTGAACAACAGCTATCACGATCTGTCGCGGGATGGCTTCGATCTGGCGATTCGTTCAGACGTGGCCAATGACCAGCGGCTGGTGGCCAAGCCGCTGCTGGCCTGGCACGAGATGACCTGCGCCAGCCCGGCTTATCTTGAACAGTTCGGCGAGCCGCAGACACCCTCGCAGCTGGCCGATCATCGCTGCCTGCTCAACAGTCATTACAGCGGCCGGGAAGAGTGGCTCTATCACCAGCAACATGAACTGTTGCGGGTGCGCGTCTCGGGGCCGTTCGCCAGCAACCACTACAACCTGTTGAAGAAGGCCGCGCTGGCCCATGCGGGGATCGCGCGCCTGCCTTCTTACTTGCTGCAGACGGAGCTGGCCGATGGCCGTTTGCGCTGGCTGTTGCGCGACTATCAGACCCGCAGCATGCCGATGTATCTGGTGCACCCGTATCAGGGCGGCCTGCCCAAGCGCACGCAGGTGTTGGCCGACTACCTGATAGGTTGGTTCAAGCGCAGTGGCGAAGCGCTGGACCGGCTTCAACGATAACGTTTGGCGATCAGCTGATCGATCGACAGCACGCCCGGACCTCCGGCCATCAGGTACAGCAGAATCGCTGCCCAGGTGCCGTGAGTCGGGTAGGCGTCCGGGTAGACAAAGGTTTGGATGGTCAGGGTCATGCCCAGCAGCGCCAGGGCCGAGAAGCGTGTGGCGAAGCCGACGAGGATCAGGATCGGGAAGAAGTGTTCGGCGAAGGCCGCCATGTGCGCCGCCAGTTCCGGTGACAGCAGCGGAACGTGGTATTCGCTTTGGAACAACGGAATCGTCGAGTCTGCCAGGCGCGGTGTGCCCAGCTCAAAGGTGCCGGAAATCAGGTCCACGGCAAAACCCTCGACCTTGGTCTGGCCGGACTTCCAGAACACCGCCGCGATAGAAAAACGCGCAACGAAGGCGACCAGGCTGTGGGGGATCATGCCGAGCAGTTCGATGAGCCGTTCAATCAGGCGGGCGATGGCATTCGGGCGTTCAGCGTGGGTGTTCATGGCGATACCTTGTCGTCTTCCAAGTGGGTGATGGCGTTGTGGCGGATCAGCAGTGCCAGGCACTGGCTCAGGTCGAACGCCGATCCAACATCGAAGGCATCGGCCACAGCCTGCCCCAAAGGACAGTTGCTTTGCAGACGGTGGATGAAGGTCGCTGTGCCGACATCGATGGCAAAAACCTCGACTTGCAGGCCGTTACGCAGCACCAGGGCACTTTGCGCGTGATACGGCTCAAGGTTCTGGGGCGGTGCGTCAGCCTGATGGGCCGCCCACAACGCAACCACGGCGTACGCCGAGTTCAGCGTGAAGATTGAGGGATGCAAATGAATGCGTAGCGCTGCGAGGCTTTCGGGGGCGCCCATGGCTGCTGCAACCTGTGCAGGCTCGACGGTATCGGCATCCGCCGCGTGATAGGCCATCACCCGCAAGCGCTCCAGGCGTGCGACATCCGCCAGATAAGGCATCGAAGCGGCTGGGGCAAAGTGTTCGATGAAGTCGGCAAAGTCGCTGCCGTAGTCGTTGATCAACGGACTGGTCGGTGCAAATGTCTGCACATAGTGCTGGGCCATCGCCCGAAAGAACTCATCCCCGACCAGTTGCAAGACCACCGGATAGCTGTCGGCCAAGGCGTTGATCAGCGAGCTCTGCACGTTGTTGCGGTACACCGCGAAGCGGCTATCCGGGTCAGCGCCGTTGGCGCTGAGCAACCCGTCAGGGCAGGGGCGTTGAGGATCAAGCAGGGCGGCGGCGAAATCGGCTTGAGTGCTCATCGGCGAACCTCGGAGTAACCCAGCAGCTCATCGGCCTGACGGGCCTCGGTGTACAGCGCGGAAAACGCAGGTACCTGATTGTCGCGCTCAATCAGCGTGGCAACCGGGCCAATGCGCTCCAGAGCGTGCGCGTACAACGTCCACACAGCGTTATCGATAGGGGCGCCGTGATCGTCGATCAGCAGGCGGTCGCCGAGGCTGTCGGTGTCTTCGGCAAACCCGGCCAGATGAATCTCGCCCACTGCGTGCAGTGGCAGTGCGTCGATGTAGGCCAACGGATCGCGTTGGTGATTGATGCAGGAGACGTAGACGTTGTTCACATCCAGCAGCAAGCCGCAGCCGGTGCGGCGGATGACTTCAGCGATGAAACGTGTTTCTTCCATGCTGGAGCGCTGGAATTGCAGATACGTCGCCGGATTTTCCAGCAGCATGGGGCGTTTCAGGTGGTGCTGGACCTGGTCGATATGCTCGCAGACACGATTCAGAGTCGGTTCGTCATAGGCCAGCGGCAGCAGGTCATTGAGAAACACCGGGCCGTGGCTCGACCAGGCCAGGTGTTCGGAAAAGGACTGGGGTTGATAGCGCTCGATCAGTTTGGCGAGGCGGTCGAGGTGCTCGGTGTTCAATGAACCTTCAGCGCCAATCGACAGGCCGACGCCATGCAGCGACAGCGGGTACTGCTCGCGGATCAATCCCAGGTAGTGATGAAACGGGCCGCCGGCGACCATGTAGTTTTCAGCGTGGACTTCGAAGAAACCGATGTCCGGGCGAATACCGAGTACTTCACCGAAGTGCCCGGTCTTGAGCCCCAGCCCCGCGCGGGGCGGGAGTTCGGACGCCAATGCCTGAGTGTGAGGATGTACGCTGTGCAGCAATGAAGTGGTCATCATCAACACTCAGGCAGAGGCGGGGTTACGACTTGGCTTTGTAGGCGGCCAGTTGACCGAAGCCGGTCGGTGAGGTCGGGGTGGCAGTCTTCTCGCAAGTGCCTTTAGGTACCAGCTTGAAGTGGTTGCTCTCGTAGTCGACTTTCGAGGTGCCGGCACAGGTGGTGCCAGCGCCTGCGGCGCAATCGTTTTTACCTTTCATGGCGACGCCAAAGCATTTTTCCATTTCATCGGCCGCGTGTGCAGTGATTGGCATGGCGGCAATGCTCAATGCTGAACCGAGGGCCAGAGCAAGGGCGGCGGCGGACAGGGTGCGAGTGGTAGCAGTCATGATGTTTCTCCAGTAATGGGCTTGGTCAAGGAAGCGTTTGCGCTTACTTACCCTAGTAGAGCCAGGTCATCCGGGTTCGTTACAGCGTGGCAAAAAATAATTGGTTCACACAAAAAAATGTGGGAGCGAGCTTGATCGCGATGAGGGCCTGACAGTCAACATTGACGTTGCCTGACAGTCCGCCATCGCGAGCAAGCTCGCTCCCACATAGGCCGTTTTTTATGATTGCAGCAATGCTTAGCCGCCCAGATAGGCTTCGCGCACTTTTGGATCAGTCAGCAAGGCTTCACCAGTACCTTGCATCACCACCCGGCCGTTTTCCAGTACGTAGGCGCGGTCGGCGATCTTCAACGCCTGGTTGGCGTTCTGTTCCACCAGGAACACCGTCACGCCATCGCGGCGCAGCTGTTCGATGATGTCGAAGATCTGCTGGATGATGATTGGCGCCAGACCCAGCGACGGCTCATCGAGCAGCAGCAGCTTGGGCTTGCTCATCAGTGCACGGCCAATGGCGAGCATCTGCTGTTCGCCACCGGACATGGTGCCACCGCGCTGCATGAAGCGTTCCTTGAGTCGCGGGAACAGACCCAGGACCTTGTCCATCTGCTCCTGGTAATCGCCCTTGTCGGTGAAAAAACCGCCCATGGAGAGGTTTTCTTCCACCGTCAGACGGGCAAACACCCGGCGACCTTCCGGGACCACTGCGATGCTTTTACGCATGATATGTGAGGAGTCCTGGCCGACCAGTTCTTCGCCCATGTAGCGAATGCTGCCGCTATGGGCTTGCGGCGAACCGCACAGGGTCATCAGCAGGGTGGATTTGCCGGCGCCGTTGGCACCGATCAAGGTCACAATCTCGCCCTGGCGGACTTCGACGTTGACGTTGTGCAGGGCCTGGATCTTGCCATAGAAGGTGGAAACGTTATCGAACTGCAGCATTTACGCTTCCCCCAGGTAGGCTTTGATCACTTCAGGGTTGTCCCGGATCTGGTCCGGTGTACCGTTGGCCAGAGGCGTGCCCTGGTTGATCACGAAAATGTGGTCGGAGATGCTCATGACCAGTTTCATGTCGTGTTCGATCAGCAGCACGGTCACGTCATGTTCTTCACGCAGGGTGCCGATCAGCGCCTTGAGGTCGTCGGTTTCCCGCGGGTTGAGGCCGGCGGCCGGTTCGTCGAGCATGAGGATGCTTGGACGGGTCATCATGCAGCGGGCGATTTCCAGACGGCGCTGCTGACCATACGCCAGGGTGCCGGCCGGCCGGTTGGCGAACTCCTTGAGGTTGACCTTGTCGAGCCAGAACTCGGCGTATTCCATGGCCTCGCGTTCGCTGCGGCGAAACGCTGGCGTCTTGAACAGACCCGCCAGGAAGTTGGTATTCAGGTGCCGGTGCTGAGCAATCAGCAGGTTTTCCACGGCGGTCATTTCCTTGAACAACCGCACGTTCTGGAAGGTCCGCACCACGCCTTTACCGGCGATCTTGTGGCCGGGCAGGCCTTCGATCGCTTCACCGTTGAGCCGGATGGTGCCGGCGGTTGGCTGGTAGAAACCGGTCAGGCAGTTGAACACGGTGGTCTTGCCGGCGCCGTTGGGGCCGATCATCGACACCACCTGCTTCTCTTTCACGCTCAGGGCTACGCCATTGACCGCCAACAATCCGCCAAAGCGCATGCTCAGGCCATCTACTTTCAGAATCTCTCTGCTCATTTACGCAGCTCCATGTGAGGACGTTGCATGGGCAGCAGGCCTTGTGGACGCCAGATCATCATCAGCACCATCAAGGCGCCGAACATCAACATGCGGTATTCGCTGAAGTCACGCATCAGCTCGGGCAACAGGATCATCACGACAGCCGCGAGGACCACGCCCAATTGCGAGCCCATGCCGCCCAATACCACGATGGCGAGGATGGTGGCCGATTCGATGAAGGTGAATGACTCCGGCGTGACCAGACCCTGACGTGCGGCGAAGAAGCTGCCAGCAAAACCGGCGAAGCAGGCACCGAGGGTGAAGGCCGACAGCTTGATCACGGTCGGGTTCAGGCCCAGGGCACGGCAGGCGATTTCGTCTTCACGCAGCGCTTCCCAGGCACGGCCGATCGGCATGCGCAGCAGGCGGTTGATCACGAACAGCGCGAACAGCGCCAGCAACAACGCAACCAGGTAGAGGAAAACCACCTTGCTGACCGGGTTGTAAGTCAGGCCGAAGAACTCGTGGAAGGTCTGCATGCCTTCAGCGGCCGTTCTTTCGAAGCTCAGGCCGAACAGCGTCGGTTTGGGAATGTTGCTGATGCCGTTCGGTCCGCCAGTGAGGCCTGTCAGGTTACGCAGGAACAGACGGATGATCTCGCCAAAGCCCAAGGTCACGATCGCCAGATAGTCACCGCGCAGACGCAGCACCGGAAAGCCCAGCAAGAAGCCGAAGGTCGCAGACATCAGTCCGGCGATGGGCAGGCAGATCCAGAAATTCAGACCGTAGTAGTGCGACAGCAGCGCATAGCTGTAGGCGCCCACGGCGTAGAAACCGACGTAGCCCAGATCGAGCAGCCCCGCCAGACCGACCACGATGTTCAGGCCCAGGCCGAGCAGCACATAGATCAGGATCAGCGTGGCGATATCCACCGCTCCGCGCGAGCCGAAGAACGGCCACACCAGTGCAACGGCAATCAACGCCATGATGAACCAGCGCTGGGTGCTGGGCAGGGTCAGGAAGTGGCTCGCGCTGGCCGGGATCAACTTACCTTTGGGCACGGACCGCATGGCGGCCGTGTATTGGCGGTCGAACAGCACGCGCAGGAACATCAGCACCGAGCAGGCGGCGATGATGATCAGCGTGGAGGTAGTGGCACCCTGCACTTCGAGGTTGATGCCGGCGATGGACAGTTTCAGACCGAGTACCGGATAGGCCACGGCCCAGACCAGCAGGGCGCTGAACAGCGCCTGTTTAAGATTCCTGATCATACTTTCTCAACCTCCGGACGGCCCAGCAGGCCGGTTGGCCGGAATAACAACACCAGAACCAGGAGGCCGAAAGCCACCACGTCCTTGTACTGGTCACCGAACACATCGGCGCCGAATGCTTCGGCTACCCCCAGCACCAGACCACCGAGCATGGCGCCCGGAATGCTGCCGATGCCGCCCAGAACCGCCGCGGTAAAGGCCTTGAGGCCCACCAGGAATCCGGAGTTCGGGTTGATCACGCCATACTGCATGCTCAGCAGTACAGCCGCCACGGCGGCCAGGGCCGCACCGATGACGAAGGTCAGGGCGATGATGTTGTTGGTATTGATGCCCAGCAGGTTGGCCATCTTGATGTCTTCGGCACAGGCCCGGCAGGCCCGACCCAGACGTGAACGCGAGATGAACGCGGTGAGGCAGAGCATCACCACCAGGGTCACGATGAACACCAGGATCTGCATGTAGGAGATCAGCACTTCCTGTGCACCGCCCGGACCGAAGCTGAAGCTGCCTGGAATCAGGTTGGGGATCGATTTGTCCTTGGAGTCCTGCGAGAGCAGTACGGAGTTTTGCAGGAAGATCGACATGCCGATGGCCGAGATCAGCGGGATCAACCGGTTACTGCCCCGTAGAGGGCGGTAGGCGATCCGTTCGATGCTGTAGCCGTAGGCACTGGTTACAACGATGGTCGCCAGGAAGGCGGCGGTCATCAACAGCGGCAGAGAATGGATACCCAGCATGGCCAGTCCGGCAAGGACGATGAAGGCCACGTAGGAACCAATCATGTAGACCTCGCCATGGGCGAAGTTAATCATTCCAATAATGCCGTAAACCATTGTGTAGCCAATGGCTATCAAGGCATAGGTGCTGCCAATGGTCAGACCATTAACCAGCTGTTGGAAGAAGTGATAGATCTCAGGCATTACAACGCTCCTAAAAACCTGATACGCATTTCACTGGTGGAGTCATGTTCCGGCCCGGGCTGTGTGGTCTGTGGCCACCTTCGCACGAACGTTTGCCAGCGAACCGCTGGTGACGGTTTTAAGATTTTCAGGTAAGTCAGCTCCCGGATCGCGGGACCCTGACCCATTAACCTCGTAAAACAAAGCCCACTGCTTGCGCAGTGGGCTCTATTACTCAGGGAGCCAGGTTACTGAGGCGAAACTTCAGTTTTAGGTTTGCCGAAGTGCCACTGGTAGACCACGAACTTGAAGTTCTTCAGGTCGCCCTTGTCGTCGAACGACAGGTCGCCGGTCGGAGTCTTGAAGGTGCCGGCGCGGATAGCGGCGGCCACTTTGGCAGTGTCTTCGCTCTTCGCTGTCTTGATGCCTTCAGCGATCACTTCAACTGCCGAGTAGGCCGGGAACACGAACGGACCGGTCGGGTCCTGCTTCTTGGCGGCGAACGCGTCAACCAGCGCCTTGTTGGCCGGGTCCTGGTCGAAAGACTTCGGCAAGGTCACCAGCAGGCCTTCGGAAGCGTCCTGGGCGATCTGCGAGATGGAGTCGTTGCCGACGCCTTCCGGCCCCATGAACTTGGCGTTCAGGCCTTTTTCCTTGGACTGACGCAGGATCAGGCCCAGTTCCGGGTGGTAGCCGCCGTAGTAGACGAAGTCGACGTTGGCTTGCTTGAGCTTCTGGATGATCGAGGAGAAGTCCTTGTCACCGGCGTTGAGGCCTTCGAACACGGCAACCTTGACGCCTTTGCCTTCGAGGGTTTTCTTCACGGCGGTGGCGATGCCTTCACCGTACTGCTGTTTGTCGTGCAGCACGGCAACGATTTTCGGCTTGATGTGGTCGGCGATGTAGTTGCCGGCGGCAGGGCCCTGGGCACTGTCCAGACCGATGGTGCGGAACACCAGTTTATAACCACGGGTGGTGATGTCCGGGTTGGTGGCGGCCGGGGTGATCATGATCACGCCTTCGTCTTCGTAGATGTCCGAAGCCGGTTGAGTGGAGCTGGAGCACAGGTGGCCGACAACGAATTTCACACCATCGTTGACCACTTTGTTGGCGACGGCCACGGCTTGTTTAGGGTCGCACGCGTCGTCGTATTCCTTGGCTTCGAGCATCTTGCCGTCGACACCGCCCTTGGCGTTGATCTGCTCGATGGCCATTTTGGCACCGATGAACTGCATGTCGCCGTATTGAGTGACCGGGCCGGTTTTAGGGCCGGCGATGCCGATCTTGATGGTGTCAGCTGCGAACGAATGGCTGGCAACCCCGGCCAGAACCATAGCGGCAAACAGTCTGGAAATCTGCTTAGTAGCCTTATTCATAGTGCTCCACTCTTGCTGTTGTAGTTTTTATAGTCCTGGCGGCCAAAGCTGCAGAACCGGATTAGATAGTTTGAGTATCTCTCCGGAAATGCCCCCGGCAACTGTACCGGTACAGTGTAGAGCGCCGGTCATTCGCTTGGAAAGCTGGCTGCTGGGGGCAAAACCCGGGTGTGTCGCTTAATTGACAGAAAAAGACAGAATTGCGGCGGGGATTTTGCCTGAATTGAGCGGCAATCCTTGGCATTCCTGAACTTTTCGATCAGTCACTCATTTGCAACTGGGTTTTTCTGCCTGGTCACCGGCGTTATCATTGCGCCGATTTTTTTCCTGGTGAGACCCATGACTCAAGAACCTAGCACCCTCTATGCCAAACTGCTTGGAGAAACCGCATCGATTACCTGGAAGGAGCTTGAGCCGTTCTTTGCCAAGGGTGCCCTATTGTGGGTCGATACCTCTCTGGATTTGATCGCAGTTGCAGAGGCGGTGGCCGAGAATCAGGCCGAGAAAGTGGCTGCCTGGTTGACCAGTGATGTGCTTGCGAAGGTCTCTGCGTCGCGGGCCCAGGATCTTCTGGAGCGCGATCCACAGTTGTGGGCAGTGGTCGTTTCGCCCTGGATTTTGATCCAGGAAAGGGCACGGCCCTGAATGATCGCACCAGATTGGTGCTGTCATTCTGAGCGTAAAAGTGTGTAGGTGAGTAACCGCGATCTGAGTGATGGCACGGTGCCGTAGAGAAACGCCCCATCTGATCGAGGCTGGCGATAAAAATACTGAGGGGCGGAACAGTTGGCGGAACAAAGCCAGTGTCGCTTAATTGTTTCAGGTTGTGAGCAACTGGCAAAGCATGCCGGTCGCAGACATTGAGCGTCGTCGGATTGCCCATGGGGGGCGAATCGACCGTTTGCCGATCAATGTATAAAAGTGCAGTCGTATAGCCGAGCATCGCCAGAATCCCTCAGTCTTTTGTCTTTGTTTTTATTGGGGAGGACTGTAGAAAAAGCCGGCAAATACTGGCGCTGGGCGGCGAATGGGGCAATGGTCAAAGCCCTCAATCTGGTTGACTGGTTTGGCCAAAGTGCGAGTGAGTGTGCCTGTAGAGATCGTTCCCACGCTCTGCGCGGGAACGCCTCATTGGACGCTCCGCGTCCGTCTCAGCGGTGACGCAGAGCGTCACGGTATGCATTCCCACGCGGGAGCGCGGGAACGATCAACCGCGCGATTTCAGTTAGCTGTCTTGCCCGTATGGTTATTCAGAGAAATAACCTTGGTCTTGCCGATGCGATGGCGATAGATCTCGCGCAGGTACTTGATGGCCTTTTTCACGCAATCGCGAGACAGGCGGATGTCATTGATCGAGACGAACTTGTCCTTGTCGTTGATCAGCTCGCGGTACTTTTTCTCATACATCGGCTTGATCGCGTACCAGTTGGTATCGAGGATTTTTGCCGGGTTTTCGAATTCGTTGAGCAGATCGTCGATGAGGTCTTCGTCGAACGCTTCATTGATGATGAAGTCGAGGATCGAGTTGTCCAGCGTGTCATCGAAACGGTACGGATTACGCGCAAAGCACCGCTTGATGAAGGCCACGATCAAGGTCAGGAAGTCGTCGGAGAGGCACGGGCTCTTGGCGATCAACGTGGTCAGCGACAAGTTGGCCGAGGCACCGATCACCAGGGCATAACGCTTGAGCGTGGTGTTGGGGAACAGGCTGTTGAGGTGGGTCTTCAACCGGTTCAGATCCATGTACGACAGCTTGTAATCCTTGGGCAAGGATACGATCGATACCACCGAGGAGCAGTTCTTGAAGAAGTGCAGATCGTGCAGCGCCGCAGCGTCGTAACCCGAATTCTTGTACTGCTCCAGCGACGCGCGATAGCGCTTGGATTCGATCGGCAGCAGGCTGATGCCTTCGATGGCCTGGGTAACCTTGTTGAAGTGCGGCAAGTCGATGGAGCGGAAGAACAGGTCGTCGATGTTCAGACGTTGCGGCTCTTTCTCGAAGACTTTGAATTTGTCGCTCGACGGCGCCGGGGATTCCGGTACCACGGATTCCGCGTAGGCAATGGCCACCGGGCCGGCCAGACTCATGAACAGATCGTTGGCGTCCAGGCGAATGGTTTCGCCAATGTCGATACCGGCCCGACGGAAGTAGTTCTGGTCGTAGTCGGTGGTCACGGCCTGGGCGGTGAGAATGTTGAAAATCTGCTGAGAGATGTACTGGTTGGCGTGCTTTTCCATGGCATTGACATCAATGTTCTGGATGTTGCCGTCATCGCTTTCCTCGGCGTAACGCATGATGTCGTTGGAGATCAGCATCATTGCGTTCCACGGACGGATCCGGCCCATGACACTGGCTTCACTGCTGTCTTCATTGTCGAAGTTGTAGGAGAAGTCCCATTCCTCCGACAGGTATTTGCAAAGCAAACGACCGGCGTTGATGTGCAGCGCTTCGGACATTTCACTACGGTGATCGGAAATGTTCGGCAGTACGCAAATGCCGCTGGTGAAGATCGGCTCGAATACGAAGGAGTGGCCGCTCTTGCTGTCATGTTCGTCCACCGGTTTGGTGTCGAACGTCTTGTTCATGTACGAGTATTGCTGGGCCAGGCCGAACTCGGAGGCCATGCCCGAGCCCGTACCGCCGCCTGCGCTGAAGATCGAGAAGTACAGGCGCGACTGGTTGGCCTTGATCCCGCAAGAGTCGATCAGGTAGGAGTGGATCATTTTCCAGTCGGGGCTTGAAAAGCGCTGGGTGTCCTTGTTGAGGATGATCTTCGCCAGGTACTGACCGAGGATCGGTGCGTTACCGGCACCGCCTGCGTGGACTTCCGAAAGGTCCATGATTTTCATTTTGCTGTAGTCGCGCAGGAATCCGCTTTTTTCGCCTTTACGGGAAAAACGGATGCGACCGGCAATGTCTTTGTCCAGGTCGCCCAGCATGACCAATGGCTCGACCAGAAACACCGGTTTGGTGGCTTTGTTCGGGCCCAGGCGCAGGTTGTTACGGATCCACTGCGCAGGGCTGTAGCCCTTGTCGGCGTAAGGCTTGTCTTCGTTGTTGAATTCGTTCAGGTAGAACTTGCGGGCGTTGTACACCAGCTCCGCTACGTCCAGCGCAATGTTCGATCCGCAGCGGCCCAGGCCGATCAGGCAGACCGAAGGAAATTCCTGTTCGCGGCGCAGTTCGTTGTCGTCTTCAAGGTGCGGTGCACGCGGGAACACCATGTCGCGCAGGCCATCGAGGTTGTCGAGGATGCGATCGGTATTGGTCTCGGTGTAGTACAGGTACTGTTGGCTCGCGAGGGGACGCGGGCTGGTCAATGGTTTCGACCCTGAGGGTTTATCCGGGGATATGAGCGTCAATTCGGATATATCGTTGGCAGGGTTGTTTTTAGAAGTCATTGTGCGCCACGTACTTGGACTGGTCGGCTCGGTGACGAGATGTCATCGAGCCATCACGGAATGGGATCTTGCGACTTTACAGTGCGACTTTGACCCGAGCGATAGGGTTCAACCTTAGGTACGCCAGGGGGAATCCTTTCCTGAATCATGTTGAATCGGCCAATATTCGGCGTTCTTTAATTGGGCAGGAGTAATTTATGAGTGCTGAGTTACCTTCCCTGGCGTTTGCCGGCATCGGTTTGATGGGCTTGCCGATGTGCCGACGATTGTTGGCAGCGGGCTATCCGCTGACAGTGTGGAACCGCAATCCGCAAAAATGCGCGCCTCTGGTCGAGGCCGGAGCGCAGCAAGTCTCCACACCTGCTGAACTGTGCCAGCAGGCCGATGTGGTGATGCTGTGCCTGGCCGATACGGCCGTGGTGCGAGAGGTGGTGTTCGGCACGGCTGGCGTGGCACAGGGGGCAATGGCCGGGAAATTGCTGATGGACTTCTCCAGTCTGGAGCCGACCGCCACCCGGGAAATGGCCGCACAGTTGCTGAGCGCGACGGGCATGAGCTGGCTGGATGCGCCGGTCTCGGGCGGTACCTCGGGGGCCGAGTCAGGCAGCCTGGCGATCATGGTCGGTGGCGATGCGGCGGATCTTGAGCGCGTGCGGCCAATCCTCTCGAGCCTGGGGCAGCGGGTCACTCACATGGGCGCTGTTGGCGCGGGTCAGGTGACCAAGGCTTGCAATCAGATGATTGTCGCGTGCAATGCGCTGGTGATCGCTGAGGTAGTGGCCCTGGCGGAGCGCTCGGGTGTCGATGCAAGGTTGATCGCCGAGGCGTTGGCCGGTGGTTTTGCCGATTCCAGACCGCTGCAGATCCTTGCCCCGCAAATGGCTGAAAGCCGTTTCGAACCGGTGAAATGGCACGTGCGCACATTACTCAAGGACCTGGACACGGCAGTGAAATTTTCCCGCGAGCAGGGTTCGGCAACGCCCATCAGCGGACTGGCTGCACAGCTGATGCGCCTGCATGGTGGCCAAGGCTATCTGGAAAAAGATCCCGCGACGTTAGTCCATCTGTACCGCGAGCAACGTTCAGAAGATTGAGGGTGGCCGGACAGTGGTGTTTACGCTGGTTGATTTCGTTTAGCACCGGGCCCAACTCATCCAGCGCAACTGGGCGGCTCACTAGGTAGCCTTGAACGAAATCGCAACCGTAATGGTTGAGGAATTCGTATTGCTGCTCGGTTTCGACACCTTCGGTGACCACCTGCAAATGCAGGGTATGGGCCATGACGATAATGGCCTGGACGATCTCCATGTCCTGGGTCGACTCAGGGATGTCCTGGATGAAGGAACGGTCGATTTTCAAGGTGTTCAGCGGTAAGCGCTTGAGATAGGCCAGGGACGAATAACCCGTGCCGAAATCGTCGATCGACAGCGAGACGCCGAGGGCGCGAATCTGGCGCAGCAGCACCTGCGTGTTGGCGATACTGCCCATCAGGGCGTTTTCGGTGACCTCCAGTTCCAGCCGTTGCGGGGCAACGCCGGCGGCTCGTAACGCACTTTCGATTTCATCGACGAGTTCTTCGCGGGCCAGGTTCAGGGCCGAGCAGTTCACGGCGATTTTCAGCTCTTCACAGCCATGCCTGGAAAGCGTACTCAAGTCCTTGCAGGCTTTGCGCAGGACCCAATTGTCCAGCTCAGCGATCAGTCCGTTGGCTTGGGCAATGCCAATGAACCGATCGGGCGCCAACAAGCCGTACACCGGATGTTGCCAGCGAACCAGCGCCTCAAGCTTGGTGACCTGACCGCTTTTGAGGTCAAGTATCGGTTGGTAGTAAAGCGTCAGTCCGGAGTCATCGCGCAGTGCGTTGCGCAGCTCTTCTTCGAGTTGCAGTTCGAGGGTGGCCTTGGTTTTCAGGTTGGAACTGAAGAAGTGCAAGCCATTGCGGCCGTTGCCTTTGGATTGGTACAGCGCCAGGTCAGCATTTTTCAGTAGCTCCTCGCAGGTCTTTCCATCGTCGGGAAACAGGCTGATACCGATGCTGGTGGTCATGACCATGCGCCGCCCGGCCAACTCGATGGGCTCCTTCATTTTTTGCATGATGCGTTGTGCCATGTGCCGTGCTTCATCGCGATTGTGAAGGCTGATCAGGATGCAGAATTCGTCACCGCCAAAGCGTGCAACCACATCGTCATGGCTGCGGGTCGCGTTTTTGATGTGGCTGGCGATGACTTTCAGCAACTCGTCGCCGGCGTCATGACCGAGGCTGTCGTTGATGCGCTTGAAGTGATCGATATCCAGAAAGATCACCGCCAGCATGCCGCCGCCGGTGCTTTTCTCGATGATTTTCTCGGCGAAGATCTGGTTGAAACCGCGGCGATTGATCAGGTTGGTCAAGGGGTCGTAATGGGCCACTTGCTGCAACGACATGCGAGCCTGATCCAGTTGGCTGAGCAGCGCGTTGACCCGGCAAAGGTCGTGCTCCTTGTTTTGCAGTTTTTTGTCGGCCAGTGCGGCGCTGATACTGCTGCCGGTGATCAGCAGGGTGATGACGGCAACAGTCAGGCCCAGCTGCATGTGGTTGTTGTCGATGGAGAGTTGCTGGAGAGCCCCGACGGGCAGCACGAGGGACAGTGACCACATGCCTGTGTAGTGCATGCAGACGATTCCGGCTCCCAGGAGCAGGCTGGCGGTGCATTTGAGCAATTGGTGGAGCATGCCGCTGCCATTGCGCAGATAACGCGAGAGCAACAAGGCTGCGAGGCTGGCGCCAATGGCGATCACGATGGATAAGCCAAACAGCGTGGGTTGGTAGTAGGCAGTCGCATTCGAGTTCATCGCTGCCATGCCTGTGTAGTGCATGGTGCTGATCCCCAGGCCCATCCACACCGACGCTTGCACGTACTGTCTGATACGCAGGTGCGCGTGACTGAGGGTATTCATCGCCAGCAACGATGCAATCAAGGCGATCAGTAGCGAAAAAAGGGTAATCGGCAGATCGTAATGGATTTCAATCGGTGCCTGGAACGCCAGCATGCTGATGAAGTGTGTGGCCCAGATACCACCGGCCAGACAGCATGTTCCGACCCCGCGCCAGAGTCGTTGGGAGGCGGGTTTTTCCACGTGGCCAACCCGTTCGGCCACGTCCACAACGGCGAAGCTGGCCGCACATGCGACCAGGTACGCGAACAGCACCAGAAAGGGGTTATGAGTGCAATTAAGTACTACCTGTCCACTCTCTGGAAGCTCGGCAATAAAATGCAAACCAAGCCAATCCATAGCATGCCCCGTCACTGTGTCATCCCGCGTGAGTGCCATAGCCACTGGCGAATGCCTGGAGTATAGAGGGCGTGCACAGACCGCAAGCGATAGTGGCACATTAATGTCAATGATTTTGTAATGGGCTCAAGAGCGTTTCGGAATAAGCCGGTGCGAGGCCTGCGCGGCAGAAGCCGTTCCGGTTTCCCAAGTGCGGGTTGATCGGCCGATTCGCCGGGTGCTGGCGATCCCGACCTTTCTTTGGCTGGTGTCTTAGATCGTTCCCACGCTCCTGCGTGGGAATGCCGCCATGGACGCTCTGCGTCCGCTTTGGGGGTGACGCAGAGCGTCACGAGATGCATTCCCACGCAGAGCGTGGGAACGATCTACGGACGGTTTTTACTGGTAATAAAAAGGCCCGCATTACGCGAGCCTGTTTTTTCGGGGGAGAAGAGGGCTAATCAGCCCGCCACCAGCACCCGAATCGCTTCCAGACGCAATGCCGCTTTGTCGAGCATGGCCAGGCCTTGCTCGCGTTGCCGGCGCAGGGCGACCAGTTCGCTGTCGCGCACAGTCGGGTTGACCGCTTGCAACGCGGTCAGACGCGCCAGTTCTTCGTCGGTATCGGCAGCCAGACGACGTTGCGCTTCAGCAACCCGTTCGGCGTGGCGAGGCGTGATCTTCTCTTCGCCAGCGTTGATCCTTGGCGTCAGCTGATCGCGCTGGGCCTGGACAAACTTGTTGGCGCTGGCTCGTGGCACGCTTTCCAACTGGTCGTTCAAGGTCTCGAAGGAAACCCGGGTCGACAAGTCATTGCCATTGGTATCGAGCAGGCAGCGCAGGGCGGCCGGCGGCAGGTAACGACCCAGTTGCAGCGAGCGTGGAGCAACCACTTCGCTGACGTAGAGCAGTTCCAGCAACACGGTGCCTGGTTTGAGCGCCTTGTTCTTGATCAGAGCGACAGCGGTGTTGCCCATCGAACCGGACAGCACCAGGTCCATGCCGCCTTGCACCATCGGGTGTTCCCAGGTAATGAACTGCATGTCTTCGCGAGACAGCGCCTGGTTGCGGTCGTAGGTGATGGTCACGCCTTCGTCGTCGCCCAGCGGGAAGCTGGCGTCGAGCATTTTTTCGCTTGGTTTGAGGATCAGGGCGTTTTCCGAATGGTCTTCGCTGTCGATGCCAAAGGCGTCGAACAGGGTTTCCATGTAGATCGGCAGGGCGAACTGATCGTCCTGTTCGAAGATCGCCTCGACCAGCGCATCACCTTCGCCGGCGCCACCGGAGTTGAGCTCCAGCAAACGGTCGCGACCGGTGTGCAGCTCGCTTTCCAGATGCTCACGAGCTGCGCGCGCTTCGTCGATCAGGGCTTGCCATTCGCCGTCATCGGCGCTTTCGAGCAGCGGCAGCAGGCGCGGGCCGAACTGATGCTGCAGGGCGTTGCCGGTCGGGCAGGTATTGAGGAAGGCATTCAGCGCTTCGTGGTACCACTGGAACAAGCGCTCTTGCGGGCTGGTTTCCAGGTATGGCACGTGCAGCTCGATGACGTGTTTCTGGCCGATCCGGTCAAGACGGCCGATCCGCTGTTCCAGCAGGTCCGGGTGCGACGGCAGATCGAACAGAACCAAATGATGGGAGAACTGGAAGTTGCGGCCTTCACTGCCTATTTCCGAACAGATCAGTACCTGAGCGCCGAACTCTTCATCGGCGAAGTAGGCCGCAGCGCGGTCACGCTCCAGGATATTCATGCCTTCGTGGAAGACCGTGGCCGGAATGCCGGAGCGCACGCGCAGGGCGTCTTCCAGGTCCATTGCGGTTTCAGCATGGGCGCAAATCACCAGTACTTTGGTGCGCTTGAGCATCTTCAACGTGTCGATCAGCCATTCGACCCGCGGGTCGAAGCGCCACCAGCGCTCTTCTTCGTTGGCGTCCGGCTGGGCCTGGAAGCTGACTTCCGGGTACAGCTCGGCGTGTTCGCCCAGCGGCAGCTCGAGGTATTCGTCCGGGCACGGTAGCGGGTATGGATGCAGCTTGCGCTCCGGGAAGCCCTGTACGGCGGCGCGGGTATTGCGAAACAGTACGCGGCCGGTGCCGTGGCGGTCCAGCAGCTCACGGACCAGACGGGCGCTGGCTTCAGCGTCTCCATCGTTGACGGCGGCGAGCAGGGCTTCACCTTCGTCGCCGAGGAATCCTTGAATGGTTTTGTGCGCTGCCGGGGACAAACGGCCATGATCCAGCAGCTCCTGAACGGCTTCGGCCACCGGGCGATAGTTATCGCTTTCGGCGCGGAACGCGTTCAGGTCATGGAAGCGGTTCGGATCGAGCAGGCGCAGACGAGCAAAGTGGCTGTCCTGACCCAGCTGCTCCGGGGTTGCGGTGAGCAGCAAAATGCCGGGAATGACTTCAGCCAGTTGCTCGACCAGTGCGTACTCCGGGCTGACCTGGTCTTCGTGCCAGACCAGATGGTGGGCTTCGTCGACTACCATCAGGTCCCAGCCGGCAGCGAACAGCGCGTCCTGAGCCTTCTCGTCTTCAACCAGCCACTCCAGCGCCACCAGCGCCAGTTGAGTGTCTTCGAACGGGTTGGCAGCATCGCTTTCGATAAAGCGTTCAGCATCGAACAGCGCAACCTGCAGGTTGAAGCGGCGTCGCATTTCCACCAGCCACTGGTGCTGAAGGTTTTCCGGAACCAGGATCAGCACGCGATTGGCGCGGCCCGAGAGCAGTTGACGATGGATCACCAGACCGGCTTCGATGGTCTTGCCCAGGCCTACTTCGTCGGCCAGCAGAACCCGCGGCGCGATACGGTCAGCGACTTCACGGGCGATATGCAGCTGGTGCGCGATCGGTTGCGCACGCACGCCACCCAAGCCCCAGAGCGACGATTGCAGCTGGCGGCTGGTGTGTTCGAGGGTGTGGTAACGCAGGGAGAACCACGCCAGCGGGTCGATTTGCCCGGCGAACAGCCGGTCGCTGGCCAGGCGGAACTGGATGAAGTTCGACAGTTGGGTTTCCGGCAGGGTAACCACTTCGTTCTGCGCGTTGAGCCCGTGGTAGACCAGCAGGCCGTCGAGGTCGTCGACTTCGCGCACGGTCATTTTCCAGCCTTCGAAGTGAGTGATCATGTCACCCGGCGAGAACCTCACGCGAGTGAGGGGCGCATTCCGAAGCGCATACTGACGAGTGTCGCCAGTGGCCGGATAGAGCACGGTCAGCAAGCGACCGTCCTGTGCCAGAACGGTGCCTAAACCTAGCTCGGCTTCGCTGTCACTAATCCAGCGTTGCCCCGGTTGATACTGCTGCGCCATGCTGCCTGACTCCCGCCTTGAAAAAGCCGACTATCTTAACGGATCGACGCCTTCAGAGCCAAAGGACTCTCATAAAAACTAATAAGCGTGGAAGGTAGCGCATTAAGGCATTCGCCGAGATGCAGGGCATGAGTGGCGACGACCGGGTCACAAGTTTGCGACCGATGGCTCAAGTCGTTACCCCGGCGGCCGACAGCCTGCTGACAGGAGACTACTAATTATGCTGCCACCGATGCTCCCCTTGAGTTCCGTGCCGATCACCTCTCAACAGGATCCTGTCCGGCCCAGACCGGATATTGCGCCTGTCGTGCCGGTGGAACCGAGCTCCAGTGAAAGCACCATCGACCTGCCAAAGCGCGATGCCGAGCATTCAGCTATGTTGTTGCGCGAAGAACAGCGGCGCCAGCAAGAGCGAAACAAGCGCCGCCGTGAAGCCGAAGAAGATTCTGACGAGCACTTGGCGGTGCCTGGCAATGAACTGAATGCGGACAACACCGTCCCTGTAGTGCCGTTGATGGACGAACAACCGCGTCAGGGTTTGTGGGTGGATGTCGAGGTTTGACCTGTTGCGCTTGCAGAGCAATCTGCCATTGGTCATCCCGCTCGCCTGCCTGATATCGCAGGCGCGGGTCGGAAACATCTTGTCGACACATCTATTATTGAGCTCATGTCAATCTCTCGACTGGTCAGCGCCCGCATCACACCGCATTATTGGCAGACCCCGGCGTGCAGTGCGGTTACTGCGTCACTGCTGCGCCTGAATTCGACCGACAGCCAGACGATGCAATCAACGCCATGAGCCAAGACGACAAGCTGATAGACCTGAACTCCGAACGTGCCAAACGCGTGCATGACCTCAATGAAAAGCGTCTGAACGAAGTGCGCCAGGCATTCGAGCAGGCCATGCCGTTGGGAAAACCCAAGAAAAAGCCAAAAAACAAACCGAAGAAGCGTTGAAACACCCAGCATCCATTGATGCAGGTCATTTATTTCCCTCCTTTACGCCCTGTTTCGGGCGCTATTGATCCCGGTCAATTTTCTCCTGCGCCCGATTGGTTAACTTAGCCCCATCGCAACAGGGCAAGTGCAGGAGGCCAGTCATGTTTTTCGACAATGTAGTGATCGCCGGAGTGTCGACAGTCGGCCTCATGGTTCTGTTTTTTGCCGGTTTTGGATTTTTCATCTGGAAAGACGCACATAAGCGCAAAAAACCTTAAGTCTTTCCGGTACACGAGCACGCAAGGCATTTTGGGCGACTTCGGTCGCCCTTTTTTTTTGTGCGCGATACACCGATCAAATGTGGGAGCCGAGCTTGCTCGCGATGGCGGCCTGACAGCCGACCAATCTCTTGCTGGTGTACATATCCGTTTCTGCGGTAACGGCCACTTTAGGTTCCGCCCTTACGGCGGGTCACTTGGAAAAGCCCCAAGTAACCAAGGGCTTTTGCCCTTTTCGTTCGGCCCTTCGCCTAGGCTCAGGGTGCCCTCGCTCCGGTCCTGCTCCGTGGGTCCGCCGCCATCGGCCATCCATGGCCGGGGGCGGCTAACCCGGCATCCATGCCGGGTTGCCCACTGCGCAGAACCTCCTCTCGGCCTCTCGAGGGGGCGGTGCATCAAGATCAAAAGCGAGGCGGCCTGCCGGCCGGCCTGATCTCAAATGCACGCGCTCCCCTGTAGGAGCTGCCGCAGGCTGCGATTTTTCAGGGCTGAACACATTCCCATCGGCATAAAAAAAGGTGCGACCCAAACGGATCGCACCTTTTTTGCAGCAGGTTGAAAATCAGCTGCCGAGGACTTTCGAGGCCAGCCAGAACAAACCGGCCGACAGGGCCACCGTCGCAGGCAGGGTCAGGACCCAGGCCAGCAGGATGGTCTTCACCATTCCGCTTTGCAGACCGCTCTTGTTGGCGACCATGGTCCCGGCAACCCCTGAGGACAGCACATGGGTAGTCGACACTGGCAAGGCGAAGATGTTGGCCATGCCGATGGCGCAGGCAGTGGTGATTTGCGCCGACATGCCCTGGGCATAGGTCATGCCTTGCTTGCCGATCTTCTCACCAATGGTCAGCACCACACGTTTCCAGCCGATCATGGTGCCCAGGCCCAAGGCCAGTGCAACCGCGAGAATCACCCAGAAAGGTGCGTACTCGGTGGTGGCGGTCAGGTCTTTACGCAGTTTGTCCAGGTCGGCTTTTTCACGGGCATCGAGGCTCGGCAACTTGCCGACTTTCTTCGCCGTATCGTCCAGGCAAAGCAGGTAGCGGCGTACTTCGATGCGGCTTTCGGCCGGCAGCGAGTGATAGTCAGCGACACCTTTGAGAGTGCTCAGGAGGGCGGAAATGGTCGGTTCGGTCTGTTGCGGGTTGCAGCGGAATTCCCCCGGCAAGTCGTCTTTAACGCTTTTGCCCAGCGCCAGGAATTCCCCCAGAGAATCGCTGTTGCGCTGATAGAACTGGCTCAGGTGCAAAGTCGCGTCACGGGTGCGTTCGATCTGGTAAGTGGTGCTGCCCAGATCGAGAACGAACTGGCTCGGAACGATGCCGATCAGCACCAACATGATCAGGCCTATGCCTTTTTGACCATCGTTGGAGCCGTGCACAAAACTTACAGCCATCGCGGAAACGACCAGTACCAGACGGTTCCAGAACGGCGGATGCTTCTTGTCATCGATCTGGCGGCGTTGGTCCGGGGTCTTGTGCATCTTTGACAGCGGACGCCACCATTTCAGACCTACCAGCACCAGGCCGGCCACGATGAAGCCGGCTACGGGCGAAAACACCAGCGATGAGCCGATATCAATCGCTTTCTGCCAGTTCACGCCATCCGCCAGCGGGATATCGTTGAGCAGTGCGTTTGCCACGCCCACACCGAGGATCGAACCGATCAGGGTATGCGAGCTGGAGGCCGGGATACCGAAGTACCAGGTGCCCAGGTTCCAGGTAATGGCGGCGGCGAGCAACGAGAACACCATCGCCAGCCCGTGGCCGGTGTTCACATTGATCAACAGCTCCACCGGCAGTAAGTGGACGATTGCATAGGCCACGCCGACCCCGCCCAGCAATACACCGAAGAAGTTGAACACACCGGAAAAGAATACTGCCAGATGGGGCGGCATGGCTTTGGTGTAGATGACAGTGGCCACCGCGTTAGCGGTGTCATGAAAGCCGTTGATGAACTCGAAGGCGAGGACAAAGGCCAGGGCGAGCAAGAGGCTCACAAGCACCCAAGCATCCAGTCCGCTGAATAAATCGATCATGAAGGTTTTCTGACCCGGTCGTAAGGGGGCGCGATTATGCCAGAAAACACTGGTAATCAATGCACTAGCTGCTCATCGGTAACATTCTTCAACGAATTAGTGTGTAGGAGGACCCTAAAACCGTGGTTTTTGCAGGGCTAGGCAAGCCATTGATTTTGTTGGCGATGATCGAATGGCTGGAGGTTTTCTTGATTCAGTGAGAAGCCGAAAAAGTTATATGAAATTTCAGCTGGAGGGCTAGCCATGAGCCATTTGCCTCATCCGGTTGGGCTGAGGTGGCAACCGCTTGCTTGTAGCGAGCAGTATAGGGGCGACGATCCGGCCAGCTTTTATCTGGCAGGGACGTGACCAGCCCTGAAGGATTCAAGCCTGAGCGGTCATCGCTCTTCGGCTTTGAGTTCCTTTTCCATTTTCTGCAGTTCTTGAGTAAACGCCTGGTCGAGAATGCTGGCGCGTTTACGCCATGGCTTGCGTTCTGGTTCAGGCTGGGCGGCGTAGGTGGTGACCTCCCCGCCGTAAACATCCTTGTAACGTTGTTCCTGGCGCTCAAGTTCCGCGCGCAGTTCGTCTTTCGTCACATTGTTACCTAATCGAGTTGAGATAAATTCTGGTGATACGCAATACAACGTTGATGTTTATCAAATCCTGTCACAGATCCGGCCAATAAAGGTCTCGGCTTTGGCAGCGATCCGCTAAACAGCGTCCTTGTTGCATGCGGCCACGGCACCAGAGAAGAACAGCTGCCGTGAAACAGTTTTCTTTTTTTTTTTTGCAAGCGCCGCGGCTGATATTTGAATGAGCCGCCAGGCGGTTGCTACAGGATACGCCATGGGACCGTGCGTAGCCTGATGATTGAATCCGATGGCGTAGAGAAACCGCGCGCCACACAGGATGCATTATAACGGTCGATCTGAATAACACTATCGCCAAGAAGTTAAAAACCGTCAACTTTGTATGATGGTTTTGTTACTGGGAAGTTTTATCGGCAAGTGGACTCTTTGCTGGCGCAGTGTTGCTTTCTGTTTTCTGACGACAACAAAACGCACAAGTTGTAAGGGGGGCAAGAAGCTGGCTTCCAGGGGGGATGCCGGCTCATCCAGAAAGTGTGAGCTCCTGTAAATCAGCGGTTCCCGGCATGACTGTGCCTGAGAAGAAATCCGTCGCTTCGGCGATAGGGTGCAATTGCGATTATCGATTGATGGTTCGATAATCGCCCAACGTTGACTGCCCGTAGCTTGTATATGCACTGCGCAGCAGCCTGTAATAGAAGCCGATCCAGGTGAAAAGGACCTGAAATGAACGATCAATTGCGCAATTCTTTCGCTTCAGTGGCCCCGCCAATCGTTGCCTCACCGGCCAAGCGGATCCAGGCATTTACCGGCGACCCGGATTTCATGACCTCACTGGCGCGTGGTCTGGCTGTGGTGCAGGCCTTCCAGGAGCGCAAACGCCATCTGACCATTGCCCAGATCAGCCATCGCACGGAAATTCCCCGGGCGGCGGTGCGCCGTTGTCTGCATACCTTGATCAAGCTCGGTTATGCGACCACCGATGGGCGCACCTATTCGCTGTTGCCCAAGGTGCTGACCCTGGGCCACGCCTACCTGTCCTCGACGCCGCTGGCGGTTTCGGCCCAGCCTTATCTGGACCGCATGAGCGAGCAGCTTCATGAGGCCTGCAACATGGCCACGCTGGAGGGCGATGATATTTTGTATATCGCCCGCTCGGCGACGACTCAACGACTCATCTCCGTTGATCTGTCGGTGGGCGGACGTCTGCCGGCCTACTGTACCTCCATGGGACGGATCCTGCTGGCAGCGCTGGACGACGCTTCGCTTCACGACTATCTCGATCATGCCGAGTTGCAAGCCAAGACCAGTCGCACCTTGCACACCCCCGAAGCGCTGTTCGAATGCCTGCAACAGGTCCGTCAGCAAGGCTGGTGCATCGTCGATCAGGAGCTCGAGCAGGGCCTGCGTTCCATCGCCGTACCGGTGTACGACGCTTCCGGGCAAGTACTTGCCGCGTTGAACGTCAGCACCCACGCCGGACGCGTGAGCCGCAATGAGCTTGAACAGCGTTTTCTGCCTGGCCTGCTGAGCGCCAGTCGCGATCTGAGCGCGCAGTTGTTTGCCTAGGTTCTACAGGTCCGTATCTGTGCGTTTACCGAACAGATACGGGTTTGGCGAATTGACGCTGTTTCCCTTGCTTCATTAATGTCGCGGCAGCGTCATCCGGCGTTGTTGGTCATCTGCCATCAGCCGGACGACGACCCAATAATAATGAAGAGGCCACCCCCGCCATGAGCACTTTCTCCGCCTGCCGTTGCCTGCACCGGTTCTGCCTTCGAGCCCGGGTCGCCTGACTCCGGTATTGCTCCATTTGTGAAATCGCTGACCGTTGTCGGCATCTGTTCGCCTGCGCATCCTGTGTGGAATAAAAATAATGAATCAGCCTCAGTCTGCTGTAGGGAACTGCCTTGATGTGCAGTCCTTTATCAATACCCAACCGCTGTCTCGCTACCAGTGGCGGGTGGTGATCCTGTGTTTTCTGATTGTCTTTCTCGATGGCCTGGACACCGCGGCCATGGGCTTCATTGCGCCAGCGCTGTCGCAGGATTGGGGGATCGATCGCGCCAGCCTCGGCCCGGTGATGAGCGCTGCACTGATCGGCATGGTCTTCGGCGCTCTGGGCTCCGGCCCGCTGGCCGACCGCTTTGGTCGCAAAGTCGTTCTGGTGGGGGCGGTGCTGTTGTTCGGCGTGTTCAGTCTCGCATCGGCCTACAGCAGCAATGTTGACCAACTGTTGATACTGCGCTTTTTGACCGGGTTGGGATTGGGCGCGGGCATGCCGAATGCCACCACGCTACTGTCCGAATACACCCCCGAGCGGCACAAGTCGCTGTTGGTCACCAGCATGTTTTGCGGGTTCAACCTGGGCATGGCCGGTGGCGGTTTCATTTCGGCGAAACTGATTCCGGCGTTCGGCTGGCACAGCCTGCTGATGCTCGGCGGGATTTTGCCGTTAATTCTGACCGTGGTCCTGTTGCTCTGGCTGCCGGAGTCAGCGCGTTATCTGGTGGTGCGTAATCGCGGCACCGACAAAGTCCGCAACGCGCTGGCGCCAATCGATCCGGCCACCGTCGCTCAGGCCGCCAGCTTCAGCGTGCCAGAACAGAAAACCGTGAAAGCCCGCAATGTGTTCGCGGTGATTTTTTCCGGTACCTACAGCACTGGAACCTTGCTCTTATGGCTGACCTATTTCATGGGGCTGGTCATTGTCTATCTGTTGACCAGTTGGCTACCGACGCTGATGCGTGACAGCGGCGCGAGTATGGAGCAGGCCGCGTTCATCGGTGCGTTGTTCCAGTTCGGCGGAGTGCTCAGCGCGGTTGTCGTGGGCTGGGCGATGGACCGCTTCAACCCGCACAAAGTCATCGGCATTTTCTACTTGTTGGCCGGGGTCTTTGCCTACGCTGTTGGGCAGAGCCTGGGCAACATCGCACTGTTGGCGACCCTGGTGCTAGTTGCCGGCATGTGCGTCAACGGTGCCCAATCGGCGATGCCGTCGCTGGCAGCGCGCTTCTATCCGACCCAGGGTCGGGCGACCGGTGTGTCGTGGATGCTCGGTATCGGTCGTTTTGGCGCAATTCTCGGTGCCTGGATGGGCGCGACGCTGTTGGGCCTGGGCTGGAACTTCGAACAAGTGCTGACCGCACTGGTGATTCCGGCAGCGCTGGCGACGACGGCGGTGGTGATCAAGGGCATGGTCAGTCATGCAGATGCGACCTGACTGCAGGGTTTTTCAGATCGTTCCCACGCAGAGCGTGGGAACGATCAATCTGATCAAACGCGTAACCGATAGCTAGGCAACAATATGTTCGATTATCGAACGCTTAGTCGATTATCGGATTGTTTGGCGTTTTTTAGAGGCTTAATCTTCAGTCACTCCGGCGCTGCTCATCGCGCCTTTTCTTCCACGTCGGTTTACTGAATTCGGGAGTCCACCCCCATGGCTGAAATCCTTTCGCTGCACGAAGCGGTGAAGCAATTCGTCAACGACGGCGATACCGTCGCGCTCGAAGGCTTCACTCACCTGATTCCAACGGCGGCAGGTCATGAAATCATTCGCCAGGGCAAGAAAGACCTGACCCTGGTGCGGATGACGCCTGACCTGATCTACGACCAGTTGATTGGGGCCGGTTGTGCTCGCAAGCTGATTTTCTCCTGGGGTGGTAACCCGGGCGTCGGTTCTCTGCATCGGTTGCGTGACGCGGTCGAGAAGCAGTGGCCGCATGCGCTGGAAATCGAAGAACACAGTCACGCCGACCTTGCCAATGCCTACGTTGCTGGCGCCTCCGGCCTGCCGTTCGCGGTATTGCGGGCCTACGCCGGTTCCGACTTGCCGAAGGTCAACCCGCTGATTAAAAGCGTGACCTGCCCGTTCACCGGAGAAGTGCTGGCGGCGGTGCCTTCGGTGCGCCCGGACATCACGGTGATCCATGCCCAGAAAGCCGACCGTAAAGGCAACGTCCTGCTCTGGGGCATCCTCGGCGTGCAGAAAGAAGCGGCACTGGCGGCCAAACGCTGCATCGTCACCGTCGAAGAAATCGTCGACGACCTGAAGGCACCGATGAATGCCTGTGTCTTGCCGACTTGGGCCCTGAGCGCTGTGTGCCACGTGCCAGGCGGCGCACATCCGTCCTACGCCCACGGTTACAGCGAGCGTGACAACCGTTTCTACCAGGCCTGGGACCCGATTGCCCGCGACCGTGAAACCTTCACCGCCTGGATCAACGAATACATCCATGGCAGCGCTGACTTCAGCGAATTCCAGGCCAAACTGGCCCGCGCTTCGGAGGCTAAATAATGGCTTACACCACCAATGAAATGATGACCGTCGCCGCCGCCCGCCGTTTGAAGAACGGCTCTGTGTGCTTCGTCGGCATCGGTCTGCCTTCCAAAGCAGCCAACCTGGCGCGGTTGACCTCCTCGCCGGACGTGGTGCTGATCTACGAGTCTGGCCCGATTGGCGCTAAACCCACTGTACTGCCGCTGTCCATCGGTGATGGCGAGCTGGCGGAAACCGCTGATACCGTCGTGCCGACCGGTGAGATTTTTCGCTATTGGTTGCAGGGTGGGCGCATCGACGTTGGCTTTCTCGGTGCCGCGCAGGTTGACCGCTTCGGCAACATCAATACCACCGTGGTGGGCGACTATCACCAGCCAAAAGTCCGCCTGCCCGGTGCTGGCGGTGCGCCAGAAATCGCCGGTTCCGCGAAAAGCGTGCTGATCATCCTCAAGCAATCGGCCCGTTCGTTTGTCGACAAACTCGACTTCATTACCTCGGTCGGCCATGGCGAAGGCGGCGATTCGCGCAAACGCCTCGGCTTGCCGGGCGCCGGGCCGGTGGGGATCATTACCGACCTGTGCATCATGGAACCGGAAGCTGTCAGCCACGAATTCGTGGTCACCGCACTGCACCCTGGCGTGACCCGTGAGCAGGTGATCGCGGCTACCGGTTGGGCCATTCGCTTCGCCGATCAGGTTGAACACACCGCCGAACCGACCGAGGTCGAGCTGACCGCCTTGCGCGATCTTGAAGCGCGTACCGCAGCCGCCCACGGCCAAGCACCGGGAGAAGCCTGATGCGCGAAGTCTTTATCTGTGACGCGATCCGTACCCCCATCGGCCGTTTCGGTGGTGGTCTGTCGGCCGTGCGCGCTGACGACCTGGCCGCCGTGCCGATCAAGGCGTTGATGGAACGCAACCCCTCGGTAGACTGGAGCGCGGTGGACGAAGTGTTTCTCGGCTGCGCCAACCAGGCTGGCGAAGACAACCGCAACGTCGCACGCATGGCCTTGCTGTTGGCCGGTTTGCCGGAGAGTATTCCGGGCGTGACGCTCAACCGTCTCTGCGCTTCGGGCATGGACGCCATCGGTACGGCCTTTCGGGCGATTGCCAGTGGCGAGATGGAGTTGGCGATTGCCGGTGGCGTCGAGTCGATGTCCCGCGCACCGTTCGTCATGGGCAAGGCTGATGCGGCCTTCTCGCGCAACATGAAACTGGAGGACACCACCATCGGCTGGCGCTTTATCAACCCGTTGATGAAGGCTCAATACGGCGTCGATGCGATGCCGCAGACCGGCGACAATGTCGCCGATGATTACCGGGTTTCCCGCGCCGATCAGGACGCCTTCGCCCTGCGCAGTCAGCAACGTACTGCGGCGGCACAAGCCGCCGGATTCTTCGCTGAAGAAATCGTCCCGGTGCGTATTGCCCACAAGAAGGGCGAGACTGTGGTCGAGCAGGACGAGCACCCACGTGCCGACACCTCGCTGGAAACCCTGAGCAAACTCAAACCGGTGAACGGTCCGGATAAAACCGTCACAGCGGGCAACGCTTCGGGTGTCAATGACGGTGCGGCGGCATTGATTCTGGCCTCGGCCGAAGCTGTGAAGAAACATGGTCTGACTGCTCGGGCCCGGGTGTTGGGCATGGCCAGTGCCGGTGTCGCACCACGGGTAATGGGCATCGGCCCGGTGCCGGCGGTGCGCAAATTGACCGAGCGCCTGGGTCTGGCCGTCAGCGATTTTGACGTGATCGAGCTCAATGAAGCCTTCGCCAGCCAGGGTTTGGCGGTGTTGCGTGAACTGGGTCTGGCCGATGACGCTGCGCAGGTCAACCCAAACGGCGGTGCTATCGCTTTGGGCCATCCGTTGGGCATGAGCGGTGCGCGATTGGTGCTGACGGCTTTGCATCATCTGGAAAAGACCGGCGGCAAAAAAGGCCTGGCGACCATGTGTGTCGGCGTGGGTCAGGGTCTGGCCTTGGCGATCGAGCGCGTTTGACAGGTCGCTGCTGACTTACAAGAAAAGAGGAATGATCGATGACTGACAAGCCTGGTTACCGTCGCCCCCAAGCGGGCACCCAGCCGGAGTATCTGCACCCGGCTTACAAATCCACCAACAGTCGCTCGCCGTCCAAACCGTTGGTGTTTTTGCCTCATTCGTTGTCGGAAATCACCGGCCCGACTATCGGTGCTGATTACCTGCAAGACCAGGATAACGACCTCACCGCCCAGCACCAGGGCGAGCCACTGGGTGAGCGGATCATCATTCACGGCCGCGTACTGGATGAAGATGGCCTGCCGGTGCCAGGGATCTTGCTGGAAATCTGGCAGGCCAATGCCGCCGGTCGCTACAACCATGAGCGCGATCTGCACGATGCACCGCTGGACCCGAACTTCACCGGCACCGGACGCACCGTCACCGACGCGGATGGCTGGTACCAGTTCCAGACCATCAAGCCTGGCGCCTACCCTTGGGGCAACCACCACAACGCGTGGCGCCCGGCGCATATCCATTTTTCGCTGTTCGGCCCGAGCATCCTCACCCGCCTGGTGACCCAGATGTATTTCCCCGGCGATCCGCTGCTGGCCTATGACCCGATCTACAACTGCGTACCCGATACCCGCGCCAAAGAGCGCTTGATCGCCAGCTTCGACTTGGAAAAAACCATCCCTTCCTATGCCCTCGGTTATCGCTGGGACATCGTTTTGCGCGGCCGCGAAGCCACGCCGATGGAGAAATAAGATGACGCTCAATGCGACCACTTCACACACCGTCGGCCCGTACTACCACATCGGTCTGACCTGGCTGAACCGTGAGGACATGACGACGCCCGAGACATTGGGCGAGCGCGTGGCGATCACCGGGCAGGTCATCGATGGCAATGGCGATTTCGTCAATGACGCGATGCTGGAAGTCTGGCAGGCCAACGCTGCCGGCAAGTACGACCATGTCGAAGACGATCAGGACAAAGCCCTGGACCCGAATTTCGAAGGTTTTGGCCGGGTGCCGGTGGATGCCGAAGGGCGCTTCCGTTTCACCACCATCAAACCAGGCACGGTACCGGGCCTCAATGGCACGACCCAGGCGCCGCATCTGGTGGTGCTGGTGTTCGCTCGCGGGCTGGTCAAACACTTGCTGACGCGCATCTACTTCGACGGCGAACCGGCCAACGCAGCCGACCCGCTGCTCGAATGTGTCCCGGCAGAGCGTCGCCGTACGCTGCTGGCCAAGGCGGATGCGTCAGGCACTTATCAGTGGAACGTGATCCTACAGGGGACGGATGCCGAGACGGTGTTTTTCGATTACTGAGTGATCGTTCCCACGCTCTGCGTGGGAATGCCGCCATGGACGCTCTGCGTCCGCTCTTGTAACGCAGAGCGTCACGGGAATGCATTCCCACGCGCGAGCGTGGGAACGATCTCTCAGCCAATACGGAATGGGGCTGTTGCAAAGTATGTCTAGACTCACACTGTCCCCAAAGAGTGAAAAACCATGACAACAATGACTAGCTACTACACGGGCGAAGAACGCAACAAAAGGATCTTTGCGATCATCGGTGCCTCTTCCGGTAACCTGGTCGAATGGTTCGACTTCTATGTCTACGCTTTTTGCGCGATCTATTTCGCTCCGGCATTTTTCCCGTCTGACGACCCCACGGTGCAGTTGCTCAATACCGCTGGCGTGTTTGCCGCCGGGTTCCTGATGCGTCCTATCGGCGGCTGGCTGTTCGGTCGAGTGGCTGACAAGCACGGGCGCAAGAATTCCCTGATGATCTCGGTGCTGATGATGTGTGCCGGTTCATTGGTCATCGCTTTTCTGCCGACTTACCACTCGATCGGCGCCTGGGCGCCAGCGTTGCTGCTGGTGGCTCGATTGTTTCAGGGGTTGTCGGTGGGCGGTGAATACGGCACCACCGCGACCTATATGAGTGAAGTCGCGCTCAAGGGACAGCGCGGCTTCTTCGCGTCATTTCAGTATGTGACCTTGATCGGCGGACAACTGTTGGCGGTCTCGGTGCTGGTGATCCTGCAGCAGATCCTCAACGAAGACGAACTGCGCGCCTACGGCTGGCGGATTCCGTTCGTGATCGGTGCGATTGCGGCGCTGATTTCTCTATTCCTGCGTCGCTCGTTGAAAGAGACCACCAGCAAGGAAATACGCGAAGACAAGGACGCTGGCAGCATCGCCGCGTTGTTCCGCAATCACACAGCGGCTTTTATTACAGTGCTCGGTTACACCGCCGGTGGCTCGCTGATTTTCTACACCTTCACGACCTATATGCAGAAGTACCTGGTCAACACCGCCGGTATGCAAGTCAAGACGGCCAGTTACATCATGACCGGCGCGCTCTTCCTTTATATGTGCATGCAGCCGTTTTTCGGCATGCTCGCCGATAAAATCGGCCGGCGTAACTCGATGCTCTGGTTCGGCGCGCTGGGCACGCTGTTCACCGTGCCGATTCTGTTGACCCTGAAGACTGTCACCAACCCGTTCCTGGCCTTTGTGCTGATCACCCTGGCGTTGTCGATTGTGAGTTTCTACACCTCCATCAGCGGATTGGTTAAAGCCGAAATGTTCCCGACCCAGGTTCGGGCGTTGGGAGTAGGGCTGGCGTATGCAGTGGCAAACGCGATTTTCGGTGGCTCGGCGGAATACGTTGCCCTGGGGTTGAAAACCCTGGGCATGGAAAACACCTTCTACTGGTATGTCACGTTGATGATGGCGGTGGCCTTCCTGTTCAGTTTGCGCCTGCCGAAACAGGCGGCTTATTTGCATCACGATCTTTGATCTGTCCGCGTGTGCCCGTTTCGGGTGCGCGCCTCGAAGGGATTGTCTATGAGTGAACGACCGAGCAATCAATTGTTCGATGCCTATTTCACTGCCCGCGATATGCGTGAAGTGTTCTGCGATCAAGGCCGGGTTCAGGCCATGCTCGATTTCGAAGCAGCATTGGCCCGGGCCGAGGCGCGGGTTGGACTGATTCCTCAGTCCGCTGTCGCGCCGATTGAAGCGGCGTGCCGCGCTGAACATTACGACTTCTTCGCACTGGGAGAGGCGATTGCCACCGCGGGGAATTCGGCGATCCCGCTGGTCAAGGCATTGGGGAAACAGATCGCCGCCCATGACGCCGATGCTGAGCGTTATGTGCATTTGGGTGCCACCAGTCAGGACGTGATGGACACCGGTTTAGTGTTGCAGCTGCGCAGCGGCTTGCAGCTGATTGACCGCGAATTGGCGCTACTCGGCGAAATCCTGGTGGCCCAGGCCGAACGTTATGTGGCCACACCGCTGGCTGGGCGCACTTGGCTGCAACACGCGACGCCGGTGACCCTGGGCATGAAAATCGCCGGTTGGCTGGGGGCCGTGACCCGTAGCCGGCAACGATTGCAGGAACTCAAGCCGCGCCTGCTGGTGCTGCAATTCGGCGGTGCTTCCGGGACCCTCGCGGCCCTGGGTGAGCAGGCCATGCCGATTGCCGAGGCGCTTGCGCAAGAGCTGCAGCTGACGCTACCGGAACAACCTTGGCACACCCAGCGCGATCGTCTGGTGGAGTTCGGGGCGGTGCTGGGGCTGATCGCTGGCAGTTTGGGCAAGCTCGGTCGCGATATCAGTCTGTTGATGCAGACCGAGGCTGGCGAAGTGTTCGAACCGGCGGCGCCGGGCAAGGGCGGTTCATCGACCATGCCGCACAAACGCAATCCGGTGGGGGCTGCGGTGCTGATCGGTGCCGCGACTCGCGTGCCGGGTTTACTGGCGACGCTGTTCAGCGCAATGCCCCAGGAACATGAGCGCAGCCTGGGGCTGTGGCATGCCGAATGGGAAACCCTGCCGGAAATTTGCTGCCTGGTATCCGGTGCCTTGCAGCAAGCCTTGCTGGTGGCCGAAGGGTTGGAGGTCGATGCCAGGCGAATGGCGAAAAACCTCGACCTGACTCAGGGCCTGGTGCTGGCCGAAGCGGTGAGTATCGTCCTCGCCCAGCGTGTGGGCCGCGATAAGGCTCACCATCTGCTTGAACAATGCTGCAAGCGGGCGGTAGCCGAGCAGCGTCATTTGCGCGCGGTGCTCGGCGATGAGCCGCAAGTAACCGCTGAGCTCTCGGCCGATGAACTTGATCGTCTGCTGGACCCTGCCCATTACCTCGGTCAGGCCCGTACCTGGGTCGAGCGAGCGGTGGCTGAACATTTTGCTTTGAGTGCCTGAAGGAGACTGCTGTGGGATTCGTACAACTCGCCGATGGCGAACTGAACTACCAACTCGATGGCCCGGAAGATGCGCCGGTGCTGGTGCTGTCCAACTCGCTGGGCACCGATCTGCACATGTGGGACATCCAGATCCCGGCCTTTGCCGAGCATTTCCGGGTGCTGCGTTTCGACACCCGCGGCCACGGTCGTTCGCTGGTCACGCCAGGGCCTTACAGCATCGAACTATTGGGCCATGATGTGTTGGCGCTGCTGGATGCGTTGCATATCGAGCGTGCGCATTTCTGTGGTTTGTCCATGGGCGGGCTGATTGGCCAGTGGCTGGGGATCAATGCCGGTGAGCGTCTGCGCAAACTGGTGGTGTGCAACACCGCAGCGAAAATCGGTGATCCTTCGGTGTGGAACCCACGGATCGAAACCGTGCTGCGCGACGGCCCGGCGGCGATGGTTGCTTTGCGCGATGCCTCGATTGCCCGCTGGTTCACTCCCGACTTCGCTGAGGCTAATGCGCAGCAGGCCAAACAGATCACCGACATGCTCGCCGCCACTTCACCGCAAGGCTATGCAGCCAACTGCGCGGCGGTGCGGGATGCCGATTTCCGCGAGCAGTTGTCGTCGATCAAGGTACCGACGCTGGTGATTTGCGGCACTGAAGATGCGGTCACGCCGCCGTCGGGCGGGCACTTTATTCAAGAGCAGGTGCAGGCTGCCGAATACGCCGAGTTCTATGCCGCGCACCTGTCCAACGTCCAGGCTGGCGCTGCGTTCAGTGACCGGGTATTAGCCTTTCTATTGGCCGAAAAGCGTATCTGAGGAGCTGCTCGTGGACGAGAAACAACGTTATGACGAAGGCCTGCAAGTGCGTCGCGCGGTCCTCGGCGATGCCCATGTCGACCGCAGCCTGAATGCGCTGACAGAGTTCAACTCGGAGTTTCAGGAAATGATCACCCGCCATGCCTGGGGTGATATCTGGACCCGCCCGGGCCTGCCTCGGCATACCCGCAGTCTGATCACCATCGCGATGCTGATCGGTATGAATCGCAATGAAGAACTCAAGCTGCATCTACGCGCCGCCGCGAGCAACGGCGTGACCCGCGCCGAGATCAAGGAAGTGCTGATGCAGAGCGCGATCTATTGCGGCATTCCAGCCGCCAACGCGACTTTTCATCTGGCTGAATCGGTGTGGGATGAGTTGGGGGTTGAATCGCGGGAATAGCCCGGGATTTGATTGAGCGGTAAATCGCTATCGCGGGCGAGCCTCGCTCCTACATGATCGGCATCGACACACGCCTGTGTGAACGAACGAATCCCTGTAGGAGCGAGGCTTGCCTGCGATGGCGTTTTTGGGTCTTACAGCAGACTGATCGGGTAGCTGACGATCACTCGGTTCTCGTCGAACTCGTTGTTACTGAAGTCGCGACGGATGGTCGAGTTGCGCCATTTGAGGTTAAGGCTTTTCAGGGCTCCACTTTGCACGGTATAGCCCAGTTCGGTCTCGCGACCCCATTCCTTGCCATCGGTGATGGTCCCGGTATGCACATTGTCGCCGCTGATGTAGCGGTTCATCAGGGTCAGGCCAGGCACGCCGAGGGCGGCGAAGTTGTAGTCGTGGCGCAGTTGCCAGGACTTTTCCTTGGCGTTGTCATAGCTTGAGTTGTAGCTGTCGTTGGCCAGGGTGCCGCCGCTGGTGCCGTTGACCCGCATCCAGGCGTTGTCGCCGGTGACTTTCTGCAGACCGACATAGAAGGTGTTACCGCCGTACTTGGCCGAGAACAAACCGGACCAGGTCTTGTTGTCCAGATCGCCGGCCCGGGCGCTGCCGTCCTCCTTGCCGTAGAAGAAGCCCAGGTTGGCACCCAGGGTCCAGTCGCCCAAGGGCTGAGTGTGCACCAGGTTGAGGTATTGCTGGCTGTAAATGTCCTTGAGTTCGGCGTTCCACAGACCGATCTGGGTGCGTTTTTCATTGAAGGCGTATTCGGCGCCCTCAAAGTTGAAGCGGTCGGAAGTGAACGCGGCTTTGCCGGTCATCGACATGTTGCTCATGCTGCTGTCGTCACGCGGACTGTTGGCGCGGAACTGGCCGCCGTAGAGGGTCAGGCCGTCGATTTCCTTCGAGGTGATCTGGCCACCACGGAACGTCTGGGGCAACGAACGACCATCGTCCGAACGCAGGATCGGCAAGACCGGCATCCATTCGCCGACTTTCAGTTCGGTCTGGGAAAGCTTCGCCTTGAAGGCCACGCCCAGGCGGCCAAAGTCATCGGCCGGGCGGCCATCGTGATCGAGCGGCAGCAACTGCGTACCGCCGGTGCCGCGGCCACCGTCGAGTTTCAGCGAGTACAGGCCGAGCACGTCCATGCCGAAACCGACGGTGCCCCGGGTGAACCCGGACTTGGCATCGAGGATGAAGCTCTGAGTCCACTCTTGGGCCATGCCCTGAGTCTTGGTCGGGTTGGTGAAGTTGCGATTGATGTAGAAATTGCGCAGGTTCAGGTTGACCTTGGCGTCTTCGAGAAAGCCGGATTCCTCGGCCATGACCGGCAATGCCGCGCTCGCCAGCGCTATGGCCAGCAGAGCGTGAGGAGTGGCTGGGAGGGAGGTGAATGGCTTCATGTGATCGGGCTCTCTAATTGTTAGGGGTGAAGCAGGGCGCTGCCGTAACGTCGGGTTGCAGACAAAAGTGTCGAACTGAAGGAACGGGTGGGCTGGATCAGCCGGAGCGGGCAGGGCGCAGGGTCATGGTGTCAAACCTGTTGTTATTGGTTTTTGTAGGTGCGGGGGAATGGTGCGTTGGATGGTTAGAGCGATTCAATTGGCTGTGGCGGGTTTTGGGCGATAATCGAACGGAAGAAAAATGGGCGCCAAGGCATAAAAATCCGGAATCCTCATGGGTGTCCGGATTTTTTGTTGTTCCCCCGGAACGGGTTCAGAAGTACCGACTTTCTCGACGGGGAAGGGGCGGCGTAATCAGTGTTTTTGCTTGTCTGTCCGCGCGGACAAATCGTGCAAATGGCGCTTTGATAACGCGAGGAAACGGGGGGTAGGGCCGATGTCTTCGTAGAGCGGATCACCTTCTTCGTCGGTGGCGACTACATGCGAGCCTTTGACGTAGGGAAAGCTCGCTTCGAGTTCTTCCAGCGCGGCGCCGATCAGTTCACCGAGCAGTTCTTCGGGTTGCCGTTTGGGGTACATCTCGGTAATCGCCGCCAGGCGTGCGGCGGCTTCTACGTCCAGACGGATCGTGTAGCCGGTCTTGGTCAAGCGACCTTTGGCATTTTCTTCCCAATGTTGGGCGAGCTCACGGATTTTCATAGCGACCTCTATGATCACCTGCTCGTGGCAGGCAGTGATGAGTGACCGGCGAGGGCCGGTGATCAGCCGTTGTACGGCATACATTCAGACTAGCTCTATCGCACAATGTTTGAAGTCGATTCGTCGCAGGCTTGTAAGAACGTGGCGCGAGCGGCACTCTTGAGCCTTCCGAGCCGCCCCGAGTCTGCTGGAGAACACGTAGATGACCGATATTGATGCGCGCTTGCGCGAAGATGTTCACCTGTTGGGTGAGCTGTTGGGCAACACTATCCGTGAACAGTACGGGGAGGGGTTTCTCGACAAGATCGAGCAAATTCGCAAGGGGGCCAAAGCGGATCGCCGTGGCTCGGCGGACGCCGAACTGAGCGCCAGCCTGAACCAGTTGAGCGAGGACGAGTTGCTGCCGGTGGCGCGCGCGTTCAATCAGTTTCTGAACCTGGCCAACATTGCTGAGCAGTATCAGTTGATCCATCGGCGCGACGAGTCGCAACCGGCACCGTTCGAGTCGAGGGTGTTGCCAGAGTTGCTCGCACGTTTGCGCGCAGAAGGGCATGGCGCCGAGTCGCTGGCCCGACAGTTGGGGCGACTGGAAATCGAACTGGTGTTGACCGCGCATCCGACCGAAGTCGCGCGGCGCACCCTGATCCAGAAGTACGATGCCATCGCAGCCCAACTGGCGGCGCAGGATCACCGCGATCTGACCACCGCCGAGCGCGAGCAGATTCATCAGCGCTTGCAGCGGTTGATCGCTGAAGCCTGGCACACCGAAGAAATCCGCCGCACCCGACCGACCCCGGTAGATGAGGCCAAGTGGGGTTTTGCGGTGATCGAGCATTCGCTGTGGCAGGCGATCCCCAACTACATGCGCAAGGCTGACCAGGCGTTGCATGCTGCCACGGGCTTGCGTTTGCCGCTGGAAGCAGCGCCGATTCGCTTCGCGTCGTGGATGGGCGGCGACCGTGACGGCAACCCGAATGTCACGGCGCCGGTCACCCGCGAGGTGCTGCTGTTGTCGCGCTGGATGGCCGCCGACCTGTACCTGCGCGATATCGATCACCTGGCCGCCGAGCTGTCGATGCAGCAGGCCAGCGACGAATTACGCGCCAGGGCCGGGGAGAGTGCAGAACCTTATCGCGCTGTGCTCAAACAGTTGCGTGAGCGCCTGCGGGCGACCCGCAATTGGGCGCACGCGTCCCTGAACGGTGCGTCGGTGGCGGGCACCGACGTCTTGCAAAACAACCGTGAGCTGCTCGACCCGCTGGAACTCTGCTATCAGTCGCTGCATGAGTGCGGCATGGGCGTGATCGCCGATGGTCCGTTGCTCGATTGCTTGCGCCGGGCCGTGACCTTCGGGTTGTTCCTGGTGCGTCTGGACGTGCGCCAGGACTCCTCGCGGCATTCGGCGGCCATGACCGAAATCACCGACTACCTCGGGCTGGGGCGTTATGGCGACTGGGGCGAGGAGGAGCGCGTCGCCTTCTTGATGCGTGAACTGAGCAATCGGCGGCCATTGCTGCCGGCGCATTTCAAACCCTCGGGCGAGACGGCTGAAGTGCTGGCGACCTGCCGGGAAATCGCTGCCGCGCCTGCGGCCTCCCTTGGCTCCTATGTGATCTCCATGGCAGGCGCCGCGTCCGACGTGCTCGCGGTACAACTGCTGCTCAAAGAGGCCGGAGTGTTGCGGCCGATGCGTGTGGTGCCGTTGTTCGAAACCCTCGCTGACCTGGACAACGCCGGCCCGGTGATCGAGAAGCTGTTGCTCCTGCCGGGCTACCGCTCGCGGTTGCAGGGACCGCAGGAGGTGATGATCGGTTACTCCGATTCGGCCAAGGATGCCGGCACTACGGCGGCGGCCTGGGCGCAATATCGCGCGCAGGAGCGGCTGGTGGACATCTGCCGCGAGCAGCAAGTCGAGCTGTTGCTGTTTCATGGTCGTGGCGGCACCGTGGGGCGCGGCGGTGGCCCGGCCCATGCGGCGATTCTGTCGCAACCGCCGGGGTCGGTGGCCGGGCGTTTCCGCACCACCGAGCAAGGTGAAATGATTCGTTTCAAATTCGGTTTGCCAGACATCGCCGAGCAGAACCTCAATCTATACCTGGCTGCGGTACTGGAAGCCACCTTATTACCACCTCCGCCACCAGAACCGGCCTGGCGGGTGTTGATGGACGAATTGGCGGCAGATGGGGTCAGTGCCTATCGCGCAGTGGTGCGGGACAATCCCCAGTTCGTCGAGTATTTCCGCCAGTCGACACCTGAACAGGAGTTGGGCCGTTTGCCATTGGGCAGTCGTCCGGCTAAACGTCGCGCGGGGGGGATCGAAAGTTTGCGGGCGATCCCGTGGATCTTCGGCTGGACCCAGACGCGCTTGATGCTTCCTGCCTGGCTGGGTTGGGAAGCGGCCTTGAGCAAAGCCCTGGAGCGTGGTGAAGGCGATCTGCTGGCGCAGATGCGTGAGCAGTGGCCATTCTTCCGCACGCGCATCGATATGCTGGAGATGGTCCTGGCCAAGGCCGACGCGGATATCGCCCGTTCTTATGACGAGCGATTGGTTGAGCCGCAATTGCTGCCTTTGGGTGCGCATTTACGCGACCTATTGTCGCAGGCCTGTGGCGTGGTGTTGGGTTTGACCGGCCAGTCGCAGCTACTTGCACATAGCCCTGAGACCCTTGAGTTCATCCGTCTGCGCAACACTTACCTGGACCCACTGCATCTATTACAGGCTGAATTGCTGGCGCGTTCCCGGCAACAGGACGCGGTGCAGGGCAGCCCGGTGGAGCAGGCGTTGCTGGTGTCTGTGGCGGGGATTGCCGCTGGTTTGCGCAATACCGGCTAAGGTTTTTTCGGCTGTGTCAGTGACTTGGCGCGTCACCCTGGCGCTCGCTTCGAGAGGAGTGAGCGCTGCTGCCAGGCGACAGTTTGTTATTGGGTTGCGACTTGGTACACCTCCTCGAAAGGGCAACATGAGCGTGGGTTGTTGCTACTTTCGGCGGCTTGTGTGGTCCGTGCCTGCTGTGTATCTTGATCAGCCTTTGGCCGTTTGGGCGGTCACGACCCTATTTTTGGGATTGGCCCCACGAGGCGAATCCGACGTTATCTAAATAAAAAATTGAGGAGCACATCGATGCGCGTAATTCTGCTGGGAGCTCCCGGGGCCGGTAAGGGTACTCAGGCTAAGTTCATCACCGAAAAATTCGGCATCCCGCAAATCTCCACCGGCGACATGCTGCGTGCTGCCGTCAAGGCCGGCACCGAGCTGGGCCTGATCGCCAAGAGCGTGATGGACAGCGGCGGCCTGGTGTCCGATGACCTGATCATCAATCTGGTCAAAGAGCGCATCAGTCAGGCTGACTGTGCCAACGGTTTCCTGTTCGACGGCTTCCCGCGCACCATTCCGCAGGCCGAAGCACTGGTCAAGGCCGGTGTCGAGCTGGATCACGTGGTTGAAATCGCCGTCGATGACGAAGAAATCGTTCAGCGTATCGCCGGTCGTCGTGTACACGAGGCCAGCGGCCGCGTTTACCACACCGTCTACAACCCGCCGAAAGTGGCTGGCATAGACGACGTCACTGGCGAAGAGCTGGTGCAGCGCAAAGACGACACTGAAGAAACCGTGCGTCATCGTCTGTCGGTCTACCATGCCCAGACCAAGCCGCTGGTGGACTTCTACCAGAAGCTCGCCGACGCTCAAGGCAAGCCGAAGTACAGCCACATCGCTGGCGTTGGCTCCGTTGAAGCGATCACTGGCAAGGTGCTTGAAGCGCTGAGCCGATAAGTCTGATTTTGCTTTACGTTCAACGGCCCGCTTGCGGGCCGTTGTTGTTTATACTGGCGCACTTTTTTTCACTCTGACGGAAACATCGATGAGCACCTTGCTGGCCCTGGACACCGCGACTGAAGCTTGCTCCGTTGCCTTGCTGCATGACGGCAAGGTCACGAGCCATTACGAGGTGATCCCGCGTCTGCATGCGCAGAAGCTTTTGCCGATGATCAGGGATCTGCTGGCCGAGGCGGGGACTACTTTGCAGGCGGTCGACGCAATTGCTTTTGGCCGTGGGCCGGGTGCGTTTACCGGTGTGCGGATCGCCATCGGCGTGGTTCAGGGCCTGGCCTTTGCTCTGGAGCGTCCGGTGTTGCCGGTCTCGAATCTGGCGGTGTTGGCTCAACGTGCATTTCGCGAGCATGGCGCAAGCCAGGTCGCTGCGGCCATCGATGCACGAATGGATGAGGTGTATTGGGGCTGCTACCGCGAAACGGCCGGCGAAATGCGCCTGGTCGGCGCTGAAGCGGTACTGCCACCCGAGGTGGCAGCCTTGCCGGCCGATGCCAATGGCGAGTGGTTTGGCGCGGGTACCGGTTGGGGTTATGCCGAGCGGATTGCGGTTAGCCTGACGGGGCAGGACGCGAGCATGCTGCCTCATGCCGAAGATTTGTTGACCCTGGCTCGTTTTGCCTGGGAGCGTGGTGAAGCGATTCCTGCTGACCAGGCGCAGCCGGTGTATCTGCGCGATAAAGTGGCGACGCCGAAAGCGCGGTAACAGCCAATAGGGTGGGCAAACTGTGCGATTTGTAGCAGCTGCCGCCAGGCTGCGTCCGGCCGCGCAGCGGTCGTAAATCCTGCTTCCACGGTTAACCTGAAAAACCGCGGTGCCTGATTTTACGAGCGCTGCGCGGCCGGACGCAGGCTTCGCCAGCTGCTACAGGGGATGTGTGAGCCTGCCAATCGTCAGGTTTGCCCAGCAATTTGCTCCCGCGTTTAAACCTTTTGCATTTTCTGTGCTCTAGTTATCACCAAGGCATTTGCTTAGTCGGCTAGGTGCCGCTAAATTGCCATCACTGATACCGAGCATGCATTTATGCGTATAGACGGCATTTCATCTCAGTCCTACCCCATCAAGCGCAAGCCTCGCAAAGGCAATGTGGTGGTGGACGACTCCCTTGAGGATGGCGAGATTGAACTTCAGTCCGATACGCCGCTCAGCGCACGCCCCCAAGCGTCGGCTGGTCGTACCAGCAATCTTCCCGCCCGCCAGCAAGACATGATTTTCCATCGCGCCATGAGCAAAAGCGTTGCCACAGCCTTGGCCAGCTACCTGACCACTGCCGGCTTTGTCGAGTGGGACATGGAAGTGCTGGGGCTCGATCTGCACATTTGATGCTGCTCCCTTATTACCTCGGTTGTCCTTCCTGGAGCGAAAACGCCTGGCGTGAGTACCTGTACCCGCAAAGCGCACGGCCGACGGAGTTTCTCGGTTTGTATTCCCAAGTGTTCAACGCCGTGGAAGGCAACACCACCTTCTATGCGCGTCCCGCTGTCACGACGGTGCAGCGCTGGACCGAGACCATGCCCGAGCACTTTCGCTTCACCGCCAAATTCCCGGGAGATATCAGCCACGGCGGCGACCTGCGCGAGCAATTGACCGCCGCCGAAAGTTTCCTGCAATTGCTCAGCCCACTCGGTGCGCGCGTCTCACCGCTCTGGCTGCAATTGCCGGCAAGCTTTACACCGCAGCGTCTGGCGGAATTGGCCGGTTTTATCGATGGCCTGGAACGACCGCTGGCGGTTGAAGTGCGGCATCGGGAGTTTTTCGCCAAAGGCGATGCCGAACGGATGCTCAACCGGCTTTTGCTCGACCGTGGCGTCGAGCGCATATGCCTCGATCCGCGAGCCTTGTTCAGTTGCACCTCGAGCGATCCGTCGGTGCTGCATGCGCAATCGAAAAAGCCCCAGGTGCCGCCACGTCCGGCAGCCTTCACCCAGTTCCCGCAGGTACGCTTTATCGGTCATCCCGAGCTTGAGGCTAACGATCCGTTCCTGCTGCCATGGGTGGAGAAAATCGCGGTCTGGATCGAAGAGGGGCGCACGCCCTACATCTTTCTGCACACTGCCGATAATCGCCTGGCCGCCGAACTGGCGCGGCGTTTTCACACAAAGCTAATGGCACGTTTGCCTGGCTTGCCGGCGTTGCCTGAGCTATACAGAGAGCCCGCCGCGGAGCAACTCGGCTTGCTCTGAGGTGGACCAATCCCCTCTTCAGGAGCGAGCAAATGGATGCGCAAACCCTTCGTGCCCAGACTTTCAAGGCACTTCATGAACGTGACAGCGCTTTCGTGATTCCCAATCCATGGGACGCCGGTTCGGCAAAAATGCTCGCCAGTCTTGGCTATACGGCCTTGGCGACCACCAGTGCCGGTTTTGCATTTTCTCGAGGCCGTCCGGACGGTGCGTTGTCCCTGGACGACACCCTTGAAAACGTCCAGGCGATTGTTGGCGCAACGGATCTCCCGGTCGCGGTCGACCTGGAAAATGGCTTCTCCGACAGCCCTAAGGGTTGCGCCGAGACGATCCTGCGCGCGGCGGCTGCCGGTGTGGTCGGTGGCTCGATTGAAGATGCCACGGGCCATGAGGACGATCCCATCTATTCCTTTGTACATGCTGTCGAGCGGATCGAAGCGTCGGTTGCGGCGGCGCGCAGTCTGCCGTTCCCGTTCATGCTGACGGCCCGCGCGGAGAACCTCTTGCACGGCAAGCTTGACCTGCCGGACACCATTCGCCGCTTGCAGGCATTCGCCGAAGCAGGAGCCGATGTGCTTTATGCCCCGGGGCTGCGCACGCAAGAAGAGATCCTTGCAGTGGTCCGGGCCGTGGCGCCCAAACCGGTCAATGTGTTGATGTCCGGTGGTGTCCATCTCACGGTGGCGCAGCTGAGCGACATGGGGGTCAAACGTATCAGTGTCGGTTCTGCGCTGGCGCGTGCGGCCTATGGCGCGTTTTATACCGCCGCTCAGGAAGTTCACGGACGCGGCACCTTTGACTTTGCCGACCATGCCATGCCGTTCGGGCAGATCAATCAGCTGTTCAAAGGCTGATTAGCCAGCAGTTGTCGTGCGGTTTCTGACAGTGTCCGGGGCTTGAGTTTCAGGCGGCCAGGCGCAGGTTTTGCAGGATCAGCGGGCGTGCCCAGCCGTTATCGAAGTCGAATTGTTTCTGTTGTTCGGCAAGTTCTGCTGGCAGATACGGGATCGCCGGTTTGTCCAGCAGGTCGAGCTCGAACTCGGCAATCGGCAGGTGCAGCGGGCGGGGTTGCGGCGCCGGGCCGGGTTCGGGCAGTGGTTGGCCGGCGTTCAGCACGATTGGGCGAACCCAACCGCTCTCGAAGTCCTGTTGCTTTTGTTGCGCGGCGATTTCTTCCGGTGGGAACGGGATGGCCGGCTTGTCCGCCAGGTCCATTTCGAACTCGGCAATCGGCAGGAACAACGGCTCTGGCGGGCGGATCCGGGTGTCCTGAACATCGCAATGACGTTGCGTAACGATCTGCGTGAGCAGATCAGTGCCACCGCTTGGCTCGATCGGGCCATCAACCGCAACCAACGTTTTTTCGCCAGCAACACTCGCCGCATCGCCCACCTGGTCGGCTAATGCCCGGGCAAAGAAATCCTGCCACAGGTGACTGACGCCGCTCAGTGCTTGGGAGTTGCGCAGGCTGTAGTCGCCGTAGGGCGAGATAAAGCCTGTGATTGTGCTTTGAATGTCTGACATTTCTCTCGGTCGACGCTCAGCTCTGGCAAAATGCCTGATAGTTCTTTTATCGGCAGTTTTTGCCGATCATTAATTTTTTGAGCGTGTTTCCCCATGATTGAGCAACCAGCGGCCTGCCGCATCAAAGTCCAGGCGCTAGCCGGAGCGTCTGCTGCGCAAGCGGAGCAATGGGCCGAGCGACTCGGTTTGCCATTGCTGATGGACGATGCCGAGTTCGCATTACAGGTCACCGAGCAGGGCTTGCAGCTGCAACAGCTCGGCCCGGATGCACCGGGACCGGTACGGGTGGACTTCGTTGAGGGTGGTGCTGCCCATCGGCGGCTGTATGGCGGCGGCAGTGGCCAGATGATCGCCAAGGCAGTCGGTGTAGCCCAAGGCGTGCGCCCGCGGGTGCTGGATGCCACGGCAGGGCTTGGCAAGGATGCATTTGTGCTGGCCAGTCTGGGGTGCGAAATGAGTCTGATCGAGCGCCAGCCATTGATCGGCGCGTTACTGGAGGATGGTCTGGCCCGTGGGCTTCAGGACTTTGAGGTGGCGCCTATTGTCTCGCGCATGCACTTGCTCAAAGGCAACTCGATCGAGGTCATGCGCAACTGGGAAGGGGAGCCGCCGCAGGTGATCTATCTGGACCCGATGTTCCCGCATCGTGAGAAAACTGCACTGGTGAAGAAGGAAATGCGTTTGTTCCGACCGCTGGTCGGCGATGATCCTGATGCGCCGGCCTTGCTTGAAGCCGCATTGGCGCTGGCCAGCCACCGAGTCGTCGTCAAGCGCCCGCGCAAGGCGCCTTGCATTGAAGGGCCGAAGCCCAGCCATGCGCTGGACGGTAAATCCAGCCGCTACGATATCTATCCGAAGAAAGCGCTCAAGGCGTAGGCGCCTGCTGATCGTTCCCACGCTCCTGCGTGGGAACGCCTCACTGGACGCTCTGCGTCCGCTCTAGAATGTGACGCGGAGCGTCACGGGCGGCATTCCCACGCAGAGCGTGGGAACGATCATCAGCAGGCGACAAAGAACTCTTGCTCAAACCCGATAAGCCCGCATAAACAACTCCACCACTTCCCGCACATGCGCCTCGGCGGCTTCATCGCTCAGGGGCGCGCCGCAGCCGTAGAGCAGGCGAAAATTCGCTGCGCCCTTGAGCAGACAGAAAAAATGCTCGGCGGCGTTGAGTGGTTTATCGATGCTCAAGGCGCCGACCTGATCGATCTTCGTCAATAGCCGTTCCATGCCCTGCAGCATGCGCTGCGGTCCGGCCTCGAAAAAAATCTGCGAGAGCTTCGGGTCCTGGCTGCCCAGGGCCATGATCAAACGGTGCAGGTTCACCGATTCGTCGCTGTTGATCAGCAAGTGAAAGCGGCGCGCGATGTTCAGCAGCACATTTTCGATTGGCATGCCGTCCGGCAGCTCGAAGAACAGCGTCGGCAGTTGCTCCTCGCACTTGGCCACCACGGCTGCGGAGAACAGCGTTTCCTTGTCGTTGAAGTGGCTGTAGACCGTGAGTTTCGATACACCGGCCGCTGCCGCGACCGCATCCATGCTGGTGTTCGCATAGCCATTGCTCAGAAACAGATTTTTCGCCGCATCGAGGATGGCCTGGCGCTTTGCCAGGTCTTTAGGGCGGCCGGGACCGCTGGGTGCAGCAAGAGTGTTAGACATTCTTCGCTTTTAATACTGGACTGGTGAGTTTGCTATTAATAACATACTGGTCAGTATAATTATTCCGAGCACCATTAGCGAAAGGTCCTTCACCATGTTCCGCCATGCCTTGTCCCTCGCGTTGCCAGTCAGTCTGGCTTTTTTGTTGTCTGCGTGCGGTCATGAAGAGCCAGCGCAAATCACCGTGCGTCCGGCCATGGTGGTTCAGCCAGAGCCTTCGGCCCAGGCAATGGACAGTTATCCCGGTGAAGTCCGCGCGCGTTACGAGCCGGATCTGGCGTTCCGTATCGGCGGCAAAGTCAGCCGACGACTGGTCGAAGAGGGTGAGCGGGTCAAGGCCAACCAGCCATTGGCAGAGCTCGATCCCCAGGACGTGCGCCTGCAACTGGAAGCGACTCGTGCGCAACTCGCAGCAGCCGAGGCCAATCTGAACCTGGTGCACGCCGAACGTGATCGTTACAAGACCTTGATGGACCGGCAGATGGTCAGCCGCTCGCAGTACGACAATTCAGAAAACCTGTACCGCGCTGGCGTTGCACGGCTCAAGCAGGTCAGGGCCGAGTTTGATGTTTCCAACAATCAGGCCAGCTACGCCGTACTGCGTGCACCACAGGATGGCGTGGTCGCCAGGCGCGCGGTCGAGGTCGGGCAAGTGGTGTCGGCCGGGCAGACGGTCTTCACCCTGGCCGCCGATGGCGAGCGGGAAGTGCTGATCAGCCTGCCGGAACAGAACGTTGGCCGCTTCAAGGTCGGTCAGGACGTTTCGGTGGAGCTGTGGACGCAACCGGGTCAGCAATTCGCCGGGCGTATTCGCGAACTGTCACCGGCCGCCGATCCAAAGTCACGGACCTTTGCCGCCCGCATCACCTTCACCGCCGGTAAAGTTGCGGCCGAACTCGGCCAGAGTGCCCGGGTATTCATTCAGACCCCGGGTATCGTGCCGCTGTCGGTGCCGCTCTCGGCACTCACCGCAGAGAACGGCGCGACCTACGTCTGGGTCGTCGGCGCCAACAATACCCTCAAGCGTGCTCCGGTACGGGTCGGTGCATTCGGCGAAAAAACCGTGCCGGTCCTTGAAGGCCTGAACGCCAATGATTGGGTGGTGGCGGCGGGTGTGCACGTGCTTCACGAGGGCCAGCAAGTGCGTCCGGTGGATCGCTCCAATCGCGTGGTCAATCTGGCGGTCAAGGAGTAGTCCCCGATGGGTTTCAATCTTTCCGAATGGGCGCTGCGCAATCGCCAGATCGTGCTGTTCCTGATGCTGTTGCTGGCAGTCGTCGGCGCGTTGTCCTACACCAAGCTGGGCCAGAGCGAAGACCCGCCGTTCACCTTCAAGGCCATGGTGATTCGCACCAACTGGCCGGGTGCTACGGCTCAGGAAGTGTCGCGGCAAGTCACCGAGCGCATTGAAAAGAAGCTGATGGAAACCGGTGAGTACGAACGGATTGTCTCGTTCTCCCGCCCAGGTGAATCCCAGGTGACCTTCATGGCCCGGGACTCGATGCACTCCGCGCAGATCCCCGAGCTGTGGTACCAGGTCCGCAAGAAAATCAGCGATATCCGCCAGACCTTGCCGCCGGGTGTTCAGGGGCCGTTTTTCAACGATGAATTCGGCACCACCTTCGGCAATATCTACGCCTTGACCGGCAACGGTTTCGACTACGCGGTGCTCAAGGACTACGCCGATCGCGTCCAGATCCAGCTGCAACGGGTCAAGGATGTCGGCAAGGTCGATCTGTTGGGGCGCCAGGACGAGAAGATCTGGATCGAGCTGTCCAACGTCAAGCTGGCCACCCTCGGGCTGCCATTGGCCGCCGTACAGCAAGCCCTGGAAGAACAGAACGCGGTGTCCACCGCAGGCTTCTTCGAGACCTCAAGCGAACGCTTGCAATTGCGGGTCTCGGGGAGTTTTCAGACAGTACAAGAAATCAAGAACTTCCCGATCCGGGTCGGCGATCGCACATTCCATATCTCCGACGTCGCCGATGTTCACCGTGGCTTCAACGAGCCTGCGGCGCCGCGTATGCGCTTTATGGGCGACGACGCCATCGGCCTTGCTGTAGCGATGAAGGACGGCGGTGACATTCTGGTGTTGGGCAAGGCGCTGGAAGTCGAGTTTGCCCGCATCCAGAAGAATCTCCCGGCCGGAATGGAGTTGCGTAAAGTTTCCGATCAGCCGGCCGCGGTGAAAACCAGCGTCGGCGAATTCGTTCAGGTGTTGATCGAAGCGCTGGCTATTGTGTTGCTGGTGAGCTTCTTCTCCCTCGGTGTGCGCACCGGCATGGTGGTCGCCCTGGCGATTCCGCTGGTGCTGGCGATGACCTTCGCCACCATGTATTACCTGGGGATCGGCCTGCACAAGATTTCCCTTGGTGCGCTGGTACTGGCGTTGGGCTTGCTGGTGGACGACGCGATCATCGCCGTGGAAATGATGGCGATCAAAATGGAACAGGGCTACGACCGGCTCAAGGCCGCCAGCTATGCCTGGACCAGCACCGCGTTCCCGATGCTCACTGGTACGTTGATCACCGCCGCCGGGTTTCTGCCGATTGCCACTGCACAGTCGGGCACTGGCGAATACACCCGTTCGATCTTCCAGGTAGTGACCATCGCATTGCTGGCGTCGTGGATTGCCGCCGTGGTGTTCGTACCTTATCTCGGCGAAAAACTGCTGCCGGACCTTGCGAAGATTCATGCCGCCAAACACGGTACGGGCGACGCTCATCCAGACCCTTATGGCACGCCGTTCTATCAACGGGTACGGCGGCTGGTGGAATGGTGCGTGCGTCGGCGCAAAACCGTCATTGGCCTGACCATCGTGCTGTTCGTGGCATCGGTGGTGCTGTTTCGCTTCGTGCCGCAACAGTTCTTTCCGGCGTCCGGGCGACTGGAGTTGATGGTCGACCTGAAGCTGGCCGAAGGTGCCTCGCTGAGCAACACCGCCGATCAGGTCAAGCGTCTGGAAGGCCTGCTCAAGGACCGCGCCGGCATCGACAACTATGTGGCCTATGTCGGCACCGGTTCGCCGCGTTTCTATCTGCCGCTGGATCAGCAACTGCCGGCGGCGAGCTTTGCGCAATTTGTCGTGCTGGCCAAGTCCATTGAGGATCGCGAAAGCCTGCGCAGTTGGCTGATTGAAACCCTCAACGAAAAATTCCCGGCCCTGCGTTCACGGGTCACGCGACTGGAGAACGGTCCTCCGGTTGGTTACCCGGTGCAGTTCCGGGTCACTGGCGAGCACATCGAAGAAGTCCGTGCGCTGGCGCGCAAAGTCGCGGCCAAGGTGCGTGAGAATCCCCATGTGGTCAACGTGCATCTGGACTGGGAAGAGCCGAGCAAGGTCATCTACTTGAACATCGATCAGGAGCGCGCACGGGCGTTGGGCGTTAGCACGGCGAACCTGTCGAAGTTTCTGCAAAGCTCGCTCACAGGTGTAAGCGTCAGCCAGTACCGCGAAGACAACGAGTTGATCGAGATTCTGTTGCGCGGCACGCCGCGTGAACGCACCGAACTGACCTTGCTACCAAGTCTCGCGGTGCCGACCGATAACGGTAAAAGCGTGGCCCTGTCGCAGATCGCGACGCTGGAATATGGCTTCGAAGAAGGCATTATCTGGCACCGCAACCGCTTGCCGAACGTGACGGTGCGTGCCGACATCTACGGGCAGGAGCAGCCAGCGAGCCTGGTCCAGCAAATCCTGCCGACCCTGGAACCGATTCGGGCGCAACTGCCGGACGGTTACTTGCTGGATGTCGGCGGAACGGTCGAAGACTCGGCCCGTGGGCAGAACTCGGTCAAGGCCGGCGTACCGTTGTTCATCGTCGTAGTGCTGACCTTGCTGATGGTGCAACTGCGCAGTTTCTCCCGCACCGCGATGGTGTTTCTCACCGCACCGCTGGGGTTGATTGGCGTCACGTTGTTTCTGTTGGTGTTCCGCCAGCCGTTCGGTTTCGTGGCGATGCTCGGCACTATCGCGCTGTCCGGGATGATCATGCGTAACTCGGTCATTCTGGTGGACCAGATCGAACAGGACATCGCTGCCGGACTGCGGCCATGGCAAGCGATCATCGAGGCCACAGTGCGACGCTTCCGGCCAATCGTACTGACTGCACTGGCCGCCGTATTGGCGATGATCCCGCTGTCACGCAGCGTGTTCTTCGGACCGATGGCGGTGGCGATCATGGGCGGGCTGATTGTGGCCACAGCGCTGACGCTGCTGTTTTTGCCGGCGCTGTATGCGGCGTGGTTCAGGGTGAAGAAAGAGCAGGTCTGATCAAGCGGCACACATTGTGATCGTTCCCACGCTCCCGCGCGGGAGTGGGAACGATCAATGCTTGATTCTGTGTTTTCATTGTCTCAATTTTTATAAATATTGAGACAGTGTTGTGTTTGTGCTGTACTCAGAACTCGGTTTTTGGTGTTTTTGAGACAGTAATGGTCAAAAGTCCTCCCGCAAACCCGGACAGCGTTTTCGATCTGTTGGGGACCTCGCCCTACAAAGAAAAACTGCCTGACTATCTGGCATTGCTCAAGCCGCTGGATGATCAGGGGCGATACCTGCCGTTTGACGAGCTGCGTTATCGCTGGGCGCCAGGCCTTGATGCAACGTTGTGCTGGGCACTTGTCAAGAAAGCCCGCTCTGCTCAATATTCCAGCCTTCTGCCGTTGGGTGAACCCACCCAATGGGGCAAGTTCATTCTGACGCCGCTAGCGCACAAGACTCTTTCGACTGTCGACCGCCAGGCGAGCACCGCTGCTCTGGAGTACATGACCAGCAGGATCGGTGAGCGAGCGCATTTCAACTATCTGCTCAATGATTTAATCGAAGACGAAGCCATCAGCAGCAGCCAGCTGGAAGGCGCGGCGACTACTACGTTGGTTGCCAAAGATATGCTCAAGCGCAACCGACTGCCGCGTACCCCGGATGAGCGGATGGTTATCGGCAACTACAAGATGATGATCTTTGCCTGGGACAAACGTCATGAGCCGCTGAGTGTCGAGCTGATCGCGCAGCTGCACCGGGTCGGTGTCGAGGGCATCGACGACGGACAATACTCACCGGGCGCATTCAGGGTCAATGACGAGGTTGTCGTTCAGGACGGCGAAGGCAATACGGTCCATACACCGCCACCGGCAGCGGGTATTCAGGCCAGGCTCCACACATTGTCGAATTGGATCAATCAATCCCACAATGACCCCACGCGCAACGATTACCTTCATCCGCTGATCAAGGGGATTGCCCTGCATTTTGCCCTCGGTTACGAACACCCTTTTCGTGATGGCAATGGCCGTGTGGCGCGGGCGTTGTTTTATTGGTTCATGTTCAAGAATGACTTCTCGGCATTCCGCTACATCTCCATCAGCATTCTGTTACGTAATGCGCCGGTGAAATATGGCCGGTCTTATTTGCATACCGAAACGGATGATCTGGATCTGACCTATTTCATCGACTACCAGTGCTCGGTGATTGTCCGTGCAGTGACCGGATTCACATCGGCTTATCAGAAGAGTCTGGCGTATGCCGAAGGGTTTGATCGATGGCTGGAGGAGTCCGGGCTTTTCAAGCAATTGAGCGAAAAACAACGGACTGTGTTTCAGGTGGCCAAAAGCGGTATGGCCAAGGAGTTCACGGCAGTGAATGTGAAGGAAAATCTGGATTGCTCGTACAACACGGCTTCAGCCACGCTGAATGGATTGGTAGAACTGAAGATTTTCGAGAAAAAGAAGCGGGGGCGAGAGTGGGCTTTCTTTCTGCGTGACACGCAGGACATCAAAAAGGCTTGGGCGTAGGCGCTGGCGAAGGTTGCGATCTTTTCGAGGTTTGAAGATCAAAAGATTGCAGGCCGCGCCAGCACCTACGGACCGCGTAATCGCTCTTCGCGTTTTACAACGAACCAAACACCTTCTTCGCCAGACTGGTGGCCGCTGCCGCCGGGTTCTGGCGGATGGCGGCTTCTTGCTTGCCGATCATTTCGAACAGGCCATTGAGTGCCTGCTCCGTTACATAACCTTCGATATTGGCATTTTTCGCGTCGAGCACACCGAGGGTCGCGGCTTGGCCGGCGAAGGAGTTGTATTGTTTGGCCAGGCCGACCTGATCGGTTGCATGCTTGACGATTGGCAGGAACTTGAGGCGAATTTGCTCGCGGCTGGTTTTGCTCAGGTATTGGGTCGCCGAATCCTTGCCGCCGCTGAGAATGCTTTTGGCATCGTCAACGCTCATCTTCTTCACGGCATCGACCAGCAACGCCTGGGCTTGCGGTACCGCAGCTTCAGCCGCTTTGTTCATGCTGGCTTCCAGTTCGTCGACCTGGGCACCCATGCCGAACTGCTTCATTTTCTTGGCAACCTTGCCCAGGTTGCCCGGCAACTCGATCTTCACGTCCGGGTTGTTGCTGAAACCGCCCGGAGTGCCCAGTTGTTTGACGGCGATCTGTGCGCCTTGGGTTAATACATCCTTGAGCCCACCGGTGGCGTCTTTTTGCGAAAGATCACTCAGAGACAAGGCCAGCGCACTGGCGGAAATCAACAAGCCCGCACACAGGCCGGCGAAGCGAAGGGAAGGACGGAGCATGGCAGCTTCCTTAATCAAGAGAGGGAATTAACGTACTGCGTCGACGCGAATTTTCAACGGCTGTAGATCTTTGCCATTGAGTTGCACGCTGTGGTGTTCGGTTGTAATGAACCTTAGCTTGCCATCCACTTCAATGCGCGCACTGACCGAGTAGCGATGACCGGGTTTGACTTGCACCGGGTCATAGCTGAGGTGGAAGGGCAGAGGCACCTGGCCTTTGATCGGGCCACGCTGTTCGTCCACTACAACGGCAGGTGCGTCGGCGAGGGAAACATCCTGCAGGCTGACGCTCAGGATCGCCGTTGGCGGCAGGGCGATGCGTTGCAGGTAGAACACTTCGCCGTCGAGGCTGGCTTTGGGGGACGGATGCAGGGGCTGGCAGGCTCCGAGCAGGGCAGTGATGGCAAGTAAAGAGAATTTTTTCATCGGGATCTCCATATCGATGGCGCCAGAAGAAGACTGGCGCCTGAAACAATCTAGTCGGTTTGCTGCGGGGCATCGACCTGATCGGCCGCATCTTCACTGCGATGCAACGCTACCTGACGAATCGACAAGCGAATCTCCGCCGGCAATACACGCTTGGCCGCGCCTTCGGCCAGTTCGCCGAGCAGTTCGTGATAGCTCAGTTTGCCGGCCTCATCGCGACGTAGTACGTCGAGATCCAGCAGCGTTTGAATGAAGTGACGGAACAGGCTCTTGTCGAAGAATTCCGGCGCATTCAGGCCATGCAGGATCGACAGGCGCTGGGCCATGACGGTGCACAGGTCTTCCAGTTCTTCGGCGCTGATGCTGTTCTGGCCGCTGTTGAGCAGCAGCGAGATGGCCATATAGAAGCGTTGCAGGGTCTGGGCGATGCTCCTGGACAACAAGGTCAGCAGCACAAAATGTCGCGAACTCGGTGCCGGGCGCAGATACAGCTCTTTCTCGAAGCGCAACAGACCTTGCTCGACGAACGCTTCCAGCCACTGATCGATCACTGCGTCCAGCTCTTCCAGCGACCAGCGGATGAACAGCTCCGATTGCAGGTACGGATACAGCGCGCGGGTGTAGCGCAGGATCTGCTCGCGACTCATGCGCGAGCTGCTCTGGAAGAAGCTCGCCAGCAGCGCCGGCAGGGCGAAGATATGCAGCACGTTGTTGCGGTAGTAGGTCATCAGGACGGCATTCTGCTCGTCCAGATAAAGGATCTTGCCCAAGGCGTCGCTCTGCTCGGAAAGCAGGTCCATGTCTTTCACATGCCTGATCAGCGCCCGGCCATCGCCTTGCGGCAACGTGGTATGCGGTGAATACGGCACGCGACGCAGCAGCGCCAGATAGAGGTCGAGAACCCGGGCCATAGCGCGGTCGTCGAGGGCCAGCCGGCTGGTGGAAAGCAGCGCCAACGCCACCAGATTGACCGGGTTGATCGCTGCCGCTTCGTTCAAATGCCGGGCCACACGCTCGCCAAGACGGTTGGTGGTTTCGTTCAGCCAGGCCGGACGGAACTGCGGACCCAACTCCTGGGAGCGCCAGTCCGGTTGTTCCTGATCGAGGAACTCCGCCAGTTTGATCGGTTCGCCAAAGTTGACCGCAACCTGGCCGAATCGCTGCTTGAGCGCGCCGATGACCTTGAAGATGTCGAAGATCGATTCTTTTTTCTTGGTCGCTCCGCGCAACTCACCGAGGTAGGTCCGGCCTTCGAGAACCCGCTCGTAACCGATGTACACCGGGATGAAGACAATCGGCATCCGCGACGAACGCAGAAAGCTGCGCAGGGTGATGGCGAGCATCCCGGTCTTGGGTTGCAGCATGCGCCCGGTACGCGAACGCCCGCCTTCGACGAAGTACTCCACCGGAAAACCTTTGGTGAAGAGGGTGTGCAGGTATTCGTTGAACACTGAGGTGTAGAGCGGGTTGCCCTTGAAGGTGCGGCGCATGAAAAACGCCCCGCCACGGCGCAGCAGGCCGCCGATCACCGGCATGTTCAGGTTGATCCCGGCGGCGACGTGCGGCGGGGTCAGGCCGTTGCGAAACAGCAGATAGGACAGCAGCAGATAGTCGATATGGCTGCGGTGGCACGGCACATAGATCACTTCGTGACCCTGGGCGACGGCTTGCACGCCTTCGATGTGGTTGACCTTGATGCCGTCGTAGATCTTGTTCCAGAACCAGCTCAGCACTACTTCGAGAAAGCGGATCGCGGTAAAGGTGTAGTCCGAAGCGATTTCATTGCCATAGTGCAGCGCTTGAGCCTTGGCTTTCTCCGGGGAGATGTTCTCGCGTTCGGCTTCTTCGAGGATCGCCTGCTTGACCAACGGCTGATTCAGCAGGCCTTTGACCAGATTGCGCCGGTGGGAAATGTCCGGGCCGATCACCGCCGCTTTCAGGTTGCGAAAGTGCACCCGCAGGATGCGCTGGGCCATGCGCACGGTGCGCTCGTGGCCTTTATTGTGTTCGATCAGTTCGCGCAGATGGATGGGCGCGGAGAACTGCACGCGGGTCTTGCGTCCCAGAATCATGATGCTCAACAGGCGGCGCAGACGCCCGGTGACGGCCCAGCTGTCGGCGAACAGCAGCTTCCAGGGGCTCGATTCGCTGTCCGGGGATTGGCCCCAGAATACGCTGACCGGGATGATTTGCGCGTCTTGTGCGGCGTTCTGGCTCAAGGCGCTGACCAGTCGGGTCAGTACCGGCGGCGCGCCGCGCTTGTCCTGGCGGCCAAGCCAGTCGGGTTCCGGCGTCAGGTAGAAGAATGCGGCAGGTTCCAGCAGATTGCCCACCGATGCCGGCAACACCGGGCGCGGCAGACCGGCCTTGCCGCATTCAGTGTCGAGCACGGCCAGATCGGTCAGCGATGGGTTTTGCAGGACGTAGAACACCGGACGACTGCGGTCGAGTTTGAGGGTGAAGGACGACTGATTGATCGTCTCCGAGCGAACCCAGAGGTACAACAGTCGGCGCAAGGCGCCAAACACAAGACGGCGGAACGGGGAGCGGGTCATACGGCTTCTGCATGAGTTAAAAAAACCGAGCAGGTGCTCGGGGCCGGTAGTGTGCCGTATTCACCGAAAATCGGCAAAAAAGCGGGAAAGCAAACTTCAATCGAGGGTTTTTATACCGGTCTTGCACTTGATCCCGTTTACCGCAGTATCCGGATCCTGTGTGACAGGCATAAAAAAATCCGGAATCTTTGGCGGATTCCGGATTTTTCGGTGGCTTGTATGGCGTTGGAAACTTTGGCGGTTACAGCAAAAACTTCGCGAAATTCACGCCTGTACCGGCCGGGCGCACGTCTTCAAGGAAGGCGTCCTTGTCGGCGCTCAACTCCAGGCTCACGGTAGATTTGCGTTTGCCCTGGTTGCGCACCACCAGGCCTTCCATTTTCTCGCGCAGGAACACCGTCGGCACTTTCAAGTGCAGCAACTGATCGGTGCTCGGGGTGTGCAGCAACAAATGAATCCACTCGTACTGACCGATGGCCAGGCGGCTGAGGGGAATATCGAACCACCAGATGTTCTTGTTGCGGTTCAGTTCGGTGAAGTGGCAGTTATTGACGCCCAGCACGGCACCGCCGAGTTCCTGGTTTCTGCGGGCAATGGCCTGCGCTTTATTGAGTTTCATAACATTCCTACGGGTTGGATCTTCAGCGCCACGGCCTGAATACGTTGCGCATTCTCGGGGGTTGAGGGGTAAACATAAAGCCAAACCTGCGCGCGGCGATGAAATGACGTAATGAAAACAGATGAAACTCTGCGCAATGGCTGCGGGTCAATCTTTACGCCATGACGCTTGGTCTCTGTTTCCAATGGTAGAAACACCTTGAGTAGCGCCGGCGATGTTTGTGTCGGGCATTGGCGGTCAAACAACGAATTTGTTTCAAAGCGGTCAACTGAGCTACTTTGATGTAGAAAATGGCCTCTGAGTCGCCACCGACTTCAACCCTTATGCGGCGAAAGGAGACGCTATGATTTTTCCGGATTTGAAAGGCTTGCCCCTGCATCGCGTGATGATGCGCACGGTGACGGAGTTCATTAACGACGAGATGTCGACTTATGCTTCGGCACTTGCCTATCAGATGCTGTTCTCGATGTTTCCCTTCCTGCTGTTTCTCATTGCCCTGATCGGTTTCCTGCACCTGCCGGACTTCTTCTCCTGGCTGCGTCTGCAATCGGAACTGGTGCTGCCGCCCCAGGCCCTTGAACAAGTGAACCCGGTGATCGACCAGCTCCAGCAATCCAAGGGCGGGCTGCTCTCGGTGGGTATCGTGATCGCGCTGTGGACTGCGTCCGCCGGCGTGCGGCTGATGATGAGCGCCATGAACGCCGCTTACGACGTGGTCGAAGGGCGCCCGATTTGGAAGCGCTTCCCGCTGTCGATTTTCTACACCATCGGCATCGCCGGGATGCTCCTGGTCGCCGCCGCGTTGATGGTCATGGGCCCGAAAGTGATGGGCTGGCTGGCGGGGCAAATCGGCATGGAGGACTTTGTCGTCACAATCTGGACCATTCTGCGCTGGCCGTTGGTCGTCTTGCTGCTGATGGTCTCCGTGGCATTGATGTATTACGCCATGCCGGACGTGAAACAGAAATTCCGCTTGATCACCCCGGGATCGGTGTTGGCGGTGGTGGTGTGGATCATCGCCTCTCTGGGTTTTGGCTATTACGTGAAAACCTTCACCGATTACAACGCCATGTATGGCAGTATCGGTGCGATCATTGTGTTGCTGCTGTACTTCTATATTTCTGCGGCGGTGCTGTTGCTCGGCGCGGAAATGAACGCGACGATCGATCACATGTCGACCCAAGGCAAGCAACCTGGCGAGAAGGACTTCAACGGGGACGACGAAAAACAACACGTTTCGGGATTGGGGCGGGATCACTCGCTCAAGCCGACCACTGACGAAGCCTGAACATGATCCGTGAAATTCTGAAAATGGGTGATGAGCGCCTGCTGCGCATTGCCCCGCCGGTGCCGTCCGGGATGTTCGACAGCCCGGAACTCTGGCAGTTGATCGATGACATGTTCCAGACCATGGAACATGTGGGTGGCGTTGGCCTGGCCGCGCCGCAGATTGGCGTCGACCTGCAACTGGTGATCTTCGGCTTCGAGCACAGTGAACGCTATCCGGAGGCGGAAGCCGTACCGCAGACCATTCTGATCAATCCGCTGATTACACCCTTGGGTCCGATGCTCGAAGAAGGCTTCGAAGGCTGTCTGTCGGTGCCGGGTTTACGCGGTGCGGTGGAACGTTATCAACAGATTCGCTATGAAGGTTTCGACCCCAAGGGTGAGCCGATCGTGCGCATCGCCTCAGGTTTCCATGCGCGTGTCGTGCAACACGAATGCGATCACCTGGTCGGCCGGTTGTACCCATCGCGGATCAGCGATTTCAGCAAGTTTGGTTTTATCGAGGTGATGTTCCCGGATATGGATCCTGCAGCGGACGAGTAGGAGCGAGCGGTGCGGCGATCCGACTTGCCCGCGATGGGCGCTACGCTTATCTCGGCTATTCCCCGGATTGACGAAGCACAACATCAGTCGATCCGACTCCGAACCAACCCATGGCGATCAGGGGTTTGCTGCGAGCGTAGCGAGCCAGACGATCGGTCAGGGACTGCGGCAGCTGCGGACCTAGGGAAAATCCCAGCCCCTCGTAGAACGGTTGCAGATCCGGATGGCAGAACAGCCAGACCGGCCCATCAACGTGCGCCATGGCATGTTCGACCAACTGCGTGGCAATCCTTTGGCCCCGGCCTGCCGGATCGACAAACAACCCGGTCAACCAATGCCCTTGGGCAACCGCTGTCAGGCACAACCCAGCGATGATTTCCCCCCGCCTGGCTACCCATAATTGCCCTTCGCTGGCAGCGCGCATCGGCGAATTGTGCGTGCGATAGAACTTGTTCAGCAGAGGGCGCAGCGGCTCGGCAAGCAGGCTGAAATGTAGGTCTGGCATGGTTTGAGATAAGGTCTATGAAAAGCTATGAAGGGCGCAGAAGGGTAAAAAATTATAAATCGCTGAAATAAAACGCTGCTGCGCAATAGGTGTTATACCTCATGTTACATCCCATATGAGTGGAGCGTGCATCATGGCCAAAGGCATGGAATCAAAGAAAGCAGCAAAGAAAAAACCAGCAAAAACCGCCGATGAAAAACGCGCAGACAAAAGAGCCAAGAAGGTCGGCGTGTTCGGCCACTGAGCCATCTTCAACGGAGCCCGGCAATCGGGCTCCGCTTTCACTTCTAAGTAAATAACCAATCGATCTACAAGATTTCCCTGCGCTAATGCACAGAAGGGGATGAAGCCGACGTTCGTCTGTTGGCTGGGTCCCTGCTCTGAGCCAAGCCATGTCCAATTATCTTGATCACGCCCAACAAAAAGAAATCGATACCCTGCGTCTTAGCCTGACAGGGCGGACGGAATGGCCGACCTGGCTGTTGCTGGTTAGCGTCTACGGCGCCTGGTTTGGCGTGCTGCTGGCCAGCCCGGCGCTGGGGTTGTGGCTGAGCACAGCGCTGCTGATTCCCATCGTGGTGCTGTGGATGTCAGTGCAGCACGAACTGTTGCATGGGCATCCAACGCGTTTTACCTGGCTGAATAAAATTCTCGGTTATGCGCCGTTGGCGGTCTGGTATCCCTACACGCTGTACCGCGACAGCCATTTGCTGCACCACCGTGACGAAGACCTGACGTTGCCCGGTCGCGACCCGGAAAGCCGTTACCTGAGCCGACACCAATGGCAGGCCAGCTCGCAGTTCGAGCGCAGCCTGCACTGGCTGAACAAGACCGTGCTTGGTCGTCTGTTATTGGGAGCACCGCTGGCATTGCTGGCGCTGGCGAGGGAAGAGTTGCAGCGCTTGCGTCGAGGCCAGCGAGAGGCTTGGCTGATGTGGCTGACCCATGGCGCGCTGACCCTGCTGATGCTGGGTTTTATCGCCCGTTACAGCGTGGTGCCGGTCTGGCATTACCTGTTGCTGATCAGCGTGCCGGCGTTGTCGGTGGCGATGATCCGTTCCTGCTATGAACACCGTCCGTATGCGCAAGCCGAGCGACGCACGGTGATCAATGAAGCGGCGTGGCCCTGGACCTGGCTGTTTCTCAATCTGAATCTGCATCTGGTGCATCACGACCTGCCGGGGTTGCCCTGGTATTACTTGCCCAGGGTGTACCGTGCCCGGCGCGCACAATGGTTGGCGCGCAGTGGCGGATTTCTGGTGCGAGGTTATGGTGAGCTGTTTCGTCGACATGGGCTGGCGGCGGTAGACAGCCCGGAGCATCCGTTTGATTGATTTTGATTGCGAGACGCAAATCTCCCGTCGCAGCTGGCGAAGCCTGCGTTCGGCCGCGCAGCGGTCGTAAAATGGACTATCGCATTTTTCAGAAAAACCGAGCTGTTCGATATGCGACCGCTGCGCGGCCGGACGCAGCCTGGCGGCAGCTGCTACGGGATGCTGTGCCGCATTGGAAACAGGAGCCTGACAATGCCCACCTGCTACGCAGAACTACCGATGTACGTCGCACCCGAGCAGGTGCGCCAGGCCAACGAACAATGGCTGACCCGTATTCTGGAACGGCTCGGCGTTGCCCGTCGCAGTGCCGAAGGTCTGGAGCTGATGCAGCTCTGGCTCGCCCCGCAATTGCTGTTGACCCAAACCTGTGGTTATCCGCTGATGACTGCTTTGCGCGGGCGGGTTCGGGTTATTGGCCGACCTTGCTTTGACCTGCCGGACAGCTGCGACGGCAACCATTGCAGCCTGCTGCTGACCCGTGCCGATGAGCTGCGCCAGACCTTGCCGGAGCTGTTTGGCAGTCATGGCGTGATCAATGGCGAGGACTCCAACAGCGGCATGAACCTGCTGCGCCACCGGCTTGCACCGCTGCAACAGGACGGTCGGTTTTTCTCCCGTGTCTCCATCAGCGGCAGCCACCGTGAGAGCCTGCGCTGGTTGCGTGAGCGCAAGGCTGATCTGGCGGCCATCGACAGTGTCACCTTTGCCTATCTGGCGCGTTATGCCGAAGAAGAAGTCTCGGGATTGCGGGTGGTGGCGCGCAGTGCGTTCAGCCCGACCTTGCCGTATATCGGTGTCGCAGGGCTGACTGATGAACAGGCCGAGCGGATTCGTGAAGTGATGAATCTGACTTTGCGGGAGTTGCCCGACGTGGCTGAAACCCTTGGGTTGCGGGAAGTGTTGCCGGCATCTGAAGGCGACTACCAGGTTCTTCTCGACTATCAGCAAGAGGCTGAAGAGCTTGGTCTGGCTCGCCTGCGTTGATTGTTTTGAGATTTTTCGCGGGCAAGTCGGATCGCCGCCCGCTCGCTCCTACAAAAGCAGCGCCAATCCCCATCATGGTGTGATCGACCTGTAGGAGCGAGCGGGCGGCGATCCGACTTGCCCGCGATGACGATGGATCAGACGATAAACATCCCATGCTCATAAATTCCATAAAGATATATAAAAATAGTTTTTAAGTATTATTAAAGAATAAAACTCCTTGATAGGATCGCGTCACCGGAACACCGGACATACAGCGCAACCATTTCTATTGGAGCCTTCATGTCCGGCACCGACACTTCTCACCGCGAATACGTGGGCGGATTGTTCCGCAATCATTACCAATGGCTGTGCGCACGATTGCGCCGCCATCTGGGTTCCAGCGCCAATGCCGAAGACATTGCCGCCGACACCTTCGTCCAACTCCTGAGCACACCGGGGCTGATCCCGATTCATCAGCCGCGGGCGCTGCTGACCACCATTGCCCAGCGCTTGATGTACCAGTTCTGGCGTCGTCGCGACCTGGAGCGCAATCACCTCGATGCCTTGCAGGATGAACAGTCCCAAGGGGTGTCGCCTCAGGATCTGGCGCAGGTACTCGAAGCCTTGCACGGCATTGACCATCAGCTCAAGCGCTTGCCGGCCAAGGTCCGTGCCGCTTTCTTGCTGGCGCGGGTCAATGGACTGACTTATCCCCAGGTCGCTGCGCAACTCGGGATTTCCCAGCGTTCGGTGAGTGATTACATGACCCGCTCAAGCGCCGCCTGTGCGCCTTGGGATGTCGCGAACGACCTTAGCGCCAACCAGCCATTACTTCGACAACCATCCCTACAGAGGTCCGCATGAGATCGATCAAAACCCTGCTTGGCAGCTCGCTGCTGGCGCTGAGCCTGCTGGCGCAACAGGCGCCTGCCGCCGAGAAAACCGTGCCGATCCATTTCGGTGACATCACCTGGGAAAGCGGCAGCCTGATCACCGAGATCCTGCGTTTGATCGTCGAGAAGGGCTACGGTTATCCGACCGACACGCTGCCGGGCAGTACCGTCAGCCTGGAAGCTGCGCTGGCCAGGAACGATATTCAGGTGATCGGTGAAGAATGGGCCGGGCGCAGTCCGGCCTGGATCAAGGCGCAATCGGAGGGCAAGGTGTTCGGCCTCGGTGATACCGTCAAAGGTGCCACAGAGGGCTGGTGGGTCCCGGAATACGTGATCAAGGGCGACCCGGAACGGGGAATCAAACCTTTGGCTCCGGAGCTGAAATCCGTTGCCGATCTGGCGCGCTATAAAGATGTGTTCCGCGACCCCGAGGACCCTACCCGCGGGCGCTTCCTCAACAGCCCGACCGGCTGGACCTCGGAGATCGTCAACAGCCAGAAACTCAAGGCCTACGAGCTGAGCGATAGCTTCGTCAACTTCCGCACCGGCTCCGGCGCGGCGCTGGACGCCGAGGTCGCCTCATCGATCCGTCGCGGCAAACCGGTATTGTTCTACTACTGGTCGCCGACGCCGCTGCTGGGTCGCTTCAAACTGGTGAAACTCGAAGAACCGGCGTTCGATGCCCAAGCCTGGAAAACCCTGGCCGATGCCAACAACCCGCACCCCAAGGGCACTCGCTCGATGCCCGCCAACCTGGCCATTGGTGTGTCCGCGCCGTTCAAAGCCCAATACCCGGACCTGGTGTCGTTTTTCGAGAAAGTCGACCTGCCGATCGATCTGCTGAACCAGACCCTCGGCCAGATGAGCGAGAAACGCCAACAGCCGCGCCAGGTTGCCGAGGCGTTTCTGAAGGATCAGCCGCAGGTCTGGCAGGGCTGGGTGCCTGCAGAGGTGGCGACACGGGTGAGTGGGAGTTTGTAAAGGGATTCGATTATTTGCCTGATGTTTCAAGGGTGCCTGAGACATCGCATTCGCGGGCAAGCCCTAATGTTGTTCAGTTAAGGAAGTTGTAGGAGCGAGCTTGCTCGCGATGGACTTAAGTGCGCCGCGTTTAGCCAGTAAACACGCGTTATCGTTAACGACCATCGCGAGCAAGCTCGCTCCTACAGTGGACCACATTCGCTTAACTGAACAACATTAGGGCTTGCCCGCGATCAATCTAAAGGCTTACGCCATCTCCGCGGCCAACGCCGCTTTAACTGTCGGACGTGAATCAATCCGCGCCTGGAAGCGCTCCAGCGCCGGCCATTGCCCCAGGTCGATGGCAAAGAGCCGCGTCCAGCGCAGCACGCTGAACAGGTACGCATCGGCGATGCTGAACTGCTCGCCGAGCAGGTAATCCTGTTGTGCCAGCGCTTGGGTCAGCACGGCGAAACGCTTGAACAGTTTCTCCCGCAAGATCGTCTTCACTTGATCGGGAATCGAGCTGTTGAACAACAGGCCCAACCCGCCATGGATCTCGCTGGAGACGAAGTTCAACCATTCCTGCAAGCGCACTCTTTCCCACGTTCCGTTAGCGGGTGCCAGGCCGGTCTGTGGCTTGAGGTCGGCGAGGTATTGCAGGATGGCCGGGCCTTCGGTCAGTACCTGTGCGTTATCCAGCTGTAACGCCGCGACATAACCTTTGGGGTTGATGGCGAGAAAGTCGGCACCGTCGGCGGTCTTCTTGGTGGTGTTATCGACGCGGATCAGTTCGAACGGTAGATCCAGTTCACGCAGGACAATGTGTGGCGCCAACGAGCAGGCCTGGGGTGAGAAATACAACTTCATGGAGAGGACTCTTCTGGACGGTTTTGATCAGTGTCATAGTCGTTGCCATCATTCGTAAAATGACTCTTTCAGAACGCAGCCATAAGGACAGCTACTGCCATGATGAATCTGATGCATTGGCGCATGCTGGTGGCGGTGGCGGATGCCGGCAATATCACCCGCGCCGCCGAGCGCGTCGGCATGACCCAGTCCGGCGCCAGCCAGGCACTGGCGTTGCTCGAAGACATGCTCGGGGTGCAGTTGTTCACCCGGGAAAACCGCCAGGCCCGGCCGACTGCGATTGGTCTGCAAGTGATCGAGCAAGCGCGGTTGATGCTCTCGGCGCTGGAGACCATTCGTACCACTGTTGATGCCGCGAAAGACATCCAGCGCGGCACGATCCGCCTGGCAAGTTTTCCCATGGTTCTGGCCACCTTCCTGCCGCCGCTGCTGCGCCAATTCAATCAGCTTTACCCCGGTATTCAGGTGGTGGCGCTGGAGGTCAGTGATGACGAGGTCGAAGCCCTGCTCAGTACCGGGCTGGTGGACGTGGGGGTGGTGTTGAATCCGCCTGCTGAACGTAACGCCGGGTTGTTGGGACGCGATAGCTGGGTTGCCGTATTGCCCATCAGCCATCCCCTGGCGCGGCGCCCGCATGAGGCCGGCGTATCGTTGGCAGAGTTGACCGCGCAGCCCTTCGTGCTCGCCACCGGTGGCTGTTCGGTCAACGCTCGCAGCCTGGCGGCGGATGCCGGTCTGGAGCTGCTCGACGTACGGGTTGAAGTGCGCGAGTGGAGCAGTGCGTTCACGCTGGTGCGGGAAAATGTCGGTGTGACGCTGGTGCCGGAAATGACCCTGCCAGATGATCGCAAGGGGCTGCGCGTCGTCCCGTTGACCCTACCGGTTTATCGAGAGTTCGCGCTGGCGGTGTCGCAGGACAGGGCACCGTCAGCGGCGGTGCAAGCGTTGTTGGAGATGCTGCACTAGCGGTCATGAATTCAGTCAGCGACTTCGATGTCGGAAAGAATTTGAATGATGGCACATTAGTGGCCTTGCATCCGTTCAGTAGCTGTCTATGCTCAGCCGTGACAAATCATGTCGACCGCTATGTGAAGGGTTCCTCAGGCTGCAACCGTGATCTAGCGTCAAGAGTGCGCAACTCAAGGCACCCTTGTTAAAAGGAATGTTTTTTAAATGGAATTACTTGTCAACGTTAGGTTGGGCCCGACACCGGGCCGTCAAGAAAAGGATGGCTTGATAAGAGCGTTGCCGTACGGACACTCCGATTAAACATCATTTATCACCTGACACTTATCCCTCCTTCAGGGATACGTTTGCGTGTTCTGTGGAAAGTTGTAGTGGGTTCAGTGAAAGACTTGGAACTTCCGTCAATCAAAAGACAGCGCTGAAGGTGATACCACCATGTTTAATTTACATCGCAAGGCTGACCTGCTTGAAATTGAACGATTTACCTGCGCGCTGAACGAGGCGAATGCCAAGTTGGCAGCGGTCAGTCGTTCGATGGCAATGATCGAGTTCGCTCCTGACGGTATCGTGCTCAATGCCAACGAAAACTTCTGTAACGTCATGGGTTATACCGTCGAGGAAGTTCGCGGCAAACATCACCGGATCTTCTGCGAAGAAGAGTTCTATCGAAGCGAAGCCTACGCCAGGCTCTGGCGCGACCTGGGCCGTGGTGAGCCGATCACTGGCACTTTTTTACGGTTGAGCAAGAGCGGTAAAGAGATCTGGCTCGAGGCCAGTTACCTGCCGATCCTGGGCCCCGACCGGCAAGTGAAAAGTGTGATCAAAGTGGCGTCGGATATTTGCGCGCGGGCCCACAGGGAGCACGAAAATCAGAGCCTGATCGATGCCATTGGCCGCTCCATGGCGGTGATTGAATTCACCCCGGAAGGCCGGGTCATTCATGCAAACGAGAACTTCCTGAAAACCATGCACTACTCGCTCGGCGAGGTGGTCGGCCAGCATCACAGTCTTTTCTGTCAGCGGGCCGAAAGTGAGTCACAGAACTACAGAGCATTCTGGGCCTCGCTCAATCGCGGCGAATATCACTCCCATCGCTTCGAACGGGTCGACAAGTATGGCCACACGGTATTTCTCGAAGCCTCGTACAACCCGATTTTCGACGCCAAGGGGCGCTTGTGCAAAGTGGTCAAGTTCGCCAGTGATATTACCGGGCAGATGACCACTTTGCAGACCGCTGCCGAATCCGCTCATAGCACCTCCGTTCAGAACGATGCCTGTGCCCGGAAGGGCTCGCAGGTGGTGCAGCAGACGGTTCAGATCATCGAAGAAATCTCCAGGGACCTCAACGAAGCCGCCCTCAGTATCGACGCGGTGAGTAAACAATCCGAGATCATCGGCAGCATCGTCCAGACCATTCGCGGGATTGCCGATCAGACCAACCTGCTGGCCCTGAACGCGGCCATCGAGGCGGCGCGGGCAGGGGAACATGGACGAGGTTTCGCGGTGGTCGCCGATGAGGTGCGCAGCCTGGCTGCACGCACCAGTCAGGCGACCCTGGAGATCGTCGAGGTGGTGCGCAAGAACCATGACCTGTCACTGAACGCGGTCTCGAGCATGCAATCGAGTTTGAGCCGTACCGGGCTCGGCGTGGAACTGGCCAATGAGGCTGGCGAAGCGATTCTGGAAATCCAGCAAGGCTCGCGGCACGTGGTGGATGCGATCAGTCAGTTCAACTCGACACTGCAGATCAGTTAAACCGTTCAGCCATTGAAAAGGGTTCCCTTCCAGGCGTCGCCGCCTGAAAGGGAACCCTTTTCAGTTCGAGACGACTTAAAGCGCAGCCAGAAACGTGTCGGCCACTTGTTTGTCCGTGGTGCTGTTGCCTTTCTCGACCTGTGCCACCTTCATCTTGTCTTCGACGCGTTGGGCAATTTCCTTGCCGATCGCCAATTGTTTTTCAGGTGACATGTTTTTCAAGTCGTTCTCGGTAATCCCCATTTCTTTCAGAATGCTGTCGCGCATCTGCTGCTCAGGGGTTTTGCTCATGTAATTCTTGAAATCGGTACTCGCCGTACTGTCCGTGGCGGTCGTCGCATTCGGTGTGCTGGTGGCCGGCGCAGTGCTTTGCAGCAGCACGCGGGTTTTGGCGAACGCAGCGTCGACATTGTCGTTCACCGTGTTGCTGGTTTGTTGCGTTGCGCTGGACGTCTGACTGTTCGTGGCATTTTGTGCGTTCTGCATCAAACCGCTGTAGAGCGCGCTGGCGGCAGCCGTGGTCGGGTCCATATCGGACCGGTGGGTAGGCTGAACGATCGAAGCTTTTTGTGCGTTGACCAACATGATTCGAGCACCTGAATGATTGCTATCGGCAGGTAGAGAGCAATTTGCGTGCCGGTACCCGCATGCCCAGGTTTTGCGGGGCATGGCAGCATCGCGTTCATCAGGAAGCGCCGATGGGCGGCCAAATCTTGCCGCTTTCGACCGCTTTTTCAGACTGACGACTAGAGCTGGCAACTCGGGCGGCAAAGTGGCCTAAGGGCGGAACATTTAATACTCAATCGGCAAATCAAACATCTGGAACGCGTCGTCCACCGGCAGATAGCCCAATACCCGGGTGGTTTCGCTCAGGTCCAGACGCTTGAAGCGGTTGTTGGAAATACCGTGGGCGATCAGGTGCTTCACCCCTTCGACGTCTACCGAGCGTTGCAGCAATTGCACGGCATCTCTTGGGCTGAGCCAGGCGCTCAGGTCACGGGCGTTGGTCAGTTCGTGGCGATCCGGGAACTCGAAAGCACCGATGCGCAGGGCGATGGTCGAAAGGTCGTGTTTGGCGGCGTAAAAGGCGCACAAGGCTTCGCCATAACATTTGCTCACGCCATACAGGTTGGCCGGCATGACTTGCATGCCCGGCGTGATCTGTCGGTCCACCGGGTAGCCTTCGATGGTCTGCGCGCTGCTGGCGAAGATCAACCGTTTGCAGCCCGCCGCCACCGCGGCTTCGAACAGGTAGGTGGTGGCCAGGATGTTGTTGGGCAGCAGTTCATCGAACGAGGCTGTTGCGTGGGGGATACCGGCCAGGTGAACGATCACATCGACGCCTTCGAGGACCGAGCTCAAGGCCTGTTTGTCGGTCAGGTCCAGTCGCAGGAAGCGATGGGCGCCGATGGCGAAGTCAGGGTCAACGCGATCGGTGAGGGTGAAGTTATAACGGTCCTGCGAAGCTTCGAAAAATGTCTTGCCGATCCTGCCGCAGGCGCCTGTCAGCAGTACGTTGAGTCCTTTCATGGATGCCACCTTGTATGAGTTATCGGCGTGGTTGAACGGCTTTGTGCTCAAGGCAGGCCATTACGGCCGTGCTCGCGGAAACCTGAGCGCGCACTGAGTTTTTCGTAGTAGTCGATCACCGCCGGATAGTTCGCACGCTCCATCGGCGTCATCAACCAGCGGTTGACCGACAGGCCGATGCCGATATCAGCCAGCGTAAACTCAGGACCGACCACATAGGCGCCGGTCACGGTCAGCTGTTGCTCGAGAATGCCCATTTTCTTGTTCCAGCCGCGAACGCCTGCGGCGATTCGCTGCGGATCCTGGAAGTCCGGGTTTTGTCGCACTAGAGCGACGAAGGCATAGCTCCAGGATGGATTGAGCTCGGTGGCTTGCCAATCCATCCATTGTTCGACGCGCGCCCGCGCAGCGGGTTCGATCGGCAACAGGTCGGTGTTCCGTTGTTTGCCGACGAGGTATCGGCAGATGGTGTTGGACTCCCAAAGCACGCCTGCCTCGTCGACGATGACCGGCACCTGGGCATTGGGATTGAGCTGGAGAAACTCCGGCGTGTGGGTCGAGGCAAAGCCGCTGCCCCAGTCTTCGCGTTCGTAGGTCAAGCCCAGCTCATGGCAGGTCCACAAGACTTTTCGGACGTTGATCGAAGAGGCTTTACCTAGAATTCTGAGTGCGGTTCCCATTGAGCTTCCCTGCCTGTGGTGATTTAGCCTAGGGAATCTAGCAGTTTTCGGGAAGGGGGTAACCGTAGATATTCACCTGGGTTCTGATGCTGAAACGGCAGGCACGGCAAATTTCTTGAACCGTGTCGCCGACCGTGCCGCTAAGTACTCTCGCGTACCATCAACTCAAACCCCATGTCCTGCACCGGTTTGGCCACGGTATTGCCGGCCATCAGGGTCAGCATCTGCTCCGCGGCGCGGCGACCGATGGCTTCTCGCGGGGTGCTGATGCTGCTCAGGCGCGGCACCATGTGAGCCGAGGCGGGCAGGTCGTTGAAGCCCAGGACCGCCACTTGCTGCGGGATCTTGATGCCGCAGCGCATGGCTTCGAGCAGGGCGCCGTGGGCCAGGTCATCGTTGCCGAAGAAGATCGCGTCGACCTGCGGATGGCTGGCCATTAATTGCAGGAATAACTCGCCACCCAGACCGACCGACGACGGGCGCGGGGTCAGGATTTCCAGGTCGGGGTCATACAAACCGGCTTTTTGCAGCGCACGGCGGAAGCCTTCGCCACGCAGCAGGGTGCGTTGGTCGAGTTGCGCGCCGATGTAGGCCAGCCGTCTGCGACCGCGTGAAATCAAATGCTCGGCCGCGGTCTCGCCGGCGCTCAGTTGCGAGAAACCGACGCAGTTGAGCCCGGCACCGGGGTCCAGGTCCATCATGTAGACACAGGGAACGTTGCTCGCCTCGATCATCCGCCGGGCGCTTTCGGTGCGATCAAACCCGGTCAGCAAAAGGCCGCGCGGTTGGTAGGCCATGTAATTGCGCAGCAGGTTTTCTTCTTCGTCGCGCGAGTAGTGATAGTTGCCGATCAACACTTCGAAGCCTTTGGGCCGCAAGACGGTGTGAATGGCTTCCAGAGTTTCGATGAACAGCAGGTTGGACAGCGACGGCACCAAAACGACCACCGAATGGCTCTGGGCCGAGGCCAGGGCGCGGGCGGCAGGGTTGACCACGTAGTTCAGCTCGAGCGCGGCCTGCTGGACCTTTTCCACCAGTTCGGTGGCCACGCTGCTGACGCCGCGCAACGCTCTGGAAGCAGTGATCGGACTGACGCCGGCCAGGCGCGCGACTTCGTTGAGGGTCGGGCGTCCCGTGGTGCGGGTATTTTTATCGTTTTTGGAGGAGGTCATCGGACGGCTTGCCAAACAAAATTCAAGGCACTAAGGTAGCGCTGTCTCGATGCCGCTGCAAATGCTTGAGTGTGGCTTGCCTGATCCCACTCTCCCAGCGTCGATACAGCACATGCTGCAACCCATAAAAATACAAGAAGGCGTCGGTAGAATCTATTTTTGCACTAGAGTTTTACTTGCAAAGGTAGCGCTGTCTGCGCGCTGAGGTGTTACATGAGTCAACCCATCACCGCCCTGGTCATCATGGGCGTCGCCGGCTGCGGCAAAACGTGCGTCAGCGAGGCCTTGTGCCGACTCAGCGGCGCTACGGCCATTGAAGGCGACAGTTTCCACCCTGCCGCCAACATCGAAAAAATGAGCGCAGGCATTCCCCTGACAGACGAAGACCGTGCCGGCTGGCTCGACAGTCTGTGCGATGAGCTGCGCCGCGCCGTCGCTGCAGGTCAGCGTCCGGTACTGACCTGCTCGGCCCTTAAATTGCGTTATCGCGAACGGTTGCGTAGCGCCGTGCCGGGCCTGGGTTTCGTTTTTCTCGAGCTGACCCCTGAGGTCGCAGAGCAACGGGTCTCCCATCGCCCCGGTCATTTCATGCCCTCGACCCTGATCGACAGCCAGTTCGCCACCCTCGAATCGCCTGTCGGCGAACCGTTGACCCTGGCCCTGGATGCCTCCACGCAAAATGTCGATTACCTGGCCGAGCATGCCTATGCCTGGTGGCTCCAGCGTGGCCTGGAATCCATCGACTGATGCCTGGCTCGAAAAGATAGCGCTGTCCTAGTCGGCAGTCGTTTAAAAACCGTTTTAATAAAAACAACAAACAGGAGTTACCCCCCATGTTTGGCATGTCCCACGAGACCTATCTGCTGCTCAATGCAGTGGTCACCATCATCGGTCTGATCGTATTGATCACCCGGTTCAAGCTGCATCCGTTCATTGCGCTGATCATTGCTGCCGGCTTCCTCGGGCTGACCTCGGGCATGCCGGTGGACAAAATCATCAAGGCATTCCAGGACGGCTTCGGCGGCGTTCTCGGTTTCGTCGGCATCATCCTGGCGCTGGGCACCATGCTCGGCAAAATGATGGCCGAGTCGGGTGGGGCGGATCAGATCGCCCGTACTCTGATTCAGGCATTCGGCAAGGAACGCGTGCAATGGGCAATGATGTGCGCGGCCTTTCTGGTCGGTATTCCGTTGTTCTTCGAAATCGGCTTTGTGCTGCTGATTCCGCTGGTGTTCATCGTTGCCCGGCGTACCGGCGTGTCGATGATCAAGATTGGTATCCCGCTGCTGGCGGGGCTGTCCGTGGTTCACGGTCTGGTACCGCCGCACCCGGGTCCGTTGCTGGCCATCGGCGTGTTTGGCGCAGACATTGGCAAAACCATTCTCTACGGCCTGATCGTCGCTCTGCCGACCGCCATCATTGCCGGCCCCCTGTACGGCTCCTTTATCTCCAAATACATCCCGGGCCACCCGAATCAGCAGCTGGTGGATCAACTGGCCCATGAGCCGGAAGCCTCCACGCTGCCAAGCTTCGGCATCACCCTGATCACCGTGCTGCTGCCGGTGTTCCTGATGTTGCTCAAGACCTTTGCCGATGTGGCGCTGCCCGAAGGTCACGGCGTACGCAACTGGATGGACATGATCGGCCACCCGATCGCTGCCTTGCTGCTGGCCTTGCTGCTGTCGCTGTATACCTTCGGCTACAAGCGCGGTTTCGATTCGAAGAGAATACTCAAACTGCTCGACGCCAGCCTCGCGCCGACCGCAGCGATCATTCTGATCATTGGTGCTGGCGGTGGCTTCAAGCAGATGCTGGTGACCAGCGGTGTGGGCGATGTGATCGGCCATATGGCGGTGAATGCGCAGATCTCGCCGATTTTGCTGGCGTGGCTGGTGGCTGCGGTGATTCGCGTCGCTACAGGTTCAGCCACCGTCGCGACCATTACCGGTGCAGGCATTGTGGTGCCAGTGGTGGGGATGATTCCGGGCGTCAATCGTGAATTGCTGGTGCTGGCAACGGGGGCGGGCTCGTTGATTCTGTCTCACGTCAACGATGCGGGTTTCTGGCTGGTGAAGCAGTACTTCAACATGACCGTCGCCGAAACCTTCAAGACCTGGACGGCGATGGAGACCATCCTGTCCATCGTGGCGCTGATCTTCATCATGCTGCTGTCGTTGGTGGTCTGACCGAACACCCGTAGATACCGTCTTAACTCTCACCGGGCAAGCGCAAGTTTCGGGTCAAATGGTTGGCCCGACGTCGGACACGGCGAGACGATTACGCTCCATCTGCAGCATTTCCTGAAGGTCATCCAGGCGACGAACCATCGCCTTCACCTGCCGGCATTTCATCCACCGCACCGACATAAACCAATAACAACAGGTTCGACCCCATGACCCAGCGCCCTGCCAACTCCGGCTGATCCAGCCCGCTCGTTCCTTCAGTTCGACACTTTTGTCCGCAACCCGACGTTGCGGCAGCGCCCCGCTTCATCCCTAACAATTAGAGAGCCCGATCACATGAAGCCATTCACCTCCCTCCCAGCCACTCCTCACGCTCTGCTGGCCATAGCGCTGGCGAGCGCGGCATTGCCGGTCATGGCCGAGGAATCCGGCTTTCTCGAAGACGCCAAGGTCAACCTGAACCTGCGCAATTTCTACATCAATCGCAACTTCACCAACCCGACCAAGACTCAGGGCATGGCCCAAGAGTGGACTCAGAGCTTCATCCTCGATGCCAAGTCCGGGTTCACCCGGGGCACCGTCGGTTTCGGCATGGACGTGCTCGGCCTGTACTCGCTGAAACTCGACGGCGGCCGCGGCACCGGCGGTACGCAGTTGCTGCCGCTCGATCACGATGGCCGCCCGGCCGATGACTTTGGCCGCCTGGGCGTGGCCTTCAAGGCGAAGCTTTCCCAGACCGAACTGAAAGTCGGCGAATGGATGCCGGTCTTGCCGATCCTGCGTTCGGACGATGGTCGTTCGTTACCCCAGACGTTCCGTGGTGGCCAGATCACCTCGAAGGAAATCGACGGTCTGACCCTCTATGGCGGCCAGTTCCGCGCCAACAGTCCGCGTGACGACAGCAGCATGAGCAACATGTCGATGACCGGCAAAGCGGCATTCACTTCCGACCGCTTCAACTTTGAGGGCGCCGAATACGCCTTCAATGAAAAACGCACCCAGATCGGTCTGTGGAACGCCGAACTCAAGGATATTTACAGCCAGCAATACCTCAACCTGGTGCACACTCAGCCCTTGGGCGACTGGACCCTGGGTGCCAACCTGGGCTTCTTCTATGGCAAGGAGGACGGCAGCGCCCGGGCCGGCGATCTGGACAACAAGACCTGGTCCGGACTGTTCTCGGCCAAGTACGGCGGCAACACCTTCTATGTCGGCCTGCAGAAAGTCACCGGCGACAACGCCTGGATGCGGGTCAACGGCACCAGCGGCGGCACCCTGGCCAACGACAGCTACAACTCAAGCTACGACAACGCCAAGGAAAAGTCCTGGCAGCTGCGCCACGACTACAACTTCGCCGCCCTCGGCGTGCCCGGCCTGACCCTGATGAACCGCTACATCAGCGGCGACAATGTGCATACCGGGACCATCACCGATGGCAAGGAATGGGGTCGCGAGACCGAACTGGGCTATACCGTGCAAAGTGGAGCCCTGAAAAGCCTTAACCTCAAATGGCGCAACTCGACCATCCGTCGCGATTTCAGTAACAACGAGTTCGACGAGAACCGAGTGATCGTCAGCTACCCGATCAGTCTGCTGTAAGACCCAAAAACGCCATCGCAGGCTGCGATCTTTTGATCTTCGCGATTTCAGGATCGCTAAAAGATCGCAGCCTGCGGCAGCTCCTACGGGTGTGTTTCGGCTTAACTGTTGCTGGTCTTCTGCACCAGCCCATCGGCCCTGAACATCCCGCGAATTCCGCGCACGGCCTGGCGAATCCGATCCTGGTTCTCGATCAGTGCAAAGCGCACATGGTCATCACCGTATTCACCGAAACCAACCCCCGGCGATACACAGACCTTGGCTTCAGCCAGCATTTTCTTGGCGAATTCCAGCGAGCCAAGGTGCGCATAGGCGTCGGGGATCTTGGCCCAGACGTACATCGATGCCTTCGGATTCTCGACCATCCAGCCCAACTCATGCAGGCCTTTGACCAGCACGTTGCGGCGCTGCCGGTATTGCTCGGCGATATCTTTGACGCACTGCTGATCACCTTCCAGCGCGGCGATGGCCGCGACTTGCAGCGGAGTGAAGGTGCCGTAGTCGTGGTAACTCTTGATCCGCGCCAGGGCGTTGACCAATTCTGCGTTGCCGACCATGAAACCAATGCGCCAACCAGCCATGTTGTAGCTCTTGGACAAGGTGAAAAATTCCACCGCGATGTCCTTGGCGCCCGGCACTTGCATGATCGACGGGGCTTTCCAACCGTCGTAGACGATGTCGGCGTAGGCCAGGTCGTGGACCACCAGCACATCGTATTGCTTGGCCAGAGCGATAACCCGCTCGAAGAAATCCAGCTCCACGCACTGCGCGGTCGGGTTGGACGGGAAGCCGAGAATCATCATCTTCGGTTTGGGGATCGAGCCGCGAATCGCCCGTTCCAGTTCAGCGAAGAAGTCCACGCCAGGCACCAGCGGCACTGACCGCACCTGGGCGCCGGCAATCACCGCGCCGTAGATGTGGATCGGATAGCTGGGATTGGGCACCAGCACCGTATCGCCCTGGTCGAGGGTGGCGAGCATCAAGTGCGCGAGGCCTTCCTTGGAACCGATAGTGACGATGGCTTCGCTTTCCGGATCGATGTCGACCTCGTAGCGATCTTTGTACCAACGGGAAATCGCCCGCCGCAGGCGTGGAATGCCCTTGGACGTGGAGTAACCGTGAGTGTCTTCGCGCTGGGCGACGGTGACCAGTTTTTCGACAATGTGCGGCGGTGTCGGGCCGTCGGGGTTGCCCATGCTCAAATCGATGATGTCTTCGCCACGACGACGGGCGGCCATCTTCAATTCGGCAGTGATGTTGAATACGTAAGGGGGGAGTCGATCAATGCGCGCAAAGCGGCGCGGCGAACCTTGGTCTGCCATTGTTGCCTCGGGTAACGTGAGCGCCCGGAACCGTCCGAGCGACGTTGGCCACTGCGGTGGCCTGTGGCGGAAGATAAGGGCAGTGACAGCGGATTGTCCAGCGCGCGCAGTCAAATATTTCGATGGTCGTTCGTGGCGACATTCGGCCCATTTGCGGCGCAGGCATTTTCTGCGATACAACAGCGGGCTGTTTTTTGGCTGAAAAACCGAGTTAAAAAACGGTTGAAAAGCTGCGTTCAATATCTGCCCACCACTTAGCGCTTTCGATGGAATGAACATGGAATTTACCAGTGGCTTCTTGCTGAGCCTTTCGCTGTGTCTGGATATCGGCGTGGCGAATATCGCGATGATCACCCTTGCCATGCAACGCGGTTATTTTCAGGGTTTTGCCCTTGGGCTCGGGACCTGCGTGGGTGATTTGATCTACGCAGTGCTGGCGTTGGCCGGCATGAGTGTGCTGTTGCAGTATTCGAGCGTGCGCTGGGTGCTGTGGGTCGGCGGTTCGGCGCTGCTACTGTACTTCGCGGCGAAGATGATTCATTCGGCGATCTACCATCAGGCGACCCTGGCCGAGGCGGTCGAAGTCAGCAACGGCTCCCATCGACGGGAGTTTTTTCGCGGCATTTTCCTCGCCATGTCCTCGCCGAGCGCCATCCTCTGGTTCGCTGCGGTGGGCGGTACGCTCATTGCCCGTTCCGGTGGCGGGAGCCTGCTCAGCTCAGGGTTGTTTCTGGCGGGATTCTTCTTTGCCGGGCTGCTCTGGTGTGGCGGCTTGTGCCTGGCCGCAACCCAGGGCGGCAAGTTGTTGGGCGACAAACTGTTGCGCTATTCATACATGGCATCTGCAGCGATCTTCTGCTATTTCGCGGTCTACGTGATTGTATCTGGCTATTGGGAGTTTGTCGGTTCGGCGGGCGTGGCTGAGCTTCCGGGCCTGTGACTGGGTTTGGCTTCTATACTCCCAGCCGAACCCATCTTTCACTATTGAGGTCGCTTTCATGGACGAACAAAAAATTTCCGATCTTGCGCAACCGCGCTTTGAACATGGACATTTCCTACTGATTGCGGGACTGGGCGGGCGGTTTACTGCCAAAACCACCCAAGGCATCCCACAGCTTTGGGAAAAATTCATTCCGCATATCGGCAAAATCCCGGGCCAAAAAAACGATGCGACCTACGGCATTTGTTGCAACCCGGATGGCAAGGGCGGTTTTGAATACATCGCCGGAGTTGAAATCAGCAAGCTCGATGACTTGCCTGAGCAATACCGCTGGATCGAAGTACAACCACAACACTATGCGGTGTTCGAGCATAAAGGCTCACTGGCTACCTTGCCCCAGACCTTTCGATACATCTGGAATACCTGGCTGCCGCAGTCCGGTAGTGAAGCCGCAGATGCGCCGGAGTTCGAACGTTACAGCGCGGACTTCAATCCGCAAACGGGGGAAGGTGTTCTGGAGATCTGGCTGCCGCTCAAGTCCGACTGATCAATGTCACAAGCGAAGGCTGTTGTTAGAATCGCCTGCCGTTGCGCCTGTCGTCGTCACCTTACAAGGTAGCTGTTGTCTCCTATGAAATCGTCAAACACTGTTGTTCGCCTGGTCACGCCCGCTGACCTGGACCGCTGTTTCGCCATCGAATCGATTGCCTACGAAGGCGACGAAGCGGCCACCCGCGAGAAAATCGCCACGCGCATTGCCACCTGGCCGCAGGGGTTTATCGTGGCTGAAGTCGATGGCCTGGTCGCAGGCTTCATCAACTCCGGCGCCGCCTACCAGGTGGAAATGGCCGATGAAGCCTTCAAGGAGCTGATCGGCCATGACCCGGACGGCCCGCATGTGGTGATCATGTCGGTGGTGGTGCACCCGGATTATCAAGGGCAGGGCTTGGCGAAACGTTTGATGAGCGAATTCATCGAGCGCATGCGCGCAATGCACAAGGCGAGCATCAACCTGATGTGCAAGGAGCGGCATATTGCGCTTTATGCCAGCTTCGGCTTCGCCTACCTCAAGGCTTCAGCCTCTGACCACGGCGGGATGGCCTGGCATGAAATGGTGTTGAAACTGTGATGTGAATGCATGATTTGATCGTTCCCACGCTCTGCGTGGGAATGCCTCACCGGACGCTCCGCGTCCGCTTTGGATGTGACGCAGAGCGTCACGGGCTGCATTCCCACGCAGAGCGTGGGAACGATCAAACAACGATCAAACAACGATCAAACAACGATCAAACAACGATCAAACATGTCGCATGTTCAGAAGGCCAGCGACAGCCTGCGTTCATAACCGATCCGGCCCTTGTACGCTTCGCCGGTATCGACCCAACCTTGCTTGAGGTACAGGTTGAGCGCCGCTTCATTGTGGGTGTCCACCGAGAGCATCAACCCATTGATGTGCGGCCAGGTCTGGCGAGCGACTTGCGGCAGGGCTTGCAGGCAGGCTTTTGCGAAGCCTTTGCCCTGGGCGCGGTGGTCGACTTGCAGGGCGTGCAGTGTGGCGGTGTCTTCATCGGCCCAATGGGGAAGGCACGGCGGGCGTTTGAGCAGCAGGAAGGCCACCGGAACCTCTTGCGAAAGCAGGGCAAAGCCTTTGACGCCGGGGTTGGCGTTGGACCGCAGGGCGTGCAAGGCGCCGTCGATATCGCCGGAGAATTCCTTTTGCTGTGGGAGGATTTCGATGGCTTCGACTTGTTGGCGCTGAACCGGGGTCAGGCTGTCGTAGGGCACAAGCTGAGTAGTCACGAGCGGTACCGACAAATGTGAGACCCGGGATTCTAACGAGTTTGCGGCGGGCAAAAATATTTTTTGTGGCAACACGTCGAACTTGTCGATTTCGGTGTGCGCCATACGACTAGGGGTGTCTTCACGATTTAAGTGCCACTAATCAGGCCGCCCGATGAGCCTGTGCAAACCAATCGCAAGGAGAACCCTCGTGAACACTCACAACACCGAAATTGAAATCCGCGCCTTGATCGAGACCTGGCAGCAAGCCGTCATCGCCAAGGATATCGACAAAATCGTCAGCTATTACTCCGACGACATCACTTCGTTCGACGCCGTGACCGCGCTGCAATTCAAGGGCAAAGCGGCCTACCGTGCGCACTGGCAAGAGTGCATGAAAGTCTGCCCCGGTCCCGGCATTTTCGAGTTTCACCAGTTGCACGTCGTGCCGGCCGCCGACATCGCTTTTGCCCATTGGCTGGCCCATTGCGGCGGGACGGACGAAAAAGGTGAAACCAAAGCCTGCTGGATGCGGGTCACCGCCGGTTATCAACGCATCAATGGCCAATGGTTGGTGGTGCATGAGCACTGGTCGGCACCGTTCGACATGATGAGTGGTACGGCTTTGTTCGATCTGCAACCCTGATCGTCGGGATTTTCGCCAAACCTCGAATCAGCAGCCATAGTTGATCAGCTTGATGACGGAGAATTTCATGAAATACCTATGCCTGGTCTACAGCGACGAGCATCTGTTGCACAGCCTGCCCGACAGCCCGAAAGACGCTGAGTGCATGGCCTACGCCGAGTCCGTTCAGGGCAGTGGCCGGATGCTCGCCGCCGAGGCGCTGGAGTCAGTGCAGACCGCCACAACCGTGCGCATGCGCAACGGCAAGCTGTCGATCACCGACGGGCCATTCGCTGAAACCAAAGAGCAATTGGCCGGCTTCTATCTGATCGATGCCAAGGACCTCAACGAGGCTATCCAGGTCGCCGGCAACATTCCGGCGGCCCGGGTCGGCAGTGTCGAAGTGCGCCCCGTACGTGAATTGAATCCCTCATAACAATAATAAGCAGGAGACCCTGATGAACGCTCAATTGGCTCAACCACAACCTGCTGAATTCGAGTTATCCATCAGCCGTTTGATTGATGCGCCCCGCAGCAGGATTTTCCGTGCCTGGACCGAACCGCAGTTGCTTGTGCAGTGGTGGGGGCCCCATGGCATGACCACGCCGGAATGTGAAATAGACCTGCGGGTCGGTGGTCTGTTTCGCACCTTGATGCGCGCGCCGGATGGCAAGGAATATCCGACCCAGGGGGTGTACCTGGAGATCGTCGCGCCACAGCGGATTGTCTTCACCGATGCCTTCAAACCGGGCTGGATTCCTTCGGGCAAACCCTTCATGAGTGCTGAGGTGACTCTTGAGGAAGTCGATGGCAAAACCCTCTACACCGCGCGCGCCATGCACTGGACTGAAGAGGATCGCCAGGCCCATGAGGCGATGGGTTTTCATGAAGGCTGGGGACAAAGCCTGGACCGGTTGGTGAGGCTGGTGACCGAAGGCATGACTGACTGATGCCGGGCGAGGCGAGCGGGGCGCTCAAGGCACAGCTGGAGACGGTTTATCGCGCCGAGTCACGGCGGATACTCGCGACCCTGATTCGCTTGCTCGGCGATTTCGACCTCGCCGAAGAGGCATTACATGAAGCTTTCTTCGTCGCGGTCGAGCGTTGGCAGCGTGATGGCGTGCCGGCTAATCCGCGCGCCTGGCTGGTGTCTACCGGGCGCTTCAAGGCCATTGACGGGTTGCGCCGGCGGGCGCGTTTCAGTGCATCCCGGGCGGCGTTGGTCAGCCAGGTGCAAGAGCTCGAAGAGACCGACTGGAGCGAGGAAGACGTGGAAGACGATCGCCTGCGATTGATCTTCACCTGCTGCCACCCGGCCTTGGCGGCGGATGCTCAGGTGCCGTTGACGCTTCGGGAAATCTGCGACCTGACGACCGAGGAAATCGCTCGGGCCTTTCTCACAGCACCGGCCACCATTGCCCAGCGCATCGTGCGCGCCAAAGCGAAGATTCGTGACGCGAAGATCCCCTATCAAGTGCCGTCCATGGCCGAACTGCCCGAGCGTCTGGACAGCGTGTTGCGGGTGATTTATCTGGTGTTCAACGAAGGTTATTCGGCCTCGATGGGCGAGCAGGTGACGCGTGAAGATTTGACCGCCGAGGCCATACGCCTTGCTCGTTTGCTGATGGAGTTGCTGCCGGAGCCCGAGGTCATGGGGCTGCTGGCGCTGATGCTGCTGCACGAGTCGCGACGCCCGGCCCGGACTTCGGCCTCGGGTGAACTGATTGTGCTGGATGAACAGGACCGCTCGCTGTGGAATGCCGGGCTGATCGCCGAAGGCTGCGCTCTGGTGGAGCAGGCGCTGAGCACCCGTCGCTTCGGCCCATACTGCCTGCAAGCCGCGATCGCCGCGGTACATGCCGAAGCGCCGACCGCGGAGGAAACCGACTGGGTACAGATCGTCGGGCTTTATGACGTATTGCTGCGGGCGGTGCCTTCGCCGGTGATCGAGCTCAATCGCGCGGCGGCCCTGGCCAAGCGTGATGGACCGCTGGCGGGGCTGGAGTTGATCGAGGGGATTCTGGCGCGAGGCGAGCTGCTCGATTACCACCTGGCACATTCGGCCCGGGCGGAGTTCTGCCGGCAGCTCGGGCGCGTCGAGCAGGCCAGAGAGGCTTATCAGCGCGCCCTGGAGTTGACTCGGCAAGTACCGGAGCGGCGGTTTATCGAGCGGCGGCTTGAAGCGCTGAAACCGTTCTTTTACTAGAACTAAAAATAGCGCATTGAATGAAATAAATGGCTTTTTGTAGGAACCAGCCGGGCGGTGCTCCGTTTGCTCGCGATGGTGATCTCAAGGACGCCATCGCCGGCAAGCCGTGCTCCTACGGGTGATCTCAAGGACGCCGTCGCCGGCAAGCCGTGCTCCTACGGGTGATCTCAAGGACGCCATCGCCGGCAAGCCGTGCTCCTACGGGTGATCTCAAGGACGCCATCGCCGGCAAGCCGTGCTCCTACGGGTGATCTCAAGGACGCCATCGCCGGCAAGTCGTGCTCCTACAGGTGTTCTCTGCGCGACCACAACAGGTTCTACGAACGGTTTCACTCCAGCATTTTCCCCAGCAACCAACTCCCTGCAGGCCCCGGCGGATGCAGGCGTGACCACAGTGCATCCACCGCCACCGGCCGTGGCCAGCCGCGCACGGTGAGTTCATGGAGCGAGCCTGCGCCAAAGCGGCCCACCAGCCAGCGCGGTAACGGTGCCCAGCCAAAACCGCCTTGAGCCATTTCCAGCAGCATCAAATAACTCGGTGCCGACCAGACCCGGCCTTGTGCGCGGGTTTCATACGGGTTGACGATGGTCGCCAGACGCAACTCGCGGTGTTGTTGCAAGGTGTCCTTGTCGACTCTTTGCAGCGCGGCCAGTGGATGCTCACGAGAGACAAACAAGGCGATTTCCGTGCGTTCGTCGACTGTCGAACTGGCAAGGTCCGCCGGGTAGCTCGGCTGCATCTCGGCGAAGGCAATCTGCGCCCGGCCACGCTGGACCAGCGCCACCAGATCGTCGCATTCGGCGATCAGGCATTCGAGTTCCAGGTCCGGGTAACGCTGCTCGAACTCGCTCAAGCACGCCTCGAAACGGTCGGACTGCCAGGTGTCGGAAATGGCCACGGTCAGCTTCGGTTCGAAGCCTTGTGACAGCTGGCTGGCGGCCATTTCCAGCCGACTGGTCGCAGCCAGGATGTCTTCGGCACGTTGCAGCATCACATGCCCGGCGGGTGTCAGGCCGGGTTTGCGGCTGCTGCGATCGAACAGAATCACGTCCAGGTCGATTTCCAGGCTGGCGACGGCCGCGCTGATGGTCGACTGGCTCTTGCCCAGTTTGCGTGCGGCCGCAGAGAACGAGCCTTGGGTCGCGGCCTGGACAAAGGCCAGCAGCACTTCATGAGATGCCATGAACTATCGCCTTGATCGATGGTTATTGGTTATGAAGTATCGGGCTGGTGGGCAATGATGGCAACCATCGTTACCCAGAGAGTCTGATCATGAGTACCCAAAAATCCCTGACTGAACGGGTTTTCCAGGCCATTGGCTTTGAAGTCTTCGCGGTGCTGATGTGCACCCCACTGTTCGCCTGGTTGATGGATAAGCCATTGTTCGACATGGGCGTGGTGACCGTCGCCAACTGCTTTATCGCGCTGGGCTGGAATGTGCTCTTCAATGGCATGTTCGACCGCATGCGCGAGCGTTTCGCCATGGTCCAGAATGGCTGGACCCGCATGTTGCATGCGTTACTGTTCGAGGGCGGTCTGGTGGTCGTCAGCGTGCCGCTGGTGGCCTGGTGGCTGAGCATCAGCCTGTTGCAGGCACTGATTCTGGACATCGGCGTGTTGCTGTTTTTCCTGCCGTACACCTACGTCTACCACTGGGCGTATGACGTGGTGCGCGAGAGGGTGATGTTACGCCGAGAGCCATCTCGCGGATGACGCCTTCGCGGCGAGTCAGTCAAGCCGCTACGCGATCCGTAGCAGCCTGCGCCAGCTGCTACAGGGGTTGTGCCGAGCCAGAAAAGGGCGATCAGATGTGGAAGTAACCCACGCAGGAATCGAACGGCAGGCGTTTGAGTTCGATCTTGTTCATGTCGAACACTTCACGCAGGGCTTTGGTTTCGCCCGGGAAGTTGCGATAGGCGACTTCGTCCAGCACCACGATGGCGCCTTTTGGCATGTACGGCAGGAAGGTTTCCAGCGCGACTTTGGTCGGTTCGTAAAGGTCGGTGTCGAGGATCAGCATGGCCACGACCAGGTCCGGCCGGGACTTGACGTACTCCGGCGCGGTTTTGCAGATGTCACCCTTGACCAGCTCGCAACGCGGGATGCGGTTGACCGGACGCAGCAAGTCGTTGGCGTCGATCATGTCCTGGATCAGCGACTGGTCGGTGTCGGAGAACATGTTCTCGTTGATGTCCGTCGGGTCTTCGTCCTTGTTGATGCTGGTGAAACCTTCAAAGGTGTCGAAACCGACGATCGAACGGTTGATCGCGTAGGGTTCCAGAATCATCGACAAGTGCATGTAGAGCATCAGCGAGTTGCCCTTGTACACGCCGCACTCAATGATCGCGCCCGGTATCTCGGCGACTTTCTTGAACAACTCCATGCGCGACAATGCTGCGGTCACGCCAATGCGGTTGGCGAACACGTATGGCGCATCGGCCACATACTCGGCGTCGACCCGTTTCAGGACGTTGGCACGGGTTTCGTTGTATTCGGTCTCGGCAGGCGTAAGGCGACGCTTGGTCATTATTTGGCTCCTAGGAAATTCGAGAAATCGTGGACGTGCAAATAGTCTTTGAAGCCGGCCCCGACATCCGGGCACGCGCTGTCGACATTGATTGCGCCGCGTTTGTGCTTGAGGTCATCGAGGTGCATCAGCCGGAAGTCCACGCTGAAGCGGGTCTGTTCGGTGTAGTTGGGGACGGTGCCATGCAGGTGCGAGCCAGAGAAAATCAGCATCTCGGCAGTGTTACCGGCGACGCGGATTTCCGATGAGGTGTTGATCTCTTCCAGCGGCACCGGGTGAACGCGGACTTCTTCTTTGACGTTGTCCTTGGCTCGCTCACGCTGTACGTTGATCCAGTCGGACAAACTCCACTGCGCCGAGGTGTTCTTCACCGGCACATCGAAGTAGCCCGGATTGATCATCATGGTCTGGTCCGGGGCGATGGTGTAAACCGGCATCCAGGTGTTGATCTGGCAGTCCACGCCGCCGTACCAGGTGTCCCGGTGCGGTTTGTAGGCATAACTGATGCCGGCGTGCAGGTAGTCGTAGTTCGGCACCACGCGGATGCGCGGCACATCGAAAATGTAGTCCTTGGGGTCGGCGCCAATTTCCAGGGTGAAGGCGCGAATCAGCTCCTTGACCTGCAGACTGTTGGTGAACTGGCCCTTGAGCCGGGTTACCTGGATGACGAATTCTTCGACCGGCATCAGCGTGTGCAGGGACTGGTGATCAGTCTCGCCGTCAAACGCCGCGGTGATGCTTTGCCGGGCGAATGCGCACAGTTCTTTGGCTGCGTTGAGCTGGGTGTTCAGGAAGATATCGCCAGCGTAGATGGCGCTTTTGAAGTCAGCTTTGTTCTGAAGCTGATTAATATACAAATTCACGGTTTCCCCCTCCTGAATACGTTGGGTCTCTAAAGAGTCGGCACAAAGGTAACAAACTGAAGTGCAATCCAGCGGATGCTGGAGCAAAAGCTCGTTAATACGCTGATTTTTCGACGAAATGCGTGTTGCGCTTGCCTGAGTCTGATTCGCTGGATAAAAAAATCCCGAACCGATTACCCCGTCCGGGATTTTTTCAGTTGTTGAGCGAGGCTTGGAACAACTGCGTAAACAGCCAATACAAACTGCCCAATAGCCCCAGCCGCAACGCGATCCGTAGCAGCTGACGAGCTGAGCGAGGCTGCGTTCGGTCTGGGCCGCATTCGGACAGAGTGGTCGTAAAGTCAGGCACCGCGGTTTTTCAGGTTAACCGTGGAGGCAGGATTTACGACCGCTTCGTCCGAATGCAGTCCAGACCGAACGCAGCCTGGCGGCAGCTGCTACAGGGATTGTGCAAGCCCGCTTGACTCAATAATCCTGGCGCTTGCGAAATGCCCAACGCCCGGCCAGCACGGTAAAGGTCGCCACCAGTGCCACCAGAATCCAGAAGCCCTCGGGGTCGCCCGAGAGCGGGATGCCACCGACGTTCATGCCAAAGAAGCCGGCAATGATGTTGATCGGCAGCGCCAGCACAGTGACCACGGTCAGGGTGAACAGGGTGCGGTTGCTTTGTTCGTTGAGGTTGGCGGCGATTTCTTCTTGCAGCAGTTTGATGCGTTCGCCCAGGGCCGTGAGGTCGTTGATGATCAGCGCAAACTCCTCCGTGGACTTGCGCAGCTCCTTGACGTCCTCCTTCTGTAGCCACTGCGGTGGGCGGTTGAGCAGCCGCAGCAACGACCCCGGTTCAAGCGCCAACAAGCGTTGCAGGCGCACCAGCACCCGGCGGTTAGTACCCAGTTCGGCGCGGTTGGTGGACAGGCGCGAGGACAATAGCTGGTCTTCGATCTGGTCGACGCTGATGCTGGTTTTGCGCACGATCTGGGTCAGCACTTCGCCCTGATCACGCAGCAGATGTACCAGCAGTTCCAGTGGCGAGCGAAAGCGTTCACCGGCCTTGACCGAGGAACGCAGCTTGTCCACTGAGTGCAAGGGTTGCAGGCGGGCGCTGATGATCAGGCGGCTGCGGGCGCAGACCCACAGGGTCGAGATGTCCGAAGACACCATGCTGCTCAGGTTGAACACCACATCGTTGACCACTGCCAGCAGCGCCGTATCGACGTGTTCGATGCGTGTAGAACGTGAACCTTCATGCAGCGCTTCGAAGAATTCTTCTGGCAAATCCAGATGGGTTTTCATCCAGCGCTCGCAGGCGGCGTGGGCCAGGTTGAGGTGCAACCAGAGAAACTCGTCTGTGTCAGCGGGTTGTTTCAAGCATTCCAGAGCCTTGGCCGAATCGATTTCACGGCCGCGTTCGCCGGGGCGAAAACTGAAACCGTAGAGCAGGCCGAACAGATCAGAGTCGCGATGGCGTTGGTCGATACTGTGGTTCATGGAGTCTCGCTGGCGGGAGGTGCCTGTAGGACGTTTCACAGGCTCACTTGAACCGCATCATGGCAAGGCTGTTTGACGGTTTTGTGACAGTTTGGCGACGCGGGCGAGTGAGCGACGACCAGTGGTCGGAACCCTTTAAAGAATGCGAACAGCGCGCCGATCACGCTCACGTAATCTTTCGTGTTTTGGCCATAGGCCTGGTTGTTGGTGACAGGGATGTCTAGACGTCATGCATGCCCCTAGATGGCCTGCTTTATCCCTGTCATGAGATCCCACTCGATGTTTTTGCAAAAATCCCTGAGAGCTCAAATTCTGGCAATGCTGAGCGGCAGCTTGATTGCGATGCTGTTGATTGCTCTGGCGTGCTTTCACTTTCTCTCCAGCGGTGTTCAGAGCTATCACAACCTGATCGATGGCCCGCTGCATACTTCACAACTGATCGATGAGGCCAACCTGCAATTCAAAGTTCAGGTACAGGAATGGAAAAACGTCCTGCTGCGTGGCAAGCAGCCGGCTGATCTGGACAAGTACTGGAAGCAGTTTGAAGATCGCCAACGCGATGTTCAGGACATTCTTGGCCAACTGGCCAGCCAACCGGGAATCGATGCACAGCTCAAGACACGCATCGAGCGACTGCGTGAGGAGCACCGGGTCTTGGGTACGGCCTATCAGAAGGGCCGCGACGCTTATCTGGCGGCAGGTGCTGATCCAACAGCCGGAGACGCTGCGGTCAAAGGCGTGGACCGCGCCGCCAGTGAACAAATGAGCGAGCTGGTCAACGAGTTACGCAAGCAAGGCACCGAGCAATCGACATTGATCAGCGCCAGCGCCGATCACACTGTGCTGCTGGGAATTGTGGTGATGCTTGCTTCGGGCCTGTTGATCGGTCTGTTCAGCCTGTGGCTGGTCAACCGCCATCTGGTGGAGCCGATCCGCAAGCTGATCGAGTATGTGGCGCAACTCAGTCAGGGTCGCTTTGCCGAGCGGGTGGCGAGCAATCGTCAGGATGAGTTGGGCAAGCTGGCCGTTGCCGCCAATACACTAAGGGATTTTCTCGCAGAAACCTTCAGCCATTTGCAGCGCAGTGCCTCGGATCTGGACAGTGCCAGCGGTGAGCTGAATTCCATTGCAAGCCTCATGACCCACGGCACCAACGAGCAATTCAACCGCACCGATCAAGTCGCCACGGCGATGAACGAAATGTCCGCCACCGCTCAGGAAGTCGCCCGCCACGCCGCCGACGCGGCGCGGGCTGCCGATGATGCCGATCACTCTGCTCGGCAGGGCGAAAAGGTCATGCAGGGGACGATTCACACCATCACTCAAATGCGCGGTGAAATCGCCAATACCGCTACGGTTATCCGGCGTCTGGAGGCCGACAGCGGGCGCATCGGCAAGGTGCTGGAAGTGATTCGCGGGATCGCCGAACAGACCAACCTGCTGGCGCTCAACGCGGCCATCGAAGCGGCCCGTGCCGGTGAGGCCGGGCGTGGGTTTGCCGTGGTCGCGGATGAAGTGCGCAGCCTGGCTCAGCGCACTGCGGCGTCGATCATCGAGATCAATCAAATCATCCAGACCGTTCAAACCGGCGCAGTGGATGCGGCCCAGGCGATAGAGAGTGGCCAGTCGCGCAGTGAAGAAAGCGTCGAGCAGGTCACTCAGGCCGGTGCGATGCTGGAGCGCATCACTGTGGCGGTGGAAGCGATTCGCGACATGAACCGCCAAATCGCCACCGCCGCCGAACAGCAGACCTCGGTCGCCGAAGATATTTCGCGCAACCTCACCGAGATCACCTGCATCGCCAGTACCAACCTGGATAACGTGCAGCGCACCGAAGCCGCGAGCCAGAATCTGCACGGGTTGTCGGGGCAACTGAACGAGGTGACTGCACGTCTGAGTGCATGACCGGGCACCTCCAGGCGTGATTGTGTATCGGCTCGGTATCCGGGCCGGTACACGATAAATCTCAAGCTTGTACCGCTTACGTCGATGAGGAGGATATCCCTAGACTCACATGGATCAACCACCCATGGTCAGCATCACTTCCGTTTCGATCAATCAGAGCCTTTCTACAACGTCCAGCAAAACCACGATCACTGACAGTGCCGACACCAGCAAGACCGACAGCACCTCGTCAACGGCAGCAGGTAGCTCAGCCATCTCAGCCGCAACCGACACTTCGAAGGTCGCAGCAGGCGGTGCACCGGCGTCCAGCGGCAGCAGTACGAGCAGCAGTAGCGAGTCGGATGCGGTGAAAGCCCTGCGCAAGCAGATTGCTGAACTGCAAAAGCAATTGCAGGAACAACACAAGCAACTGCAAGCGGCTCAAGCGAGTCAGAAAAGTGCAGACGCAAAAGCCGCCGAAGTGGCCGCCGCGCAATCGCAGATCGCGACCACCTCAGGCTCCTTGCAGACCGCTACTGCCGCGCTGTTGCAAGCCTTGCAGAGCTCGAGCAGCAGCACCTCGGGCTCGTTGGTCAGTACCTCGGCATAATGTCGGGAGCCTGCGGTGATCGAGCGCGAACGCGGGCTTTGTGTTCTGCGCTAAAACGCAAAAAAAACCACGCGACCCAAAGGTCGCGCGGCTTTTACAGTGTTCCCGTTACTTGTCTTGTTTGTTGCTCAGCACCTGACCGGTCCTGGCGTCCAGGTGCACGTCCCACTCAACACCTTTGGCGTCGCGTATTTCGACCTGATAGACGTAATCCGCGTCTTTTTTCTCAAGCCCGGTGTCGGTGATGTTGGCTGCCGTAGCTCCTGGATGCTGGGCGAGGGCGGCCTGGTTGAGTTTTTCCAGGTCCATGATGCTGCCGTCTTTGAGCAGACCCGGAATCAGATCCGGGCGCACGTCAGCCCGGGCCAGCCCGGCGGTCAGGGTCAAGGCAGCAACGGCGAACAGGGCAGTCAACGTTTTCATGAGTTCTTTCCTTGGGGTGAACTGTTTAAGTGGGACCAGCGTAGTCCGCCGAACTTAATTCACCCTTAATTGCACCTCAGCGCTGACGGTTCCGTTCGACCATTCCTGCATGGGGCGCTATACGCCCCGGCTCACGGCCGATTGATCATTTAATAGCCGTTAGCCTCAAGCAACTGCGCGACGCTGGCCGGCGCCGGGCGTTTGAAGTACTTGAGCAGCTCGCTGGCGCGGTTGGTGAAGATGCCATCAACGCCGGCGTCCATCACCTTCTTGTAATCCACCGGTTCGTCGATGGTGTAGGCATGCACCAACAGACCTTTGTCGTGAGTGAAGGTGTTCATCCACGGCTGCACCAGGTCCGAATAGCTTTGATCGCCACCTGTGGTCAGGGCTGCCGAAGGTCCTGTACCGATGGCGCCTTGAGCCTTGGCGTAGTTGACCCATTTCTCGAATTCGGCTTTGTCCCTGGGTTCCTGTCTGGCGTACCAGGCGGCCTTGTCCTTTTCACCGCTGGCGGCGAAGCTGACATTGGATTTGGGTTCGATACTGCCTTCACCGACCCACAGCAGAAGGATTTTCGGTACCTGCGGCATTTCCTTTTGCAGCAGTTCCAGGCTGCTCTTCTCGAAGGTTTGCAGCACGACCTTGCCTTTGCCCTGGCCGACCGCCAAATCGCTTTTCGCCAGTTTCGAGCCAGTCGGGCTCAGCCAGCCACGGTCCTGCAATTTATCTTTCAGGTCACGTTCGATACCCGGAAACTGCTTTGGCTCTTTGGTTTCGATGTACAGCCCGGGTTTGTGCTGCGGGTTGCCTTGCGCGATATCGATGATTTCGTCGAGGGTCAGGATCTTCAGGCCCACATACGAGGGGCGCGCACGGTCCGGGTACGCCTTGTTGAACCAACTGCCGGCATCCAGGGTTTTCAGTTCGGCCAGGGTGAACTCGTTGGCGGGACTGTCCTTGCGCTCGGGAAATTTACTGGCAACGTCAGTGGTGCGTTGCAGGTTGTTGTCATGCAGAGCAAACAGCACACCGTCTTTGCTGCGTTGCAGGTCCATTTCCAGATAGTCGGCACCCAGGTCACGCGCCAGTTTGTAGGAGGCCGCGGTGGATTCCGGTGCATCGAAGGATGCGCCACGGTGGGCAATGACCGCCGGGTGTGGAACACCTATGGCGCTGGTCAGAGCGGTCGGGCTCGGCTGGCTGGTGGCCTGTGCCTGGCCAAGGCCGAGCATCAGGCTCAGCAACAGGGCACTTTTGCGGAAGGTGACGGGCATATTCGAAGTCCTTTCGTAGAGAGCGATGTCCAAGGATTACCTTTTAACAACTGAACGCCACTTGTGCTATCGCCATACCGACATTACGTGTGTCAGAGCCGGTATTTCAGTGCTTTTGTGCGGCTCTGTGCAGTACTCGTCGGCCCGGCAGTTAACGCCCCCCGACGCTCGACTATTTCTCAAACCGATAAGCGCGCTCAACCTTGCACACCCGTGTATGACAAGCCTCATACCAGGTCGAGCGCCCCTGCTCGCGGACCTCGGTGTGTTCGGCGTGATGTTTCCAGGCGAGGATTGCGGCCTCACTGGCCCAATAGGAAACAGTGATGCCGAGCCCGTCTTCACCGCGGGCTGACTCAACACCGAGAAATCCCGGTTGCTCGCGGGCCAGCTCGAGCATGCGCCCGGCGGCTTGCTCATAGCCTTGATCCCCCTCGGTTCGCAGGGACGTGAAAATCACCGCGTAGTAGGGCGTCGCTGGTGTCTTGGCGATCATGCCGGGTTCCCCGCGCAGGCGTTGAGAAATGCGCTGACCAGCGGCGGGGGCGTGCCGGCCAGTGCGGCGCGTTCGGGCTGAAATAACGTGGCGACGAAGAACGGATGACAATGCAGCTCGACGCTCCTTAGATCACCCGCCGAGTCGTGTCCGGTGGCGTGCAGGCTTTGTGTCAGCAGCTGCGTTTCGAACTCGGGATTGACGCCGTACCGGCAGTGATAACCTTCGCGGATTTGCAGTGCGCCATAGGCGTTGGCGATCAACGAACCTTCGACCAGGCGGATACCGTCCACGGCCTCGACCAACGAGCAACTCAACGGCGTGAGCAGGGCGCGGGCGGCGTCCGGTGAGGTCTCGCCATGCTCGGCATCGGCCCAGCCGAGCACGTTGCGCGCGTACTCAAGCACTGCGTGTTGAAAACCGCCGCAGGTCCCCAGAAAGGGTCGTTGTTGTTCGCGGGCATAACGGATGGCCAGGAGTGCGCCGTCCACATCGCGGTAAGGGCTGGCCGGCACACACCAGAAACCGTCGAAGCCATTCAGCTGGGTGGCCGATGTGATGCTATCGGTGGGCAGCCACTCAAACTGCACCTTCATGTCGGCCTTCTCGGCCGCCATGGTCAGCGCCAGCGGGATCGCCTGGTGAGCGATGACATCGCGGTTGTAGTCACCGATCAGAGCGATCTGGATGAGGGGCTTATCTGAAGGGGTTTGCATGTGGTTCTCCTGGTGCGGCCAAGGCTTGTTGATTCCTGGAGCCCACTATAGATTGGCGCTCACGCAATCAATATTGGCGTTTACCCAAATGCTCAATGCATCAACGCACTATCAACTCGATTACCCGGACCTGTCGCTGATCCTGGCGCTGGTGCGTGGCGGCTCTCTGGCCCGTGCAGCAGCGCTGTTGAAGGTCGATGTGTCGACGGTATTTCGTGCGGTGCGCAGACTGGAAGCCGCCTTGGGTCAGGAGTTGTTCGAGAAAAGCCGCGCAGGCTATCTACCGAGCAGCATGGCGCAAGCCTTGGCCGAACAGGCTGAGCGTGCCGAGCAAGCGCTGGAAGCGGCGCGCATTGGTGTGGAGCAAGGTGGGGAAGTTATCAGTGGCACGGTCCGCCTGACCTGCACCGATTCGGTCCTGCAAGGTTTGCTTTTGCCGGCACTGGCGCAGTTCATGCCGGCATATCCGGCCTTGACCATCGAATTGAGTACATCCAACGATTTTGCCAACCTCAGTCGCCGCGACGCCGACATCGCTTTGCGCTTGACCTGCACACCGCCGCAGCATCTGGTCGGGCGGTGCCTGGGCTCGGTGTCGTACCGGGTTTGCGCCAGTGCGGCTTACCTGCAATCGGTCGACCCCAGTGACCTGGCCAGGCTTGCCTGGATCGCCCCGGATGACTTCCTGCCGGATCATCCAACCGTGGCCTGGCGTCGTCAGCAGTTGCCCGGCGTGCTGCCCAATTACCGCTGCAACAGCATGCTGTCGGTCACCGAACTGGTGCGTGCCGGGTTGGGCGTCGCGGCGCTGCCGGACTTCCTGATCGGTGAATCGGGACTGCAAGCCTTGAGTGAGCCCCTGCACGGTTACGACACCAGTCTATGGCTGCTGACCCGCCCGGACTGCCGTACCTTGCGCTCGGTGGTGACGCTGTTCGATGAACTGGCGCGCAGCGTCCGTTTGCCTTAGTTCTGTTCCTCCGGCGCGATGGGTTCAAACCTTGGGCTCATCCTTGCGCACAAAATGCTGATGCATTTCGGAGGTCAGGTTTTCGATGCGCTCTGTCAGGGTCTTGGTCATCTCGGTCAAACGGGTGTTTTGCTCAAGTAATTCCAGTAGTTGTGCTGTGGTCTGGGCGGCTTGTACCTGCCGTTCGGCGTTGGCAAGGGCAAGGGTTTCACGGTGCAGGGCATCCGCATCGGAATGGGCTTTGTCCCGTGCCGCCTGGCGAGTTTGAGCGAGCAGAATCAGCGGCGCGGCATAGGCTGCCTGGAGGCTGAAAGCCAGGTTCAGCAGGATGAACGGATAGACATCGAAATTCGTCAGTCCAGCCAGGTTGACGCCAATCCAGAGTGCGACAATCAGTGTTTGCGCACCGAGGAAGGTCGGCGTCCCGAAAAAACGGGCAAAGGCTTCAGCCTTCAAGGCAAAACTGTCAGTGCCGAAGGTCGGCGCCAGATGGGCGTGAGGGCGGTGAAAGCGCAGGTGATCGACTTCAGAGCCAGGCTCTGCTTCGGGTTTGACTGAGTTCATAGTGCTCTCTGCAATGCCGTGGGACTGGGGTCTACTATAGCCCCGAGTACCCACGATTGAGGAAATCCTCTAAGGGCATCCAGTGGGCTTGTGTCAGACGGGCAATCGCGGGTTCTCTGACCGGGTCGCTCGTGGCAACGTTGATTTTGTTGCGCTCGGTGTTTTTCGCGGCGTACAGCGCTTTGTCCGCCTCGTTGAGCCATATCGCGGCATCCTCGAACTGTAACTGGTAAGCGGCAAGACCAATGCTCAAGCTCACCTCAAGCTCAGGGATCTCCTGGCTGCGGCAGTTGCTGAAGACTTCACGCAAGCGTTCCATGAACTCCCTGGCTTGCTCCAGAGGCATGTCCGGCAAAATGTAGGAGCAGCCGGTCGACGCTCGATTGCTCCGGGCGGCGCTCCGACGATGGACCTGAGGGCGACGCGTTTATCCAGCAAACACGCGTTATCGTTAACGTCATCGCGAGCAAGCTCGCTCCTACAAGGGGCAGCGTTCGCTTAACTGACTTGATTGCCAGCTGGTAACACACCGTGCCTACCGCCAGCGGGTAGAGCGTCAGATAGACCTGAAGCGTACTGGTGGGCGAAGGCCGCCCCCAGCAGAGCAGGCGAGGAAGGGCCCTAGGGAATCCTCCCCGAGTGGACGGGACTACAGCTGATAGCAGGCCAGGAACATATCCATTGCAGACGCTACAACGGTGGTCTGCATCTCGGGTGACAGCACTGGCTGGTTCATGGAGATTTGTGGCCAGAAGGCGAATGCCTTGATCAGCCCCTGCACCTGCTGCGCGGCGAAACACGGGTCGACGGGTTTCAACCTGCCGTCGGCCTGGGCCGCGCGAATCCACACGGTGAGGCTCTCTTCACGCTCTCCCAGCCTGGCGACCATATCCTGGGCCCGTTCGGGGGAGTGGATCGTGGCGGCAATTGCCACACGTGCGAGGTCGAGGAGGTTGTTGTCCGCCAGCATGTGCAGTTTGGCCCGCAACAACACTTCCAGCTGCTCGCGTAGCGGCAGATCACTGCGGTAGATCGTGTCCTGCTGGGTGCTGATGCTGGTCCATAATTTATTCAGGATCTCGGCGAACAGCTCTTCCTTGCTGGGGAAGTGGTTGTACACCGTGCGCTTCGAAACGCCGGCCGTGGCGGCTATCTTGTCCATGCTGGTGATGTCGAAACCGTTGGTCCGGAATTCGACAATGGCCGCCTGGACGATGGCTTCGCGTTTTCGGTCGGTGAGGCGCAGTGCAGCTGTCATAAATAGGCTTCGGCGGGTGAAATGAAAATTACACTTCGCAGTTTACTTATTCTCTCGTTTGTTGCAATCTTGAAACTACACTGTGCAGTGTAATTGCGCGGTAAAAAATAGAGTTTGCGGCTAATGCGTGCATGCATTGGCCAGTTATCGTCCAACAACGGAGCACCGGAACCTCACCGGTTTCCTTGGAGTCACCTCAATCATGGCCACTCTCTCATCTCGCGCTGACAGCGCCCCCAGCCTCAAAGGCTCTTTGCGGGACGAAGGTCATTACCGCAACCCTGTAGCAGTGCCGCGCGAAGGCTTTCGCAAAACCTTGCGGATTTTCTGGAACATGCTGTTCCACAAACCGCGCAACACTCGCCCGGCCGGGGTTATCCCTGTACAAGCCTTGACCCGCGAAGCACTGTTGGCTGCGCCAAATCACAGCGTGTTCCGTCTCGGCCATTCGACCGTACTGCTCAAATTGCACGACAAATTCTGGCTGACCGACCCGGTCTTCGCCGAGCGCGCATCGCCGGTGCAGTGGGCCGGCCCACGGCGCTTCCATCAGCCACCCATCAGCCTGGAAGAACTGCCACCGATTGAGGCGGTGATCCTGTCCCACGATCATTACGACCACCTCGATCATCAGTCCATTCTCAAACTGGCCGACAAAACCAGATACTTCCTCGCGCCGCTGGGTGTGGGCGATACCTTGATCAAATGGGGGATCGACGCCAGCAAGGTGCGCCAACTGGATTGGTGGCAGGGCACTGAAGTGGATGGCATTCGCTTCATCGCCACACCATCCCAGCATTTTTCCGGACGCGGCCTGTTCGATGGCAACAGCACGCTGTGGGCGTCCTGGGTCATGATCGATGGCGACACACGGATCTTCTTCAGCGGCGACACCGGCTATTTCGATGGCTTAAAACGCATCGGCGAGCAGTACGGCCCGTTTGATTTGACGCTGATGGAAACCGGCGCCTACAACGTCGAATGGCCGCATATTCATATGCAGCCAGAGCAAACCCTCCAGGCGCATATCGACCTCAAAGGTCGCTGGTTACTGCCGATCCACAACGGCACGTTCGATCTGTCGATGCACGCCTGGCATGAACCCTTCGACCGCATCCTGGCCCTGGCCTGGGAGCGAAATATCTCCATCACCACACCGCAAATGGGTGAAGCGTTCAACCTGACACAACCCCAGCGTGGACGGGCGTGGTGGCTTGAGGTGGAGAGTGTGCCGTGCTCGGAGCACAACGCGCTGACCTGACAGGCTGCGCGTCTGGTTGAATAGTCATACACGTGAAGAGGAAAGGGGCTCGGGGGGGCTATCCCGAGCCCTGCCCTAGGCTGACCGAGAGAGTGAAATAATCACTCATCCTTCAGTATTTACGGGACGTCTATTCATGAATGGAACTCTGAAATATCACTTCACCGCACTCATCCGGATGACTGCGCTAAATGCGTTACCTGGACGCATTGATTGCTGATGTTGCATCACCTGCGATTTTCGTCGCGCCCTTGTCCGGTTACCCGGGCATCACGGGGCCCTCAGGCATAGACGCTGACGGTTTGCCAACCTCGGTTTTCTTTTATGGTGAGCACTGGAGCGACGCCAGGCTCCTGGCACTTGCCTATAGCTATGAGCAAGCCTCTCTGGCATGGCAGGCCCCGGCCTTCAGGCAGCAATAGTTCGTCGATCGAAGCCTGCCGCCAACCGAGGAGCCGGCTTCTGTTCGTATCGGTGTTCACTCAATCATCGCGTAATCAGCCCGCCCGACCGGATCAGGTGTCGTGCCTTTGATGTTCATGCCTCTGCCCGGTGCAAAGCCCGGGAAAAACACCAGGCCTTGCGCTTCCAGCCGATAGGCCAGGGCCAGACGAGTGACGTCCAGCAACTCCCCTTGGGCTTCAAACCGCTGGATGGCGGCTATTGAAACCCCTGATTCCTGAGATAACTGCTCCAGGCTCCAGCCCAATAGCTCGCGGGCCTGTGCGCAGTGTTCGGGGGTGAATTGATGAAGGGCGATACGTTCGAGGGTGATTTTCATCGCAAGAGAGGCCATGGTTTTCTCCGGGGTTCGAGAGTGGCGATTCAATAAAATACTGTGTTTTTGTACAGTTGTTTTATGCCCGGATCAAACTCATTTTTTGATCGATTCTATTTTTCTCGCTCAGGCAGGGTTTACATCGGTTTGCTGGTGGTGATGGTCGGTCTGTGGGTGAAGTGAGTTTGATTGGGCATCTGAGGTCGGAAAATTCGCCCGGTTACATCTGCTTCGCCAATTTTCAGCGCTGCCTCGTCGTAAGAGCTGACAGTCGACTACGATATTTTATGTAAGACCCTAAAAGCTCAATTGACGTTTAACAATAAAAGCAACAATTGGACGTCAGCTTCCTGATTTCAATACGCGCAAAGGTTGCGTTTTAAAGGCAAGCAGGCGGTGTGCACCACAACGTTTTTTCCAGGGAATGGCATCATGAAGAGATTACGTCTGCTGTGTACCCTGATCGGTTTTATCAGTTTGCCGGTTCTGGCCGATATGGCATCGTCAAACAAGGATGCCTTCGTGGCTAACCTGATAGAGCAGATGACCCTGGAAGAAAAGGTCGGCCAACTACGGCTGATCGCTATTGATGACATCATGACTCCCGAAAGGATGCGCCAAGAGATCACCGCCGGGCGAGTCGGTGGTATGTTCGGTTCTGTGACCCGTTACAAAAACCGCCCCATGCAGGACGCGGCTCAACGTAGCCGCCTGAAAATACCAGTATTTTTCGGCTGGGACGTGATACACGGTCATCGAACCATTTTTCCCATTGGCCTGGCATTGGCCTCCAGCTGGGATATGGACGCTATCGAGTTGAGCGGTCGCACGGCGGCGAAAGAAGCCAGTGCGGACGGTGTCGATTTGACCTTTGCACCGACGATAGATATCGCCCGTGATCCTCGTTGGGGGCGCACATCCGAAGGCTTTGGTGAAGACACCTATCTGGTTTCCCGCATTGCCAAAGTGATGGTTCAGGCCTATCAGGGCAAAAGCCCGAATGCACCCGACAGCATCATGGCCAGCGCTAAACATTTTGCGTTGTATGGTGCTGTCGAAGGGGGACGCGACTACAACAGCGTCGACATGGGCCTGGCCAGGATGTACCAGGACTACCTGCCACCTTATCGTTCGGCGATTGATGGTGGCGCGGGAGCGGTCATGGTGGCGCTTAACTCGATAAATGGTGTGCCAGCAGCTTCCAATACATGGTTGATGCAAGACCTGCTTCGCAAAGCCTGGGGTTTCAAGGGCCTGGTCATCAGCGACCATAGTGCGATAACCGAGTTGGTTCAGCATGGTGTTGCGAAGGATGACCGCGACGCTGCCAGGCTCGCAATCAGGGCTGGCATTGATATGAGCATGAACGATTCCTCCTATGGTCAGGAGCTACCAGGACTGCTTAGGTCTGGCGCTATTTCTCAGAGCGATATTGATAACGCAGTGCGGGAAGTCCTGGGGGCCAAGTACGACATGGGGCTGTTCGAAGACCCTTACCGGCGCATCGGCGTTGCCAGTGACGACCCCGTTGATATCAACGCCGAAAACCGTCTGCACAGAACGCAAGCCCGTGAAGTGGCACGCAAGACGTTGGTGCTGCTGAAGAATGAAAATGGGCTCTTGCCGCTAAAAAAAGAGGGAACGATCGCTCTTATTGGCCCGCTGGCAAAAAGTACCGTCGACATCATGGGCAGTTGGTCTGCAAGCGGCATGGCCTCGCAATCCGTGACGATCTACGACGGGCTGAAAAGCGCGATGAACAAGGGCTCGCTGATCTATGCCCGAGGAGCCAATCTCACGGAGGATCAGGAGGTTGTTAAATACCTGGGAGTGTCCGAAGTCGAGAACGACTCTCGTCCGGCAGCAGAAATGATTGATGAAGCAGTCAAGGCCGCACAGCGAGCCGATGTTGTGATTGCCGTGGTGGGTGAGCCTCGTAGTATGTCTCATGAAGCGGCAAGCCGAACCAGCCTGGATCTGCCAGGGCGCCAGAGTGAATTGATCGCCGCCCTGAAAACTACCGGCAAACCGCTGATACTGGTATTGATGAACGGCCGTCCACTGTCCATCGGCAAGGAGCAGGAACAGGCCGATGCGGTTCTGGAAACCTGGTACAGCGGCTCTGAGGGGGGTAACGCGATTGCCGATGTAGTGTTCGGTGACTACAACCCGTCCGGCAAGCTACCCATCACCTTTCCGCGTTCCGTGGGGCAGATCCCGAGTTACTACAGCCACTTGAACACCGGTCGCCCCTACATACCGGGTGGGCCTCGCAACTACACTTCTCAATATTTCGATCAATCCTATGGTCCGCTTTATCCCTTCGGCTATGGACTGAGCTATACCGATTTCAGCCTGTCCGAAGTAACCCTGTCGGCGCCAACACTCAAGAGCAATGACAACGTCGATGCCAGCATCACGGTGCGAAACATCGGCAAGCGCGACGGCGAAACGGTCGTTCAACTGTATATCCGAGAGGTCGTTGCATCCGTCAGTCGTCCGGTCAAAGAACTTAAAAACTTTCAAAAAATCATGCTGAAGGCCGGGGAGGAGAAAACTGTCCACTTCACCATTGATGAAAGCGATCTGAAGTTCTTCAACACACAGTTGAAATACGCCGCCGAGCCGGGCGAGTTCCGGGTGCAAATCGGTCTGGATTCTCAGGATGTGAAAGAGCAGAGTTTTGAGCTGCTGTAAGAATGAAGGTGCGTCAGACACAAGACCTGTGGCGAGGGGGCAAGCCCTAATGCCGGTAAGTTAAAGAATTTCTGGTTCAACGCATTTCCCCGTAGCAGCTGCCGAAGGCTGCGTTCGAGTGCGTAGCGCTCGCAAAATGGCAAACTTCGTCCTTTCAGGAAGACCGCATATCACCCATTTGCGACCGCTTCGCCCGAACGCGGACCGAGCCGAACGCAGCCTTCGGCAGCTGCTACGGTTCGCGTAACGGCTTAACTTACCGGCATTAGGGCAAGCCCCCTCGCCACAAATGCCCACCTGACTAAAGATTTCCGTTAACTGACTGGCATTGGAGGCAGTGACTTCTCTTTTTTTTAGCTTTCCATCTGAGCCGTGTTTGCACATCACCAAACCACTCGTTGCCACCCGCCATGCGGCGGGGTGGGCTGGATGGTATTGCCTTACAACGTGATCAGAAAACATCGGGGTGGAATGAAGCAACAATTGCCGCAAGAATAGACCTGTGCTTTTATCAAAAAGGAAAGGGGATGTTGGTCTTCAACTGCACTGAGGCAGCCAGCGATTTTTTCAGTCGTGTTCACAAGGGCAAAAAAATCACGCCCGTCCAACGTCCGCCTTCGGCCACTATCGTAGATGATCACGCGGGCGACTCTAAGTCAGAGCTTTCGCAATGGCTGGTGCATGCCATCACCGTCCAGCGCAAACATGTACTGTTGGCGATTCACCTGCAAACACGTTATTGCATGATCTTCGCCGACATGAAAAAAGCCGATGTAGACGGCTTTGTGCAAGCCTTCACCCAGCGTTGGATGAACAACATGCTGGATCATGCGATGCAAAGTGGTGTGCTGGAGTGGGTCGAGTACCCATCCATGCTTGAGCGCTTCACGGATTTCAATCGTGAATTCAGCTTTTATCGGCGCAGCGACCGGAGTGCTCAGGGGCATCTCAACGAAATAGTCTGGATTTTCAAAGGGGATGTCGCCGATGCTGGGTGTCTGCCACCGGATGAAGCGGCCGCGTCCTTTTATGACACAAGAACCAACCACTTTCTTCGGAGCAGAGCAGGGCTTAAAGACTATTTCTACCCTGACGAGGAAATGCTCATCCACTGGCTACAGAAGTTCTGTGGCGTAAGTGAGGTCAGAGCCCAAGAGGCCCGAGAGCTAAGTAGACAGTTGAACAGAGAACGTTCTGATCAGGAATGGGCGCTTTCGCAGAGCTGAGGTGCACATCTAAAGCCCGTGCAGGGGATTGGATGGCTCTACTTGGCCTCCAACCCCGGCGCCTCACGAATGATGAAATGGTCGAGGTTCTCGATATCACCACTGAACACCCCGAAGGTCTGCTCGGGGTTTTTCTTGCTCGGTACTTGCTTCAACTCCGGCGTCACGCCATAGAAGAAGCAATACAGGTCCCGCTCGCTGCCTATGGCGTTCTTGATCTCCTCCAGGAAGGCTTTGCGTTTGCGGTAGTTCTCAATCAGGTGTTTGCTCAGGTAAACGTTCACTGAGTAAGGCTTCTTCTCGACCCAGACCTTCTTCTCGAAATCGATCCGGAAGCTGGTTTTGTAGTCTTTGATCTCCTTGATCTTGCCCCAGTAAATCAGCCCTTTGTTGTCTTGCAGGTATTCAATCTTCTTGAAGAACGACCAGTAGGACGCTGTCTGTTCACCGATCTTGAGCGGCATACTTTTGAGCCGCTCCTTGTCATCGATGTTCGACACAAAGCATTCCACCGGATGGGCAAATACGCTGGTCTTGTCCGGCGCTGTTTCACGGGGCGCGTGCTCCGTGGTGGTGTTCGCAGACGGCGTCTTCAGCTCATCCTGTGGAGAGGCAACATCTGTCGCCGGACTGGATGGCTTGCGCACATATTGGCGACGGGTGAGCAGCAACTCCGACGGGAAATGCTCCTCCCGATCGTTATCGCCCTCGGCATCCAGCCCCGAGGCCAAAGCTTTAGGACTGAGGTAAGGGCAGCCTTCAATGTGTCGGGTGCTGGGCACATTCTTGAAATGCGGCGTCCTTATATAGTTGACGTTCTTCGCATTGAACGTACCCAACACATTCTGTGCATCGAACGCCGCCCGGCATGCATCGTTAGGGCATTGAAAGCTTTCCCTGGCCGAATCGAATGCCATCGTCTCGTCGAAATTCAAATCCCGCACGTCATAGATCGACAGCTTTTCATCGAGGCTGAGGCAGTAGGCTTTGTCGAATTTCATTCGCTTGCTGATCCTGAGAGGGGATGGCCTATTAATAGCGGGTGGGGCTGTGGGGTGCACCAACTCTTTCACGTTCGTTGCCAGTGCCGAGTGGGATGAACTCGCCAATGGACAAGGGCCAATACCTTAACTAGCGTTGTGCACGGGTGCCCGCGCTCCCTTCCTTGTCATGAGGTGTGTAGTTGCGCACTGCCCGTCGTTAGCCGTGCCAACAAGGAGGTCGGGGGTGTCTGGATCGGTCGTGCTGGGCGCGATTCTCGGGATGCTAAGGCCTGGTGCGCAATGACACCTTGCGTGCAGCGGGCATGCAGATGGCCAGCAATCTCGTGAAAGACAACTCGCCAGCTACGCTCGATCAGCTAGCAAAGCCGATCCGCAGCCCAAGCCTTGAGCGCTTTGAAACCAGAGACATCGAAATCAGGGACTTCATTTCAGGGAGCGCAACATGCCGAACAACTGGCCCGCCGAGATTGAGCACGTCGTCGTGCTGATGATGGAAAACCGTTCCTTCGATCATTTACTGGGTGATTACAAAAGCATCAATCCTGCGTGCGATGGCATCGACCGCAACGCCCCAAGCACCAACCCGCTGACGTTGGCCAGTGGCAGTTCGATCGTGATCACTCAAACGCCGGAATTGCCGGATTACTTCAGCCTGTGGGCACCGCCCGCGCCTTCACCACCGGCAACGCCTGCGAAAGACAGCGAAGGTTTCGACCTTGGCCATGAGTTCGTCGATGTAGTGAAGCAACTGGATGTGTCACTCAAGACCAGCCTGAGCGCACCCAAGCTCAATGGCTTTGCGCAGGACGCCTATGACAAGGCCCGCACCGACCTTAAAATTTACAAAACCTGGTCCCAATCCATGGCTCAGCGGGCGATGAACTACATCCCGTTCGGTGCCACGCCGGCGGCCGATCCGCTGCCAGCGATCCAGGGACTGGCGCGTCATTTTACGGTGTGCGACCGTTGGTTTGCGTCGGTGCCGGGCCCGACCTGGCCGAACCGTTTTTTCGCCATGCTTGGCAGTAGCAACGGCCGCGTGCTGATGCCGTCCACGGGCACGGTGCTGGCCGGTATCAAAAGCCTGATAGCGCAATTTGGTGGTGACAGTATTTTTTCGTTGCTGCGGGACAAGGGCCACGATGTGCGCATCTACTCCGACGGCGCGATCCCGCTGGCGGCATTGGTCAAGGGTGGTTTGCAGCATCTGGGCATCGACGACTTCAAATCGGATATCGCCGCTAACAAACTCCCCGAACTGTCCTGGATCGAGCCGAGCTATGGCCTGCTCAACGGCAAGCTCGGCCCCAACGTGTCGCATCATCCACCGGAAGATCTGCGCTTCGGCGATCAGTTTGTCGGTGATGTGTTCAACGCGTTGTCGGCCAACACAGACCTGTGGAACAAGACGTTGTTCGTGCTGCTGTACGACGAGCACGGCGGGTTCCATGATCATGTGGTGCCGCCGACCTGTGTTTCGCCCAATGCAACATCCGATGTCGACTGGCCCAACCCCTTCACCCGACTCGGCATTCGTGTGCCGGCGATCCTCGCATCGCCGTGGCTTAAGCCGGGTTTGATTCCCTGGACGGGCACACTCCAGGCGCAGCATTACGATCACACCAGCCTGCTGGCCTTTCTTTGCGATCATTTCAAATTACCGCGCAGCGCCCTTGGTCCACGGGTGGTGGCGGCCCAGCACTTCGGTAATGCGCCGATCTGGCGCAGCGCCGCGAGCGTGACTGCAGCGCTGCAACTGGCACCCACCGCGGTACCAAGCCGCGCCGGTCTGCCATTGATCGAGTCTACACTTGCGACCCTCAGCCGGCAGGTGGTGGACAGCGCCACGGGGTACCTCGACGGTCTTGATCCGGAGCAAGTCTGGAAGAACAGCGCCCAAGGCGTCAGCAGTTTTCTCGACAACCGCACCCGGGCACTGGTTGATCCCGGGCAAGCCGCCCTCACGTCCGCCGTGCCGAGTGCGAACAACCTGGAGGCGAAGCTGCGTCGCCTGCAGGACCTGATGGTCACCGCATACAGCCAACCCGCCCCGGCCCCAGCCGCTGCGCAGCCCGTCAGCAAAGCCTTGCAGGCAGAGCCGGGGCCGGGTGTTGCGCCCTCGCGACTGCGAGTCCTGTGCCTGCCCGGTGTGGGATTTACCCAGACAGCCAGCGGGCAGGGCGGCACCGACGCGAACTGGCAGGCACAATGGCGTACGCGGATCCGCAGCCAACTGGCACAGAACGGTCGCGTGATCGATGATCAGGACATCGACTTTCTACCCTTCGATGACCAACTCAAGGAGGGGCCGGACTTCGCCCAGATCACCCGAGGCCTGGCGATGTTGCGGGCAGACGCCAGTGGCAAGGCCGACGAGACCTTCGGCAGTTGGGGCCTGCCGGTCAATCAGATGCTGCGCAGCACCGTCGGCGCCATCGTGCAATGGATCGAAGACGCCGATTTGCGCACCGCACTGACCCAGCATCTGCTGGCGAAGATCGACGCGTTCGACCCGCAGATCATCTTCGCCCAAGGGCTGGGCAGCCTGATCGGATACGACGCCTTGCGCCGTTCGGTGGCCAAAAAAGGCTCGGCGCTCAAGCGCATCGATGGCCGGGTGTTCGTCAGCTTCGGCTCACCCATCGCGCTGCCGCTGGTGATGCGCGAAGTGTGGGGTGGGCGGGTCATGCGCTTGAGCGATAACGGTCGAGGCATCCGCCGCTGGTTCCACCTCTATAACCCCAACGACGGCTTGCTGACCCGGCCGATCACTTCGCCGGACTCGGCGCGTATCGACCTGCAAACCGAGTTCAGCGTGCCGCTGCGTGATGACCTGCTCGACCTCAATCACGCCGCGCAAGCCTACTTGTCGGCATCCACCTGCCAGACCAGCCTCTGGCCGCAACTGGCCCGCGACGTGGTGGCGGCGCGCATCCTGGAAGTACCGGCGTTCCTCTCTCGCAGCGGCCAACGTAAACGCCGCGCCCTGGTGGTCGGCATCGACGATTACCCCGACCCGAGCGCACGCCTCGACGGCTGCATCAACGACACCTACCTGATCAGCCGTATGCTCCAGGAAAGCGGCTACGACGCCGGCGACATTCGTTTGCTGCATGACGCCCGAGCCACCCAGGCGAACTTTGTCGAACGCCTCGAATGGCTGGTGGATGGCGCCCGCGCTGGAGACGAGCGGGTGCTGTTCTATTCCGGCCACGGCACCCAACTGCCGGCCTACAGCAGCAGCGGCGAAGCCGACCGCATGGACGAAACCCTGGTGCTCTACGACTTCGATTGGGATGACGAGAGCACACATTTCACCGACAAACTGTTCCGCCAGTTCTACAGCCATCTGCCCTTTGACCCGAACGGCCACGGCGCCAAACTGACGGTCATGTTCGACTGCTGCTACGCTGGCGGCATGACCCGCGGCACCGGCCGCGTACGCGGCATCACCCCACCCAGCGACATTCGCCACCGCATGCTGCGCTGGGACCCCTACGCGGGCGACTGGGACCGTCGGGTGTATGCGGCCGACAGCGACGGCCGCGACTTCGGCGCACATACCGCCGACAGCAAGTCCAGCGTACTCACCCGCACCCGCAGCACCCAAGGCGCCGCCACCGGCCTGCGCCCCGAGAAAAAAAACCAACTGCTGCGCCAGGGCAAACTCTACGGCCACCATGGCCCCTACATGCCCCTGATGCTCTACGCCGCCCGGGAAAACGAAAAAGCCAGCGAATACCAGGTCGGCGCCAACAGCTACGGCGCCTTCACCTACGCCCTGGTGGAACAACTGCGCAAACTTCATCAAGAGGATGCGAGTCTGGGGTTTGATCAACTGATCGACCGAGTCACCAGCGTCCTGAGTGCCCGATCGTTGGGGCAGACACCGGAGATTGTGGGGCCGAGTGGGGTGAGGGAAGCGCGGTGCCCGTGGCGGATTAGTGGGGTGGGGAGGTGATTGCGTAGCGGTTGTTGCTGACAGAAAAAAGGGCCGCAGGATATTCCTGCGGCCCTGATAACACCGGGATTTCCAAATCCGACGCAGATCCCCTGTAGGAGCGAGCTTGCTCGCGATGGCGATCCCCCAGCCAACTACAACCTCAACATGTGCAATGAGGACGAGCAACGGACACCTACTGCTCGGGCTTCAGTCGTTTCACCTTCTCATAAAGCGACAAGGTGAACTCATCTTTGTCGCTTGAGTGATGGCAGCGTCGATGACAGTTCGGGCAGAGCGCGACAGTTCAGGATTGCTTGATCGGCAGTCGGGGGTCTTGAGAAGTCATTTTTGACAGACGGTCAGCTCGACACCTTGCCTATCGAAAAATCTACGGCTTAGGCTCGCTTAGATAACTTTATGGGGGTGCCATATGAGTGAACGGGTACAAGTAAATATGCACGAAACAAAATCCCAGCTCTCCCAACTTGCTGAGCGTGCACGGCATGGTGACAAGGTTGTGATCACCAAGGTCGGCAAGCCTTATCTGGATCTATTGCCCCATGTCGATACGCCTCGGGTGCGCAAGCCTGGGCGATTGAAGGGGAAAATTCGGATGTCTGCGGATTTTGACAATACTGCTTGAGCGACATTTCTCATTTACTGATCGAGAGCCGTAGAATTCTTTCGCTGATCGTGTAGGAGTTTTCTCTTAATTTGGTAGGCTTCATCCTCTGCTAAGAGGATGAATGGATGCCAGCTGTCATTGTCGAAAATGATGAATCGAAGTGGGCCGATCAAACAGGGGACCTTTACCACTTCCCGAAGCAGTACAGAGCGATTCTTACCGAAGGAACCGCGGTGCTGTATTACAAAGGCAAAATGACAAACAAGGCTTTTTCGGATCAGCGTCTGAGCGCCAACCCTCATTATTTTGGTGTTGCTCGAATAGGGAGGGTGCATGCAGACAAGAACAGCACTAAAGGTGACTTGTTTGCAGTCATTGAGGGCTTTAAACCCTTTGAATCTGCAGTTCCGAACAAAGTTGATGGGGAATACCTTGAGCCGATTCCTCCAAAGCTCAAGGATAATTACTGGCGTAACGGTGTCCGGGCAATTGATCAAGCCGTGTTTGACAGCATCCACGCCCATGCGGTGCTGAAGTCGGATCAGGTCGACGATTCCAGCCTAACCGATGGTGCGCAGGACTTTGAGACTAGGGCCACCGGTACCGAAGGGAAAAAAATCACATATTTCGGTGTGAAGTATGAGCGCTGTCCAAAGCTTCGGCGTCAGGCAATAGCTATTCATGGGCTCAGATGCAAAGCCTGTGGTTTTGATTTCGAAAAGGCGTATGGCGAGCATGCAAAAGGCTTTATCCATGTGCACCATGTGAAGCCCATTTCCGAATATGAGGAGAATCAGTCAGTCGATCCAGCGACCGACCTGATTACACTCTGCGCAAACTGCCACGCGGTTGTCCATAAAAGGCCGGATACGCTGCTGAGCGTCGAGCAACTGAAAAGCATACTCCATGGTCGGTGGGTTTTCGACGATTTGACCTAAGGTAGTTAGGTGGTGTGAGGCAAATCTTACTGGATACATGCCTCACACTTTAACGGTTACAAACCTCAGCTCACCTGGATAAAGCGAGTTGCGATCTGCCACCAAGAGCGTTTTCGCTTTGGTGTTCTCCGGCATTCAGATAGCTCTGGATCAGACATGACCTGCGGCAGGTCTCGCAGCCTGACCCAAGGTTCGTTATGCCAATGCAGCAGGCTAAGCGACAGTCCGGGCCACTTCAGCAAGCTCAGGTTCGGCAGCGTCATGTTTACGGGTTGGTGCGCATCACGCAGTACTGCCACCACTTCATGGGTTAGCCATTGCCGCAGGTTGCGGTTTTCAGGGAAATGGTGATGGATAAGCAGTGCATAAGCACCAGATTCACTGATCATGAGTGATCTGTGATTTTCGCCATAGCGGCGAAGCCAGAGCATGCGCTTTTGATCCGGATCGAGTTTGCGTACTGCTCGTTCATCGAGGTATCTCCCAAGTAAACGGCCAAAGTCGCGAGCGCAGAACCAAGCTTGAGATTCCAGCCAGATGGCATGTAGATGACGGTGGTGGCGGATGAAGAGTATCGGCTCGAAGTGGTCATCAATCATGCTCGACCACCTGAGGGTTTAGCGATTCGTAGGCGGATAGAAAAGTCATTTACATAGCCTCTACAAGCATTTGGGTTGGCCCAACGTAGAGGGTGTAAGTAACCCCAACAGACTACACCGCATCTCACAAAACCAAGAGGACACATCAAAAGTCCGGTTGGCATTATGGGGGAGAGGTAATCGCTACGTTGGGCGTTTCTTAGGCACCTTCCAATAGAGTAGTGGTGGCTCAGGGGCGGGGGTAGGTGATTGTTTCGCTCATTGTTGTAAGAGATTTCTTGTAGGGAGCAGGGAGAGGTTCGTGTCTGGAGGTACTTCAGTCTCTTGAAAATCACACTCGGAAGGAAAGGAGTTCTAAGACGAACCGTCCAGTTTCAAAAACAAAAGGCCGCCATTCGGCGACCTTTTTCAAGCAAGCATCTCAAGCCAGAATCAATCCCAGCTAAGCGCGCCACCGGTTTGATACTCGATAACCCGAGTCTCAAAGAAATTCTTCTCTTTCTTCAAGTCCATAATCTCGCTCATCCAAGGGAACGGGTTAGTGGTCCCTGGATACTCTTCCTTCAAACCAATCTGCGACAAGCGACGGTTAGCGATGAACTTCAGGTAGTCCTCCATCATCGCCGCGTTCATGCCCAGTACGCCGCGCGGCATGGTGTCGCGGGCGTATTCGATTTCGAGCTGAGTGCCCTGCAGAATCATCTGCGAAGCTTCTTCCTTCATTTCGGCGTCCCACAGGTGTGGGTTTTCGATTTTGATCTGGTTGATCACGTCGATGCCGAAGTTCAGGTGCATGGATTCGTCGCGCAGGATGTACTGGAACTGCTCGGCGACGCCGGTCATTTTGTTGCGCCGGCCCATGGAGAGGATCTGGGTGAAGCCGCAGTAGAAGAAGATGCCTTCCAGAACGCAGTAGTAGGCGATCAGGTTGCGCAGCAGCTCTTTGTCGGTCTCGACGGTGCCGGTTTCGAACTTCGGATCGGAGATCGAACGGGTGTATTTCAGGCCCCAGGTGGCTTTTTTAGCGACCGATGGGATCTCGTGGTACATGTTGAAGATCTCGCCTTCATCCATGGCCAGCGATTCGATGCAGTACTGGTAGGCGTGGGTGTGGATCGCCTCTTCGAACGCCTGGCGCAGGATGTACTGGCGGCATTCCGGGTTGGTGATCAGGCGGTACACGGCCAGTACCAGGTTGTTGGCAACCAGGGAGTCGGCGGTGGAGAAGAAGCCCAGGTTGCGCATCACGATGCGGCGCTCGTCGTCGGTCAGGCCTTCCGGGTCTTTCCAGAGGGCGATGTCGGCGGTCATGTTGACTTCTTGCGGCATCCAGTGGTTTGCGCAGCCGTCCAGGTACTTCTGCCAGGCCCAGTCGTACTTGAACGGTACGAGTTGGTTAAGGTCGGCGCGGCAGTTGATCATGCGCTTTTCGTCGACGGCAACACGGGCGGAAGCGCCTTCGAGCTCGGCCAGGCCTTCGGCGATGTCGAGGTTATCGAGAGCAGCCTTGGCGCGGATGATGGCGGCGGAGTCGGTGGCGGTTACGGCGCGGGCTTCTTGAGCTGCGGCACCACCGGCGCTGTCGAGGCGGTCCATGTTGGCTTCAGAAGCGTGGCCGGCGTTGGCGCCTTTGGCGGCGACTTCACCGTCCTCTTTGTCGAATTCGTCCCAGCTCAGCATGACGTGTCGTCTCCTGCGTGAGGGCCAGATTGCCCGTGTGAAAAACACTTATGGTGGGTGTTTCACACGACCTGCTGGCCGCGTTGGATCTAAAGGAATCGTTTGTTGCAGCACTACGCAGGCAATAAACAGAAATGTGTACGGGTGTTCTGAAGTCGCTGAGGGGTGGAGATGACGTCGTCAGCTCCTGCGGTGGCCTCAGCGTTGCTTTCATCCTCCTGTAAGGGGATGTTGCGGGCCCGATTTACCGCGGCATTATAGGTGTTTTTTTGCTTTTGTGGTGCGACGAAGTGGCATAGGGATCGACTGTCGAGGGGCTTTTTAAGGCGGAGCAAGGGTTTATAGGGCTTTGACCGCAGGAGATTTTTTTTTGCCTGGGGCCATGAGTTTTTTGTATTGGAGGAGGGGAGGTCATCGAGTTGTGTCGTCAGGTCGGTGGAGCGGCGTTGCAGTGGTAGTTGCAGAGAGATTGGCGGGATTGGGTGAGGGAATTGTGTTCGGTTCGGGTGGTGGATTGTTTTTGAGATTGACCGCTGCGCGGTCATCGCGGGCAAGCCTCGCTCCTACGGTTTATGGTTTATGCGGTGTTACGGGTTTTTTTGGGTATCCAGAAACAACTAAGCCCGGCCGAGGCCGGGCTGTGACGTCGCGGTCAGCTATTAGCTGAGGCGGCTGGCTTCGGTGCGGTCGTAGCCATCAGCAGCGACGGTGGCAGCACCAGTGCGGTCGTAGCCGTCAGCGGCAACAGTGGCAGCACCAGTGCGGTCGTAGCCATCAGCAGCGACGGTGGCAGCACCGGTGCGGTCGTAGCCGTCAGCGGCGACGGTGGCAGCACCAGTGCGGTCGTAGCCGTCAGCGGCGACGGTGGCAGCACCAGTGCGGTCGTAGCCGTCAGCGGCGACAGTGGCGGAACCAGTGCGATCGTAACCATCGGCAGCGATAGTGCGGTCATAGCCATCGGCAGCAAAGGTGTTGGCGGCCAGTACGGAGAGGGTCAGGGCGAGGATCAGTTTGGTTTTCATGTGGGTAGCTCCGGGTGTTGTGCGTGTTGTTCAGTGGGTGTGAAGCTCATACTACTCGGACTATTTCGATTAAAAAGCGCAAATAAATGCTTAAAACAATCGTATAAATCGATGTGTAGTGCTCGGCGTTCCTTGCACTTGCGGCCAGAAGGTCGCGGCGCGGTAGATCAAGCGGTAAAGAATCAGGTGAGTGCGAGTGCCGTGGTCGCACCTCTATTGGGCGATGCGGTGCAACAGTCCCAGGGTCGGGTGTGCATCCGGGCATCTTTGCTGCAAGAGTGATTTCTTGCGGCCGGCAGTGGTAAAGAGTTCTGGGTCTAACGTGGGCGATTAACCGTTAGAGCAACCATCGCCCATCACGCTGTATCGCAGAATATGCCGTTGGCCTTTGGAGTCTTCATATTCCATGCGGGCCGGTACAACTTCACAAACATTGGGGATTTCGCTCATTGATACAACTTTGGCGATGTCCAGGTCGGTTGAGTAGGTGTATTCCTCCACCGGCATTTGCTGGCTGGCAGCGTCTGTCGCGATCTCATCAGCCATGGCGGTGGCGCAAAGGCTACTGAGGGCCAGAACTAATAAAGCTTTCATATCCATATTACCTTTCTAGGGTCGTGAGGGAGCACGCAACCCTTTTGAGGTTGCGTGTGGAGCTTGAAAAGAGAACCTGGATTAACGTGCCTTCGTGGGGGCTGTAACGTGGTTAATCACTTTGCCGTTGTTGGCGAGGCTGATTTTAAGCGGGGGAATGTCATTCATATAGCCATGCTTTTGATAAAGACTATTGGCGGTTTTTGTAACAATCACCCGAAAACGACCTCAAGGGTCCTGGAACAAGCATTTCAAAGGGGTAAAAATCGCGGTATGCGCTGGTTTTGAGCGGTTTGAGGGGCAAGCACGACATTTTGTAGGGTCTTGTTACTACCATCGTCGAATGGTTCTATAGGCCCGCCCCGGCTACAACTGGGGCATACAACAACTACAACTATGTCACCGAGGTAAGAAAGATGAGTGCGGCTTCTCTGTATCCCGTTCGTCCCGAGGTTGCGGCCAACACGCTGACTGATGAGGCGACCTACAAGGCCATGTACCAGCAGTCGGTGGTCAACCCGGACGGCTTCTGGCGCGAGCAAGCCAAGCGCCTCGACTGGATCAAACCTTTCACCACGGTGAAGCAGACTTCCTTTGATGATCACCATGTCGACATCAAATGGTTTGCCGACGGCACCCTGAACGTTTCCTATAACTGCCTGGACCGTCACCTCGCCGAGCGTGGCGATCAGGTGGCGATCATCTGGGAAGGCGATGACCCTGCCGAGAGCCGCCACATCACCTACCGCGAGCTGCACGAAGAAGTCTGCAAGTTCGCCAACGCCCTGCGTGGCCAGGATGTGCACCGCGGCGACGTGGTGACTATCTATATGCCGATGATTCCCGAAGCCGTGGTCGCCATGCTGGCGTGTGCCCGGATCGGCGCGATTCACTCGGTGGTGTTCGGTGGTTTCTCGCCGGAAGCCCTGGCCGGTCGGATCATCGACTGCAAATCGAAAGTGGTGATCACCGCTGACGAAGGCCTGCGTGCCGGCAAAAAAATCTCGCTCAAGGCCAACGTCGATGACGCGCTGACCAACCCGGAAACCAGCAGCATCCAGAAGGTCATCGTGTGCAAGCGCACCGGTGGCGACATCAAATGGAATCAGCACCGCGACATCTGGTACGAAGATTTGATGAAAGTGGCGGGCACCGTGTGTGCGCCGAAAGAAATGGGCGCTGAAGAAGCGCTGTTCATCCTTTACACCTCAGGTTCCACCGGCAAGCCGAAGGGCGTGCAGCACACCACTGCGGGCTATCTGCTGTACGCCGCGCTGACCCATGAGCGGGTGTTCGACTACCGCCCGGGCGAAATCTACTGGTGCACCGCCGACGTCGGCTGGGTCACCGGCCACACCTATATTGTCTATGGCCCGCTGGCCAATGGCGCGACCACGCTGCTGTTCGAAGGCGTGCCGAACTACCCGGATATCACTCGGGTGGCGAAGGTCGTCGACAAGCATAAGGTCAATGTCCTCTACACCGCGCCGACCGCGATCCGCGCGATGATGGCCTCGGGCAAGGCTGCTTTCGAAGGCGCCGATGGCAGCAGTCTGCGTCTGCTGGGTTCGGTCGGTGAGCCGATCAACCCGGAAGCCTGGGACTGGTACTACAAAAACGTCGGTCAGTCGCGCTGCCCGATCGTCGATACCTGGTGGCAGACCGAGACCGGCGCCACGCTGATGAGCCCGCTGCCGGGTGCTCACGCGCTCAAGCCGGGTTCCGCAGCACGACCATTCTTCGGTGTGGTGCCGGCGTTGGTGGATAATCTGGGCAACATCATCGAAGGCGCTGCCGAGGGCAACCTGGTGATTCTCGATTCGTGGCCAGGCCAGGCACGCACGCTGTATGGCGACCATGACCGGTTCGTCGACACCTACTTCAAGACCTTCCGCGGCATGTATTTCACCGGTGACGGTGCCCGTCGCGATGAGGACGGTTACTACTGGATCACCGGTCGTGTGGATGACGTGTTGAACGTTTCTGGTCACCGTATGGGGACCGCCGAGATCGAAAGCGCGATGGTCGCTCACCCGAAAGTCGCCGAAGCGGCGGTGGTGGGTGTGCCGCACGACATCAAGGGGCAGGGCATCTATGTCTACGTCACCCTCAACGGTGGCGAAGAACCGAGCGAAGCGCTGCGTCTTGAGTTGAAGAACTGGGTGCGTAAAGAGATCGGTCCGATTGCTTCGCCGGATGTCATCCAGTGGGCGCCGGGCCTGCCGAAAACCCGTTCGGGGAAAATCATGCGCCGTATCCTGCGCAAGATTGCCACCGCCGAATATGACGGTCTGGGCGATATCTCCACCCTGGCAGATCCTGGTGTGGTGCAGCATTTGATCGATACCCACAAGACCATGAACGTCGCCTAAGGCGAGTTCAGCGTCATCGAGCCCCATTCGGTGTTGAGCCGGGTGGGGCTTTTTTGTGAGCCGGGGTTGATCGTTCCCACGCTCCCGCGTGGGAATGCATCCGGTGACGCTCTGCGTCACCTCTACAGCGGACGCAGAGCGTCCGGGGCGGCATTCCCACGCGGAGCGTGGGAACGATCAAGACCATGAACGTCGCCTAAGGCGAGTTCATCGTCATCGAGCCCCATTCGGTGTTGAACCGGGTGGGGCTTTTCTGCGTTGATCGTTCCCACGCTCCCGCGTGGGAATGCATCCTGTGACGCTCTGCGTCACCTCTACAGCGGACGCAGAGCGTCCGGGGCGGCATTCCCACGCAGAGCGTGGGAACGATCAATGTACCAATAATTATCGGTTTTTCCGGTAGGAACCCTCCTGTTGTTACCCATTCTCGGTCAAGTAACCAAATGTGTAACCCCGCGACCGATTTCGGGGCAAAGCGAAACGTAAAGCCTTGTTTTGGGCCGCTTCAACCCACACGGAAAATAAGATAGAACGCTACGCTTGCCGGAATAGAAGGGTTTGCGAATAATGGGCCCGTTATTTGCTACATAGATCGTTTGCCTTTCTTTTGCTTCTGCATAAACTTGCAGGGCTGTCAATGTGCTTGGCCGGCTTTCTCAGTGCTTCTGTAAATTGTTGTCGCATTGAAGAAATATCGGCTTCGGGCCTGTCGTTAGAATGCCGATCACTCGCTCGTCGTTGCTTGTGTTGATTTCAACGCAAGGATTCTGGGACGCAGCATCGCTTTCAGGTTTCACCCATTCGCATATTGGGCTGTCGCTCACTCTGCCGTTTTCGCCCTTTACCGATGGAGTCCTACGATGAAGAAACTCGTGCTTCTTGGCGCCCTGGCACTGTCCGTGCTTTCCCTGCCGACATTCGCTGATGAAAAGCCTCTGAAAATTGGTATCGAGGCGGCTTACCCTCCGTTCGCATCGAAAGCGCCAGACGGCAGTATCGTTGGTTTCGACTACGACATCGGCAACGCGCTGTGCGAAGAGATGAAGGTCAAGTGCGTCTGGGTCGAGCAAGAGTTCGACGGTCTGATCCCGGCACTCAAAGTACGCAAGATCGACGCGATCCTGTCGTCCATGTCGATCACTGACGATCGCAAAAAGTCCGTGGACTTTACCAACAAGTACTACAACACCCCGGCACGTCTGGTCATGAAGGCCGGTACTCAGGTCGGCGACAACCTGGCCGAGCTCAAGGGCAAGAAAATCGGCGTGCAACGCGGTTCGATCCACAACCGTTTCGCTGAAGAAGTCCTGAAGCCGCTGGGTGCGGAAGTCAAACCATATGGCTCGCAGAACGAAATCTACCTGGACGTGGCTGCCGGTCGCCTCGACGGCACCGTGGCAGACGCTACCCTGCTGGATGACGGCTTCCTGAAAACCGACGCTGGCAAAGGCTTCGCCTTCGTTGGCCCGGCGTTCACCGACGTCAAATACTTTGGTGACGGCGTAGGCATCGCGGTACGTAAAGGCGACAAGGCTGAACTGGACAAGATCAACACTGCCATCGCTGCCATTCGCGCGAACGGCAAGTACAAGCAAATCCAGGACAAGTACTTCGCCTTCGACATTTACGGCAAGTAAATACGTCGCAGCGGTAAGTCCGAAATGGCGCAAGCAACAGGGTCTCTGAGGTTTGCGCCATTTTTTCATCCCTACTTTCGAGGACCTGAATCATGTTGAAAGGCTACGGGGCTGTCATCCTCGATGGCGCATGGCTGACGCTTGAGCTCGCCTTGTCGTCCATGGCCTTGGCCATTGTTCTGGGTCTGATCGGGGTCGCGTTGCGCCTGTCGCCGGTACGCTGGCTGGCCTGGCTGGGCGATCTGTATTCCACGGTGATCCGCGGGATTCCCGATCTGGTACTCATCCTGCTGATTTTCTACGGCGGTCAGGACCTGCTCAATCGCGTTGCGCCGCTGCTCGGCTTCAACGATTACATTGACTTGAACCCGCTGGCTGCCGGTATCGGCACCCTGGGTTTCATCTTCGGTGCGTACCTGTCGGAAACCTTCCGTGGAGCCTTCATGGCGATCTCGAAGGGGCAGGCAGAAGCTGGCATGGCGTATGGCATGAGCAGTTTCCAGGTGTTTTTCCGGGTATTGGTGCCTCAGATGATTCGCCTGGCGATTCCTGGTTTCACCAATAACTGGCTGGTGTTGACCAAGGCTACCGCGCTGATTTCGGTGGTGGGTCTGCAAGACATGATGTTCAAGGCCAAGCAGGCGGCAGATGCCACCCGCGAGCCTTTCACCTTCTTCCTCGCAGTGGCGGCGATGTACCTGGTGATCACCAGTATCTCGTTGCTGGCATTGCGTCACCTTGAGAAGCGCTACTCGGTAGGCGTAAGGGCGGCTGATCTATGATCTTCGACTACAACGTCATTTGGGAGGCTCTGCCGCTGTACTTCGGCGGTTTGCTGACTACCCTGAAATTGCTCGCACTGTCGCTGCTGTTCGGTCTGCTGGCCGCCTTGCCGCTGGGCTTGATGCGCGTCTCCAGGCAGCCGGTGGTGAACATGACCGCCTGGCTCTACACCTATGTGATTCGCGGCACGCCGATGTTGGTGCAGCTGTTCTTGATCTACTACGGCCTGGCGCAATTTGAAGTGGTGCGTGAGAGCTTCCTTTGGCCGTGGCTGTCGAGCGCGACGTTCTGCGCTTGCCTGGCCTTTGCCGTCAATACCAGTGCTTACACCGCCGAAATCATTGCCGGTAGCTTGCGCGCTACACCCAATGGCGAGATCGAAGCGGCCAAGGCCATGGGAATGTCACGCTACAAATTGTATCGCCGCATCCTGCTGCCGTCGGCCCTGCGCCGGGCGCTGCCACAGTACAGCAACGAAGTGATCATGATGCTGCAGACCACCAGTCTGGCCTCCATCGTGACCCTGATCGATATCACCGGTGCCGCGCGCACAGTCAACGCTCAGTACTACTTGCCTTTCGAAGCCTATATCACCGCAGGCGTGTTCTACCTGTGCATGACGTTCATCCTGGTGCGCCTGTTCAAGCAGGCTGAGCGCCGCTGGCTGGGCTACCTGGCCCCGCGCAAGGCCTGATCATGGAACGTATCGATCATCCATTGCCGTGGAGCCACTTGGGCAGCGAGCGCCATGTATCGGTGTTTCGCTTCGGCAGCGGCGAGCGCAAGGCCTATATCCAGGCCAGCCTGCACGCTGACGAACTGCCGGGGATGCGCACCGCCTGGGAGCTGAAAAAGCGCCTGACCGAGCTCGAAGCCCAGGGCGCATTGAATGGTGTGATCGAGCTGGTACCGGTGGCGAACCCGCTGGGCCTTGGTCAACTGTTGCAGGGTAGCCATCAAGGGCGTTTCGAGTTTGGCAGTGGCAAGAACTTCAATCGGGATTTCTTCGAGCTGAGCGAGCCGGTGGCTGCACAGCTGCAAGGGTGCCTGGGTGATGATCCGCACGCCAATATCAAACTGATCCGGTTGGCCATGGTCGATGTGCTGGCGGCACTGCCGCCGGCGGCCAGTCAGTTGCAAGGTATGCAGCGAGTGTTGCTCAGCCATGCCTGCACGGCGGATGTGGTGCTCGATCTGCATTGCGATGCCGAGGCCGCGTTGCACATGTACGCCTTGCCACAACACTGGCCGCATTGGCGCTCGTTGGCTGCGCATTTGAATGTGCGGGTCGGTCTGCTGGCGGAAGACTCCGGCGGCAGCTCCTTCGACGAAGCCTGTTCGCTGCCGTGGTTGCGCTTGTCTCGACTGTTTGCGCAGGCGCAGATCCCATTGGCCTGTCTGGCGACGACCCTCGAGTTGGGTGGTCAGGCCGATACCGGTCGCCCGCAAGCCGAGGCGCACGCTGAAGGCATTCTGGCGTTCCTTGCCGAGCAAGGCTTGATTACCGGTGTTTGGCCGGCCCCGCAGCAGCAAGCATGCGAAGCCATGCCGTTCGAAGGCACTGAGTTGCTGTTTGCGCCGCATCCTGGCGTGGTGAGCTTTCTCCTCCCGGTGGGTAGCTGGGTCGAAGCGGGCGAGCCGGTTTTTGAAGTGATTGATCCTTTATCCGATCGGGTCAGCACCGTGTGTGCTGGTACGGCTGGTGTGTTGTTTGCCATTGAACGGCTACGTTACGCCCAACCCGGTTTCTGGCTGGCCAAGGTGGCGGGGCGCGAAGCGCTGCGTCACGGGCGCTTGCTTAACGACTGACTGACTGTTTTTGTGAGAACCGACCGCATGTACAAGCTTGAAGTCCAAGACCTGCATAAACGCTATGGCAGTCACGAAGTGCTCAAGGGCGTGTCCCTGGCAGCTCAGGCTGGTGATGTGATCAGCATCATCGGCTCCAGTGGCTCCGGCAAAAGTACTTTCCTGCGTTGCATCAACCTGCTCGAGCAGCCTCACGCGGGCAAGATTCTGCTGAACAACGAAGAGTTGAAGCTGGTATCGAACAAGGACGGCGCGCTGAAGGCTGCCGATCCGAAACAGCTGCAGCGCATGCGTTCGCGACTGTCGATGGTGTTCCAGCATTTCAACCTGTGGTCGCACATGACCGCGATGGAAAACATCATGGAAGCGCCGGTGCATGTGCTCGGTATGTCCAAGGTGGAGGCCCGGGAAAAAGCTGAGCATTACCTGGCCAAGGTCGGCGTTTCCCATCGTAAGGACGCATACCCGGGCCACATGTCCGGTGGTGAGCAGCAGCGTGTAGCGATTGCCCGCGCGCTGGCGATGGAGCCGGAAGTCATGCTGTTCGACGAACCGACTTCGGCGCTGGACCCGGAGCTGGTGGGCGACGTGCTCAAGGTGATGCAATCGCTGGCTCAGGAAGGTCGGACCATGGTGGTGGTGACTCACGAAATGGGCTTCGCTCGCGAAGTGTCGAACCAGTTGGTGTTCCTGCACAAAGGTCTGGTGGAAGAATGCGGCAATCCGCGTGAAGTGCTGGTTAATCCGCAATCCGAACGTTTGCAGCAGTTCCTGTCGGGCAGCTTGAAGTAATACCGTTTAACGCTCCCGTTGTGCACCGAATTAGGTCATGCTGCGCACCGCGCGCCGGATGGTCTAATTTGGTTGCTGCCGCCTTCGGCTTTTAACACTGTTTTCGTTTCGGATTGCACGCCATGACTGCCCATCGAATTGGTTTCCTGATTTGGCCCAGCACTAAAGCCTTGACGCTGGCGCTGGCTGAGGAGGCCTTGCGTGTTGCTCAGCGCGTGCATCCGGATGTTGTTTACGAACTCTCGTTTCTGCAGGCCGAAGTGCCAGCCGAAGGGGCCTGGCAATTGCCGGGTGAGCCTTGGGTCGGGAAGCTCGAAGGTTTTCAGAAGCTTTTTCTGCTGGCGGATGAACCGCCGACATCGCTTGCGCCGGCGCTCAACAGTGCACTCAAGCAACTGGTACGCGCAGGGTGTGTGATCGGTGGTTTGTCTGCCGGTGTCTACCCGCTGGCGCAACTGGGCCTGCTCGATGGTTACCGCGCCGCCGTGCACTGGCGCTGGCAGGATGATTTTGCCGAGCGTTATCCGAAAGTCATCGCCACCAGCCATCTGTTCGACTGGGATCGCGATCGCTTGACCGCTTGCGGCGGGATGTCGGTGCTGGATCTGCTGCTGGCCGTGTTGGCTCGTGATCACGGCGCCGAGTTGGCGGGCGCCGTGTCCGAAGAGTTGGTGGTGGAGCGGATTCGCGAAGGCGGCGAGCGTCAGCGCATTCCATTGCAGAACCGCCTCGGTTCCAGCCATCCGAAGCTCACGCAAGCGGTGTTGCTGATGGAGGCGAACATCGAAGAGCCGCTGACCACCGACGAAATCGCGCAGCACGTGTGCGTGTCCCGTCGACAGCTGGAGCGGATCTTCAAGCAGTACCTCAACCGCGTGCCGAGCCAGTATTACCTGGAACTGCGCCTGAACAAGGCCCGGCAGATGTTGATGCAGACCAGCAAATCGATTATCCAGATCGGTTTGTCCTGTGGCTTCTCCTCGGGGCCGCACTTCTCCAGCGCCTACCGCAACTTCTTCGGCGCCACCCCGCGCGAAGACCGCAACCAGCGCCGCAGCAGCAGCCCGTTCGAATTGTCGTCGGTGCCTTCAGAGCGCGGCTGAGTTTCAAGCTCTGTTGTGTCTCTGGTATTGCCATCGCGAGCAAGCTCGGCTCCTACAGGTATTGCGGGACTCTTGTAGGAGCCGAGCTTGCTCGCGATGAGGCCATCACCAGCACCACACCTCCCAACCCTGTGCAAATCAAATTCCCCAACCCAGCCGCAAATCCTCGCCAGCAGTTTAAACTGCGCCTTTGCGACGCTATTTGTCGCATTGCCATAAACCCGGCTAAAACCGGGTTTGGCGCTATAAGAAGTTGTCGCTTGGCGGCAAGGCCAAGCTGAAAACTGTCCTTACAATCCCCCCATCGCTCGCCAGTTTCAGGCGGGTGTTCCTCTTCAGGAGACTCCGATGTCCGTTGAGCATGCTCCGGTGCAACGCGCCGATTTCGACCAGGTAATGGTTCCCAACTACGCGCCTGCTGCTTTCATTCCTGTGCGCGGTGCCGGCTCCCGAGTCTGGGATCAGTCGGGTCGTGAGCTGATCGATTTCGGTGGTGGAATCGCGGTTAACGTATTGGGCCATGCGCACCCGGCGCTGGTCGGTGCCTTGACTGAACAGGCGAACAAGCTGTGGCACGTGTCCAACGTGTTCACCAATGAGCCGGCCTTGCGCCTGGCCCATAAGCTGATCGACGCCACCTTTGCCGAGCGCGTGTTCCTCTGCAACTCCGGCGCCGAAGCCAACGAGGCCGCCTTCAAGCTGGCCCGTCGTGTTGCTCACGACCGTTTCGGCCCGGAAAAATACGAAATCATTGCCGCGCTGAACAGCTTCCACGGTCGTACGCTGTTCACCGTGAACGTGGGCGGTCAGTCGAAGTACTCCGACGGCTTCGGCCCGAAGATCGTTGGCATCACTCACGTGCCGTTCAACGATCTGGCAGCGCTGAAAGCCGCGATCTCCGACAAGACCTGCGCCGTGGTGCTGGAACCGGTTCAGGGCGAGGGCGGCGTATTGCCGGCCGAGCTGGCTTATCTGCAGGGCGCCCGCGAGCTGTGCAATGAGCACAACGCGCTGTTGGTGTTCGACGAAGTGCAAACCGGCATGGGCCGCAGCGGCGAGCTGTTCGCCTACATGCATTACGGCGTGACCCCGGACATCCTGACCAGCGCCAAGAGCCTGGGTGGCGGTTTCCCGATCGCGGCAATGCTGACCACCGAAGAACTGGCCAAGCACCTGGTGGTCGGTACTCACGGCACCACTTACGGCGGCAACCCGTTGGCTTGCGCGGTGGCGGAAGCAGTGATCGACGTGATCAACACACCAGAAGTGCTGAACGGCGTCAAAGCCAGGCACGACAAGTTCAAGACCCGTCTGCAGCAGATCGGCAAGCAATACGGCCTGTTCACTGAGGTTCGTGGTCTCGGTCTGTTGATCGGCTGCGTGCTGAGCGATGCCTGGAAAGGCAAGGCCAAAGACGTGTTCAACGCAGCAGAGCGTGAAGGCTTGATGATTCTGCAGGCCGGCCCGGACGTGATTCGTTTCGCGCCAAGCCTGGTGGTTGAAGATGCCGATATCGAGCAGGGCCTGCAGCGTTTCGAACGCGCCGTGGCAAAACTGACTCAAGCCTGATCCCGCGGCCCTGTAGGAGCCGAGCTTGCTCGCGATAGCGGTCTGACGTCCAACATTGATGTCGACTGTTATGCCACCATCGCGAGCAATCGAGCGTCGACCGGCTGCTCCTACAGGGATCTGATTCAGGCCGTGGTACTCCCTCAACGCCTATTCTTGTAGTAGGCGTTGAGCCAAATTCCTGTGCCGGGCCTGCCCGGCATTTTTTCCCCCAAGTTGGCACTTTTGCCGACCTGTTTTTTCAGTAAGGAGTGACACCATGCTGGTGATGCGCCCCGCGCAAATGGCTGATCTGGGCGAGGTACAGCGTCTGGCTGCGGACAGCCCGATTGGTGTCACGTCCCTGCCGGATGATATCGAACGCCTGAGCGACAAGATCGCCGCGTCCGAAGCTTCGTTCGCCGCCGAAGTCAGCTTCAACGGTGAAGAGAGCTACTTCTTCGTTCTCGAAGACACGACCACCGGCAAACTGGTCGGCTGCTCGGCGATCGTTGCTTCGGCCGGTTACTCCGAGCCGTTCTACAGTTTTCGTAATGAAACCTTCGTTCACGCCTCCCGTGAACTGAAGATTCATAACAAGATTCACGTGCTTTCCCAGTGCCATGACCTGACTGGCAACAGCCTGCTGACCAGCTTCTATGTGGTCCCGGAGCTGGTGGGTTCGCCGTGGTCGGAGCTCAACTCCCGTGGTCGTCTGCTGTTTGTCGCCAGCCACCCGGAACGTTTCGCTGATTCGGTCGTGACCGAGATCGTCGGTTACAGCGACGAGAATGGCGATTCGCCGTTCTGGGACGCCATCGGCCGTAACTTCTTCGACCTTAACTATGCTGCCGCCGAGCGTCTGTGCGGGCTGAAAAGCCGGACCTTCCTCGCTGAACTGATGCCGCATTACCCGATCTACGTGCCGCTGCTGCCCGATGCCGCTCAAGAAGCGATGGGGCAGGTGCATCCGCGAGCGCAGATCACCTTCGACATTCTGATGCGCGAAGGCTTCGAGACCGATCACTACATCGACATCTTCGATGGTGGTCCGACCTTGCATGCCCGTGTTTCCGGGATTCGTTCGATCGCTCAGAGCCGTGTGGTACCGGTGAAAATCGGTGAAGTCGCCAAGGGTGGCGGGCGTCAGTACCTGGTATCCAACGCACAACTGCAGGATTACCGAGCGGTAATGCTGGAACTGGACTACGCGCCGGGCAAACCGGTGACCCTGGATCTTGAAACGGCCGAAGCCCTGGGCGTCGGCGAAGGTGCCAGCGTGCGCCTGGTGGCGGTTTAACGCCTGCTGCCATGCCTATAAAGAGTGCCTGGAAAGAATCCTGGAAAGCAGTGAGTTTCACGGGTGGCGCCACACGCCACCTGTTTGAGGAGATAGCATGATCGTTCGTCCCGTACGCAGCAGCGATTTACCCGCTCTGATTGAACTTGCCCGCAGCACTGGCACCGGCCTGACCACCTTGCCGGCCAACGAAGAGCGCCTGGCGCATCGGGTCGGTTGGGCGGAAAAGACTTTTCGCGGCGAAGCGTCACGCGGTGACGCGGACTATTTGTTCGTGCTCGAAGATGACAACGGTCGCGTCGTGGGCATTTCCGCGATTGCCGGTGCGGTTGGCCTGCGCGAGCCCTGGTACAACTTCCGGGTCGGTCTGACCGTCAGCGCTTCCCAGGAGCTGAATATCTACCGCGAGATCCCGACGCTGTTCCTGGCCAACGACCTGACCGGCAACTCCGAGCTGTGCTCGTTGTTCCTGCATGCCGATTACCGCAGTGGCCTCAACGGCCGCATGCTGGCCAAGGCGCGGATGCTGTTTATCGCCGAATTCCCGCAGCTGTTCGGCAACAAGATCATCGCCGAAATGCGCGGTGTGTCCGACGCCGCCGGGCGCTCGCCGTTCTGGGAAAGCCTGGGTCGGCACTTCTTCAAAATGGAATTCAGCCAGGCTGATTACCTGACCGGCGTGGGCAATAAGGCGTTCATCGCCGAGCTGATGCCAAAGTTCCCGCTGTACACCTGCTTCCTCTCCGAGGGCGCACGCAATGTGATCGGCCAGGTTCACCCTGACACCGAACCGGCGCTGGCGATGCTCAAGAGCGAAGGCTTCAGCTATCAGGGTTACGTCGACATCTTCGACGCCGGCCCGGCCGTGGAATGCGAAACCGGCAAGATCCGTGCAGTGCGCGACAGCCAGGCGCTAGTGCTGGCCATCGGCACCCCGGGTGACGACGCCACGCCATTTTTGATCCACAACCGCAAGCGCGAAGACTGCCGGATCACTGCTGCTCCAGCACGTCTCGCGGCGGGCACCCTGGTGGTCGATCAGTTGACTGCCAAACGCCTTAAACTCAATGCGGGCGATCAGGTACGTGCTGTGCCGTTGTCGGCCCAGCCAGTTTCTCGGGAGTCGAAATAATGAGTACGCTTTACATCGCTGGTGAATGGCTGGCAGGTCAGGGCGAAGCCTTCGAGTCGCTGAATCCGGTAACCCAGCAGGTCTTGTGGTCCGGCAATGGCGCGAACGCCGCGCAAGTCGAGTCTGCCGTGCAGTCGGCTCGCCAGGCGTTTGCGGCCTGGGCCAAGCGTTCACTGGAAGATCGGATCGGTGTGCTGGAGGCCTTCGCCGCCAGCCTGAAAAACCACGCCGACGAACTGGCCCGCTGCATCGGTGAAGAAACCGGCAAACCGCTGTGGGAGTCGGCCACCGAAGTCACCAGCATGATCAACAAGATCGCCATCTCGGTGCAAAGCTACCGTGAGCGTACCGGCGAGAAGAGCGGCCCATTGGGCGACGCCACCGCCGTATTGCGCCACAAACCGCATGGTGTGGTCGCGGTGTTCGGCCCGTACAACTTCCCGGGTCACCTGCCGAATGGGCATATCGTTCCGGCACTGCTGGCCGGCAACTGTGTGTTGTTCAAGCCAAGCGAGCTGACCCCGAAAGTCGCCGAGCTGACGGTCAAGTGCTGGATCGAAGCCGGTTTGCCGGCTGGCGTGCTGAACCTGCTGCAAGGCGCTCGCGAAACCGGGATCGCCCTGGCGGCCAATCCGGGTATCGACGGCTTGTTCTTCACCGGCTCCAGCCGCACCGGCAACCACCTGCATCAGCAGTTCTCCGGTCGCCCGGACAAGATCCTGGCGCTGGAAATGGGCGGCAATAACCCGCTGGTGGTCGATCAGGTCGCTGACCTCGACGCTGCGGTCTACACCATTATTCAGTCGGCCTTCATTTCCGCCGGTCAGCGTTGCACCTGCGCCCGTCGTTTGCTGGTGCCGCAAGGCGCCTGGGGCGACACGCTGCTGGCGCGCCTGGTGGCGGTCAGCTCGACGATTGAAGTCGGCGCGTTCGATCAGCAACCGGCACCGTTCATGGGCTCGGTGATTTCCCTTGGCGCCGCCCGTGCGTTGATGGAAGCTCAAGAGCACTTGCTCGGTAACGGCGCCGTGGCGCTGCTGGAAATGACTCAACCGCAGGCCCAGGCGGCCTTGCTGACACCGGGCATTCTCGATGTGACTGCGGTCAGCGAGCGTCCGGATGAAGAGCTCTTCGGTCCGCTGCTGCAAGTGATCCGCTACGCTGACTTTGAAGCTGCGATCGCTGAAGCCAACGACACGCAATACGGTCTTGCGGCAGGTTTGCTGTCGGATTCCGAGGCGCGTTATCAGCAGTTCTGGCTGGAAAGCCGCGCCGGTATCGTCAACTGGAACAAGCAGCTGACGGGGGCTGCGAGCAGCGCACCGTTCGGTGGCGTGGGTGCCTCGGGCAACCATCGCGCCAGTGCTTACTACGCGGCGGATTACTGCGCGTACCCGGTAGCCTCGCTGGAAACACCGAGCCTGACGTTGCCGACGGCGTTGACGCCCGGCGTGAAGCTTTCGTAAGACGCCTCTGGCGTCTTATCGCGAGCAAGCTCGCTCCTACAGGTTCAATGCAATCCATGTAGGAGCGAGCTTGCTCGCGATGACCGCGAAGCGGTCGAATCAAATATATAACAACAGATTTTCGTGGAGCCTCGCTGATGAAATCCTATGAAGTCAATTTCGACGGTCTAGTGGGGCCGACCCATAACTATGGCGGTCTGTCCTACGGCAACGTTGCGTCCCAGAGCAACAGTCAGCAGTCCTCCAATCCCAAGGAAGCGGCGCTGCAAGGCCTGGCGAAAATGAAAGCGCTGATGGAAATGGGCTTTCAACAAGGCGTCCTGGCTCCGCAAGAACGCCCGGATGTGGCGGGCCTGCGTAAGCTGGGTTTCAGTGGCAGCGATGCTCAAGTAATCGAGCAAGCCGCCAGGCAGGCAATGCCATTGCTGGTCGCCAGCTGCTCGGCCTCGAGCATGTGGGTGGCCAACGCCGCCACGGTCAGCCCGAGCGCCGATACTGCAGACGGTCGCGTGCATTTCACCGCCGCCAACCTCAACTGCAAATACCACCGCAGCATCGAACACCCGACCACCAGCCGCGTGCTGGGGGCAATGTTTGCTGATCAGAAGCACTTCGCCCATCACGCCGCGTTGCCGGCAGTGGCGCAGTTCGGTGACGAAGGCGCGGCCAACCACACACGTTTCTGCCGTGAATACGGCGAGGCCGGTGTCGAGTTCTTCGTGTTCGGTCGCAGTGCGTTCGACACCCGTTACCCGGCCCCGCAAAAGTACCCGGCACGCCAGACCCTGGAAGCATCGCAAGCGGTCGCGCGCCTGCACGGCTTGAGCGATGACGGTGTGGTCTATGCCCAGCAGAACCCGTCGGTGATCGATCAGGGCGTGTTCCATAACGACGTGATCGCGGTGGGCAACGGCGAGGTGCTGTTCTATCACGAGGATGCGTTCCTCGACACCGAGCCAATGCTTGCTGAGTTGCAAGCCAAGCTGGCCAAGCGCGGTGGCAATTTCAAAGCGATCTGTGTGCCGCGTTCCCAGGTGTCGGTAGAAGACGCCGTGCGTTCGTACCTGTTCAACAGTCAGCTGCTGTCGCGCGCCGACGGTTCAATGCTGTTGATCGTGCCGCAAGAGTGCCAGAACAACGACCGCGTCTGGCAGTACCTGCAAGGCCTGACCGGTTCTGGTGGTCTGATCCGCGAAGTGAAAGTCTTCGATCTCAAGCAGAGCATGCAGAATGGTGGCGGCCCGGCGTGTCTGCGTCTTCGCGTCGCACTGAATGAAACCGAGCTGGCGGCGGTCAACCCAGGGGTTATCATGACCGCGCCGTTGTACGGCACGCTGACCCAATGGGTCGACAAGCACTACCGCGACCGTCTGAGTGAAACTGATCTGGCGGACCCGCAATTGTTGCTTGAGTGCCGGACGGCACTGGATGAACTGACGCAAATCCTTAAACTGGGCGCGGTTTATCCATTCCAGACCAATTGAAAGCCCACGCCCGGCTCAAACAGCGCCGGGCGTGCAGCTTTATCCCAGATGAGAGCGTAATAATGAGCGATACCCTGCAGCTGATCCTTGAAGACACCGACGGCACTCAGCTGGAAACCTCCTGCACCCGCGTTGCGGTGATGTGGCAAGGCAAAGAATTGTGGATTCAGCACGACGGCCGCGGCCAGTTGCTGATCGGTGTAGATGTTGAAGAAGGCGACGCTGAGTACGCCAACCTGCTGTTGCGTCCATTGGCGACTAATCTGGTAAGTCTGCAACTGGAAATGGAACCGGCCGAAATCGGTGACGAAGACCACGTGCACGGCCCGGATTGCGCACACGACCATTAAGGAAATCGCTCTATGCTCGCCCTCGGCAAACTGCTTGAACTGACCCTCGCCGGCCGCGAACCGGCGGAGAAGACTCAACTGACTGTCGAAGGCGTGCGGATGCGCTGGCTGAGCGAAGGTGCGCTGGAAGTCCGGCCGCCCGAGGCTCGCGACAATGGCCTGGATCTGCTGTTGTCAGCCGGTATCCACGGTAACGAGACAGCGCCAATCGAGCTGCTCGACCGTCTGTTACATGAAATCGCCCGTGGTGAGTTGAAACCACGCGCACGCATTCTGTTCCTGTTCGGCAACCCCGACGCCATGCGTCACGGCGAGCGTTTTGTCGACCAGGACGTCAACCGGCTGTTCAACGGCCGTCACGAACTGACGAGTGGTTCGGAAGCCTTGCGCGCTTGCGAGCTGGAGCGTCTGGCAGCGAGCTTCTTCAACCTGCCGGATCGCAGCCGTTTGCACTACGATCTGCACACCGCGATCCGCGGCTCGAAGATCGAGCAATTCGCGCTGTATCCCTGGAAGGAAGGTCGCCAGCATTCACGCCAGGAGCTGGTTCGCTTGCGCGCCGCCGGTATGGAAGCGGTGCTGTTGCAGAACAAACCCTCCATCGTTTTCAGTTCGTACACCTACGACAAGCTCGGTGCCGAGTCCTTCACCCTCGAGTTGGGCAAGGCCCGGCCGTTCGGGCAGAACCAGGGGGTTAACGTCGAACGCCTGGAAACCCGTCTGAAGCAGATTATCGAAGGCAACGAGCCGTCGTTGGCGGACGAAGGGTTGAACGGCTTGCAGCTGTTCAGCGTGGCGCGGGAAATCATCAAGCACAGCGATGCATTCCACCTGAACTTACCGGCGGATATCGAGAACTTCTCGGAGCTGGAAGTGGGTTATCTGCTGGCCGAGGACATCGCCCAGACGCGCTGGATCGTCGAAGAAGAGGGCGCGCGGATCATTTTCCCTAACCCGAAGGTCAAAAACGGGTTGCGGGCAGGGATTCTGATAGTGCCAACCACCGCCGACGATCTCGCTTGAATGATCGTTCCCACGCTCTGCGTGGGAATGCCTCACTGGACGCTCTGCGTCCGCTCTGGATTGTGACGCGCAGCGTCACGGGCTGCATTCCCACGCGGAGCGTGGGAACGATCGGTCATCAAGCTTTTGACGCTTAAACCGCTACCGCACGCTGCTCGCTACGACGCAACACACGCGTCTTGTGCAACGTATCGGCACAGGTCTTTGCCGCTTCCTGGCCTTTATGCAGGAAGTGTTCAAAGAAGAACTTCTGATGTTCTTCGCCTGCATGGAAGTGGTGCGGGGTGAGCACGACCGAAAATACCGGCACTTCGGTTTCCAGCTGAACCTGCATCAGGCCGCTGATCACCGACTGGGCGACAAACTCGTGGCGGTAGATCCCGCCGTCCACTACCAGCCCGGCAGCGACGATGCCGGCATAACGGCCGGACTTGGCCAGTAGCTTGGCGTGCAGCGGGATTTCAAAGGCGCCGCCGACTTCGAAGAAATCGATATCACTTTCCTGATAGCCCTGGACGAGCATTTCGGCGACGAAGCCTTTACGGCTCTGATCGACAATGTCCTTGTGCCAGCAGGCCTGGATAAACGCGACGCGCTCGCCGTGGTGGCTTTTGCTCTTGCTATCGATTGCGGTGGGTTGCATCTGTTCTGACTCCTGTTTGTGTGAAAAACAGGGCGTTATGAATCGAAGGGGATTTAAGGGTACGTTCCGGTCAGTCGTGCAGGTATACGCACGAGTACCTTGAGACGGCCCTTTGGCGCCAATCCCGTTCTCTCTTCATCCGGACTATGACCGTCGGCCCCGGGATCACACCGGGTCTGCTGACCTTGCCGACGCACACTGCCCAAGCTGTTCGTGTCACCAAGCGCTCGCGGGCTATGCGCATTGCGCGCAATTACCGCCGGTGGGGAGTTACACCCCGCCCTGAGAACGTTGCCACCAGGATTTCTGGCGGCGGAGAGTTTTTAACATATATTTCTGAACAGCGCATCGCTGCTTTCTGATGATACGAATCGAATTTTCCGTTGGCTTGAGCAGGCTTTTCTTACCCGAAGCCTTGACTATCGAGTGCGACGACCGCAGTAATCGAGTTCGAAAGGGATTTTCCCGTTTAGTTAGCCGCGACGTTCACGTCCCATTGCCGAGGCCTGTTTCATGAGAGTTATCGATCTTCGTAGCGACACAGTGACCCAACCGACTGCCGGGATGCTCCACGCAATGGCAACGGCCGTCACCGGTGATGACGTGTACGGCGAAGATCCCACGGTGAACCGGCTTGAAGCCGAGCTGGCCAGGCGTCTGGGCTTTGCTCAGGCGTTGTTTGTACCCACTGGCACCATGAGCAATCTGCTCGGGCTGATGGCCCATTGTGAGCGCGGCGACGAATATATCGTCGGCCAGCAGGCGCACACTTATAAGTACGAAGGCGGCGGCGCGGCAGTGCTGGGTTCGATCCAGCCGCAGCCGCTGGAGGTCCAGCCCGATGGCTCGCTGGACCTGGCGCAGGTGGCTGCGGCGATCAAGCCGGACGACTTCCATTTCGCCCGTACCCGCTTGCTGGCCCTGGAAAACACCATGCAAGGCAAGGTCCTGCCATTGGAGTATCTGGCCCGAGCACGCAGTTTTACCCAGGAACATGGCCTCTCCCTGCATCTGGATGGCGCGCGGTTGTACAACGCAGCGGTTAAACTGGGTGTCGACGCACGGGAGATCACTCAGCATTTCGATTCGGTGTCGGTTTGCCTGTCCAAGGGCCTCGGCGCGCCGATTGGTTCAGTGCTGTGCGGCACGGCCGAGTTGATCGCAAAGGCACGGCGGCTGCGCAAGATGGTCGGTGGCGGCATGCGCCAGGCCGGAATTCTCGCGGCGGCGGGGCTGTATGCGCTGGATCATCAGGTGCAGCGTCTGGCCGATGACCATCTCAACGCCCGGTTGCTGGCTGAGGGCTTGCTCGACGCCGGTTATGGGGTGGAGCCGGTGCAGACCAATATGGTTTATGTTCAACTGGGTGACAAAGCCGAAGCGCTGAAAGCCTTCGCCGCTGAGCGTGGGATCAAACTCAGTGCGGCCCCGCGGTTGCGGATGGTCACCCATCTGGACGTCAGTCGCGCACAGATCGAGCAGGTTGTAGCGACTTTTATCGAATTTTCTCGCAACTGACGGTGTTGGTCGTCCAATTGACTGTCTGTATCGTACAAACACACTGTACCTGGTCACTAACGCCGATATAATGCGGCCCTTTGCCGTCGCTCCGTCTTTTGACGTTTTGCACAGGCCTTTGGCCGCAGTCTCCGTGGAAGAACCTAATGAAAAGCGCAGAAATCCGTGAAGCCTTCCTTCGCTTCTTCGAAGAGCAAGGCCACACCCGTGTAGCCTCCAGCTCTTTGATTCCGGGCAACGACCCAACCCTGCTGTTCACTAACGCGGGGATGAACCAATTCAAGGACTGCTTTCTGGGCCAGGAAAAGCGCGCCTACACCCGCGCTGTCAGCAGCCAGAAGTGCGTACGCGCCGGCGGCAAGCATAATGACCTGGAAAACGTCGGTTATACCGCTCGTCACCACACCTTCTTTGAAATGCTGGGTAACTTCAGCTTCGGCGATTACTTCAAGCGTGATGCGATCACCTTCGCCTGGACCTTCCTGACCTCTGTCCTGAACCTGCCCAAGGACAAACTCTGGGTCACGGTCTACGCCAGCGATGATGAAGCCTATGACATCTGGACCAAGGAAGTCGGGGTTCCGGCTGAACGTATGGTCCGTATCGGCGACAACAAAGGCGCGCCGTACGCTTCCGACAACTTCTGGACCATGGGCGACACCGGCCCGTGCGGCCCTTGCACCGAGATTTTCTACGATCACGGCGCCGACATCTGGGGCGGCCCACCGGGTTCGCCGGAAGAAGACGGCGACCGTTACATCGAAATCTGGAACAACGTGTTCATGCAGTTCAACCGCACTGCCGATGGCGTGCTACACCCGCTGCCGGCGCCGTCGGTGGATACCGGCATGGGCCTGGAGCGAATCAGTGCCGTGCTGCAGCACGTCCACTCGAACTATGAAATAGACCTGTTCCAAAGCCTGCTGAGTGCTTCGGCCAAGGCCATTGGTTGCACCAACGACAGCCAGGCTTCGCTGAAAGTGGTCGCGGACCACATTCGTTCCTGCGGTTTCCTGATCGCTGATGGCGTGCTGCCATCGAACGAAGGTCGCGGCTACGTGCTGCGCCGGATCATCCGTCGTGCTTGCCGTCACGGCAACAAGCTGGGCGCCAAGGGCAGCTTCTTCTATCAGATCGTTGCGGCACTGGTCGCCGAGATGGGCGAGGCGTTCCCTGAGCTCACGCAAAACCAGGCGCACATCGAGCGCGTACTGAAAGCTGAAGAAGAGCAGTTTGCCAAGACCCTGGAGCAGGGCCTGAAGATCCTCGAGCAGGATCTGGCCGAGCTCAAGGGCGACGTGGTACCGGGCGATGTGGTGTTCAAGTTGTACGACACCTACGGTTTCCCGATGGACCTGACTGGCGACATCGCCCGTGAGCGCAGCCTGACGATCGATGAAGCAGGTTTCGAGCGCGAGATGGAAGCCCAGCGCGTGCGCGCGCGTTCCGCCAGCTCGTTCGGCATGGACTACAACAGCCTGGTCAAGGTTGATGTGGCCACCGAGTTCACCGGCTACACAGCCACCAGCGGTTCGGCCAACGTTGTGGCTCTCTATAAAGACGGGCAATCGGTCGACGTGTTGAGCGAAGGTGAAGAGGGCGTGGTGGTTCTTGACCAGACCCCGTTCTACGCTGAGTCGGGCGGCCAGATTGGTGATTGCGGGTTCTTGATGACCAGCACGCAGGCCGGTGTTGCGCGCTTCGATGTGCGCGATACCACCAAGACCGGTGGCGCGTTCCTGCACCACGGTGTGTTGGCTTCGGGCAGCTTGACCGTCGGTGCGCCGGTGCAGGCTCAGGTCGATGCAGACGTGCGTCATGCCACTTCGCTGAACCACTCCGCGACGCACTTGCTTCACGCCGCTCTGCGCCAGGTACTGGGCGAGCACGTGCAGCAGAAAGGTTCGTTGGTCGACAGTCAGCGCCTGCGCTTTGACTTCAGCCACTTCGAAGCGATCAAGCCAGAGCAGTTGAAAGCCCTGGAAGACATCGTCAACCACGAAGTGCGTAGCAACACCGAGGTCGAAACCGAAGAAACCGATATCGAAACCGCCAAGCAAAAAGGCGCCATGGCGCTGTTCGGCGAGAAGTACGGCGACAGCGTGCGCGTGCTGAGCATGGGCGGTGATTTCTCCGTCGAGCTATGCGGCGGTATCCACGCCAATCGCACGGGCGACATCGGCCTGCTGAAAATCATCAGCGAAGGCGGTGTGGCCTCTGGCGTTCGTCGTATTGAGGCGGTCACTGGTGCTGCGGCGCTGGCGTATCTGAACGCCGCTGATGAACAACTCAAGGAAGCCGCGAGCCTGGTCAAAGGCAGTCGCGACAACCTGATCGACAAACTGTTGTCTGTGCTTGAGCGCAACCGTCTGCTGGAGAAACAGCTCGAGCAGTTGCAGGCCAAGGCCGCGAGCGCTGCCGGTGATGACTTGTCGGCACAGGCGTTGGACGTCAAGGGTGTGAAGGTGCTGGCCGTGCGTCTGGACGGTCAGGATGGCAAGGCGTTGTTGGCCTTGGTCGATCAATTGAAGAACAAACTCGGCCGCGCAGTGATCCTGCTCGGCAGTGTGCATGAGGAAAAGGTCGTTCTGGTTGCAGGCGTGACCAAAGACCTGACTGGCCAACTCAAAGCCGGTGATTTGATGAAGCAAGCCGCTGCGGCAGTGGGCGGGAAGGGCGGCGGTCGTCCGGACATGGCGCAAGGCGGCGGTATCGACGCCAGCGCGCTGGATGCCGCACTGGCCCTGACCGTACCGTTTGTAGAGCAGGGTATCTAAGGCTCCAAGCCGGGCCCGTCGTCTAGTGGCGGGCTTCGGACCTGCGTAGTTTGAATGATTAATGGGGGCCCTTCATGGGCTGAGGCGGCTTTGAAATGGCTTTGATCGTACAGAAGTTTGGAGGCACCTCGGTCGGCACTGTCGAGAGAATCGAGCAGGTCGCTGACAAGGTTAAGAAATTCCGCGAAGCCGGTGATGACCTGGTGGTTGTGCTGTCCGCGATGAGTGGCGAAACCAATCGCCTGATCGATCTGGCCAGGCAAATCAGTGGCGACAACCAACCGGTTCCCCGTGAACTGGATGTGATTGTCTCCACCGGTGAGCAGGTGACGATCGCACTGCTGGCCATGGCGCTGATCAAGCGCGGCGTACCGGCGGTTTCGTACACCGGTAATCAGGTGCGGATTCTGACCGATAGCGCGCACAATAAAGCGCGCATCTTGCAGATTGATGACCAGAAGATTCGTGGTGATCTGAAGGCCGGTCGCGTGGTTGTGGTCGCCGGTTTCCAGGGCGTCGATGAGCACGGCAACATCACGACCCTCGGTCGTGGCGGCTCCGACACCACTGGCGTGGCTCTGGCCGCAGCCTTGAAGGCTGACGAGTGCCAGATCTACACCGACGTGGACGGCGTCTACACCACCGACCCGCGAGTCGTGTCTTCGGCTCAACGCCTGGACAAGATCACCTTCGAAGAGATGCTGGAAATGGCCAGCCTCGGTTCCAAGGTGCTGCAGATCCGTGCGGTCGAGTTTGCCGGCAAGTACAACGTTCCGCTGCGCGTCCTGCACAGCTTTAAGGAGGGTCCGGGTACCCTCATTACTATTGATGAAGAGGAATCCATGGAACAGCCGATCATTTCCGGCATCGCCTTCAACCGCGATGAAGCCAAGCTGACCATCCGTGGTGTGCCAGACACCCCGGGCGTAGCCTTTAAAATTCTCGGCCCGATCAGCGCCGCGAACATTGAAGTCGACATGATCGTGCAGAACGTGGCGCACGATAACACCACCGACTTCACCTTCACGGTTCACCGCAATGATTACCAGGCGGCTCAGTCGGTCCTGGAAAACACCGCGCGTGAAATCGGTGCGCGTGAAGTGGTGGGTGATACCAAGATTGCCAAGGTGTCGATCGTCGGTGTGGGCATGCGTTCTCACGCAGGTGTCGCCAGCCGCATGTTCGAAGCGCTAGCTAAAGAAAGCATCAACATCCAGATGATCTCGACGTCGGAAATCAAGGTTTCGGTCGTCATCGAAGAGAAGTACCTGGAACTGGCTGTGCGCGCTCTGCACACGGCTTTCGAACTCGACGCGGCGGCCCGACAGGGCGAGTGACGCGTTGCCCGAAGGGCGCGGTTATCCGCGCCCTTCGTTTTTTGATCGGTGCGACGGAAAACTGTTCTTTTGCTCGTGCTAGTCAATACTTAGGCATGCAGGGCTGCGACCGTTCTGGTTGTAGGTCGAGTGCCTTTTTTTTGCAGACTGTTGTCCCTGAACTGAAATGCGTGAGGAGAAAGGTATGCTGATTCTGACTCGTCGGTGCGCAGAAAGCCTGATTATTGGTGATGGCGAAATCACTGTGACCGTGCTCGGCGTCAAAGGAAATCAAGTGCGCATTGGTGTCAACGCACCCAAAGAGGTGGCGGTTCACCGTGAGGAAATTTACCTGCGTATAAAGAAAGAGAAGGACGAAGAACCAAGCCATTAATTTTTATCGTTTTTTATGTTTGCAAACGGGGAAAAGGTTGGTTAAGATACGCCCCGTGTTGCGGAGAGGTGGCCGAGTGGCCGAAGGCGCTCCCCTGCTAAGGGAGTACACCTCAAAAGGGTGTCGGGGGTTCGAATCCCCCCTTCTCCGCCATTATTTATTTAGTACGTTGTAATCTGGCTTGTTCTGTAAGTTGTTGAAATTACTAGAAAAAGTGCTTTACAAAAAGATTCTACGGCCTATAATGCGCGGCAACAAATGCACTCGTAGCTCAGCTGGATAGAGTACTCGGCTACGAACCGAGCGGTCACAGGTTCGAATCCTGTCGAGTGCACCATTTAAGGGTTGTTTGCAGTAATGCGAGCAACTTGCTTCAACCAGGGTGGTCTGGTCTATCAAACACAAATTGCACTCGTAGCTCAGCTGGATAGAGTACTCGGCTACGAACCGAGCGGTCACAGGTTCGAATCCTGTCGAGTGCACCAA
>NZ_JBWKTM010000005.1:347375-372755 GCF_059420325.1 Pseudomonas sp. GW821-FHT04C07
AAACATGAAAAGCGCCCCAAGCCTCACGGCTTGGGGCGTTTTTTTTTGTGCGCTTTTTATGAAAGGGTTTGGCATCGTGTGGGATGCCGGTAAACGCTCCTGTGCGGTGTGCCAGGCAGGCTCCACACGATTCGGCAGTGAATGCCTCGTCAACGATCTCAAACACGCTGTGAGTGCTTGTCCGGGCGCCGTAGCAGCTGCCGAGCTTGCGAGGCTGCGTTCGAGGACGAAGTCCTCGCAAAACCTGTGCGCGCGGTTTACCTGAAGAGCGTGTTGTCTGATTTACGACCGCTTCGCAGTCGAACGCAGCCTCGCAAGCTCGTCAGCTGCTACGAGAGTTAGCGCTCGAATCCTGTGGAACAGGCAAAAAAAATCCGGAGCCCTTATCGGGCTCCGGATTTTTTACTCATCAAGGAGCGCTCAGCGATCCTTACTCAGGCTTTCAGAGCAGCTTGAGCTTCGGCGCCTCTTCCTTGATCGGCTCGTTCTGCGCGGTTTGTTCGTTCCAGCCGCCACCGAGGGCCTTGTACAGATTGACCTCGCTGACCAGCTGCGAAAGACGGTCAGTGATCAATGCTTGCTGCGCGCTGTACAGCTGGCGCTGGGCATCGAGGAAGGTCAGGTTGCTGTCGATACCGATCCGGTAGCGACGCTCGGCCAAACGGTAGTAAGCCTGGTTGGCACTGACCAGATCACGCTGGGCCTGCAACTGTTGGTTGAAGGTCTGGCGTGCGGCCAGGCCATCGGAGACTTCCTGGAAGGCGGTCTGGATGGACTTTTCGTACTGTGCCACGGTGATGTCTTTCTGGATTTTCGAGTTATCCAGGCTCGCTTTCAGGCTGCCGGCATTGAAGATCGGCAGATTGATTTGCGGCTGGAACAACCAGGTCCCCGAACCACCTTTGAACAGACCGGACAGATCCGGGCTCAGCGTGCCGGCGTTGGCGGTCAGGCTGATGCTCGGGAAGAACGCTGCCCGTGCCGCGCCAATGTTGGCGTTGGCAGCCTTGAGCTTGTGTTCGGCTGCAAGGATGTCCGGGCGACGCTGCAGCAGGTCAGAAGGCAGACCGGCGGGTACTTCACTCAGCAGGTCGCCAGCCAGCGGCTGACCGCCTGGCAGGTTGGCCGGAACCCCGGTGCCCAGCAACAGCGCCAGGCTGTTTTCGTCCTGTGCTACCAGGCGGGTATAACGCGCCAATTGCACTCGTGCGTTCTCTACGGAGGTCCGCGACTGGCTCAGGTCGAGGGCCGAGGCCACACCGACTTCGTTGCTGCGCGCAGTAAGTCTGTAGCTCTCCTCGTATGTACCCAGGGTGGTCTCGGTCAGCTTCAGCAGTTCCTTGTCGGCTTGCCAGGTCAGGTAGGCGTTGGCCACGCTGGCCACCAGGCTGATCTGAGTACTGCGACGGGCCTCTTCACTGGAGAAATAGGTTTGCAAGGCTTGTTCGCTCAAGCTGCGAACGCGGCCAAACAAATCCAGCTCATAGGCGCTGACGCCCAGAGTCGCCGAATACTGGCTGGTGATGTGTTCTGCGCCGGTTTGCGACAGGCGCGCCGGAGTACGTTGACGGCTACCGCTGCCGGTCGCCGAGACGGCCGGGAACAAGTCGGCGCGCTGGATGCGGTATTGAGCCGCAAAGGCGTCGATGTTCAGGGCCGCAACGCGCAGATCGCGGTTGTTCACCAGTGCGGTCTGAATAAGCTGTTGCAGTGCCGGGTCATGGAAAAACTGCCGCCAGCCTTGTTCAGCGGCCGCCACGTTGGCGGCCTCCGTAGGGCTGTAGGCTGGACCTTGCGGCCATTGCGCCGCGACCGGTGCTTCTGGCTGCTGATAATCGGGTATCAGCGAGCAACCACCGAGCACGAACGCGGTAATTGCCAGGGAAAGTAGCGACTTGCTCATTGGCTAGCCTCGGTTTGAGTTTCAATGGTGTCCAGTTCGTCCACGTTTTCTCTGCGGCCTAAGGAGGACACTGTGACGAAGAACAACGGCACCCAGAAGATCGCCAGAACAGTGGCGGTGATCATGCCGCCAATTACCCCGGTACCGATTGCATGCTGGCTGCCCGAACCTGCGCCTGTGGAGATTGCCAGTGGTACCACGCCGAGCACGAATGCCAGCGAAGTCATGATGATCGGCCGCAGACGCATCCGGCAGGCTTCAATGGCCGCATCGGTCAGACTACGTCCCTGATGATGCAATTCCTTGGCAAACTCGACGATCAGAATGGCGTTTTTCGATGCCAGACCGATGGTCGTCAACAAGCCCACCTGGAAGTACACGTCGTTGGACAGGCCACGCAAGCTCGTGGCGAGCAGGGCACCGATAATCCCCAGCGGAACCACCAGCATGACCGCGATCGGAATCGACCAGCTTTCGTACAGCGCTGCCAGACAGAGGAAGACCATCAGCAGAGACAGCGCATACAGCGCCGGCGCTTGCGAGCCGGACAGACGCTCCTCGTAGGACAGGCCAGTCCAGGAAATACCGACACCGGCCGGCAGCTTCTTGGCCAGGGCTTCGACTTCGGCCATGGCTTCACCGGTACTGTAGCCGGGCGCCGGGGCACCGAGGATTTCCATGGCTTCGACGCCGTTGTAACGGGCCAGCTTCGGCGAGCCGTAGATCCATTCACCCTTGGCGAAGGCCGAGAACGGAACCATGGTGCCGGCGCTGTTGCGCACATACCATTTCTTCAGGTCTTCGGGGCTCATGCGGGCACCGGGCTGACCCTGGATGTAGACCTTCTTCACCCGACCGCGGTCGATGAAGTCGTTGACATAACTACTGCCCAGTCCGATCGACAGGGTGCTGTTGATGTCTGACAGCGTCACGCCCAAGGCGCTGGCGCGTTCATCGTCGATGGTCAGTTGGTACTGCGGTTCATCGTTCAGGCCGTTCGGGCGCACCTGCGACAGTACCTTGCTTTGCGCTGCCATACCCAGGAACTGGTTACGTGCAGCCATCAGCTTGTCGTGACCGATACCGGCGCGATCCTGCAAGAACACGTCGAAACCGGTGGCGTTACCCAGCTCCAGTACTGCCGGTGGCGCGAAGGCAAACACCATCGCGTCACGGAAGGTGAAGAAGTGCTGCTGAGCCCGGGCAGCCAGCTTGAACACGCTGTTTTCTGCAGAGCGTTCGCCCCATGGCTTGAGCATGATGAATGCCATACCCGAGCTCTGGCCACGGCCGGCGAAGTTGAAGCCGGTCACGGTAAACACCGAGTTGACGGCGTCGCCTTCACCGCCTTGCGCGCTTGGGCGCAGCAGGAATTCGCGCATCTCGTCGACCACCACCTGAGTTCGTCCGGAACTGGAGCCGGCCGGGGTCTGCACCTGAGCGAAAAGTACGCCCTGGTCTTCTTCCGGCAGGAACGCAGTAGGGATACGGGCGAACAACCAGACCATACCGATCACGATGATCACGTAAGCCAGCAGGTACGGAGCCTTGTTTCTGAGGATGTTGCCGACACCGCGCTCGTAGCTTTTCACGCTACGGTCGAAGTTGCGGTTGAACCAGCCGAAGAAACCGCGCTTAGGTGCGCCGTGCTCACCTTTTGGAATGGCCTTGAGCATGGTTGCGCACAGCGCCGGGGTGAAGATCAGGGCGACCATTACCGACAGCGCCATGGCTGAAACGATAGTGATCGAGAACTGTTTGTAGATCACCCCGGTCGAGCCACTGAAGAACGCCATGGGCAGCAGTACTGCCGATAGCACCAGCGCAATACCGACCAGTGCGCCCTGGATCTGCCCCATGGACTTCTTGGTGGCTTCCTTGGGCGACAGTCCTTCCTCGCTCATTACCCGCTCGACGTTTTCCACCACGACGATGGCATCGTCCACCAGCAAGCCGATGGCCAACACCATACCGAACATGGTCAGGGTGTTGATGCTGAAGCCAAAGGCCGCGAGGATCCCGAAGGTACCCAGCAACACAACCGGCACAGTCATCGTGGTGATAACGGTAGCGCGGAAGTTCTGCAGGAACAGGAACATCACCAGGAACACCAGCACGATCGCTTCGACCAGGGTTTCAACCACACCCTTGATCGACTCGGTCACCACTGGAGTGGTGTCGTACGGGAACACCACTTTCATCCCTTCAGGGAAGAAGGGTTCCAGGTCGCTGATGGTCTTGCGCAAGGCCTTTGCGGTATCGAGAGCGTTGGCACCGTTGGCCAGTTTGACCGCCAGACCGGAGGCCGGCCGGCCGTTGAACTGGGCGCTGATGCTGTAGTTCTCACCACCAAGGCCGACATCGGCCACGTCACCCAGACGCACTTGCGAGCCGTCTTTGTTGACCTTCAGCAAGATGGATTTGAACTGCTCGGCCGTTTGCAGGCGAGTCTTGCCGATAATGGTTGCGTTCAGTTGCTGGCCAGAAACGGCTGGCAAGCCACCGAGTTGCCCGGACGACACCTGGACGTTCTGCGCAGCGATGGCGGTCTTCACGTCCACCGGCGTCATGTTGAAGTTGTTCAGCTTGGCCGGGTCTAGCCAGATACGCATCGCGTACTGGGCACCGAACACCTGGAAGTCACCGACACCTGCGGTCCGGGAGATCGGGTCCTGCATGTTGGAGACGATGTAGTTGGACAAGTCGTCCTTGGACATGCTGCCGTCTTGCGAGACCACACCGATGACCAGCAGGAAGTTCTTCACTGCCTTGGTGACACGGATGCCCTGCTGTTGCACTTCTTGCGGCAGCAGCGGGGTGGCCAGGTTCAGTTTGTTCTGGACCTGAACCTGCGCGGTATCGGAGTTGGTGCCCTGCTCGAAGGTCGCGGTAATGGTCATGCTGCCGTCGGAGTTACTTTCCGATGACACATAACGCAGGTTGTCGATACCGTTGAGCTGCTGCTCAATGACCTGAACCACGGTGTCCTGCACGGTTTGTGCAGAAGCGCCTGGGTAGGCAACGGAGATGGCGATCGCCGGTGGCGCGATGCTCGGGTACTGGTTGATCGGCAATTTGAGGATCGATAGAGCCCCGACCAACATGATCACCAGAGCAATTACCCAGGCGAAAATCGGACGGTCGATAAAAAATTTCGACATGGTTTACTCCCCTTTGCCGCCTGCAGCTTTGTTTGTTGCCTGCGCAGTGGTCGGGTTTTTCGCCGCAACGTTGGTCGCTTCGCTGGCCTTGACCTCAACGCCAGGTTTGACGAATTGCAGGCCTTCGGTAATCAGCCGATCGCCCGCCTTCAAGCCATCCTCGATCAGCCATTGACTACCGACTGTCCGACTGGCCTTGAGCTGACGCAGCTCGACTTTGTTGTCCGGGCCAACCACCAGAGCGGTGGGGGTGCCTTTCAGGTCACGGGTCACGCCTTGTTGCGGAGCGAGAATCGCCGCGGCGTTCACGCCAGTCTGCAACTGCGCATGGACAAACATGCCCGGCAGCAGAGTGTGGTCGGGGTTCGGGAATACCGCGCGCAGGGTCACGGAACCGGTTGTTTCGTCGACCGAGACTTCGGAGAACTCCAGTTTGCCTTCCGGTTTGTATTGGCTGCCGTCCTCCAGGGTCAGCTTGACCATGGCCGCATTCTCGCCGGCCTTTTGCAGGCGACCGCTTTCCAGTTCGCGGCGCAGCTCAAGCAACTCGACCGACGACTGAGTGACGTCGACGTAGATCGGGTCGAGTTGCTGAATCACCGCCATGGCGGTGGCCTGGCCGCTGTTGACCAGTGCACCTTCGGTGACCGAAGAGCGACCGATACGGCCTGAGAGTGGCGCTAGCACTTTGGTGTAACGCAGGTTGATCTGTGCGTTTTGCAGACTTGCTTCCGATTGCAAACGATTGGCCACGGCAGTGTCGTATTCCTGACGGCTTACGGCTTGCTCGCTGACCAGTTGTTTGTAGCGATCGGAAATCGACTTGGTCGACTGCAGGTTCGCTTCGGCGCTTTTCTGGGTGGCTTCATAGACCGACGGATCGATTTGGTACAGCTGTTGGCCGGCTTTGACGTCGCCGCCTTCCTTGAACAGACGCTTGAGAATGATGCCGTTGACCTGAGGGCGGACTTCCGCCATGCGGTAGGCCGTGGTACGGCCAGGAAGTTCGGAGGTCAGGGTGAAGGCCTGGGGTTGAAGGGTCACTACGCCGACCTGAGGGACTTGTGGGGCAGGTGCCGCCTCTTCCTTTTTGCATCCGCCAAGCAGCGATGCCAGGGCGACGGCAGTGACCAGAGCGGTAACAACTGGCTTGAATTGCATGAAAATCCTCGGGTCAGGCGCGCGAAATGCGCACAAGAAAAGTGGAAAGGTAAAAAATGTGCGCTGGGTAGATAAGTAGCTTGCTAATTAATATACTTACGTTCATGGTTGTTTGTAAATACCGGGGCGCGTACCCGGGCTGTTACAAAGCACGAATTGTAGGTTGGGGAAGGCATAACAATCGCCGCCCGCTATTAAGCTCAGATTAAGGTCCGGTGCCGTCTGAGGCACCCTGATTGAGGTTGTACTGCCATGGTCCGTCGTACCAAAGAGGAAGCTCAGGAAACCCGTAGCCAGATACTCGAAGCGGCAGAGAAAGCCTTTTATGAGCGTGGTGTGGCGCGTACCACGCTGGCGGATATCGCGGCGCTGGCTGGCGTCACGCGCGGGGCCATTTATTGGCATTTCAGTAACAAGGCGGATCTGCTTCAGGCCATGCTCGACACTTTGCATGAGCCGCTGGATGAGATGGCCAAGGCCAGTGAAAATGAAGAGGAGCTCGACCCGTTGGGTTGCATGCGCAAGCTGCTGATTCATTTGTTTCATCAAGTTGCCCTAGACCCGAAGACCCGACGCATTAATGAGATTCTGTTTCATAAGTGCGAGTTCACCGATGAAATGTGCGATCTGCGTCAGCAGCGCCGCGTCGCCAGCCTGGATTGCAATGTGCGTATCGGCCTGGCGTTGCGTAATGCGGTGAATCGTGGGCAGCTTCCCGAGAATCTGGATACCGCCCGCGCAGCGATCAGCATGCATGCATTCATCAACGGCATCCTTTACAAGTGGCTTCTGGCTCCTGACGGTTTTGAACTGCACACAGAAGCCGAGCGTTGGGTCGATACCGGGTTGGACATGCTGCGCTGGAGTCCGAGCTTGCGCAATTAAGACAAAATGCGTAATTGAGACCAGTTGTGTCAACACTTAAGGCGAGCGAAGATCGATCCTGCGTTTGCCTTGTTTCGATGGGGTGCTTTTATATACGTGCTGGTTATATCTTGATAGATAGCGAGCTACGTATTTTGTAGGAAAATTGTGCGAGTGTGTGAATGAGTGTAAACACCCCGTTGTTCAACGGAGCTGAGCAGCCGATCAGAGGAATCGCACTGATTTGCCTGGCGGTTTTGCTGTTTGCAAGTCACGACACGCTGGCCAAGTACTTGTCGGTGTTTTACCCCATCGTCATGGTGGTGTGGGCACGTTATGTGGTGCACACGCTGTTGATGCTGGTGATCTTCGTGCCGCGCACTGGTTTTTCGGCAGTGGTGCGCACCAAACGCCCGGGTTTGCAGTTGCTTCGCGCCCTGTGCCTGATTGGCACCAGCCTGTTCTTCACCACAGGTTTGCGCTATATCCCGTTGGCGGAAGCCACTTCGGTCAACTTTCTCGCGCCTTTATTGGTTACCGCGTTGTCCGTCCCGTTGCTGGGTGAGCAGGTCACGCGCAGCCAATGGCTGGCGGTGCTGGCCGGTTTTGTCGGGGTGCTGATCGTGGTGCGGCCGGGCGGGGCACTGTTCACGCCGGCGATTTTCCTGCCGCTGTGCTCGGCGCTGTGTTTTGGCTTCTATCAACTGCTGACCCGCAAACTCAGCGGCATCGACAGCCCGACTACCAGCAACTTCCTTACCGGTATTCTCAACTCGTTGATCATGAGCGCGCTGCTGCCATTTTTCTGGAGCACGCCAACGCTGGTTCACGCTCTGTTCATGATCGGTCTGGGGACCTGCGGCATGCTTGGCCATATGTTGCTGACCCAGGCCTTTCGCCATGCCGCCCCGGCGATGCTCGCGCCGTTCAGCTACGGGCAGATTCTGTTTGCCGGAATGTACGGCTACCTGATCTTTGACCATACGCCGGACATCTTCGGCATCATCGGGATTGCAGTGATTTGCCTGAGCGGTCTTGCCGTGGCCTGGGGGCAGCGCAGGGGCTAAGCTGACGAGGCAGCCGAATCGGGGGAGGGGTGGTGGCTGATGGTCCTGGCTCCTCCCGACCAGAGCAAACAGGCCGCGTCCGCATGCCTGCGGGTCGTGGTGAATTCGAGGAAAAACCTGTGAACAAGATTTACTCGAGTGCAGAATCCGCCCTGCAAGGTCTCGTCGAAGACGGCATGACCCTTGCGGTAGGTGGCTTTGGGTTGTGCGGTATCCCTGAGGCCTTGATCGCCGCCTTGCGTGACACCGGCAAGAGCGGGCTGACGGTGATCAGCAACAATGCCGGGGTCGATGGTTTCGGATTGGGTCAACTGCTGACCACCCGGCAGATCCGCAAGATGATTTCCTCATACGTCGGCGAGAACAAAGAGTTCGAGCGGCAGTACCTGGCCGGCGAGCTGGAACTGGAGTTCACCCCGCAAGGGACTCTGGCGGAAAAGCTCCGCGCTGGTGGTGCGGGTATACCGGCGTTTTTCACCAAGACCGGTTACGGCACTCTGGTGGCCGAAGGCAAGGAAACCCGTGAGTTCGATGGCGAGTGGTACGTGATGGAGCGTTCGCTGCGTGCCGACCTGGCGTTGGTCAAAGCCTGGAAGGCCGACAAGTCGGGCAATCTGCTGTTCAACAAGACCGCCCGCAATTTCAACCCGCTGGCCGCCATGGCGGCGAAAGTCTGTGTTGTCGAAGTGGAAGAGATTGTTGAGACAGGCGAACTGGATGCCGACCAGATCCACTTGCCGGGGATCTACGTGCAGCGTCTGGTGCTCAACGCCACCCCTGAAAAACGCATCGAACAACGCACTATGCGGAGCGCCTGATCATGGCCTGGACTCGTGAAGAAATGGCGCAGCGCGCCGCTCAAGAATTGCAGGACGGTTTCTACGTGAACCTCGGTATCGGTTTGCCGACACTGGTGGCCAACTATATTCCCGAAGGCATGGACGTCTGGCTGCAGAGCGAAAACGGTTTGCTCGGTATCGGTCCGTTTCCGCTTGAAGATGAAGTCGATCCTGACCTGATCAATGCCGGCAAGCAGACCATCACCACCTTGCCTGGCAGCAGTTTTTTCAACAGTGCCGACTCCTTCGCGATGATCCGTGGCGGCCACATCAATCTGTCGATTCTCGGTGCCATGCAGGTGTCGGAACACGGCGATCTGGCCAACTGGATGATCCCTGGCAAAATGGTCAAAGGCATGGGCGGCGCCATGGACCTGGTGGCTGGGGTCAAGCGCGTGGTGATATTGATGGAACATACCGCCAAGGGCGGTAGCCACAAACTGCTCAAACGCTGCGACTTGCCGCTGACCGGCGTCGGTGTGGTGGACCGGATCATTACTGATCTGGCGGTGCTGGATGTGACCGGGCAGGGCCTGAAACTGGTGGAGCTGGCGGCGGGTGTGAGCCTGGAAGAACTGCAAGCGGCGACCGGGTGCCCGATCAGCGCTTGATCGACGGCTCTTTGCAGGAGCCTGGCTTGCCAGCGATGAACGGTAACGCGGTAGGTCAGGCAGACCGCATCGCTCCCTTCGCGGGCAAGCCTCGCTCCTACAGGGGGGGCGAGTACATTCCAGGCAAATTGCTTTGCCAACAAAAAGCCCCGGCTCTTTCGAGTCGGGGCTTTTTGCGTTTGGGGGGCTGCTCTCCCCTTTCCCGGAATGTGCCTGCAAAAAGACCGGTAGCGGCTGAAATGATCGTTCCCACGCTCCGCGTGGGAATGCAGCCCGGGACGCTCCGCGTCCCAACTGCGGACGCAGAGCGTCCATTGAGGCGTTCCCACGCAGAGCGTGGGAACGATCAAAGTCGGGGCTTTTTGGTTTAAGGCGCTTTGTTTACAGCACTGGGTAGTCGATGTAGCCGACCGGGCCTTTGCCGTAGAAGGTTTCAGGATGCGCCTGGTTCAGTTCGGCATCGGCTTTCAGGCGCGCTGGCAGGTCCGGGTTGGCGATGAACGGTACGCCGAAGGCGATCGCATCGGCCTTGCCGCTGGCCAGCCAGGCATTGGCGCTGTCTTTGGTGAAACGTTCGTTGGCGATGTATGGGCCGCCGAACGCTTCTTTGAGCTGCGGGCCGAGGCTGTCGACGCCTTCTTTCTCGCGCGAGCAGATGAAGGCGATGCCACGTTTGCCCAGTTCCCGAGCGACGTAGCTGAAGGTCTCTGACGGGTTTTCGTCGCCCATGTCGTGGGAGTCGGCCCGTGGCGCCAGGTGCATGCCGACGCGGCCAGCGCCCCATACTTCGATTACTGCGTCAGTCACTTCGAGCATCAGCCGTGCACGGTTTTCCAGCGAGCCACCGTAGTTGTCGGTGCGCTGGTTGGTGCTGCTTTGCAGGAATTGATCGAGCAGATAACCGTTGGCACCGTGGATTTCCACACCGTCGAAACCGGCGGCTTTGGCGTTCTCGGCGCCCACGCGGTAGGCGTCGACGATGTCGGCGATTTCAGCGGTTTCCAGTGCGCGTGGCGTCGGGTAGTCGGACAGCGGACGAACCAGGCTGACATGGCCTTTGGGCTGAATGGCGCTCGGGGCGACCGGTGTTTCGCCATTCAGGTAAGAGGGGTGGGAAACTCGCCCGACGTGCCACAGCTGCAGGAAAATCCGCCCGCCAGCGCCGTGAATGGCCTTGGTCACGTTGCTCCAGCCGCGCACTTGATCGTTGGACCAGATGCCCGGGGTGTCAGGGTAGCCGACGCCCATTGGCGTGACCGAAGTGGCCTCGCTGAGGATCAAGCCGGCGGAGGCGCGCTGAACATAGTATTCAGCCATCAGCGCGTTCGGCACACGGCCTTCATCGGCGCGGCAGCGAGTCAGCGGTGCCATGATGATGCGGTTCGGCAGTTCGAGGTCGCCGAGTTTGATTGGATCGAAAATAGTTGCCATGGATACAACCCTCTTAATGATCAGTTGGTAGCTGGGGCCAGCTCGGCATTGCCGCTCTGACGAAAAGTAATCAGGGTCACCAGCAGTGCGAGGACCGCCAGTGCAGCAGCGGCCAAGGGCACGCTGGTCAGGCCGAAACCGTGGGCAATGACGCTGCCGCCGACCCAGGCGCCGAGGGCGTTGCCGATGTTGAAGGCGCCAATATTGAGGGTCGACACCAGGTTCGGTGCGGCCTTGCCGAAGGTCACTACGTTCACTTGCAGGGCCGGAACGGCGGCGAACGAGGCGCAGGCCCAGAAGAACAGGGTGATTTCGGTCGGGATCAGCGCGACGCTGGTCCAGCTCAACACGCTCGAGACCACCGCCATCGAGATGAAGACCCCGATCAGCGTGGTCGCCAGGCGTTTGTCCGCCAGCTTGCCGCCGATGATGTTACCCACGGTCAACCCGAGACCAATCAACAGCAGGGTCCAGGTCACGCCCTTGGGCGAAACACCGGTGACGTCACCCAACAGCGGTGCAACGTAGGTGAAGAGGGTGAACATCGACGCCGCAAACAGCGCGGTCATGCTCAGCGACAACCAGATCCCGGCACCTTTCAGGGCGGCCAGCTCCGAGCGCATATCGAGTTTTTCTTCATCGCGTCTGGCTGGCAGGAAACGGATCAGGCCGATCAGCGCGATCACACCGATAACCGTCACTGCCCAGAAGGTCGAACGCCAGCCGGCTTCCTGACCCAGAGCAGTGCCCAGCGGTACGCCCAACACATTGGCCAGGGTCAGGCCGGTGAACATCAAGGCCACGGCCGAGGCGCGTTTGTTGGCGGGTACCAGGCCGGCAGCCACCACCGAACCGATGCCGAAGAAGGCGCCGTGACACAGGGCCGTCACGACCCGGGCGAACATCAGCACGTTGTAGTCACTGGCCAGGGCACAGAGCAGGTTGCCGACGATGAAGATGCCCATCAACGCTACCAGTGCGGCCTTGCGTGGCAGTTTGGCGGTGGCCAGCGCCATGAACGGCGCACCGATGGCCACGCCCAGGGCGTAGCCGGTCACCAGCCAGCCGGCGCCGGGAATCGACACCCCGAGGTCGGCCGCCACATCGGGCAGCAAGCCCATGATGACGAACTCGGTGGTGCCGATGGCGAAGGCACTCAGGGCCAGGATGAGTAGCGAGAGGGGCATGTTTAATCCTTTTAAAAGTGCCGGGTCAGAGCTCTTTGCTGATGGTGCGCAGGAATTCCTGAATCACATCCTCGTTGCGTTTGAAGAAGTGCCACTGACCGGCTTTCTGGCTGGTGATCAGCCCCGCACGCTGCAAGGTCGCCAAGTGAGCGGACACGGTCGACTGCGACAGGCCGCAGCGTTGATCGATTTGTCCGGCACAGATGCCGTACTCGTGATGGTGGATTTGATCGGGGAACTGAGCTTTCGGGTCTTTCAGCCAGTTGAGAATGTCTCGCCGTACTGGGTGCGCCAGGGCTTTTATTATTTCGTCGAGGTCGATGGTCATGGCAGTGCTCGGGGTGGGTAAAACGTTATATCGCGATGGAGCGAACTTTAAATCGTTATTTCGCGATATACAAATATGACTTTGGTCTGAGATCAGCGTAAATCGATATATCGGGTTATAACGATATCAGCGCCTGGTGCTAAGCTGCGCTCTATGAACTATCTCGCACACCTACACCTTGGCGGTCAGCGCCCGGGTCAACTGCTCGGCAGCCTGTATGGCGATTTCGTCAAAGGCCGGCTGCAAGGGCAGTTCGATCCGGAGATCGAGGCGGCCATTGCGCTGCATCGGCATATCGATATGTTCACCGATCGCCACCCGCTGGTCGGCCAGTCGCTATCGCGGTTTTCGCTGACACGGCGGCGTTACGCTGGAATCGTGCTGGACGTGTTCTTCGACCATTGCCTGGCGCGGGACTGGCAGCTGTATACCGACCGTCCGCTGGACAGTTTCACTGCAGACGTTTATCGGGTGCTGGCCGCTGAACCCCGGTTGCCAGGGCGCCTGGCGGAAATTGCGCCGCACATGGCGGCCCATGACTGGCTGGGTTCGTATCGTGATTTTGCGGTACTGGAGCAAGTGCTCCGGGGTATCTCGCGGCGCTTGTCGCGCCCCGAGGAACTGGCTGGCGCCATGCAGGAACTGGAAAAGTTGTATGAGCCGTTGAGTGAGGATTTTCGGGTGTTCTATCCAGAGTTGCAGGCGTTCTCACAAGAACAATTGCGAATACATTCTTGAGCGCAGCGATGATCTAGTGTGGGAAGGGTCGGGCGACGTTCGTTTGCTCGCGATGCGGACACCTCGGTTGGGCTGATACACCGTGGCGATCCCATCGCGAGCAAGCTCGGCTCCTACAGACGCGGGGGTCAGGCAGCGATCAGGTCACCGGTACGGCGCGGTTCTGCAGGTTGAGCGACCTCATCAAACAATGCTTTTTGCACCGCTTGCTGCGCCTGAAAGGCCAATGCAGCACGTTCCTGACCGTGACAGGCAATCGGTTTGAGCAGGTGGATTTCCACCTCGCCCTGATCATTGGCAAACAAGCGCATCAGGTGTGACAGCAGGTCATCGTCGCCAATGAAGGGTGCCAATGGATCGATCTGTCCATCACGTAAATACCGAATGGCCACCGGTTGCAAGGCCACGTCGGCGTCGATGGCGGCAGACAGCAAGCGGCCATGGAAGGTGCGCAGCGAACGGCCGTCTGTGGTGGTGCCTTCCGGGAATATCAGCAGCGGATGTTCTTGCTCCAGATGACGGCTCATCTGTTTGCGGATCAACTGGCTGTCGCCCGAGCCGCGACGGATAAACAGACTGCCAGCCTTCGCCGCCAACCAGCCGGCGACCGGCCAGGTACGCACTTCAGCCTTGGACAGAAAGGACAGCGGAGTCAGCATGCCGAGCAACGGAATGTCGGTCCATGACACATGGTTGCTGACCCATAGCATTGGTTGCTGCGGCAGTTCCCCCTGAACGGTCACACGGAAGGGCAGGGCATTACTCAGCCGCGCCATGAAAAACCGTGACCAGCGCTGACGCCGGACCATGGAGTTGGCGATGCCCATGCGCTCGAAAAAGCCGAACAGGCTGGCCATGCTCAAACCTAGCGCGACCACCAGCAACACCCGCGCAATCCGTGCGTACACCCGCAACCGGCTCATCAGACTGCCGCCTTGAAGTGCCGTGCGTAACGCGGGCACAACTCGTCACGCTTGAGCAGGATGAATACGTCAGCGACCTGGAAGTCTTCGTCCCAGCAGGGTTCGCCGCAGATTTTCGCCCCAAGGCGCATGTAAGCCTTGAGCAGTGGCGGCATTTCGGCGATTACGTTGGACGGGATGTCGAGGGGCGGCAGCGGTTTCTTCGGTTCGGCGCGCAAGTGTTCGGTGCTCAGGTAGCGTTCGCGCAGCCGTTGCATGATCGCCTGGGCCTGAATCCCGCCGTCCTGCATAGGGATGCTGGCGCAACCCATCAGGTAGCTGTAACCGCCCTGGTTGAGCACTTCAGCCAGTTCGCCCCAGAGCACGGCGATGGTACCGCCGTTGCGATACGCCGGATCAACGCAGGTGCGGCCGATTTCCAGGATCGGGCCTTTGAGGTGCACCAGGCCGTGCAGGCTGAATTCTTCTTCGCTGTAGAAGCGCCCCAGGCTGCTGGCGGCCTGATGGTCGAGCAAGCGAGTGGTGGCAACCAGACGGCCGGTGTTCAGGTCACGTACACCGATGTGGGCGCAGTGAACATCATAGTCATCCATGTCCAGACCGAACTCGGCTCCTTTTAACCTGGCGTTGAATTCGCCGCTGAAAACGTTGAAGCGCAAGGCCTGGGCTTCCTGCAATGCCTCGGTACCGATCAGGCGTTCGGCTTGCAGGCGGCGTTCATTGCCGGTGTCGCTGATGCGGGCGATCTGAGTCATTGCGAATCTCCTTACGGGCTACTGACCCATCTTGGGTTGCAGCCGATCGACTTTGTTGTGCAAAGTCAGGCTATGTAGCCCCGGTGTCATCGCCATGAAGCTTTGGTGATGCTTGTATGACAGCCCTTTGAGGAACCTCTTATGCCTTGGCAAGCCCTGTTGAGCCGCTGCACACGGTTGCCCGCCGGTCCGGATCTGGCTGAAGGCTATGCGGCTTTGTTACACAAGTTGGGCAACGTGACGCCGTTCGAGCTGGCGGTGCGCGGTGGTCGATTGATGGCAACGCCGGGGCTGGCGTTTCTGGTGGGCTACCAGGCAGCGTTGCGCATGCTTTGGCCCAGTGCGCCGCCGAGCCTGGGTGCCTTGTGCGCGACCGAGCAGCGCAGCCTGCGACCGTCAGACATGCAGACCCGTCTCGATGGCCTGCGACTGAGCGGGCGTAAGGATTTCGTCACGGCCGGCGATGCCGCGGACTGGCTGTTGATTGCCGCGCGCTGCGAAGGGCCGGATGAACCACCGCGTTTGAGTCTGGCGGTGGTTTACCCCGGAGAGCCCGGTGTACGTCTGGAAAAATTACCGGCCATCGCGTTGATGCCGGACATCAGCCACGGCCGTCTGTTTCTCGACTATGCCCAGTGCGAATTGCTCGCCGGGGACGGTTGGGACGCCTACGTCAAACCGTTCCGTACCCTGGAAGACATCTATGTGCTCAGTGCCATGAGCGCCTGGTTGTATGGCGTCGGTCACGACAGCGACTGGCCGCAGAGCCTGCAATTGCGGCTGTTGGCGCTGCTGGCCGGGTGTGCCGAAGTCAGTCGGCACAGCCCGGGTTCAAATGCCGGGCATATCTTGCTGGGTGGTTTGTTCGCACAGTTTGATTCGCTCAAGCCTGAGCTGAACGAAGCGTTCAACGATGGCCCGCCGGAGTGGGCTGAGCTGTGGAACCGTGATCGGGCGCTGCTGGACCTGGCCACTGTGGCGCGGGCCAAACGGCTGGCCAAGGCGTTGGCGGGTTGAAACGGAGGACTTGAGAACGCGCGCTTTTCGTAGCAGCAGGCTTCGCCAGCTGCTACGGTTTTTTTTTGCAGCCAAGGGTCCTCGGTATTCACCTTCAAAACTGTCATCTATCTCGACTATGCTCAGCAGGTTCATCCCCTGAGTGCCTGCCATGCCCAAAGGTTTGACGCTGCTCCTCGCGCTGCTGCTGTTTGTGAACCATCAGGCTATTGCCGAAAACTGGCCTGCCGAACAATGGTCCCAAGGCCCTCAGGTCACCGGTCTGGCGCTTAAAACCCTGGAGGATTACGCCTTTGAGACCCGCGACGACACTACCCATAAAGGCATCCGCACCGATGCCTTGCTGGTAATCCGCGACGGTCAGCTGATTTACGAACGCTATGCCGGGCCGACCACCGTCGATACGCCGCATCTCACGTGGTCCATCAGCAAAAGCCTGATGGCCACCGTGTTGGGCGTGGCTTATGGCGAGGGACGTTTTGCGTTGCAGGACCCTGCGGCGAAATTCTATCCGCCGCTGCAAAAGCATCCGGCGATTTCCATGGCCGACCTGTTGCACTGGGCGTCTGGCCTGGATTGGCAGGAAGACTATGAATACGCCCCGTTGAAGTCATCGGTGCTGGCCATGCTGTACACCCTGGGTCGCGGCGATATGGCAGCGTTCACTGCCGAACGTGCTGAGCTCAGCGCGGCTGGGCAGGTGTTTCGCTACTCCAGTGGTGACAGCAATCTGTTGTCCGCCACACTGAAAAACCTGCTCGGCGCAAAGTATCCGGACTATCCGTGGACCGGGTTGTTCGAACCCTTGGGCATTCGCAACGCTATTTGGGAAACCGACGCCAGCGGTACTTTTGTCGCCTCATCCTATTGCTACCTCACCGCGCGTGATCTGGCACGAGTCGGTCTGTTGATGCAGCGCGACGGTCGTTGGCGCGATCGGCAGTTGTTGCCCAAGGAGTGGGTCGAGTTCAATCGCCAGCCTTTTGCGTACTATCAAGCGAAGCAGGACGACGTTGTGCCCGGAGGCCAGTGGTGGCTCAATCGTGCGGTGGAGGGTGCAGGCAAACCCTGGCCGGATGCTCCGGCCGATACCTTTGCCGCACTGGGCCATTGGGGGCAGGCGCTGTATGTTATCCCCAGCGAGAACCTGGTGATCGTGCGTTATGCTGATGATCGCGATGGCAGTTACCAGCACAACGAGTTGATCAAACGTGCGTTGGCCGCTTTTACCCCACAGGTGCTGCCATGAGCCGCCGCGGGTTTGTCCGGCGCAGACCGTTCAGCAGTGTGCTGATTTTGCTGGTTCTGGCGTCGCTCGGCTGGGGCTGGCAGGAACGGGAGGCATTGCAGGCGTTCCCCGACATCCTTGGCGCTTACACCGCCAAGGAGTACTGCTCCTGTCGCTATGTGATGAACAATCCGACCCAGTATTGCACTGCCTATGTGAAGCAATATTTGCCCATCAGCGGTTTTTTTGATGATGCGGCGAGCAAGCGTGTGACGGCCAGCGGCATGGGCCGAACCCACACCGCTGGCTGGATAGGCACGCGCCAGGGTTGCCGGTTGCTGCCACAGGCTGATCGGTTGCCGGGCTCATGAAAGTTTGCAAGTTCGGCGAGTATGGTTAAGGTTCAACTCAGGTTTATTTGCCCATGAGTTGTTATGCCCAACGCTTCGTTACTCAAACTGTGCACTTTGCTGCTGACGGCCTGCGCGGCCCTGCCTGCTCACGCCGACTGGTATCTGGATGGCGAGTCTTCACGACTGTCCTTTGTCACCACCAGGAACGCCCATATCTCTGAAGTTCAGCGCTTTCTGGCGCTGCACGGCAAGGTTGATGACACGGGCATGACGCAAGTACAGGTCGAGCTGGAGTCGGTCAATAGCGCGAATGCGCTACGCGATGAGCGCATGCGCAAGGATCTGTTCGAGATCAAGACATTCCCGCAGGCGCTGATCACCGCGCAAATCAATCTGCTGCCGATCAAAGACCTCGCCCCCGGTGCGCAGCTCGAACTACGGTTACCGCTGACCGTAAAGCTTCACGGCAAGGAGCAGAGCTACAACGCCGAACTGCTGGCCACAAGGCTTGATGACCGGCGTTTTCAGGTGGTCACCCTTGAGCCGCTGGTGCTCAATGCCGAAGACTTCGATTTGGCACCGGGCCTGATTACATTGCGCAAAGCTGCCGATTTGTCGGCGATCAGTCTCTCGGTGCCGGTGGGTGCGGTGCTGATTTTCGCGGCGCGCTGACATGAGCGGCGCGGTATTCCCCTGGCGCGAAGGCAATCGCTTCGAACTGCTGATCGACGGGCCGGGTTTCTTCCCGCGCATGTTGGTGGCGATTGCGCGGGCCGAGCGCCAGGTGGAGCTTGAGTTGTACCTGGTGGAGGCCGGAGCCTGCGCCGAAGCCATGGTCCAGTCGCTGGTACAGGCGGCCGAACGCGGCGTTCGCGTGCGCTGCCTGTTCGATGACTACGGGAGCCTGGCCTTCACCTTGAGTTTGCGCAGCCGATTGATGGAGGCCGGTGTCGAGCTGTGTTTCTACAATCGGTTGAGCTGGCGACATTGGGTGCGCAATTTTTACCGCGATCACCGCAAGCTGCTGTTGGTCGATCAAAGCCTGGCAGTGGTGGGTGGCACGGGTGTCACCGATGAGTTCTGGACCCCGGGCGAGGACACCAGCGAATGGCATGAGGTGATGGTGGAAATCGTCGGCCCGTTGGTGCTCGACTGGCAGATGCTGTTCGACCGCCAATGGGTCGCCAACCGTCACCGCCGGGCCTGGAAACCGGCCTCGAACTTCGGTCTGCAACGGCTGCCCCGTGTACCGGCGATCGCTCCGGGCATGGGGCGGGTGGCTTATGCCGACGCCCGTCAGCATCGGGACATCCTGCAATCGCTGGTACGCGCCTTGAACAGCGGGCAGCGCCGCATCTGGCTGGCGACGCCGTACTTCCTGCCGACCTGGAAAGTTCGCCGCTCGTTGCGCAGAGCCGCAGCGCGCGGTATCGATGTGCGCCTGCTGCTCACCGGGCCGCGTACCGATCACCCCTCAGTGCGTTACGCCGGGCATCGCTACTACCCACGTCTGCTCAGGGCTGGCGTGAAGATCTTCGAGTATCAGCCGTGCTTCCTGCATCTGAAAATGGTCTTGATCGACGACTGGGTGAGCATCGGTTCGTGCAACTTCGATCACTGGACTTTGCGTTTCAATCTGGAAGCCAATCTGGAGGCGCTCGATCTTGAGCTGACGCGTGCGGTGGCGGCGAGTTTTGAGGCGGACTTTGCCCAGAGCCAGGCTGTCAGCCTTGAGGCGTGGAGAAACCGGCCGTTGTGGCGACGGGTCAAACAAAGAGTTTGGGGTTGGGTGGATCGCTTGGTCGTGAATCTGCTGGATCGACGGGGGTGACCACATGATCGTTCCCACGCTCCGCGTGGGAATGCCTCACCGGACGCTCTGCGTCCGCTCTTGAATGTGACGCGCAGCGTCACGGGCTGCATTCCCACGCAGAGCGTGGGAACGATCCAAGGCCTGTCGCGGTTTTACAGCAACTCGAAACTCTGTTCTTTTACGTCCTGGGAATCCAGGCCGATCTGCACGTTGAATTTGCCTGGCTCGGCCGCGAATTTCAGCTGGGTGTTGTAGAACTTCAAGTCGTTCTCTTCGATGCTGAAGTGCACGACTTTCTCTTCGCCAGCCTTGAGCATCACTTTCTGGAAGTTCTTCAGCTCCTTGACCGGACGGATCATCGAGCCGGTGACATCCTGGATATACAGCTGCACCACGGTTTCGCCATCGCGCTTGCCGGTGTTTTTAACTTTCACACTGGCGTCGAGCTTGCCGGTCTTGTTCAAGGTAGTGGCCGACAGCGCCATATCGGACAGGCTGAAGTCGGTGTAGCTCAAACCATAACCGAACGGGTACAGGGGGCCGGTGGTGTCGTCGAAGTACTGTGAGGTGTAGTTGCCTGGCTTGCCCGGAGTGAACGGACGGCCGATGCTCAGGTGGTTGTAGTAAGTCGGGATCTGCCCCACCGAACGCGGGAAGCTGATCGGCAACTTGCCGGACGGGTTGTAGTCGCCGAACAGCACGTCGGCAATCGCATTGCCGCCCTCGGTGCCGGCGAACCAGGTTTCGAGGATCGCATCGGCCTGTTCCTTCTCGTCGAGAATGGTCAGCGGGCGGCCGTTCATCAACACCAGCACCAGCGGTTTGCCGGTGGCTTTGAGGGCCTTGATCAGCTCGCGCTGGCTGGCCGGGATGTTCAGGTCGGTGCGGCTCGAAGACTCGTGGGACATGCCGCGGGACTCGCCGACCGCAGCCACAACCACATCGGCCTGTTGCGCGGCTTTGACCGCTTCATCGATCATTACCGCTGCCGAGCGCGGATCGTCCACCACTTCCGGGGCATCGAAGTTGAGGAAGTTCAGGTAACCGACGACCTTCTGGTCAGACGTGATGTTGGCGCCACGGGCGTAGATCAGCGTCGACTGATTGCCAAGCGCGCGGGTCATGCCGTCGAACAGGGTCACTGACTGGGCCGGCACGCCAGCGGCGGCCCAACTGCCCATCATGTCGATCGGCGCTTTGGCGAGCGGGCCGACCAGTGCGATTTTGGCGGTCTTTTTCAGCGGCAGGGTTTCACCCTGATTTTTCAGCAGCACCAGGCTGCGGCGGGCCACGTCGCGGGCTTCGCTGCGGTGCAGGCGGCTTTCGGCATTGGTGTCGGCCGGATCGTCTTCGGCCTTGCCGATGCGCAGGTACGGGTCTTTGAACAGGCCCATGTCGTACTTGGCGGCCAACACTTCACGCACCGCGTTATCAATATCGCTCTGGGCAATCTCTCCGGACTTCAGCAGCCCCGGCAGTTCCTGGCCATACAACGTGTCGTTCATGCTCATGTCGATGCCGGCCTTGATCGCCAGCTTCGCGGCTTGGCGACCGTCGCGCGCGACGCCATGTTTGATCAGCTCGAAAATCGCCCCGTGGTCGCTGACCGCCAGGCCCTTGAAGCCCCATTCTTTGCGCAACAGGTCCTGCATCAGCCACATATTGGCGGTGGCGGGGACACCGTTGATCGAGTTCAGGGCGACCATCACTCCGCCGGCACCGGCATCGATGGCCGCACGGTAGGGTGGCAGGTAGTCCTGGTACATCTTGACCGGGCTCATGTCCACGGTGTTGTAGTCGCGACCGCCCTCGACCGCGCCGTACAAGGCAAAGTGTTTGACGCTGGCCATGATGCTGTCCGCTGCACTCGGGCTAGCGCCCTGGAAGGCCTTGACCATGACTTTGGCAATGCGCGACACCAGGTAGGTGTCTTCACCGAAACCTTCTGAGGTGCGGCCCCAGCGTGGGTCGCGGGAGATGTCGACCATCGGCGCGAAGGTAATGTCGAGACTGTCGGCACTGGCTTCTTTGGCGGCGATGCGCCCGCTCAGGCCAATCGCGTCCATGTCCCAGCTCGAGGCCAGGGCCAGGCTGATCGGGAAGATCGTCCGGTGACCGTGGATCACGTCATAGGCGAAGAACATCGGGATCTTCAGCCGGCTGCGCATCGCCGCGTCCTGCATCGGACGGTTTTCCGGACGGGTAATCGAGTTGAACGTGCCACCGATGCGCCCGGCAGCGATTTCCTTGCGGATCATCTCGCGGGGCATTTCCGGGCCGATGCTGATCAGGCGCAACTGGCCGATCTTTTCATCGAGGGTCATTTGCTTCATCAGGTTGGCGATGAAGGCGTCCTTGTTCTCAATGGGGGCGGGATTTGTGTCGGCCAATACAGAGTGACTGGCCAGACTGATAACAAGGCCCAGCAAACACAACTTCTTCATGAATATTATTCTCGCTGGCTTATAAGCAGTCGCAGTTGAAACGCGCTGGATAGCCAAAATTTAGGGAGCGACTATTGTTGTTCGGATAAATGCAGCACACTTCTGAACGCTTTTTCGCGCAGGGCATCTTTTAGCTGATTGGCTCGATGCAATCCAGTGGCGGCAGTAGATTATGCCCCAAGAGCTCGATGTAAAGGGTCGCTAGTTCCATTCCATAGGGTTGTGCAAGGGCGTGTCACCTCGATCCAGGTCGATGCCAGCATTCTGGACGACCCGGAAAAATTCAAGCAGTTCAAGCAGGCTCAGGACCAGTTGAGCGGCGCCCTCAGCCGTTTGATGGCGGTTTCCGAGCGCTATCCGGACCTCAAAGGCCAACCAGAACTTTCTGGCCCTGCAATCGCAGCTTGAAGGCACCGAAAACCGCTTCAGCGTGGCGCGACTTCATCCTCGCGGTACTAAAAATAATGAATGAGTATTCGAAGACATGGCGTTACTGAGTGAATACGAACAGCGCAAGGTCGCCGAAGCGATTGCGCGGGTCGAGCAATACACCGATGCCGAACTGGTCACCGTTCTCGCTGCCCGGGCCGACGACTATGCCTATATTCCGCTGCTCTGGGCCAGCCTGCTGGCGCTGATCGTGCCGGGCGTCGTGCACTACCTGTCCGGCTGGATGAACATGCATACGTTGCTGCTGGTGCAGTGGGTCAGCTTTATCATCCTCTGCCTGCTGTTCCGGATCCCCAGGATCACCACCCACTTGATCCCGCGCTCGGTACGCCATTGGCGCGCCTCGAACCTGGCGCGTCGGCAGTTCCTCGAACAGAACCTGCATCACACCGTCGGCAGCACCGGCATGCTGATTTTTGTTTGCGAGGCGGAGCGTTATGTCGAAATCCTGGTGGACGAGGGCATTTCCAAACGCCTGGACAACAAATGCTGGGATGCCATCGTCGCCGTCTTTACCCAGCAAGTGGAACAGGGCCAGACCTTGCAGGGGTTCATCACCTGTATCGAAGCCTGCGGTGAACTGCTCAAGGTGCATGTGCCGGTGACCCATGTGCGCAATGAATTGCCAAATAGGTTGGTGATTCTCAGGTAGGCCTCTGCCCCCGGATTTGTCCCTTGCGGCGCTACAACCTCGGTGCGTTGCCGGGGGGCAGGCGTGTATCCAATATCTCTCTCTATTGATGAACGCTCTGCACACAGGCGTTCGGCTATAGAGGGAATTTGCATCATGTCATACCGTCAAGCGGATGATCCCGTCGTCTGCCGTGGTCTGCCTTATGGGGCCGATAAAAACACTCCTGTCAGGCTGACGCCTAAAGAAACGCAAGTTCTGCAATGGAGTTCTCAAGGGAAAACCTCTTGGGAAATCGCACGGATTCAGAGTTGCTCAGAAGCCACGATCAACTTTCATTTCTCCAATATTCGCCGCAAGTTCGCGGTCAGCTCGCGCAGCGCGGCAGTGCTCAAGGCCATCGAACTGGGGATTATCTCCATGGGTAGCATCGAACGAGAGGCCCATGAGCATGACTGATTCGACCTACAGCAGCATCAGCGGACTGCTACTTGGGTTGGGCGTTGCAGCGACACTGCCGCCGATCGATGGCGAAGCACTGTTCGGAGCGGCCCTTGGGGCCTGGTTAGTCACCACCACCCGGAAAAACCTCAAGGCTTGGCAGCGTATAGGTTCATTGTTGTTGTCCGCTGGCGTCGGTTACCTGTTCACCCCGGTGACGTTGCCACTCGCCCCTTTCCTGACCAGTGGTGTCGCTGCATTCCTGTGCGCATTGATGGTCATACCGATCAGCATCAAAGCGATGCAGTGGGTTGACGGCGCCAATCTCGGAGAGATTATCCGGCGTCTTAAAGGGGGGAAGTGAGCCCAATGCCAGTCAGTTAAGGAATTTCAGGTTCAGCGCTGTCCCCCGTAGCAGCTGCCGAAGCCTGCGTCCGGCGGCGAAGCCGTCGCAAATCCTGCTTCCACGATTTGTCTGGAATACCGCAGTGACTGTTTTACGACTGCTGCGCAGCCGGACGCAGGCTTCGCCAGCTGCTACGGTTCGCGTAATGTCTTAACTGACTGGCATTAGGGAAGTGAGCCTCTATGACTTTTGCGAGTCGAGCGAGTATTGGAGAGTCGACAGGGTAGAAGTGATTTCTGCAAGTTTGAGTTCCAGATCCCGCAGACGCCTTTTCTCTTCCAGTGCACTCTGTATGGCGGACTGATCGTCTTCGTTCAACTGCCGCCACAACGCGAGAATTGTATTTTCCCGCGTGGTGTCTTCTTGAGAAACGTCAGTGGCGTTGGTTTCCACGTGCCGCTGTATCGGCCCTTCGCCAAGCAACAGCCAGTCAAGGGAAATGCCGCGAGTTTGTGCGATGTCTATGCATATTGCGTATGGCGTGCTGTCACGTCCTTTCCAGCTGCTGAGGGTTTGAGGGCTGATTTTCAACGCTGAAGATAAAGCTGCATCGGTGCTCGTGCCGGTGACCAGTTTTAATCGAGTGAGAACAGCTTGTGATTTTTTGCTACGCAATTTGAGCCTCTTCCTTTTGACTTATTCGTTTTGAGTGCCTAATTTATGCGTAATGAGTATGTTTTTGTATGTGTAATCAACCATCAACTATGAATCAGACGAACTTAATGTTGAAACTTCCTAATAGTATCAGGGAAATTTCCCGCAGCCGTTACGCATACCAACTACGCGCCTGCCAGTTTCACTTCCTTTTGTCTGGCGAACGTTATCCGCAGGGCCGGGCTGGATCGGCCAATGCTTTAAATAGTATTGCGTTTGATCCAGTTGATTGCCACCAACTAACGAACGAGAGTCACGTATGAGTACCTACAAAATGGTTTGCCCACACTGTTTGAATCGGATGCGCATTCGAACCAGCGAAGGCAGACATATTTTCCTGCGTGTGGCGTACCTGCAATGTACGTCGGAGGCATGCGGCTGGTCAGTTCGGGCGGAGTTCGAGATGACCCATGAGCTTTCCCCGAGCGGAATGCCCAACCCGGCCGTCAGGTTGCCGTGCGCAGGGCCCGATCTGCGTCGGGCAGCAAGGCCCGTGGAGGTGAGCAGGCCGCTGGCGGAAAAAGAAATGGAGTCGTCAGCATGAGCGGCATTGGCGAGAGCCTGGAGCTGAATGCGGAGCTGTTGGCCACGGCCCAGGCATTTTTGACCCGTCATGAACGCGATGACCTCACCGACGATCAAGTGCTGTTCTGCCGTGCGGTGAAACACTTGCAAGGATTGAACGTGCCGATGCATCTTGCGGAAAAACTGGTTAGCCATGCCTATGGAGCGCTGAAATCCATCAATGACCGCCGACGCCTGGATATCGCCGCCAGCTCGGAAACCGTGGCCGTGGTCACTGACCCGGCCAGCGGCCTCACCTGGGCGGTGCCGGTGGGACTGATCGTCAAGCACATCATCAATTCCCCGGCCAGTCGTCGGCTGCGACTGGTTGATCCCTAGTGGCCTGTGTGGCTAGTTCTGTTAGTCAACTTCGGCGCCAGCAGCCCATATCCTGCGTTGCTGTTCCTCGCC
>NZ_JBWKTM010000006.1:0-129026 GCF_059420325.1 Pseudomonas sp. GW821-FHT04C07
CAAGCTCCCCTCGATGTGTTACTGGAGGCTGCCGATCACCGCATTCGGGCGGTCACTCAGGTGATGGAGAGCCTGGCCATGGCCGGCGCGATTCAAGCCGGGCTTCTTCCGGGCATCTCTATCCGGTGCTGATGCACCCGTCGATAAAGCGTCGCACGGGAAATACCCAAAGCTTTTGCGGCGGCTATCGGTTTCCAGCGGTGACGGACCAATGCATCGAGCAGCGCCTGACGCTCTGGACAATCGGTGGTTTCGTTGCCGCCGGTCGAGGGCAGGGCGTCGAGCCCTGAACCCTGTAGTTGCCCCGGCAAATGACTCAGCTGGATGACGTGCGCCTCACACACGGCGCAGGCGTAGCGCAGGACATGGCGCAGCTCACGGACATTGCCCGGCCAGCGATAGCCGAGCAGGCACTCCAGCGCTGCGGTGCTGATTTTCACCGACACACCGCACAGCTCCGATTCCTCAGCGAGAACGCGGTTGATCAACGCCAAACGGTCACTGCGTTCGCGCAAGGGCGGCAACTGGAAGCGCGCTCCGCCGAGGCGAAAGTACAGATCTTCACGAAAATCTCCGCTCCTGACCAGTCCTTCCAGGTCACGGTGGGTCGCACAGATCACCTGAATATCCACGACCCTGGACCGAGAAGCGCCCAGTGGCGCTACTTCACCCTCCGCCAGGACCCGCAGTAACCGGGTCTGCAAAGCCAGCGGCATGTCACCAATTTCGTCGAGGAACAGCGTGCCGGTATCGGCCTGTTGCAGCAGGCCTTGCAGGCCTTTGCTCGATGCGCCGGTGAAGGCCCCGGCAACATAGCCGAACAGTTCACTCTCGATCAGGCTCTCCGGGATCGCTGCACAGTTCACCGCGATGAAAGGGCGCTCGCGTCGGCTGCTCGCCTGGTGCAGTTGACGGGCGAACACTTCCTTGCCGGATCCGGTTTCCCCCTGAATCAGCACCGGCAAGTTACGGTCCTTGACTCGTACCGCCAGGCGCAGGCTTTCGGCGATACGCGGGTCAAGTTCCGTGGCGGCGATTTCAACCCGCGAGGACCTTTTGGCAGGACGGCGAGGGGCGCTCAAGCGTGCATGCAGTTCACTCTGCCCGCCGTGATTGCGCAGCAGGCAAAGGGACTCGTCCGTCGCTCGATGCAGGATCTGCTGGTCGAATACCTGGCCGATATGCTCGGGGAGTTGACCGTAGCGCTGCAGCAAAAACTGGCGTGCTGCCGGGTTCAGCGCCTTGAGGCTGCCGTCCTCATCCCAGGCGAACAGGAAGTCGGGCTGGCTATCAACATAACCGGGGGTGCTGTGGGCACGCAGCACCCAGTAACCCTGGACGCTGTTCATGAAAAATGCGTGTTCGATTTCCCGGGCGCTCTGCACCACCATTTGCCGGATCAGGTGCTGGGAACGGCGGTCATCGGGGGACTGCACGGCCGACACATCGAGTACCCCGAGCAACTCGCCCTGTGGGTCGAAGACCGGCGCGGCAGAGCAGGTCAGACCGATGAACGCTGCGCGGAAATGATCACGTTTGTGGACCGTGACCGGCGCCTTGGCGGTGAGTACCGCAGCGACTCCGCAGGTGCCTTCTTCGCCTTCCGACCAGCAGGTGCCCAGATACAACCCGGCCTTGCGGCAGTCATTGCGAATTGCCGCCTCGACCCGATAGTCGATGGTCTGGCCCTGTGCGTCGGTAAGCAGCACGCAGTAGTCAGCGTCGCGTACCCGGCCATGGAGGCGGGCAACTTCTTCGCTGGCGATACGCAGGAACAGCTCGGAGCGCTCGCGGCATTCATTGAGCACGTTCTGCGAAAGAATACGCGGCCCCTGCAACGAGCCAGGGTCGAGATGGTGCTGCTCCATGGAGCGGCGCCAGGAATCGAGAATCAGGCTCGGTACCGGCACTTGCGGCAAGTGCGCGGCATTCTTCAGTACGCGACTGACGCAATCCACATGGGCCTTAGAGTGTGCGGAAAGCATAGGGCCTCCGTTTCCAGCTTTTTGTAGTTGTGCGGCCATTAAGCGCTGTTCATAGCCTTCAGACAAGCGACAGGACGCCGACCGATCGAGGTGAGACGCAACGTCTCAGCGTCTCGCTTTCCTTGCGCGCAACCTGACATGCCGCGTCTCAGAAACGGCGTGCCCCGGGTGCTCCCATATTCTTCATGAACCTCTCTAGTTCGGGCGTTTTCAGCGACTTACAGCGTTATGGCATCGGCCTTGCTCTAGCCCAGGCAACCATAACAATAACGAGAGGTTCCTTTATGTCCCACTGCCGATCCGTTTCCCTGGGCTGCTCCCGACCTGGCTGTTCGACTGTCCGGGTTACGCCATGAGCCGTGCGCCATTGACGGTGGGGATCATTGCCAATCCGGCGTCGGGTCGAGACCTGCGGCGGTTGACCGCCAATGCCGGGCTGTTTTCCAGCACCGACAAGGTCTCAGTGATTCAGCGTCTGCTGGCCGCATTCGGTGCTACTGGCGTCGAGCAGGTGCTGATCCCCACCGACATGACCGGCATCGCCGCGGCAGTGCTGAAGAACAGCCAGGGCCGACAGGCACGCGCCAGTCATTGGCCAGCTCTGGAATTTCTCGACATCACCCTGCGCCAGAGCGTCGAAGACACCCGCAAGGCGGCGCGTTTGATGGCCGAGCGCGGCGTGTCGCTGATTGCAGTCCTGGGCGGCGACGGTACCCACAAAGCGGTGGCGGCCGAGATTGGCGATATCCCGTTACTGACCCTGTCCACCGGCACTAACAACGCCTTTCCCGAATTGCGCGAAGCCACCAGTGCCGGACTGGCTGGCGGGCTTTTCGCCAGCGGGCGGATTCCTCCCGAGATTGCCCTGCGACGCAATAAACGCCTGTTAGTCCGCGAGCCCACCCGAGGTGTGTGCGAATGGGCATTGGTGGACGTTGCAGTGTCGTCGTTGCCGTTTATCGGCGCTCGGGCGATCAGCCGCGCAGCGGACCTGGCGGAGGTTTTCGTGACTTTCGCCGAGCCCCAGGCCATCGGGCTTTCGGCGCTGTGCGGCTTGTGGTTTCCGGTGTCCCGCCAGGCCCCGGGCGGAGCCTGGATGCGCCTTGATCCGCAATCTTGCGAGGCGCTGCTGGTACCGCTGGCGCCTGGTCTGTTGCAAGGCTGCGGGGTACTCGCCGCCGGCAGCCTGGAGCCGGGTGTCGCCCATTGCCTGTCGTTGCCCAGCGGCACCCTGGCCCTGGATGGCGAACGGGAAATCGAGTTCAACGCCCATGACCGGCCCACCGTCACCCTCGACGCCTGCGGCCCGCTGAGCATCGATGTAACCGCCGCACTGGCCTACGCGGCGCGACGCCGACTGCTGTCCATCGGCCGTGAACACCCGCAACACCCCATGAATCTTTCGACTCGAGACAACCCTGGAGAATAAAAATGTCGACACACCTGTCCGCTGATCAATTGCTGCATGCCTACAAGGTGATGCGCACCATCCGTGCTTTCGAAGAGCGCCTGCACGTGGAGTTCGCCACCGGCGAGATTCCCGGTTTTGTCCACCTCTACGCTGGCGAAGAAGCCTCCGCTGCCGGGGTCATGGCCCATCTTGGCGATGACGATTGCATCGCCTCCAACCACCGTGGCCACGGTCATTGCATCGCCAAAGGCGTCGATGTGGACGGGATGATGGCCGAGATCTACGGCAAGAAAACCGGGGTCTGCCAGGGCAAGGGCGGCTCCATGCATATTGCCGATTTCGAGAAAGGCATGCTCGGCGCCAACGGTATCGTTGGTGCCGGAGCACCCCTGGTAGTCGGCGCGGCGCTGGCGGCCAGACTCAAGGGCACCGACAGCGTGGCGGTGGTGTTTTTCGGTGACGGCGGCTCTAACGAAGGCGCGGTGTTCGAAGCGATGAACATGGCTTCGGTGTGGAATCTGCCGTGCCTGTTCATTGCCGAGAACAACGGTTATGCCGAGGCCACGGCGTCCAACTGGTCAGTGGCCTGCGATCACATTGCCGACCGTGCCGCCGGGTTTGGCATGCCTGGGGTCACGGTGGACGGTTTCGACTTCTTCGCCGTTCAAGAAGCCGCCGGCGCCGCCGTCGAACGTGCCCGCGCCGGCGAGGGTCCGTCGCTGATCGAGGTCAAATTGACTCGCTACTACGGCCACTTCGAGGGCGATGCCCAGACCTATCGGGCCCCTGACGAAGTGAAGCATTTTCGCGAGCATAACGACTGCCTGATGCAATTTCGCGAGCGCACCACTCGGGCCGGGCTGGTCGATGCCAGCCAACTGGACCAGATCGACGATGAGGTCGAGCGGCTGATCGAAAACGCGGTGCGCAAGGCCAAATCCGATCCCAAACCGACGGCGGCCGACCTGCTCACCGACGTTTACGTCTCCTATCCCTGAACGCCCCCAATAACAAGAATCGAGACCTTCATCATGGCGAGAAAAATCAGCTATCAACAGGCAATCAATGAAGCCCTGGCCCAGGAAATGCGCCGCGACCCCAGTGTATTCATCATGGGCGAGGACGTGGCGGGTGGCGCCGGTGCCCCCGGTGAAAACGACGCCTGGGGTGGTGTGCTGGGGGTCACCAAAGGGCTTTACCACCAATTTCCCGGACGGGTACTGGACACTCCCTTGTCCGAACTGGGCTATGTCGGTGCTGCTGTCGGCGCTGCGACCTGCGGTGTGCGGCCGGTATGCGAGTTAATGTTCGTCGACTTTGCCGGCTGTTGCCTGGACCAGATCCTCAATCAGGCGGCGAAATTCCGCTATATGTTCGGCGGCAAGGCCTCTACGCCGCTGGTCATCCGCACTATGGTCGGCGCCGGCCTGCGGGCGGCCGCTCAGCACTCGCAAATGCTCACCTCTCTGTGGACCCACATCCCCGGCTTGAAAGTGGTCTGCCCGTCGTCGCCCTATGACGCCAAAGGTTTGTTGATCCAGGCGATTCGCGACAACGATCCGGTGATTTTCTGTGAGCACAAGATGCTCTACAGCATGCAAGGCGAGGTCCCGGAAGAGCTCTATGCGATTCCTTTTGGCGAGGCCAACGTCCTTCGCGATGGCAAGGACGTAACCCTGGTTTCCTACGGCCGCACGGTTAATCTGGCGATGGACGCGGCCCGCAGTCTGGCGGGGCGCGGTATCGACTGCGAGGTGATCGACCTGCGCACCACCAGCCCGCTGGATGAGGACAGCATCCTTGAAAGCGTGGAAAAGACCGGACGCCTGGTGGTGATCGACGAAGCCAACCCGCGCTGTTCGATGGCCACCGACATTTGCGCACTGGTGGCGCAAAAAGCCTTTTCGGCCTTGCGGGCACCGACCGAAATGGTCACCGCGCCGCATACTCCGGTGCCGTTCTCCGACGCCCTGGAGGACCTGTACATCCCTGACGCGGCGAAGATCGAAGCCGCGGTGCTCAAGCTCATCGAGTGGAGGACGCGCCCATGAGCCAGATCCACACCCTGACCATGCCCAAGTGGGGGCTGTCGATGACTGAAGGGCGGGTCGACGTCTGGCTCAAGGAGCAGGGCGATGCCATCGTCAAGGGCGATGAAGTGCTCGATGTGGAAACCGATAAAATTTCCAGCAGTGTCGAAGCGCCGTTTTCCGGGGTATTGCGACGCACCATTGCGCGTCAGGACGAAACCCTGTCGGTCGGTGCCTTGCTCGGCATCATCGTCGAGGGAGAAGCCAGTGAGGAAGAAATCGACGCGGTGGTCGAGCAGTTCCAGGCCAGCTTCGTGCCGGGAGATGCTGGTGATGAAGACAGCGGGCCAGCACCGCAAAAGATCGAGCTGGACGGGCGCATCATTCGCTATTTCGAGCGCGGAGACGGCGGCACGCCGCTGCTATTGATACATGGCTTGGGCGGTGATCTGAACAACTGGATGTTCAACCACGAAGCGCTGGCCGCAGGGAGACGGGCGATCGCACTGGATCTGCCGGGCCACGGCGAGTCGGGCAAGACGCTATTGCGCGGTGACCTTGATGAATTGAGTGAGGTGGTACTGGCGTTACTTGATCATCTGGACATTGAGGCGGTGCATCTGGTCGGGCATTCCATGGGCGGGGCGGTGTCCTTGAACACCGCGCGGCTTGCACCACAGCGGGTGCGCTCGCTGACCCTGATCGGCAGCGCTGGTCTGGGGGCGCAGATCAATGGCGATTACCTGCAAGGCTTTATTGACGCGACCAACCGCAACGCGCTCAAGCCACAACTGGTGCAATTGTTCTCCAATGCAGAATTGGTGAACCGTCAGATGCTCGAAGACATGCTCAAGTACAAGCGACTGGAAGGTGTCGATAGCGCCTTGCGCCAGCTGGCCTCGACGCTGTTCGCCGCAGGGCAACAGCAGGTCGACCTGCGTGCAGTGGTGCAAGACGGACCGCAACCGGTGCTGCTGATCTGGGGCAGCGATGACGCGATCATTCCGGTTGCGCACACCGAGGGTTTGTCAGCGCAGGTCCAATTGCTCCCGGGCCAGGCGCACATGGTGCAAATGGAAGCGGCGGAGCAGGTCAACCGGCTGATTCTCGACTTTGTGCAACAACACTGACGGCGTCCCCGGCTGCCTTCGCGGCAGTCGGGACTGAGCGATTTCAAGGAGAAACGATCCATGAGTCTTTTAAGCAAGCAAACCCGCAGCATGCGCGCAGCCGTCTGGCATGGCCGCAACGATATCCGCGTGGAAGACGTGCCGCTGCCCATCGCGCCACCTGCCGGCTGGGTGCAGATCCGCGTGAAGTGGTGCGGCATCTGCGGCTCCGACCTGCATGAATACGTTGCAGGGCCGGTGTTCATCCCGGTAGACGCGCCGCATCCGCTGACCGGGATCAAGGGCCAATGCATTCTCGGCCATGAGTTCTGCGGTGAGATTGTCGGGATGGGTGCCGATGTAAGCGGCTTCACGGTCGGCGAGCAAGTGGCCGCCGATGCCTGTCAGCATTGCGGCACCTGCTACTACTGCACCCACGGGCTGTACAACATTTGCGAGAACCTGGCCTTCACCGGGTTGATGAACAACGGTGCCTTCGCCGAACTGGTCAACGTCCCGGCCAACCTGCTGTACAAACTGCCGGCCAACTTTCCCGCCGAAGCCGGCGCGCTGATCGAGCCGCTGGCGGTAGGCATGCATGCGGTGAAAAAAGCCGGCAGCCTGTTGGGGCAGAACGTGGTGGTGGTCGGCGCCGGGACCATCGGCCTGTGCACCATCATGTGCGCCAAAGCGGCCGGAGCCGCCCAGGTCATCGCCCTGGAAATGTCCAGTGCGCGAAAGGCCAAGGCAGTGGAAGTCGGCGCCAGCCACGTGCTGGACCCCAACCAATGCGACGCACTGGCCGAAGTTCGCCGACTGACCGGTGGCCTGGGCGCGGACGTCAGCTTCGAATGTATCGGGAACAAACACACGGCCAAACTGGCCATCGATCTGATCCGCAAGGCAGGCAAATGTGTGCTGGTGGGCATCTTCGAAGAGCCGAGCGAGTTCAACTTCTTCGAGCTGGTAGCCACCGAGAAACAGGTGTTGGGGGCCTTGGCCTACAACGGCGAATTTGCCGATGTGATCGCTTTTATTGCCGATGGCCGGCTGGATATCACGCCACTGGTGACCGGGCGAATCAACCTGGAACAGATCGTCAGTCAGGGCTTTGAAGAACTGGTCAACAACAAGGAGCACAACGTAAAGATCATCGTGTCGCCGAATACACTCTGATCGGTTTGAAACGCTGGAAGCGTCGATGGCCTATGCGGGCCATCGCACGTTCTTCTCACAGAGGGGCAATGGGACTGTTCAGCCCTCTTTGCAGGTTATCCAGGCGCCCCAGAACAGGCTGCTGAAAAATCGTGTAGCGGTGCCAAAACCTGCATCGTTGAGCAATTGCTGTATCGCGGCTTCGGAATGTGGAGGATCGGCACCCTGAAGGATTTTACCGAGCCTGGCTTGCACGTCTTCAGCACTGGCTCCCTGCTGACGCCAGCGTTCGCCCCAAGCGGCAAGTAACAGCGGCTGGCTGGAGTAGGCGTAATGATTGCCGGCCAGGATCAGAGGAGCACCCGGTTTGAGGTGCCTGGCAATCGATTCAAGAATGTCCTGTTTGGCTTCATCGCCCGGCAGGTGGTGTAAAACACCAATCAGCGTGGCAGCGTCGTACAACTCTCCTGGCGGAAGGTCATCGACCGTACCCAGATGAATCTCGGTGCGATCCAGTAAATCCCGTGCCTTTAATTGAGCGACTGCCAGCTCAAGCATCGGTGATGAGGGGTCTACAGCCGTAAATGACCAGAGCGGTTCTAACGATGCTGCCGTAAGGATCTCTTGTGCTGTACCGCCTGCACCGGCAACCAGAATCCGGGCTTTGCGCCCCGAACCAATACTTGCCGCGAGCATACAGGCAACCAACTCATGGCACGCCTCATAGCCTGCCAGGGCGATACGGCTCTGCCGGGCATATTCGCCTGCGCGTGAGGCGTCGAACTTTTGAACGGCGTCGGGATTTGAGTCCTGCATCAGATGTCCTCCTTGGTCAATTCGCTGCCACGTTAGCGCCAGCAATTGAATAAAGGAAATTCATGTTTCGACTGGATTGCATTCCTGTCAGGAATCTTACGCCGTCGAATCAGTAGAGATTCGGACTGATAAAGGGGGCCGATCCCGGCCCCGTCTCAATGCACAATCTGCGCAAGAAACGCTTTGGCCCGTGCGCTCTTCGGCGCGCCAAAGAAGTCATTCGGCGGTGCATCCTCGATGATTTTTCCGCCGTCCAGAAACAGCACCCTTTCAGCTACTTGCCGGGCGAAGCCCATTTCGTGGGTGACGCAGAGCATGGTCATGCCGCTGCCGGCGAGTTTGACCATGACGTCGAGGACTTCACTGACCATTTCCGGGTCCAGCGCTGAGGTCGGCTCGTCGAACAGCATGATTTTCGGTTCCATGCACAGCGCCCGGGCGATGGCCACGCGCTGTTGCTGGCCTCCGGAGAGTTGGCTGGGGTATTTGTCGGCCTGGTTTTCGATGCCGACTTTGTTGAGGTAGTTGCGCGCCAGTTCTTCGGCTGTTTTACGCGACAGGCTGCGTACCGACATCGGCGCCAGGGTGCAGTTGTCGAGGACGCTCATGTGCGGGAACAGGTTGAAGTGCTGGAACACCATGCCTACTTCGCTGCGCACTTTGGCGGCTTGGCGGGTGTTCTGCGACAGGTCGGTGTCGTCGATCAGGATGCTGCCTTTTTCGGCGATTTCCAGACGGTTGATGCAGCGGATCAAGGTCGACTTGCCGGAGCCGGACGGTCCGCAGAGGACGATGCGTTCGCCTTCGCGGACTTTCAAATCGATACCGTGCAGCACATGGAAGGCGCCGTAGAACTTGTCCAGCCCGCTGATATCGACCACTACTTTGCGGGTATCGGGGGCAGCGAACACAGGGGGTTGCAGCAGGGCAGTACTGGTTTGCATGCTCAGGTCTCCAGCAATCAATGGAAGCGATCGGCGCTGTAGGGCGCCGGGTCGGTAAACGGCATGCTGCCGGTCATCATTTCAGCCAGCAGGCGACCGCTGACCGGACCCAGGGTCAGGCCGTGGTGAGCGTGGCCGAAGTTGAACCACAGCCCCGGGTGGCGACTGGCCGGGCCAATCACCGGGCACATGTCCGGCAGGCACGGCCGGCGACCGAGCCAGGGTAGGGCATCGAGGCGTTCGCCCAGCGGGTAGAAGTGCCGGGCATGCTCTTCGCAGCGGCGCAGCTGGATTTCATTGATCGGGGCATCGCTGTCGGCGAACTCGATGCCGGTGGTCAAACGAATGCCGCGCATCATCGGCGCCAGCACGTAGCCGCCCACCGGATCGAGAATAGGGTGATGCAAATGTGTGCCGGGCTTGGCCGCGTAGTGCATGTGGTAGCCGCGCTTGATCGCCAATGGAATGCGATAACCCAGAGGTTCGAAAAGATTTCGGGCCTGGGGGCCGAGGGCGATCACTGCCTCGTTGCCGGTGATCAGGCCCTCGTCGCTTTGCACCTGCCATTGGCCGTTGTTTTGGCGCAGGGTCAGGGCGTCGCCAAGGACGAAGGTTCCACCGCGTTTTTTGAACAGCTCGGCGTAACCCCGGGTCAGGCCGCCCGGATCGCTGACGGTCTTGGGGTCCAGCCAGTGCAGGCCCCCGATAATGTCGGCATGCAGCCCGGATTCGCGCTGGTGGATCTGCTGTTGGTCGAGGACCACATAGTTCAACCCGTACTCGCTCAGATCCAAGGCATCCTGTTGGGCCTTTTCGAATGCGGCCGGATCACGAAAGGCTTCGATCCAGCCGTCGCCTTGAATCAGTCCGGTCATGCCTGCCGGTTCCGCCAGCAGGTCATGTTCGCTGACGCAGCGCTCCACCAGCGGCAGCATGGCGCGGGTGGCCGCGGCCAGTCCTTTGGGGCCAGAATGGCGCCAGTACTGCAGCAACCATGGGCCGGCCTTGGGCAGATGGCGCAGGCTGTAGCGCACGTCGGACTGTTGGTTGAGACCGTAGCGCAGCAACTTCGAGAACTGGCGCGGGAACGCGTAGGGGATCACGCTGGCGCGCTCGATCAACCCGGCGTTGCCGTGGCTGGTGCCGTTGCCCGGTTGCTGGCGGTCGAGCAGCAGCACTTTGCGGCCGCGAGCCTGCAAATGTAACGCCGTGCTGACGCCGACAATCCCGGCGCCAAGAACAATGGTTTCGCAATGCATGGATAGATCCTTGGTACACGGGCAGCGATGGCCGCCCGGGAAAGTCGGTTCAGTTCAAATGACGGCCCAGGCGGCCTTCGATCAGTTTCAGGCTGCGTCGCACCACTTCAACGATCAGCAGATAAAGCACCGCGGCCCACAGGTAGATCTGGAAATCGAAGCTGCGGGAGAAGGCCAGCTTGGTCACACCCATCAGGTCGTAGATGGTCACCAGCGAGGCAATGGCGCTGGCCTTGATCATCAGGATCAGCTCGTTACCCAGCGGCCCGATGGCCACCAGCAACGACTGCGGCAGGATGACTTTGCGAAAGGTCGTCCAGCGCGACAGGCTCAAGGCTTTCGAGGCTTCGCGCTGGCCCTGGGCGACCGCCAGGAGGCTGCCACGCAGAATTTCGGCCTGATAGGCCGCAGTGTTCAGCGTGAACGCCAGCAATGTGCAGAACCAGGCATCACGGAAGAACCACCACAGACCGACGTCCTGCCAGAAACTTTTGAACGAACCCAGGCCGTAATACAGCATGAACAGCTGCGCCAGAAGCGGCGAGCCACGGAAGAAGTACACGTAGGCGCCGGTAAAGCTGCGCACAAAACGGTTGCTCGATAGCCGGCCCAGGGCGATCAGCAGGCCGAGCAGGGCGCCCAGCGTGAAGGAAATCGCTACCAGTTTGCCGGTCACCAGCAACCCGTCGATAAAGCGCGCCCCATAGCGCTCGATCAGTTCGGGGCTGAGGAACAGGTTCAGCACATCATCGAAGCTCATGGCCGGGCACTCCGTTGATGGCGGCTGAAGTACTGCTCGAGAAAGTGGAACAAGCGACCGGACAGTGCCGAGAAAAACAGATAACCGAAGCAGGCCACGGCGTAGAAAAACATCGGCTCCTTGGTCACGCTGACGGCCAGGTTGGTCTGACGCATCAGGTCTACCAGTGAAATGGTCGATACCAGCGAGGTGTCCTTGAGCAGTGATAGCCAGTTATTCGACAGACCCGGCAGGGCGATGCGCGCCAGTTGCGGGAGCACGACTTTGCGAAAGGTGGTGCGCTTGGACAGCCCCAGTGCCGCGGCCGCTTCGAACTGCCCCTTGGGCACGGTCTTGAAGGCACCGAGCCAGATCTGGCTGGAAAATGCGGCGAACACCAGGCTGAAGGCGATCATCGCGGCAACGAAGGTGTTGATCGTCACTTCGGTCTGATAGCCCATTGCGGCGAGAATCTTCTGCGCGGCGATCTGGCAACCGTAATAAATGATCAGCAGCGTCAGCAGCTCGGGTAGCCCACGGAATACGGTTGAAAACGCTGTGGCCCAGACCCGCAGCCAGCGTCGTCTGGAGCGCGCCGCCAGCGCCACACCCAGGCCCAGCGGCAAGCCGATCGGCACACAGCTGAGGGCCAGGGCGATGGTCACCACAGCACCGGCCAACAAGGCCGAACCCCAACCGCCGCTGGCAAAAGATAACAGTGACAGATGTTCGAACATGCCCGAACCCTCTCGCGAAATTAAGCCTGCACGCCGCCGACGCGCTCACACGGAGCGCGGGGCAGGGGTGCCGGAGAAGAAGGTCCAGAGCCAGTGCCCTGGACCTGAGGGATCAATAGATATCGAAGGCGAAGTAGCGGCTGGAGATCTTTTTATAGGTGCCGTCAGCGACGATCTCATCCAGCGCCTTGTTGAAGCGCTCACGCAGGGCATCGTCACCCTGGCGCACCGCGATGGAGGCGTCGGCGGTGGTGCCGTTGACGTCACCAATGATCTTGCAGCAGTCCTTGCCGGTACTTTGAGCCCAGGCCACCAACGGAAACTTGTCGGCAATCACCCCGTCAATTCGACCGGAGACAAGATCACTGTTGGCTTCGTCCAACGTCGGATAGAACTTCACATCGGCACCGGCCGGGCCGTAATGCTCTTCGGCGTAGATCGCCTGGGTCGAGGAGGACTGGGCACCGACCGACCGGCCTTTGAAGTTGGTCTGGGCATCAGTGATGTTCGAGTCCTTGGCCACGGCTATCGACAGCGGCGTACGGTAGTAGTGATTGGTGAAAGCGATCTTCTTTTTGCGCTCATCGGTGGCAATCATCGAGGCGACTACTGCGTCGTATTTCCTGGCCATCAGTGCCGGGATGATGCCTTCCCAGTCCTGAGCGACGATCGTGCATTCGACTTTCATTCGCTCGCACAGGACGTTGGCGATGTCGACGTCAAAGCCGTGGAGTTTGTTGTCCGAGTCAACGTAGTTGAACGGCGGGTAGGCACCTTCGGTGGCGATTTTCAGCACTTCAGCCTGGGCGCCCGATACACCGGCGATGACCATTGCACACGCACTTGCAAAGCGAATGACGTTTTTCATCTAACACCTCGATTATTGTTTTGGTCCTGGTGAGGATGTGTATCCAACAAACTCGTTATGTAAGGCAGCGGTTGCTTCAAGACGTCTTTCGACTTCGGGGCCCAACTGCTTGCACACCTCGTTGACCAACAGGTGCACCAGCGACAGCATCGACGCCGTGGACTCCCAGAACAGATTGAACTCGGTGGGTACGCGGAACACTTCGTCGGCGTTTTGCTCGGCCCAGTCGCAGAAAGTGTCGGTGACCAGGGTGACCGCAATCCCGGCTTCACGGGCCTTGCGGCACAGGTTCAGGGCGTGACGGGAATAACGCCGGGCTTCGAACACCACCAGCGCGCACTCCTCAGGGTTACTGAGCAGCACGTCGGCGAAATGCCCGGCGGCGCCGTCCACCAGTTGCACGCCGTCGCGCAGGTACTGCAGCAGATGGACCATGGACGCGGCGATGCCGCGTTCGGTCTGGAATCCGGCAACAAATACCTTGCGCCGAGTGGCCAGGCGCTGGCTGACGGTTTGCCAGGCCGGGGTCAGGCTGTATTCGTAGACTTTCATCAGCGCGCCGACTTCCAGTTCGAAGCTGCGCGGCAAGCCTTCAGGGCTCTGGCTGGACTGCTGACGGAACTCCTGCAAACGGTCACCCACCAGCCACGGACCTTCGCCCAGGTCGACTTTCAGGTCGTTTTTCAGGTCTTTGAAATGGCTGTAACCGATGGAGCGGCAGAAGCGCCCGACGGTGGATTCGCTGACGCCCAGCCTGGCGGCGATATCGGCCGAGGTCTGGAACGGTAACTCATAGAGGTTGGCCAGCATGTAATTGGCGATCGCCCGGCCCGAGGCGGAGGCGGTCGACAGGCTACTTTCAAGACGTTGTTTGATGGGCTGGCTCAAGGCTGTTTCCTGTTGTTATTCAGCGCTTGGAGCAGAAGGTGAATGTTTTCTGTCATTAAGTCAATATTTGACAGAAAACTGGCATTGGTGATGGCTTCCGTAGCAGCTGCCGAAGGCTGCGTCCGGCTGCGAAGCAGTCGTGAAATCAGGCAGCGCGGTGTTTCAGGTTAACCGTGGACATAGGGTTTACGACTGCTGCGCAGCCGAACGCAGGCTTCGCCAGCTGCTACGGGGAGCGGCGACGGGTTAGTCGGTCATCCCATTGGCAAGCCCGTGCAAGTCTTAAGTCTCGCCCCTCTTGGCAACCCGGTCTTACACCGAATTTGCCGGGCCGCTCCCGCCCAATCCAAAGCACCTGCCTATTGCCGCCAAGGCAGCATATAAGCCGGCGCACCGCCTTTTGATAATCGCGTCCGACATTTCGTCCCCCGTTTGCGGAGCGCGCCATGCACAACAATAAGAAATTCCAGCACTGCTTCTTGCCTGCCTTGATTGTCAGCTTTTCGACCCTGGGCGTCAGTTCGATGGCCGAAGCCGAAATCATGCTATACGACAAGGATCAGACCACGTTCTCCACCGATGGCTACATCAACGCCTTTTACGTCAACAGCAAAGTCGACCGCGCCGGCGATCAATTCGATCGGCGCCAGGCGCGAGTGAAGATGGGCTTCTTGCCCAACTACCTGGGCTTCAACATGGGCAAGCAAGTCGACGACTTGAAGCTCGGTGCGCGGGCGTCGTTCTGGGTAACCATCAACGACAGTCAAACCAACGGCACCGACACCGCCATCGATGTACGCCAGTTCTACGGCACCGTCGCCAACCCCGAGTGGGGTGAAGTGCTGATCGGTAAAGACTTCGGCCTGTTCGCTCGCTCCAACATCCTGCTCGACGAAATGCTTGCCGGTTACGGCCAGGTCAGTGACAGCCTGGGGCTGGTGGATGGCGGCGGGGTGTCGTTCGGCAACATTGGCACCGGTTACCCGTACCCGTTTCCCACCTCGCAAATTACCTACCGCACACCGCTCATGGACGGCTTGCGGGTTGCGGTAGGGATCATGGATCCGGTGGACACCAACGACAGCAGCGCACTGGGCAAGGCCCATCAGGAAAACCCACGGACTGAGAGCGAGATCACCTACCAGTTCGATGTCGCCGGGGCGAAGATCTACAGCTGGGTCAACGGCAGTTACCAGACCTCGGACAACACCGACTCCACGGTCAAGTCGGTGACCTCCAAAGGCGTCGGTTACGGTGTGCAGGCGAAGATGGGCGGTTTGTCCCTGACCGGCTCGGGCTTCCAGGCCAAGGGTATCAACCCGTTCTTCACCAACAACGCCGGCAAAGCGACGTTGCGCGAAGTCGATAGCGACGGCTATCTGCTACAGGGCTCCTACAAGCTCGGTAAAAACCGCCTCGCGCTGTCCTATGGCAAGACCAACGACGATGGCAACGGTGTGGTCGGCAGTGGTGCGGACTACGACACTCGGGGGATAGCGCTGTTCCATGACGTCAATGACAACCTCAAGCTGGTGGCCGAGTACAACCAATTCAAAATCAACGGGCACGACACCGTTGCCCAAAATGAACACACCGATACCTTCGCCGTGGGAGCGGTGTTGACCTGGTAACCCGACCGGATCTGCCCGCGCTGCGCGCATCGCGGCGTGGTGCCGATAAGGAATCTCTGACTCCGTACATCCCCCCGTAGCAGCTGCCGAGCCCGCGAGGCTGCGTTCGGTTGCGCAGCAGCCGTAAATCCTGATTCCACGGTTTGTCTGAAAGACCGCAGTGCCTGATTTTACGGCTGCTGCGCAACCGAACGCAGCCTCGCGGGCTCGGCAGCTGCTACGTGAACCGAACGCAGCCTCGCGGGCTCGGCAGCTGCTACGTGAGCCGGGCGCGGCCTTCGACAGCAGCCCCTACAGTTGGTCTCAGGTTTGCGGCCCCGTGGCGAGGGTGCTCATGTTTGCTGTCAGCCACCCGCACTTCATCCCATGGAACCGCCTACCCGCTACCCAAGTAGCATACGGGCCGCGTCGCTGGCTTCGTACACTCATGGCTCAGACAGCGCACCTGCGGGAGGCGAATATGCAACAGGGCCAGGCCGATGGCGTCGTCAGTGCAATGTCCCAGGCCACCGATGCGCAGGAGGCCGCCCAGGATCTGGCGCGGCAACTGCTGCATCCGCATTTGGGTTTCGTACTGTTCTTTTGTTCCGCCGAGTACGACTTGCAGGCCCTGGGCCCGGCCTTGCAACAGAGCTTTGGCGGAATCCGCCTGGTGGGTTGTACCAGCGCCGGAGAAATCACTCCCAATGGCTATGGCCGGGGCTGCATCACCGCGGTGGGTTTCGATCACCGGCATTTTTCCATCGCCATCGAGCTGATCGATCAGATGGAGCATTTGAGCCTGATCGATGCCCAGCAAATGGTCGAACGTCTGGTGGGCGACTGTCGCAGCAATACCCTGGCGCCGATCAAGGGCAACAGTTTCGCGCTGACCTTGCTCGATGGCCTGTCCAGCCGCGAGGAAATGGTCCTTGCGGCGCTGAGCGCAGCCCTCGGCGACATCCCGCATTTCGGCGGCTCGGCCGGCGATGACAACTACCTGACCCATACCCATGTGTATTTTGGCGGCGAGTTCCACAGCGGTGCTGCGGTGGTGGTGCTGGTCAATACCTGGCTGGACTTCGAGGTCTTCACCACCCATCACATCCTGCCGCGCGAAGAGAAACTGGTGGTCACCCGTGCCGACAGCGCCTCGCGCCGGGTCTACGAGCTCAATGCCGAGCCTGCCGCCGAGGAATACGCCCGACATATCGGCGTGCCGGTGGCCGAGCTCGATCACCGGGTGTTCGCCGCCCATCCACTGGCGGTGCGCATCAATGAGCAGTACTACGTCAGGGCCATTCAGCAGGTGCACCCGGACCTGAGCCTGAGTTTCTATTGCGCAGTGGAAAACGGCATCGTGCTCACCGCCATGACCCCCGGGCCGCTATTGCCGAACTTGCAGACGCTGTTCGAAGGCCTTGAGGCGCGTCTTGGCACGCTGCTGCTGACGATCGGTTGTGACTGTTTCCTCAGGCGTCTTGAGCTCGAAGACAACGGCAGCCTTGAGCAAATCGGCGCCTTCCTGCGCGAGCAGCGGGTGATGGGCTTCAACACCTACGGAGAACAGTTCAATGGCATGCACATCAACCAGACCTTCACCGGCGTTGCCATTGCTCGAAACCGGCCCCCCGTCAGCCGCTGATCTCTACGAGCAGATCGCCCGGTTGCAGCATGAAAACCGCAAGCTGCAACGGATCAACGGCGCGCTGATCGAACGGATCGAATCCGGGGGGACCCGTGGCAACGATCCGTATTCGGCGTTTCAGCATTCGGTGGTGTTGGCCGAACAGGTACGCGAGCGCACCGATGCGCTGAATCAGGCGATGGCTGAACTCAAGGCCGGCAATCATCTGCTCAGCGAAGCCCGGCTGCGGGCGGAAACCGCTCACCGGCACCTGATCGATGCGATCGAAAGCATCTCCGACGCCTTCGTGTTGTTCGATGAAAATCAGCGCATTGTGCTGTTCAACAGCCGCTTCAAGGCGTTCTGGGCCAATAGCCGGATACGGATCATTGCCGGGATGCGGCTGGCCGAGGTCAAGCGGTTGATGACCGGCACCGGCCTGTTCAACGAAGAGCCGCGAGGGCATGCCGATGAACATTTGCTCTACCGGTTGCATAACGGTCGCTGGTTGCAGGTCAGTGAACGGCCGACTCAGGAAGGCGGGCGGGTGATCCTCTTCACCGATATCACCGAAGTCAAACTCAGCGAAACCGTGCGCCGTGAGCAGGCTGTCGCGCAAAAATCCCACTTGCTGCAGCGCGCCGTCGACAACCTGTCTCAGGGCGTGGCGATGGTTAACGCCGAGGGCGTGCTGGAGTTATGGAATCGTCGATTCCTCGAGTTGAGCGGCCTGGCGCCGGTGGCGGCCCATCGGTTGTTTACCGAAGTGATTGGCGACAGCGAGTTAAGCCTGCTGACCCCCGCCAGCCGCGATGCCAACGGGCGGATCGTCCATGAGTGCGAACAGCGGCTCTACGATGGGCGAGTGCTGGAAATCCGCACTCATCCGTTGCCGACCGGCGGTTTCGTCAACACATTCACCGACATCACCGAGCGTTACCAGCACGCTGAAGCCCTCAGCGAGAGCGAACGCTGGATTCGCCTGATCACTGACCATGTGCCAGCGCTGATCGCTTACCTGAATGCCGATCTGGTCTACGAATTCACCAACAAGGTCTATGAACAATGGTACTGCTGGCCACGCGGCGTGATGCTCGGCCAGAGCCTGCGCGAGGTCCACAGCGAAGAGCATTACCAGCGTCTGGAATCCTATGTGGCGCGGGCGCTGGCCGGGGAGAGTGTGACGTTCGAGTTCCCCGAAACCAACATCAACAATCAGGAGCGCTACATGCTGCGCTCCTACGTGCCGAACCGCTTGGCCACTGGCGAGGTGGTGGGAATTTTTGTGTTGATCCGCGACATCACCGAGCGCCGACGCACCGCCGAGGCGCTGCATCAGGCTTATCAGAACCTTGAAGTGCGGGTTCGCGAGCGCACCGCCGAGCTGACCACCCTCAATGGTCAATTGCTGCGCGAGATCGATGAGCGCAGTCGCGTCGAATCGCGATTGCGTGAGGCAAAGCTGGAGGCGGAACAGGCCAACCTGTCGAAAACCAAATTTCTCGCCGCGGTCAGCCACGACCTGTTGCAACCGCTTAACGCCGCGCGGCTGTTCACCAGCGCGCTGCTCGAACGCCGCGAACCGGTGGCCAACGCCGCTCTGGTGCGCAACGTCAGCAACTCATTGGAGGACGTGGAGAATCTACTGGGTACATTGGTGGATATCTCCAAGCTCGATGCCGGGGTGATCAAGGCCGATATCGCACCGTTTGCCCTCAGCGAGTTGCTGGAAAACCTGGCGGCCGAGTACGCCCAGGTGGCCCGCAGCGAAGGCCTGCAACTGCACTTCGTGGCCAGTTCGGCGCTGGTGCGCAGCGACATTCAGTTGCTTGCACGGATTTTGCGCAACCTGTTGAGCAACGCCATTCGTTACACCGTCCGTGGCCGCGTGGTGCTGGGCTGTCGTCGGCATCGTCAGCGGCTGTCGATTGAGGTCTGGGACAGCGGGATGGGCATCGAGGACAATAGGCTGGAAGAGATTTTTCAGGAGTTCAAACGCGGCGATGTGCAGCGGCCGAATCAGGATCGTGGTTTAGGGTTGGGTCTGGCGATCGTCGAAAAAATCGCCGGCATTCTCGGGCACCGGATCACCGTGCGCTCCTGGCCGGGCAAGGGTTCGATGTTTGCCGTCGAGGTGCCACTGACCCACAGTGCACCGAAGGTTGCGCCGCAGTTGCCCATCAGCGAGCCGATGCTGGAGCGCTTGCACGGGGCGCGGATCTGGGTGCTGGACAATGACGCGGCGATTTGCGCAGGAATGCGCACGCTGCTGGAAAGTTGGGGTTGCCACGTGGTGACGGCACTCTCGGAAGAAGACCTGGCGCGCCAGGTGGATAACTACCACGCCGAGGCTGAACTGCTGATCGCCGACTACCACCTGGACCATGGCAAAAACGGCGTCGATGCCGTGGCGCTGATCAATGCCCGGCGTGCATCACCTTTGCCGGCCCTGATGATCACCGCCAACTACAGCAATGAACTGAAGCTGCAAATGCGCGAGCTGGGCCATACCTTGATGCACAAACCGGTACGGCCGATGAAGCTGAAGATGGCGATCAGTCATTTGTTGGGGCGGCCGTGAGACGCGCCGCGTAACTTGTGGCGGGGCATTGCCCTGCCCCTGTAGGAGCGCAGCTTGCTCGCGATGGACTCAAGGGCGCTGTGTTTATTCAGAAAACACGCGTTTTCGTTAACGTCCATCGCGAGCAAGCTGCGCTCCTACAGGGTTATCACAGACCTTTGAGTGAAATGTCAGCGCCGCAAATACGCCGCAAAATCAATATCGCCGGCGCTGAGAATCGCCTGCACCCGGTTGTGCACGTTGAGTTTGCGCAGGATCGCCGAGACGTGGGCCTTTACCGTGGTTTCGGCAATTTCCAGGGAATAGGCGATCTGTTTGTTCGATTCGCCCTTGGTCATCCGTTCCAGCACCAACAGCTGCTTGCGGGTCAGGGCCTGAAGCAGTTCCGGCGGGAAATTCGGCGTGTCATTCATGCTGCGCCGTGTCCCGGTTTTTTGCGTGCGAATGATGTCTGAGGGCAGGTAAACGTTGCCGTTCAGAATCTGCTGGATAGCCTCGGTCATTTGTGAGCGGGGGGAGGATTTGGTGATGAAACCCACCGCACCGTAGGTAATGGCTTGCAGCACGACCTGCTTGTCCTGCTCGGCGGAGACAATCACCACCGGAATGGTCGGTGCCTCGTTGCGCAGATTGATCAGGCCGTTGAGACCGTGCATGCCCGGCATGTTCAGATCAAGCAGGATCAGGTCCAGATCGTCATGCTGCTGCGTCAGCTCCAGGGCGCTGTCCAGGTCGGCGGTTTCCATGACCTCGCTGCCAGGGAAACCGTCGCTGATGACGTTATGAATGGCTTCGCGAAACAGTGGGTGATCGTCGGCAATCAGAATTTTGTACATGGCCTTTCACCTCGTTATTTTGATTATGGTGTGGCGGGGGCACGCAGCCTGGCGGGTCAGGGAAAAGGCTCGGGTCGGGACGGTTCCACTGGCAGGTTCGCCGCTTCCCAGGCATCCAGCCCGTCACGGTACCAATACACCTCTTTATAGCCCAACGCGGTGGCGCGTTTTACCGCGTTCCAGCTCAGCCAGCAATCGGCGCGGCAGTAGAACACCAATGGTTGATCCTCGCGCCCGGCCGTAGCCTTTTGCAAGTTGCGCGCGAAGTAGTCCTGCACTTGCTGGCTCAGTTCACCATCACCGGTGTTGGCCAGCCAGTGGCTGCCGGGGAGGTTGGCATGGGACTGGTCTTCGATGAAACGCCCCTCAAGCCATTGCCGACGATAGACGTCGATCAGTACCGGCCTGGGTATTTGCGTCAACAGGGTTTTCAGGCTCTCGGTGTCAATGATTCTGGCGCCGTCCACATGATTCGGCGTGGGGCTGCGGTAGAGGCTGGTGCGATAGCCTTCAGGGGAAAACAGCGGTGTTTCGGCCTGCGCGACACCCAGCAACAGGCTCAGCGACAAGGCTGCAAGGGGCGGGCAGAGCAGATAACGTGGGGCACGCAGCATAGGGTTTGGTCCTTCTTTTTATAGACCCATTACATGCCAGTGCTGGTGCTTTGTGAATGCGACGATAGACAGGGAAACCAGTACTAAAGTAGTAATTTTTGCGTTCGGGAGGGCGACACCAAACCTCTGTAGGAGCAGCCGGTCGACGCTCGATTACTCGCGATGATGGACGTTAACGATAACGCGTGTTATCTGAATAAACGCGCCGCCCTTGAGTCCATCGCGAGCAAGCTCGCTCCTACAGGTTTTGGATCAGCCAGCCCGTCGTACCGCCGCATGCTGCGGATTGAAGGTCAGCACCGCCAGCAGTGAAAACAGCAGCGTCAACCCCAGACAAACCACCAAAGCCATCAGGTTAAAGCGCTGGTACAAGGCAAAACGCACCAATTCCACCGCATGGGTGAACGGGTTGAGGGCGCAGAGCCAATACAGCCACTCACTGGCTTCGCGCATTTTCCACAGCGGGTACAGCGCCGAGGACAGGAAAAACAGCGGGAAGATCACGAAATTCATCACCCCGGCGAAGTTCTCCAGTTGGCGGATGGCATTGGACAGCAACAACCCCAGCGCACTGAGCATCAACGCCACCAGCAGCAACGCCGGCAGCGCGGCAACCAACCCGAAAACTGGTGGTTGCACGCCGTAGACCCAGGCGATGGCGAGAAAGGCATAGACCTGCAGCAGTGAGATCAATGAGGTCGCCAGCAATTTGCTGCTCAACAGAAAGGCCCGGGGCAGGGGGCTGGTCAGCAACACCCGCATGCTGCCCATTTCCCGGTCATAGACCATCGACAGTGAACCCTGCATGCCGTTGAACAGCAGGATCATGCAGGCCAGACCGGGGATGATGTAGACCTCGTACGGAATGTAGGTGTCATAGGGCTCGATGATGGCGATGCCCAGCGCCGCCCGGAAACCCGCGGCGAACACCAGCAGCCACAGCAGAGGGCGCACCAGCGCACTGAGAAAACGCGTGCGCTGCAAGATAAAACGCAGCCATTCACGCAGCACGATACCGCTGAAACACTGCCAATAAGCGTTCATCGAACTGCGACTCCCGAAGCCGTTGAAGTGGTCAGGCGCTGGAACGCCGACGTCAGGTCACCGCCGTGTTCGAGACTCAGGGCATCGGCCTGGCCGCTGGCCACGAGGCGCCCTTGATGCAGAATCAGCAGGTCATCACGGGCTTGCACTTCGTCCAGCAGATGGGTGGTCCAGAGCACGCTGATACCGTGGTCGCGGCACAGGCTGCGAATGTGTTGGTTAAGTGCCAGGCGGCTGGCCGGATCGAGACCGACGCTGGCTTCATCGAGCAACAACAGGCGCGGCTCATGCAGCAGTGCCCGGGCAATTTCCACTCGACGACGGTGGCCGCCATTGAGTTCGCGGACGCGTTCACGGCGCCGCTCGGTCAGTGCCTGGCGCGCCAGTTCGGCCTCGACCCGCGCCTGGGCCTGGCGACGGGACAAGCCATGCAACGCTGCGTGATAACGCAGGTTCTGTTCGACGCTGAGGTCCAGGTCCAGCGTGCTCTGTTGAAACACCACACCCAGTTGGCGCAAGGCCGGACGCGGGGTGCTGCGCAGGGAGTGACCGCCAACCCGGATGTCACCGCGCTGCACATCATACAATCGCGTCAGCAGGGCGATCAGGGTCGATTTTCCAGCGCCGTTTGGCCCCAACAATGCGGCGAAACGCCCAGGCAGCAGGCTGAACGTCACGTGGCGCAATGCCTCACGGGGGCCGTAGGCGAAGCTCAGGTCAGTCACTTCCAGGGCGTTCATGGGGTCACCACCACGCCCCATGGATAACGGCCGACCTTGACCGACTTGATGACCTTGAGGCTGTTTACATCGATCACTGACACATCGCCGCTGACGCCATTGGTGGCCAGCAACTGACTCTGATCCGGGGTAAACGCCATCTGCCAGACCCGACGGCCCACCAGCAGGTAGTCGAGAATCTCGAAGGTTTTGGCATCGACCACCGCGACATGGTTGGCAGGGCCCAAGGCAACGAAAGCGTATTTACCGTCAGCGCTGAGTTTGACGCCAACCGGCTGGACCTTGTCCGGGTGCACGCCTTTGATCTGGAACTTCAAGGTCTTGAGAATTTTCCGGGTCGCCACGTCGAGAATCGTCACGGTTCCGCCAATCTCGGCCGAGGCCCAGAGCCGCGAGCCATCCTGACTGAACTCGACGAAGCGCGGTCGCTGATCCACCAGGGTGCTGTCGGCCAGGGTCTGAGTGCTGGTGTCGATCCAGTGCAACATGTTGGTGGTTTCACTGGTGTTCACCGCCCATTTGCCGTCGGGGCTGACCGCCATGCCTTCCGGCTCGACGCCGACATTGACCTGGGCAAGCACCTTGGAGGTTTCAGTGTCGATCACCGTGACCAGCGCATCGTCCTCGTTGGATACGTACAGCCAACGGTTATTGGGATGCAGGGCGAATTGCTCCGGGTCTTTGCCGGAGGGCAGTTCCTTGATGATTTTGCGGGTGGCGACGTCCATCACCTGGACCCGGTCCGAGTCGCTGGCGCAGATGTACAGTAGCTTGCTGTCATGGGACAGCAACAGACCGCGTGGACGCTGACCGACCGACAGGGTGTCGGTGACTTGCAGGGTCTGCATGTCGATCAGGCTCAGGCTGTTGTCCTTTTCGTTGGAAACCCAGGCGGTACTCGCCAGCACGGGCGCGGTGGCGAGCAGTAAGGCGGATGCAAGCAGGGTGCGGCGCATGGCAGGTTCCTTGTTGTTGTCGTTGTAGGAGTCAGGGAAAGCGGCAGGTCACTTCGGGCTTGTCGTAGCCCAGGCTGTCCATTTCGTTGAAGGGGTGCAGGAAGCCGTCTTGCGGCGAGGTGCTGACCAATGCCCGGGGCTGAACGATCGGTATCGGTTGCCGTAACTGGCCATTCCACGGGCGATAGCTGAGCTTGCGGCCCTTGAAACCATCCAGTGGCAACTGATCACTGAGCTCCAGTTGGCGAATCGCCTGGGTATCGGTTTGGCGCAATTTGCTCACGGCGCTGGCGACGCTGCGCACGGCAATCCAGGCGGCGAAATCACGGTCGTTCATCCAGCGTCCGGCCATGGCCTCGAAGCGTTTTTGCAACTGCGCGGCACCGTAGGTTTCCACGGTTTTGTGCCACCCCGTCGGGGTCAGGCCCTGGGTGCCGGCGACCGGCCGCGGGTACCAGGTCTGGTAGGGCAGGTACTCGCCAAAGTCGCCGCGCTCATCGGCCACCAGCACTACGTCGTATTCAGCCGTCTGGGTGAACAGCGGCATGTTGGCCTGGGCACTGCGGCGTTGGTCATTGTCGAAGGACCAGGGTTTCTCTGCGACGATCTGCAACCCGAAGCGTTTCGCCGCGCGCCGAAGTGCGGCGGCATAGGCCTGGTCATCCGGGGTCGGGCCGACAATCAGCAGCAGGCGCTGCCATTTGCGCACCACCAGAAATTGCGCCAGTGCATCGGCGAGCATCGCCCGGCTCGGCAGGCTATGCAGCACATTCGCCAGGCAGTCGGTGCTGCGCAGGTTGTCGTCGGCACTGCCGGCATTGAACAGCAGGCTGTCGGGCAGGGCGGCGCTGAGCTGGCGCAGGCTGTCGGCCGGCGCATTCACCACGAACAACCGCAGGCCTTGGTCGTGCTGGACCTTCGCTGCGTCGAGCAAGGCTTCGGGACTGTCGACGCTGGCGCTGACCAGGCTGTAGCTGTGATTGAGAAAACGCCCGGTGCTGTTGCTGTCGGTTATCGCCAGCTCGGCACCGCGCAGCCCGGCGTCGGTGGGTTCGGGAATGATGTTCGACAGCAGCGGGCCGGGATCGGGCCGATAGCCCAGGTAGCCGATGCGGACCTGCAACCCGGCGTCCTGCGCCTGGCTTTGGGTCGCCAGCAACGCGGCGCTGGCAATCGCCAGCAGGTAGAACAAGGCGTAACCGACAAGCTGGCGCATAGGGCACTCCACTACAGGTAGCGCCAGCATAGGAAGTGACGGGGTACGGGGAAATATGCAGAAAGTACCAATGGGCCAGTACCAAGGTCGTAACTCAAGGCATGCGCAGGGCGCTAGGCATGTCGGCACTCTGGCGCACAACCTGACGGTGTAGTCCGGAACTCCACGCCCCTACACAATCGAGTCGTGTCCAAGATGTGATCGTTCCCGCGCTCCTGCGCGGGAACGATCACATGCTTCAGGCCCTCGCCGCAAGCCCTACTACCAAGGGAGTAGAGGGCGACAACCAAAGCAGCATACGGCTCACCGAAGCCAGTTCTTAAGATGGCGGCATAGCCTCTGCAGAGAGGTTTTGCGTGCAATCTTGAGGGCATAACAATGACAACAATACGCAACGCCATGCTTGCCGCCGGGCTGCTGGCCGGTTTGATCAGCGCGGGTTCGGCAATGGCCCACGGCAACGTCGTGCCGCAAGCCGTGGAAACCAAAGGCCTGACACCGATCAAGGACGTCGGGGTACAGGTTGATGGTGATGGCTGGGCTGCGGTGAACCCCTATCGCACCTCCCCGGAACACGACAAGGCGCTGGAAATCGGCTCCTCGGCCTATAACCAGAATTGCGCCGCTTGCCATGGCCTGGAAGCCAAGTCCGGGGGTATTGCACCGGACCTTCGCAAGCTCGATGTCGGCGACGCCGGGGATGAGTGGTTCGTCGAGCGCGTGCGTCATGGCGCGGTCCGCGATGGTCGTGTCTACATGCCGAAAATGGCCGACTACTTGAGTCAGGAAGCCTTGTGGGCAGTACGCACCTACCTGGACAGCGTGCACGTCGAGGAGTAACCCATGCGCCTGCTCACTGTGTTTTTCACCGTTGTGCTGCTGTGCTGCCAGACGGTGCAGGCGCAGGTGCGCAATTTCGACCAGATGATCGCCGCGGGCGAGCTGAAGGTTGCGGTCTACAAGGATTTCGCACCCTACAGCTTTGAAGACGGCGGCCAGCCGCGGGGCGTCGATGTGGAGCTTGCGCAGGCGTTGGCCAAAGCCCTCGGGGTGCGCCTGGAGTTGGTTTGGGCACCGGCAGGCGAGAAGCTCGACGATGACCTGCGCGACTATATCTGGCGCGGTAATCAGCTGCGCAACCAGCAGTTGGCTGACTTGATGATGCGCGTGCCTTACGACCGCGATTACGCACAAAAACGCAATGAATTCGGCGAGCTGGAAAACGGCCATGTGGTGATGTTCGGCCCTTACCAGAACGAATCCTGGCAAGTCGCGTATGACCGCCGCCGACTCGACTCGGTGGGCAGCGTCGCGGTGTTTGAACACCACCCCATCGGCGTCGAAGTGGACAGTGTGCCGTCGTTCTACCTGACCTCGGTGTTCAACGGCATGCTCAGCGCCAGGACCCACCATTACCCCGGCGTGCCGCAAGCCTTTGCCGCAATGAAGGCCGCAGAGGTGGATGCGGTGATGGCAATGCGCGGCGAGATCGACTGGCAGGTGCATCTGGCAAAGGACCCGCAATTGGCGCTGGCGCAAAACGCCTACCCGAACATGGGTAAACAGCTCTGGGAGATTGGCATGGCGGTGCATGAAAGCAATCGCCAACTGGCCTATGCCGTGGAAGAAGCGCTGGAAGGGCTGATCCGCGACGGTACGCTCAAGGCGATCTATGCCGGGTACGGGCTGCGCTATGAAGTACCGCAGATGTATCAATAGGAGCGGGCGATGAACTGGCGAGCGAGTTGTCTGTTGGCCTGTTGGCTGCCATTGGCGGCGCAGGCCATCGAGGTCGATTCGGGCAAGGATCCGGTGCCTTCGGTGATGTGGGCCTTTTATCACAAACAGATGCTTGGCGATGCGCCGTTCGTGTTCGATGAGCGGGTCAAGCTGCTGGCGCCGCCGTTCGCCGAGGATGCCCGGCAGGTGCCGCTGGAAATTGACGCCCGGGTGTTCAAGGGTGAGGTGGTGAAGATTCTCGCCTGGGCCGAGCTCAACCCGTTGCCGAAAATCGTCGATTTTCAGCCGGGGGAGCGGGTGTTGCCCTGGCTGTCGATCCGCATCCGTATCGAACAGGCCACGCCGTTGCGTGCGGCGGTGCTGACCCGCGACGGTCTCTGGCATGTCGGCTCGACCCTGATCGACGCCGCTGGCGGTGGCTGCACGGCGCCCAGCGTGGTGCGCACCCAGCCGGGCTGGGAGGAGCATATCGGCGAAGTCCTTGGCGGGCGTTATCCGCGCGGCGGGTTCAGTCGCCTGCGAGTGCAGGTAGCGCATCCGATGGATAACGGCATGGTCAGCGGGATTCCGGAGTTCTTCCTTAATCATGCCGAGTTGCGCGATGACGGCGGCAAGGTGCTGGCCAATCTTGAGCTGTTCCCGGCGGTCAGCGAGAACCCGAACCTGGCTTTTGACATTGAAGGAGCAGGGCAGACGCGTCTGTTGCTGCGCGATAACAGCGGCAATGAATTCGATGCGGCGATTCCCTGATCAGAGGAGAGCGCCATGCGCTGGATGCTGCTGTTATGTCTGAGTCTGAGCCTGCCAGCCCTGGCGGACTTCGACTATCAACTCAAACCCCGGCAGATCGCCGAGGACACCTGGCTGCTGGAAGGCAGCACCGACAATTTCGCCAAGGCCAACGGCGGCAATATCGTCAATACCGCGTTTATCGTCACTGAGCGCGGGGTCGTAGTGATTGATACAGGACCGTCGAAACGCTACGGCGAAGCCTTGCGTAAAGCGATTGCCACAACCACCGATAAACCGCTGATTGAGGTCTTGTTGACGCACCATCATCCCGATCATGTGCTGGGCAACCAGGCGTTCAGCGATATTCCCATCGGTGCTCTGGCCGGTACTACCGGATTGTTGCGACAGCAAGGCGATGCCATGGCCGAGAACATGTATCGACTGGTGGGCGACTGGATGCGCGGCACCGAGGTGGTGTTGCCAACCCAGGAGATAACGCCCGGCCTCCTGAACATCGGTGGTCACCCGTTGCGTTTGTTGGGGCTGCGCGGGCATACCGGCGCCGATCTTGCGATCCTCGATGAGAAAACCGGTGTGCTGTTTGCCGGTGATCTGGTGTTTTATGAGCGAGCCCTGACCACGCCTAACTCCCCGGGACTGGAAGTGTGGCAAGCGGATATCGATCAGCTCGAAGCCCTGCCGTGGAAACAGATCGTGCCCGGCCACGGCCCGATTGCCACCGACCACAAACCCTTCGTGCAGATGCGCGACTACCTCGGCTGGCTCGACCGGTTGATGCGCGAGGGTGCCGCCACTGGCAGCGAAATGGGCGAGATGATCCGCAGCCCGATTCCCGAGCGCTTCGCGGGTATCAGCCTGAGCCGCTATGAACTGATCCGCAGCGTCAGCCATTTGTATCCGCGCTATGAGCGTGGGCAGATGAAGCGGGTGGATAACAACTCTCGGTAATGCACCCCCCTGTAGGAGCGAGCTTGCTCGCGATTGACTCAAGGGCGGCGCGTTTATTCAGAAAACACGCGTTATCGTTAACGTCCATCGCGAGCAAGCTCGGCTCCTACACGTTCCTTGTACCAAGGAACTAGAAAACTCCGCACTGCGGGCAATTGTTGGCAGGACGGCGGCGACCAAGAATCTGCACCAGACCGGGAAAATTTCCCGGGTACAACAAAAACCGCAGAGGTAGCCGTCATGACCCAACCCGCACGTCGCCAACCCTTCGCCTTGAGCGTGCTGCTCAGCGCTATGCTGTTGTCCGGCTCGGCCCTGGCCGCAGTCACCGATCAAGATATCCTCCAGGACCCGAAAAACCCGGAGCAGATCGTCACCAACGGCCTGGGTGTCCAGGGCCAGCGCTACAGTCCGCTGGATACCCTCAACGTCGACAACGTGAAAGAGTTGCGACCGGTCTGGGCCTTTTCCTTCGGTGGCGAGAAACAGCGTGGTCAGCAGGCGCAGCCATTGGTCAAGGACGGCGTGATGTACATGACCGGCTCTTACTCGCGGGTGTTCGCGGTGGATGCACGCACTGGCAAGAAGCTTTGGCAATACGATGCGCGCCTGCCCGATGATATTCGCCCCTGCTGCGACGTGATCAACCGAGGTGTCGCGCTGTACGGCGATCTGGTGTTTTTCGGCACCCTCGACGCCAAGCTCGTGGCCCTGAATAAAAACACTGGTAAGGTGGTCTGGAGCAAGCAAGTCGCCGACCATAAAGAAGGCTACTCCATCAGCGCAGCGCCGTTGGTGATCAACGGTAAACTGATTACCGGGGTGGCCGGTGGTGAGTTCGGGGTGGTCGGCAAGATCTCGGCCTATGACCCGAAAAATGGCGATTTGCTCTGGACCCGGCCGACTGTAGAAGGCCACATGGGTTACGTCTACAAGGACGGTAAAGCGATCGAGAGCGGCATTTCCGGCGGTGAAGCGGGCAAGACCTGGCCGGGCGATCTCTGGAAAACCGGCGGTGCCGCGCCTTGGCTGGGCGGCTACTACGATCCGGAAACCAACCTGCTGCTGTTCGGCACCGGCAACCCGGCGCCCTGGAACTCGCACCTGCGTCCTGGCGACAACCTCTATTCGTCATCGCGTCTGGCGCTTAACCCGGACGACGGCACCATCAAATGGCACTTCCAGAGCACCCCTCACGACGGCTGGGACTATGACGGCGTCAACGAACTGGTGTCCTTCAACTACACCGAAGGCGGTAAAGAGATCAAAGCCGCGGCGACGGCCGACCGTAACGGTTTCTTCTACGTGCTCGATCGTACCAACGGCAAGTTCATCCGCGGCTTCCCGTTCGTTGACAAAATCACCTGGGCCAGCGGCCTGGACAAGGATGGTCGACCTGTCTACAACGAGGCCAGCCGTCCGGGCGCTCCGGGCAGCGAAGCCAAGGGCAGCTCAGTGTTCGTCGCGCCGGCCTTCCTCGGGGCGAAGAACTGGATGCCGATGGCCTACAACAAGGACACCGGTCTGTTCTACGTACCGTCCAATGAATGGGGCATGGACATCTGGAACGAAGGTATCGCCTACAAGAAAGGCGCGGCGTTCCTCGGGGCCGGCTTCACCATCAAGCCGTTGAACGAAGACTACATTGGCGTATTGCGCGCCATCGACCCGAAAACCGGCAAGGAAGTCTGGCGTCACAAGAACTACGCGCCGCTCTGGGGCGGGGTGCTGACCACCAAGGGCAACCTGGTCTTTACCGGTACGCCTGAGGGCTTCCTGCAAGCGTTCAACGCCAAAACCGGCGAGAAAGTCTGGGAATTCCAGACCGGTTCTGGCGTGCTTGGCTCGCCCGTCACCTGGGAAATGGACGGCGAACAGTACATCTCGGTGCTTTCCGGCTGGGGCGGCGCCGTTCCGTTGTGGGGTGGAGAAGTGGCCAAGCGCGTCAAAGACTTCAACCAGGGCGGCATGCTCTGGACCTTCAAATTGCCGAAAGACTTGGTGGTGGCCAAGCATTGATCGGACGCAAGCCCATGATCGTTCCCACGCTCCGCGTGGGAATGCCTCAACGGACGCTCTGCGTCCGCTTTTGGGACGCAGAGCGTCCCGGGCTGCATTCCCACGCAGAGCGTGGGAACGATCTACACACACACGAAAACTACGACCAAATAACGAGAGTCCCCCTGCCAACGGCGCATTCGTCCGGCACGCGGGGCTCTCTACCATCGATTCATCGCCTGTCCGCCCGACAGGCATCGACCCAAATAGAGGCCCACCATGATTTATGCTCAACCCGGAACACCAGGCGCCGTTGTGTCTTTCAAACCACGCTACGGCAACTTCATCGGCGGTGAGTTCGTCGCACCGGTCAATGGCGAATACTTCACCAACACCTCCCCGGTGACGGGCGAAGTGATTGCCGAGTTCCCTCGCTCCAGCGCCGCCGATATCGACAAGGCACTGGACGCTGCCCATGCCGCAGCCGATGCCTGGGGCAAGACTTCGGTTCAGGACCGCTCCCTGGTGCTGTTGAAAATCGCCGAGCGCATCGAACAGAATCTGGAGATCCTTGCGGTCACCGAAACCTGGGACAACGGCAAGGCCGTACGCGAAACCCTGAACGCCGACGTGCCGCTGGCCGCCGATCACTTCCGCTATTTCGCCGGTTGCATCCGTGCTCAGGAAGGCGGCGCCGCCGAGATCAACGAACTGACCACCGCCTACCATTTCCACGAACCGCTGGGCGTGGTCGGGCAGATCATTCCGTGGAACTTCCCGCTGCTGATGGCCGCCTGGAAACTCGCTCCGGCGCTGGCGGCCGGTAACTGCGTGGTGCTCAAACCGGCCGAGCAGACGCCACTGTCGATCATGGTGTTTGCTGAACTGATCGCTGATTTACTGCCGGCGGGCGTCTTGAACATCGTTCAGGGCTTCGGTCGCGAAGCCGGTGAAGCCCTGGCCACCAGCAAGCGCATCGCCAAGATCGCCTTCACCGGTTCCACCCCGGTGGGCGCGCACATCATGCATTGCGCCGCCGAGAACATCATTCCGAGCACCGTGGAGCTGGGCGGCAAGTCGCCGAACATTTTCTTCGAAGACATCATGAACGCCGAGCCGCAGTTCATCGAAAAAGCCGCCGAAGGCCTGGTGTTGGCATTCTTCAATCAGGGCGAGGTTTGCACCTGTCCGTCGCGGGCGCTGGTGCAGGAGTCGATCTACGAACCGTTCATGGCCGAGGTGATGAAAAAAATCGTCAAGATCAAGCGCGGCAATCCACTGGACACCGACACCATGGTCGGCGCCCAGGCGTCCGAGCAGCAATACGACAAGATCCTGTCCTATCTGAAAATCGCTCAGGAGGAGGGTGCTGAACTGCTCACCGGTGGTGCTGCCGAGCGGCTTGAGGGTGACCTGTCCAGCGGCTATTACATCCAGCCGACATTGCTCAAGGGTCACAACAAAATGCGTGTGTTCCAGGAAGAAATCTTCGGTCCGGTGGTCGGCGTGACCACCTTCAAGGACGAAGCCGAAGCCCTGGCGATTGCCAACGACAGCGAGTTCGGTCTCGGTGCCGGTCTCTGGACCCGTGACATCAACCGTGCCTACCGCATGGGCCGGGCGATCAAGGCCGGGCGTGTCTGGACCAACTGCTACCACCTGTACCCGGCGCACGCCGCGTTCGGCGGCTATAAAAAGTCCGGTGTCGGTCGTGAAACCCACAAGATGATGCTCGACCATTACCAGCAGACCAAAAACCTGCTGGTCAGCTACGACATCAACCCGTTGGGGTTCTTCTGATCTAGCGGACACCGCGTCAACCCCATCGCGGGCAAGCCTCGCTCCTACGGATTTGCACAATCCTGTAGGAGCGAGGCTTGCCCGCGATGAGGCCCTGCCTGACACCCCCGCCAACACCCCCTACCAATGCACCCTGCAACCTCCTTCGAAAGTAGCATTCGGTCGCGCCACAGCCCGTGTATTAATGCCTCTACCGGAATTGCCCGGCATAAGAAGAGGATTGACCCATGTGGACTAAACCCGCGTTTACCGATCTGCGTATTGGCTTTGAAGTGACCATGTATTTCGCCAGCCGTTGATCGTTTTCCCGGCCAATCCCTGCATTGGCCGGGGCCTGCACATTGGAGCGCTGCCCTATGCACATCCGGATTCTTGGCTCCGCCGCTGGCGGTGGTTTCCCGCAATGGAACTGCAACTGCCGCAATTGCGCAGGCGTACGTAATGCCAGCCTGCGGGCGCAACGGCGTACGCAGTCTTCGATTGCCCTGAGCGATAACGGTGTGGACTGGATTGTGTGCAACGCTTCGCCGGACATTCGGGTTCAGCTGGAATCATTCCCACCGCTGCAACCGGCCCGCCAGTTGCGTGATACGGCGATTGCCGGGGTGATCCTGCTGGACAGCCAGATCGACCATTGCACCGGCTTGCTGAGCCTGCGCGAAGGCTGCCCGCATCAGGTCTGGTGTACCGAGATGGTCCATCAGGACCTGAGCAGCGGTTTTCCATTGTTCACCATGCTGAGCCACTGGAATGGCGGGCTGCAGTGGCAGCCCATCGGCTTGAGCGGCGAACCGTTCAGCATTCCCGCCTGTAGCCACCTGCGACTGCGGGCCATTGCCTTACGCAGCAGCGCGCCACCGTATTCGCCCCATCGCGGCAATCCACAACCTGGCGACAACATCGGGTTGTTTATCGAAGACCTGCGCAGCGGTCGCAGCCTGTTCTACGCCCCGGGGCTTGGACAAGTCGACGACCACTTGCTCGACTGGATGCACCGCGCCGACTGTCTGCTGGTGGACGGCACCCTCTGGCGCGACGATGAAATGCGCGTCAGTGAAGTCGGTGACAAACTCGGCAGCGAGATGGGGCATCTGCCGCAAAGCGGGCCCGGCGGAATGCTCGAGGTGCTCGAGGGTTTTCCCGAACAGCGCAAGATTCTCATCCATATCAACAACACCAACCCGATCCTCGACGAAGACTCGGCCGAGCGCGCACTGCTGGAGCGGCGCGGGATTGAAGTGGCGTTCGATGGGATGGATATCGACCTGTAATCCCTGTAGGAGCGAGCTTGCTCGCGATATGGACGTTAACGGTAACGCGGATTTTCTGGATAAACGCGTCGCACTCAGGTCCATCGTCGGAACGCCGCCCGGAGCAAGTTCGCTCCTACACCGGCATTGGGGTTTGCCCGCGAAAGCGGCATGACAGGCTACCCATTGGTCTCATTGCATTCGTAACAAGATGCTTTAGGCTGGCGTTTATCTTCAAAACAATAAAAAAGGCTTTCCATGAGCCAGAACCTCAGCCAGCTGCGTAAATTCGTTTCTCCTGAAATCATCTTTGGTGCCGGTTGCCGGCATAACGTCGGCAACTACGCAAAAACCTTCGGTGCACGCAAGGTCCTGGTGGTCAGTGATCCCGGGGTGATCGCCGCCGGTTGGGTCGCCGATATCGAAGCCAGCCTGCAGGCTCAAGGTATCGACTACTGCTTGTACAGCGCGGTCTCGCCCAACCCCAGGGCGGAAGAGGTCATGCTGGGTGCCGAGATGTACCGGGAAAACCACTGCGATGTGATCGTCGCCGTCGGCGGCGGTAGCCCGATGGACTGCGGCAAAGGCATCGGTATCGTTGTCGCTCACGGGCGCAGCATTCTTGAGTTCGAAGGCGTGGACACCATTCGGGTGCCGAGCCCGCCGCTGATTTTGATCCCGACCACGGCCGGTACTTCGGCCGACGTCTCGCAATTCGTGATCATTTCCAATCAGCAGGAGCGGATGAAGTTCTCCATCGTCAGCAAAGCGGTGGTGCCGGACGTGTCATTGATCGACCCGGAAACCACCCTGAGCATGGACCCGTTCCTGTCTGCCTGTACCGGCATCGATGCCCTGGTGCACGCAATCGAAGCCTTCGTTTCCACGGGCCACGGACCGTTGACCGATCCTCATGCGCTGGAGGCGATGCGCCTGATCAACGGCAATCTGCTGCAAATGATCGCCAACCCCTCAGACATCGCGCTGCGGGAAAAAATCATGCTTGGCAGCATGCAGGCCGGGCTGGCGTTCTCCAATGCGATTCTCGGTGCGGTGCATGCCATGTCCCACAGCCTGGGCGGCTTTCTTGATCTGCCCCATGGGCTGTGCAACGCGGTGCTGGTCGAGCATGTGGTGGCGTTCAACTACAGCTCGGCACCGGAGCGCTTCAAGGTGATTGCCGAGACCTTCGGTATCGACTGTCGTGGCCTCAATCACCGGCAGATTTGTGGGCGACTGGTGGAACACCTGATCGCCCTCAAACACTCGATCGGTTTCCATGAAACCCTCGGCTTGCACGGCGTCAGCATGGCGGACATTCCGTTCCTCTCGCAGCACGCCATGGACGACCCGTGCATCCTTACCAATCCGCGCGAGTCGAGCCAGCGTGATGTCGAGGTCGTCTATGGCGAAGCCCTCTGACGAACAACAGCGTGCTCTGGCCGGGCTGTTGGGGCTGGGCAGCCATTCGGCGCGCAAGAGCCATTACCCGGAGCTGGCGGCGCGTCTGGATGATCTGGAGACCGAGCGCAATCGCTATAAATGGCTGTTCGAGCATGCGGTACACGGTATTTTCCAGGCCAGCCTGCAAGAAGGGATGCGCGCTGCCAACCCGGCACTGGCACGAATGCTCGGCTACGAAGATCCACAGGAAGTGTTGTTTTCCCTGAAGGATCTGGCCGGCAATCTGTTTATTGGCGGTGTCGCCCAATTGCAGTCTATCGGCGAGACCTTGCAACGCCAGCGCAGCCTGCTTGGTTACGAAACACAGCTGCGGCGCAAGGATGGCAGTTGTCTCGATGTGCTGATGAACCTGCTGCTCAAACCCGATCAGGATGGGTTGGTAGAAGGCTTTGTCACCGATATCACCGAACGCAAACTGGCCCAGCAACGTCTGCAACAACTCAATGATGAACTGGAGCAACGTGTCGCGGCGCGCACCGACGAGTTGCTGGAAGCCAACCGCAATCTGCAACAGCAGATCGCCCGGCGCGAACAGATCGAACACGCCTTGCGCGAGGCCCGGGATGCCGCCCAGGCCGCCAATCGCAGCAAGGACAAATACCTGGCCGCCGCCAGCCATGACTTGCTGCAACCGCTGAACGCCGCACGCTTGTTGATTTCGACCTTGCGCGAGCGGGATTTGCCGGACGTCGAACAGGTGTTGGTCGAGCGCACCCATCAGGCTCTGGAAGGGGCCGAAGACTTGCTCACGGACCTGTTGGATATCTCCAAACTCGATCAGGCCGCGGTCAAACCGGACATCGCGCTTTACCGCCTCGATGAATTGCTCACGCCGCTGGTCTCGGAATTCCAGTCAGTCGCCGAGGCGTCCGGTTTGAACCTGCGGGTACGCATTGGCGATTTTGCCGTACGTACCGACCTGCGGCTGATGACACGGATCATGCGCAACTTCCTCAGCAACGCCTGCCGCTATACCGATCGGGGCAGCATCCTGCTCGGCGCCAGACGGCGGGGCAATTGCCTGCGCCTGGAAGTCTGGGACACCGGTCGCGGTATCGCCGCCGACCGGCTGGATTCAATTTTCCTTGAGTTCAACCAACTGGATGTCGGCCGCGCCGCCGACCGCAAGGGGGTGGGACTGGGTCTGGCCATCGTCGAGCGCATCGCGAAAATCCTCGGTTATCGGGTCCAGGTTCACTCACGGCCGGGACGCGGTTCGATGTTCAGCATTGACGTGCCGATCTCCCGCGAAGTGCCGCTGCCCATCAGTCAGGCAGCGCCTCAGCCAGGTACAGGCAACCCCTTGCCGGGCCGACGTTTGCTGGTGCTGGACAACGAATTGAGCATCCTTGAAAGCATGAGCGCACTGCTCGGGCAGTGGGGCTGTGAGGTGGTGACGGCGACCGACGAGGTCAGCGCACTGCAGGCGTTGCAAGGGCGGGCACCGGAACTGATTCTGGCGGACTTTCACCTGGATCACGGCGTCGTCGGCTGTGAGGTGGTCAAGCATCTGCGCGAACATTTTGCCCGGCCTATCCCGGCCGTCATCATCACGGCTGACCGCAGTGATCAGTGTCGACGCTCGTTGCAAAAACTCGGCGCACCGCTGTTGAACAAACCGGTCAAACCCGGAAAGTTGCGCGCAGCGTTGAGTCAGTTGCTGGGTTAGTGCACGCAGGCAAGCCATCGCAACGTGCTGCATGACCGCCGAGGAGGGGGCAGGCCCGCCAGGTTGAGTGCCGATATGGCCGGCTCGGCGTCAGGCTACTCGGGTCTCCCGGTTCTGCGTCAACCAGTCGATGAACAGTGAAAACAACTCCGCCTGCGAGCTGATTTCCAGCTTGGTGTAGAGATTCTTGCGGTGCATGCGCACGAGAGAGGCGTGAGTAACGTCGAGTCCCGGCCGCGCGGCCGATTGCTCCGCTGACTCTAGCGGTGTTCCCCTCTGGCCAAGTTCTTGGCATTTCACCCCCCCTGCACAAAACGGATAGCGATCTGCACAAAGCGGATATCGCCTCTCGCTTCGCCTTCATAACCTCACATGGCCTGAACAAGAACAATCGAGGAGCTGCCACGCGGCACTGCCGCACATGCTCAAGCAAGGTGCCGGGGATGACGCCTGCTGTATCACCCGCGTGACCCTGTCGGTGGTGGGTGGCGACGAGGGTTTCGGGGTTTACCCATGCAGTTCTAAAAATAACAACAAGAGACAGACGCCATGCGAAATATCGACGTACATGAAGTTATCGACAACGCGCGCTTCAACCGTTTCCACTGGATGGTGTTGTTCTGGTGTGCCCTGATCATCATCTTCGATGGCTACGACCTGGTGATCTATGGCGTTGTCTTGCCCATGCTGATGAAAGAGTGGGGGTTGAGCCCGCTGGAGGCTGGGGCGCTGGGCAGTTATGCGCTGTTCGGCATGATGTTCGGTGCGCTGTTTTTCGGGCCGCTCTCGGACAAGATCGGGCGAAAGAAAACCATCACCCTGTGCGTCATCCTGTTTAGCGGCTTTACCGTGCTCAATGGTTTTGCCAGCAGCCCCACGCAGTTTGGTATCTGCCGTTTCATTGCCGGTCTGGGCATTGGCGGCGTGATGCCCAACGTGGTGGCGCTGATGAACGAATACGCGCCGAAGAAAATCCGCAGCACGCTGGTGGCGATCATGTTCAGCGGCTATTCGGTGGGCGGCATGCTCTCCGCTGGCCTGGGCATCGTGTTGGTCCCCAGCTTCGGTTGGCAGGCGGTGTTTTATGTGGCGGTTCTGCCGTTGCTGCTGTTGCCGCTGATTATGTACTTCCTGCCCGAGTCGGTGGGTTTCATGCTGCGTCAGGGGCGCAATGACGAGGCGCGCAAAATCCTCGAACGCGTGGATCCTGGCTATGCCTGGCAAGACAGCGACCGTCTGCACATGACGGAAGTGAAAGGCACCGGCACTCCCGTCCTGCAATTGTTTCGCGAAGGCCGTGCACTGCGCACGCTGATGCTCTGGGTGGCTTTTTTCTGCTGCCTGCTGATGGTCTACGCACTGAGTTCCTGGCTACCCAAACTGATGGCCAACGCCGGTTACAGCCTGGGCTCGAGCCTGTCTTTCCTGCTGGCGCTGAACTTCGGTGCAATCTTCGGCGCGGTGGGCGGCGGGATGTTGGGCGACAAACTCAATCTGCCACGGGTATTGGCGGTGTTCTTCACCATCGCTGCAGTGTCAATCACCTTGCTCGGCTTCAAGAGCCCGACGCCGGTACTTTACCTGCTGATCGCCATCGCCGGCGCCACCACCATCGGTTCGCAAATCCTGCTGTATGCCTGTGCCGCACAGTTCTACTCCATGGCCATTCGCTCCACCGGGCTGGGTTGGGCGTCGGGTATCGGTCGCAACGGTGCCATCGTCGGTCCGCTGTTGGGCGGCGCTCTGCTGGGTATCAGCCTGCCGTTGCAGCTTAACTTCATGGCCTTTGCCTTGCCGGGGGCGATCGCCGCCATCGCCATGACCTTGTTCGCCATCAGTAGCCGGCGCCGTGCCAACAGCGTTGCGTCCGCGCTGATTACGGCCAGGGCCTGAGGCTGATGAAGGGGAGCATGGCGTTCGCCGTGTTCCCCGGTTGCTCCTGAATCAATCGATTTCCCCCTGACAAGAGCATCCGGGCCGCGTGCCACGGATCGCCTGATGAGCCTTGCGGCGAGGTCCCATGAAAGCGTTGCTCCACGACTTTTCCCTGTCCGCCGCGGTCGCCGGGTTTATCGCCACGGTGATTTCCTATGCCGGGCCTTTGGTGATCATTTTTCAGGCGGCCGAGACTGCCCATTTGCCACGTGACGTGTTGTCGTCCTGGGTGTGGGCCATTTCCATTGGCAGTGCATTGCTTGGCATCGGCCTGAGCCTGCGTTACCGCGTACCGCTGATCATCGCCTGGTCGGCACCCGGGTCGGCGCTGCTGGTGGCACTGCTGCCGGGCATTTCCATGCACGAGGCAGTGGGCGCCTACCTGATCAGCAGTCTGATCATCTTTGTGGTGGGGGTATCAGGTGCCTTCGACCGGATTATCAGCAAGCTGCCAGCGGCGATCGCGGCGGCGATGCTGGCCGGCATTCTGTTCAGCTTCGGTACCGGGTTGTTCGTGTCCTTGCAAGGCAAGCCGCTACTGGTGCTGGCGATGTTTGCCACCTACCTGGTATGCAAGCGCGTGATACCGCGTTACGCGGTGTTGGTGGTACTGCTGGTCGGTTGCTCCATCGCCTTGCTGGCGGGTGACTTGCATCGCGAGGCGCTGGTGATCGGCCTGGCCACACCGGTGTGGATCACACCGCATTTCAGCCTGAGCGCGACCCTGAATATCGCCTTGCCACTGGTGATGGTGGCGCTGACCGGTCAATTCGTGCCGGGCATGGCGGTTCTGCGTGCCAGCGGTTATGCCACGCCGGCCAGCCCGATCATCGCCAGCAGCGCGCTGGGTACTGCGCTTCTTGCCCCCTTTGGCTGCCATGGTCTGAATCTGGCGGCGATTACCGCCGCTATATGCACAGGGCGTGAGGCCCACGAAGACCCAGGCAAACGTTATGTCGCCGGGGTGGTGGGTGGCCTTTGCTACCTGCTGCTGGGCATCTTCGGCGCCACTCTGGTCTCGCTGTTTTCCGCCTTCCCCAAAGAGCTGATCGCAGCCTTGGCCGGGCTGGCGTTGTTCGCCGCAATCGCAGGTGCACTGGCGGGGGCCATGGCGGTACCGAATGACCGCGAGGCGGCGCTGGTGACCTTGCTCACCACGGCATCGGGTATGTCCCTGTTTGGTTTGTCCGCTGCCTTCTGGGGGCTGATTTTCGGCATGTCCACGCACCTGTTGCTGAGTGCCCGGCGACCCGACTCCGTTACTCGGATAACCCGCGGCCAGGAGGAGGTGGCGCGCTGAGATCCAAGACATCCACATCGAAACCGATGCGGGTGGAGCACTGCAACCTGTCGATCAATAACAATAAGAGCAAAACGATGAAACAGACTTTTCCAGCAACTCGTTCAGTGTTGTCCCTGGCTGTCGCCTTGAGTTTTTCCAGCGGCCTGATGGCCGCCGAGGGTGGCTTTGTCGAGGATGCCAGCGCTACCCTGCAGGCACGCAATTACTACTTCAGCCGCGACTTTTCCGACATCGTCGGGGCGAACAAGCAGTCGAAGGCCGAGGAGTGGGCGCAAGGCTTTATCCTCAACCTCAAATCGGGTTATACCCAAGGGCCGATCGGGGTAGGCGTGGATGCCATGGGGCTGTTGGGCCTCAAGCTCGACAGCAGCCCGGACCGGGCCAACACCGGGTTGTTGCCGGTGCAGGGCGATGGTCGCGCGCCGAATGATTACAGCCGTCTGGAGGCTGCTCTGAAGCTGCGTTACTCTAAGACCGAACTGCGGGTCGGCGAGTTGCAACCCAATCTCCCGGTGTTGGCCTTCAGCGATATCCGTCTGCTGCCTCCCAGCTACAAGGGCACGAGCATCACCTCCAGCGAGATCAATGGCCTGACCCTGCAGGGCGGTCATTTGAGCTCAACCAGCCTGCGCAACGAAGCTGGCGAGCAAAAACTGCAGGCCATGCTCGGTCATCTGCCGCAACGCCAGGTCAGCAGTGATGGCTTCAATTATGCGGGCGCCGATTACGCGTTCAATAACAAGCGTACCTCGGTCAGTGCCTGGTATGGGCAACTGGAGGACATCTACAGCCAGCGCTTCCTGGGCCTCAAACACAGCGAGCCTTTCGGTGATTGGACCCTGGGCGCCAATCTGGGTTACTACGATGCCCGCGAAGACGGTAAAAAGCTGCTGGGCACGATCGATAATCGGGCGTTCTTCTCCTTGCTGTCGGCCAGACACGGCGGCCATACCTTCTACCTCGGGTATCAGGGGATGTATGGCGATAGCGCCTTCCCACGGGTATTCGCCAACGTCTCGCCGCTGGGCAACGAAGCACCGACCTACGAGTTCGCCTTCACCGATGAGCGTTCCTGGCAGGTGCGTTACGACTACGATTTTGCGGCCTTGGGGTTGCCCGGTCTGACTAGCACAGTGCGTTACATCACAGGCAATAACGTCGACACCGGCAAGGGCTTCGAAGGCAAGGATCGCGAGCGCGACCTCGATCTCGGCTACGTGGTACAGAGCGGAACCTTGAAGGGGCTCGGGATGCGGGTGCGCAACGCCGTGGCGCGCTCCAACTACCGCAGCGATATCGACGAAAACCGCCTGATCCTCAGTTACACCTGGACGCTGCGTTGATCGGCATGGAGGTTCATATGGCACGAAAAGTCTGGGCCGGGTTGCTGTTGTCTGCAGCAGGCATAGGTGCAGTGGTGTTGGCCTGGGGCGATAGCGGGCGCCTGTTGCTGGCCGCAGGGATAAATCTGGCGTTGCTGCTCGGGGCCGTGCTCTATCACCGCCAGCCAGTGGTGGTGCTCGAGGATGACGTGGAGCGCGAACCGCAACCGCCTGTGCTCAGTGCGCCAGTGGCCGTGGTGCAGACGCTGACGCAGGTGCCCGAACCTGTGTGGCCGGGCGCACAAGTGCAGGCCACCCTGGAGCAGTTGACCCAGGCGGTGCTACAGACTGAGGAGGACATGCGCTTCGCCGATCAGTTGGCGCGGGCGGCGGGCGAGCGAGTGAAGTCCAGCGCGCAGAGTATGCAATCTTCGGCGAGCGTGCTCAGTGATCTGAACCTCTATTTGCAGCGTCTGGATCAGGTGTTCGACGAGCTGGGCAGTCAGTCGGTACGAATCGGTTCCATTGTCGGCAGCATTCAGGACATCGCCCGACAGACCAATCTGCTGGCGTTGAATGCCGCCATCGAGGCAGCACGAGCCGGCAGCCATGGCCGAGGTTTTGCGGTGGTGGCAGACGAGGTGCGCAATCTATCCCGCCAGGCCGCCGACTCCAGTGCTCAGATCAGGCAGATCGCTACGGGTCTGGAAAAGTCCGCCGAGGACGCGCGGCAAGGCATCGAGCACCTGACGGTTTCAACCCGGTTGGGGCTGGAGAAGGCCGAGGTCGCGTTGCACTCAATGGGCGAGCTGCGCACGGGTGCGGTGGCCAGGGTGGAGGTGGTCGAACGCATCATGCAACGGCTGGCCAGCCTGCATGAACTGGCATTGCATGCGGCGCGGCTTGTCGCATGAGTAGCGCTGCCCGGGCTTGATCAAGAGTTGCCCGAGCAGCCGCCCATGACCTGGTAAACCAGGCGATGGGTTTCACCCTGGTGATCGACATAGACCATGGTCGCGGGCACCACTTCGCAGGCGTTTGCAGTGGGCGATACCGAGATGACCTTGGCGATATCGAGTGGCTGCGCGGGGTTGTACTGAGTCGCAGGGACTTGTTCGTCGCCGGCCGCCATGACCGAGGTGGCGATGACTGCCAGAAACAGACTGATCAACGTTTTCATTTCATTTTTCTCCTTGGTGATCCTGATGCCTGAAGTCTATTCCTTGCCTGTTGTAGATAAAGAGGGGTTTGCTTGATGCAGCCTTACATGAAACGCAACAGTCAGTGCGCCCGGAGGGCATATGGACCTGCTCAATAGCCTGCGGGTATTCGTCCGCGTGGTCGATAGCGGCAGTTTTACCGCAGCAGCGCAGGCACTCGATTTCTCTACCGCGCAAGTTTCACGGTTGGTGGCGGATCTGGAGCAGCATGTGCAGGCGCGCCTGCTGCAACGCACCACCCGGCGCCTGCGGTTGACCGAAGCCGGCGAGCGCTTTTTGCGGCGTGGCCGGCAGATACTCGAGGAAATGGACGAAGCCACCGCCGAAGCCCGCGACGCCCATCTCAACCCCAGTGGTCGGCTTCGGGTGCACAGCCTGAGCGGTTTGGGTGTGCTGATCACACCGCTGATCGCCCGTTATAGCGAGCTCCATCCTGAGGTGGTGTTCGAGCTGACCCTGTCTCAGCGCAATCCGGACCCGCTGGAAGAAGGTCATGATGTGGTCATCTCGATTGCCCAGGAATTGGCCGACTCGCAATTTGTCGCACAGGTCATCGGGCAGATTTACAGCCTGCCTTGCGCCTGCGCGCAATACTTGCAACGCCATGGTGTACCGGGAGCGCCTGTGGACCTGAATGAGCATCGCTGCTTACGCATGCTCGATCCGTTGTACCACGATGAATGGGTATTCCATGACGAGCGGGGCGGGTACAGCCTCGTACCCGGCAAGACCTTCCAGAGCAATGTCGCCGAGTCTATGGTCAAGGCCTCTGAAGCGGGCATGGGCATCAGCCTGCTGCCTTTCTATACCGCGACCCGTCCGGTCAGCGAAGGCAAGTTACTGCGTGTGCTGCCGGCCTATCGCCTACGTGAACGGCATGTCTACGCAGTCTATCCATCGCGGCGTTTCCTCGATGCCAAGGTCAGAACCTGGGTGGACTTTCTCAAGGTGGAGCTGCCCAAGCTGTTTGCCGAGCATGAGGCAGTCATGAACGACCCACGCCACTGGGCCTGATGCCAGCACCTTTGTAGAGGGGAAGGCGCAGATGCTCCTCAACCGGTGCCCCACCAACCAGGCCCCGATGGCTGAATCGGCGCCCCCCGTTGCTATTTGACGAACGCCTGCATGTCGCTGGTTTCAAGTCTGTTTGCGCTGTTTTTTACACGCTGATAGGGTGCGCTGATAATAATTATTACTGGCTTCGTCCGGCGCCTCCGGGCGGGGATACAAGGAAGGAAAACAGCATGCAGATTCAATCCCACGACACTGCGGATGTGGATCAGCAACTTGTCATCGCCGGTTGGCAGGAGCATTACCAGCAAATGTCACCCGGTTGTTTCCAGGGCAAGGTTGTGCACATGGAGCTGGGTGGCGTTGAGGTGTATGAAGAGCGCATGAATACGCGGATAGAACAGCATTTCCATGCGCCCGCTGATTCATTGGTATTCAGTTTCGATACTCGCAATGGCTCGCTGTATTTACTCAACGAGGAAAGTCAAAACACCTGGATCACGCCGGAAAACTATAAAGAAGTAGCCGTCGTGATTGGTCCTCAGTACCTCAAACAACTCAATAGCCTGAACTTGAGCAGTCTTGATGGATTGTTCCTGACGCCGCTGGTTTCCCAGCAAAGCCAGGTCTTCGGTCGCTGGTTGAGCAGCACGCTGCAACAACTGGTCGCAGGACCGTCCCAGGTGGTCGAAGAGGGCCTGGCGCAACAGCTGGTCGACGATTGCCTGTATATCCTCGACTGCCCGAGCCAGACCCTGGATCGGGCAAGCCAAAAACATCTGGCCCATGACCGCCGGCTCATTCAGCGGGTATTCGATCTGGTCATGGCTTGCCCGCAAGAGCATTTCAATGCCCTGCAACTGGCCAGTGGCGCCGGGGTGTCTGTGCGTCAGTTGCAGCAAAGCTTCACCTCCTTTACCGGTGTGTCTCCCAGCCAATGGCAACGACTGCGCCGATTGAACTTCGCACGCCGTGATTTGCTGCGCACCTCGGCAGGTGAAACCACCGTGGCGGAAATCGCCATGCGCTGGTCATTCTGGCACTTGGGGCGTTTCTCAGAGGCCTATCGCGGCCTGTTCGGCGAGCTTCCCAGCTGCACACTCTTGCGCTCGCGCTAAGTAGCCAACGCCCACGCGTTCACGCCCCAAAATGGGGCATGAACAAACGCGCAAATCGGATAGAAGCCAGCCGCCTCACGATTGCACTATCTCCTTGAAGCACGGAACTGGGCCGCCATGGGGCGCTCGGGCATTTCCCTGTACGAGGCGTTATGAAAGGCAATCTGGATCGACTGAGCCAATGGCTCAAAGAAAACAAAATCACTGAAGTCGAGTGCCTGATCTCTGATCTGAGCGGCATTGCTCGGGGCAAAATATCTCCAACCAACAAGTTCCTCAACGAGCAGGGCATGCGCCTGCCGGAGAGTGTGTTGTTGCAGACGGTCACCGGCGATTACGTCGAAGACGATATCTACTACGACCTGCTGGATGCGGCGGATATCGACATGCACTGCCGCCCGGACGAAGGCGCGGTGTTTATCGTGCCATGGGCTCTGGAGCCCACCGCACAGGTGATTCACGACACTTATGACAAGCAAGGGAATCCGATTGAACTGTCGCCGCGCAACATCCTGAAAAAGGTGTTGAGGCTCTACACGGAGCGCGGCTGGAAGCCAATCATTGCGCCCGAAATGGAGTTCTACCTGACTCAACGCAGCCCTGACCCGGATTACCCGTTAAAACCACCGATTGGCCGTTCCGGTCGCCAGGAAACAGGGCGTCAGTCCTATTCGATCGAGGCGACCAACGAATTCGATCCGCTGTTCGAAGACATGTATGACTGGAGCGAGGCCCAAGGCCTGGACCTGGATACCTTGATTCACGAAGAAGGCACTGCGCAGATGGAGATCAACTTCCGTCACGGAGATCCGTTGTCCCTGGCCGATCAGATCATCGTTTTCAAGCGGACGCTGCGCGAGGCGGCTCTCAAACACGATGTCAGCGCCACGTTCATGGCCAAGCCAATGACCGGCGAGCCGGGTAGCGCGATGCATTTGCACCAGAGCGTGGTGGACCTGAAAACCGGTGCATCGGTGTTTTCCAATCCCGATGGCAGCATGAGTGAGTTGTTCATGCACCACATCGGCGGGTTACAGAAATACATTCCCGAAACCCTGCCGCTGTTCGCGCCCAATGTGAATTCGTTCCGTCGTTTTCTACCTGATACCTCGGCGCCGGTTAACGTCGAATGGGGCGAGGAAAACCGTACGGTCGGTCTGCGTGTGCCGGATTCGGATCCGCAGAATCGTCGGGTCGAAAATCGCCTGGCCGGTGCTGATGCCAACCCTTATCTGGCCCTGGCGGCCAGCCTGCTGTGCGGTTACGTGGGCATGGTCGAGGGGATCGAGCCAAGCCCGGCGGTGGTCGGCCGCGGTTATGAGCGGCGCAACCTGCGCCTGCCGCTGACCCTGGAGGCGGCGCTCGAACGCATGGAGCACTCGGACATGACCAAAGAGTATCTGGGCGAGCGTTTCACCAAAGGCTTTGTCGCGGTCAAACGGGTCGAGCACGAGAACTACAAGCAGGTCATCAGTTCCTGGGAACGGGAGTTCCTGTTGCTCAGCGTGTAGTGCCCCACATTCTCAAATGTACCCACAGCAAGGACATGTGAATGAAACGTTTCGCGCTAAAACTCATGCTCACAACGCTCTGCGGTCTGGCTGGCCAGGCTTCTGCGCAAAGTATGGTGAATATCTATAACTGGACCGATTACATCGCTGAAACCACGCTCGCTGACTTCCAGCGGGAAACCGACATCAAGCCGGTCTATGACGTTTTCGACTCCAATGAAACCCTGGAAGGCAAGTTGCTGGCCGGGCATACCGGCTATGACGTGGTGGTGCCGAGCAATCACTTTCTCGGTCGGCAGATCAAGGCCGGGGCTTTTCAAAAGCTCGACAGGACGCAACTGCCCAACTGGAAGAACCTCGACCCGGTGTTGCTGCAACGCCTGCAAGCCAACGATCCGGGAAATCAGTACGCCGTGCCGTATTTGTGGGGTACCAATGGCATTGGTTACAACGTTCAGAAGATAAAACAGGTGTTGGGCGTCGACACCATCGACTCCTGGAGCACGTTGTTCGAGATCGAGAACCTCAAGAAGCTGCAGGCCTGCGGCGTCGCCTTCATGGACTCCGCAGACGAGGCTATGCCGGCAATGCTCAATTACCTGGGACTGAACCCCAACAGCACCCGGCTGGAAGATTACAAGGTCGCGGAGCGCAAACTGCTGACCTTGCGTCCTTACATCACCTATTTCCATTCCTCCAAATACGTCTCGGATCTGGCCAACGGAAACATCTGCATCGCCTTCGGCTATTCAGGCGATGTGTACCAGGCAATCCATCGTGCCCAGGAGGCCGGGAACGGAGTCAGGATCGCCTACACGGTCCCGAAGGAGGGCGGCAACCTCTGGTTCGATATGTTGGCCGTTCCGGCCGATGCCAAAAACCCCGAACAAGCTCATGCCTTCATCAACTATCTGCTCAAACCCGAGGTGATTACCAAGGTCAGCGAGTATGTGGGCTACGCCAACGCCAATACCCCGGCTACGGCACTGATGAGTGAGGACATCACCGGCAATCCATCGATCTATCCCCCCGAATCGGTACAGGCAAAGCTCTACGTCTCGACGCAACTGCCACCCGACATCATGCGCTGGATGAATCGTTCCTGGAGCAACCTCAAGTCCGGGCGTTAACCCCTGCGCCGGGTTGCAACTTGCGCCCGGCAACTGATAGGCAGTAGCTCTTATGACGTCCCAGTTTTCTTCACCGCAGTCGTATTACAGCGCCACTCGAAATCGTCAGCTCGACTGCCCGCCACTTGAAGGCCAGGCACAGGCTGATGTGTGCATCGTCGGTGCTGGTTTCACCGGATTGAATACCGCGATCGAACTGGCTGAACGGGGCCACTCGGTGATCGTTCTGGAGGCACACCAGATAGCCTGGGGCGCCACCGGACGCAATGGCGGTCAGTTGATTCGTGGCATTGGACACGACCTTGGTGCGCACGAAAAAGCCATCGGTAGCGAAGGCGTAAAGGTGCTTGAGCAATTGGGCCTGGACGCGGTTGATTTGGTTCGTCAGCGGGTACAGCAGCACGGCATCGAGTGTGATTTGCGCTGGGGCCACTGTGAACTGGCGAACACCCCCCGACATTTTCAGAACCTGTTGGCGGAGCAGGAGGCACTCAAAAACCAGAGTTACCCTCACAAGGTCGAGCTGGTCGAACAACGCGACATGCACAAAGTAGTGGGTTCTGATCGCTATGTCGGCGGCCTGATAGACGAGGGATCGGGGCATCTGCATCCGCTCAACCTGGCATTGGGCGAGGCCGCTCTGGCCCAACGTCTGGGCGTACGCTTGTGCGAAAACAGTGCGGCCGTTCGTATCGAATATGGCAGCAGCATTCGTGTGCACACCGCCAACGGTGTGGTTCACGCCAAGACGCTGGTACTCGCCGGCAATGCCCATCTGGGTGATCTGGAATCGGCACTCAGCGGCAAGGTGCTTGCTGCCGGCAGCTACGTCGTGGCGACTGAACCGTTGAGCGAGGCCCTTGCCCAGACACTGATACCCGGCAACCGGGCGCTGTGCGATCAGCGTGTGGGGCTGGATTACTATCGTTTGTCGGCGGATCGGCGGTTGCTGTTTGGTGGCGCGTGTCACTACTCAGGACGGACCCTCAAGGATATCGCCGGCTACATGCGCCCGAAAATGATCGAGGTGTTTCCAAAGCTAGCGGCTAAACGCATCGACTTTCAGTGGAGCGGGATGATTGGCATCGGCGCCAACCGACTGCCGCAGATTGGTCGCTTGCAGGCTCAGCCTAATGTGTTCTACGCCCAGGCTTACGCCGGGCATGGGCTCAATACCACGCACATGGCGGCTCGGCTGGTGGCTGAAGCCATCAGCCTTGAACACAGCAAAGGTTTCGACCTGTTCGCCAGCGTGCCGCACATGACTTTTCCCGGCGGCAAACTGCTGCGCTCTCCGTTGTTGGCATTGGGCATGTTTTGGTACCGGCTCAAGGAAATCGCAGGCCACTGATTCGCTCAGTCGCCAAGAGCAAAACCAAGATAAAAACAAAAATATAAACATAAAAGGATGTTCAGATGAAGCGATTTACCCCGTGCTTACTGGCGGCAATGCTAACGCTCCCCTCACTGCAGGCCATGGCGGCGGCGGACCTGGTACTCACCAATGGCAAGGTATTTACCGGCATTCCCGGGCAAGCCTTGGCTAAAGCAGTTGCGGTAGAAAACGGCAAGATCCTGAAAGTCGGTAGCGATGCAGACATCAACGCACTGGCCGACGCCCATACGCAACGGATCGATCTCGCCGGCAAGGTCTTGATGCCGGGCATGATCGACAGCCACAGTCACCCGGTGATGGCCGGTCTGGCTAGCCTGCGCGCAAATCTAAATGACGAAGTAAAACCGCTGGCCGACCTTGAGCGATGGATCCTGACTGAGGATCAGGCCGGTCACGCGCGCATGGCGGACGTGGTTAGCATTGCCGGGGTCAGCTCGGCCTATTGGGAACAAAGCCGCGAACTCGGCAAACGCTTCAATCAGGGACGCTGGGCCGAGCAACCGGTGGTACTGAACGGTATTGACGGTCATACCGGCTGGGCCAATAACGCAATGCTCAAGCGCCTGAAGATCGATGCTGCACTGGTCAAAAGCCTGCCGGAAAAAGAGCGCAACTATATCGGCCACGAAGCGGACTTCACACCCAATGGTTATTTTGCAGAAAATGGCTGGGACCGGGTCCGCAGTCAACTTCCCGCACCCCCCGCAGAGCTCATGCTGAACGCCACCCGCGAGGCGGTGAAAATCAACAACCAGTACGGCGTCACCGCCTGGATGGACGCAGCGGCTAATGCCGGCAGCGGTGACTCACTATTCGAATTCACCCCGACTGAGCAGAGTTACGGCGTACTGCCGCTCTACCGCGAACTGGCAGAGAAGGGCGAACTCAGCGCACACGTCGCCGCTTTGCTGATCACCAATCCGAAAAGCAAGCCGGCCGACCTGGAAGTTCTGGCCAAGGTGATGAAAAAATTCGAGGGCGTACCCAACCTGACCTTCCCGGGTATCAAGGTCTTTGCAGACGGCATCATGGAATTTCCAGGGCAATCCGCCGCGGTTATCGACCCGTTCAAGAACAGTCTTAAAAGTGGCCAATTGCTAATCGACCCGGCGCACTTTGGTGAGCTGGTGGTGGCGGCAGAAAAGCGCAACTGGATCGTGCACATGCATGCCGTTGGCGACCGCGCGGTCCGTGAGTCACTCAATGGCTTTGAATATGCACGCAAGCTCAACCCGACGCCGATGGCCCATAGCATCAGCCACCTGCAACTGGTCAACCCCAAAGAGTTTCCGCGCTTCAAGCAGCTTGGGGTGATCGCCTCCATGCAGCTACTCTGGGCCACTGGTGAGGACTACACGGTGAAGTTGGTCAAACCCTATATCAGTGCCTTTGCCTACCGTTACCAGTATCCCGCGCAGTCCCTGCATAAAGCTGGCGCCATGATTGCCGGGGCCAGCGATTGGCCGGTTTCCAGCCCCAATCCGTGGAACGCCATTGCTCAGGCCAACACTCGGAAAGGTCCGCTGGGTGTGCTGAATGCCAAGGAAAGCATTGATCGTCAGACCATGTTCTACGCCTACACCATCAACGCCGCCAAAGCCCTGCGTCTGGATCAGCAGATTGGCTCTCTGGAGCCCGGCAAACAGGCCGACCTGATCATCCTCGACCGCGATGTATTCAAGGTCAGCGACGACGAGTTGTTCGACACCAAGGTCCTGAAAACCTTTTTCGCCGGCAAGCAGGTTTACGCCCCCGACGCCTGACAACCCACGCGCCCACGCCACGTAACACACCTGACGCCGCGCGTTGCGGGGCGTTGGGCGCTGCCTTGCCCAAAATCACCCGCGCACTCATAAAAATAAGAGAATCCATATGAACGCATTGTCTGTCTTCGTGCTTGCCGGCCTTGCGCTGTCGCCACTGATCGGCGCTCAGGCGCTGGAACTCAACGACAACTTCGTCCTCGCCATTACTCCCACCCTGGTCAGTGATTATCGCGCTAGCGGCATCTCGCAAACCCTCGGCGACCCTGCGGCGCAACTGGCGATCACCCTCAACCACTCCAGCGGCTTGTATGCCGGTATCTGGACCTCGAATGTCGACTTTGGCGATGACTCCAGTACGCGTCAGGAGCTCGAATACTATGGCGGCTATTTCTGGCAAATTGCCGACAACATCAGCCTCGACACCTTCTACACAAAGTACGAGTACCCGCGTGCAAGCCAGTACAACCAGAGCGACATCCAGTCCACCCTTGATGTTTATGGCGTCTTGCTCGGTGGCAAATACGTCAACAATATGAAAGGCCCTGACTACGTCGATGAAGATGGCAATTTCCAGAAGGGCAAAAAAGACGAAGACGTTTCTTCGGTGTTTATCGGCTACCACACCGTGCTGCCCGCGGAAATCGGCCTGCAAGCGCGCTTTGAGTACGTTGACTACAAGGACGACGTATTCTTCAGCGCCAATGGCAACAGCCGGCCCGACTACCACGATTGGGAAATCAAACTGAGTCGTGACTTTGTCGGCATTACCTGGGGCGTGAGTTACATCGATACTGATCTTTCGAAAAGCGAATGCCTGAGCTTTACCGGTTACGACGACTTGTGCGGCGCAACCCTGGTGGCCAGCGTCGGCAAGACGTTCTGAAGCCCTGTGGAGTGGGGCGGCTGAACGCCTCATGACCAAGCCTGAAATGGGAGTGCCCGTTGGAGGGAGTCGCTCTGACGCCTCCCGATAGATTCAGGTCTTCATGGGTGATTCGCAATGGCGGTAACCAGATCTTTGACCCCCATGGATCACGTGCCAAAGAAAGAAACTGGCGGGAGCACCGCCATCTGGAAGCATTAGTTTCCAGGTCTGGGAGTCTTTAGTTCGGAGAACTCAAGAGATCAACTGCATGGAATGCAGGGACACTATGATCTTCAGCCTATGGGGCATGTCGATCATTCATATCATTTAAAAGCCTCGCATAAACACCATTACCGGTGTCCTGGATTACTTGACCAGATCATGCTTGTTCCCTTGCGCTGCTCACAAGATGTGTTCATGAACGCTGAGCACACCACCGACGATCAGGTTTCAATACATTCCTTGCAATCTTGACTAAAGTTTCAAGTGTCGGCGGCCGTAAAACCGTCGCCGTGATCGTCCAAGAGATCCCGGCCATGTACCGGGTAACTCCACCTGATCAGGAGTGCACGATGGACCTCAACCGTCGTCAGTTCTTCAAGGTCGCCGCCATCGGCCTAGGAGGCTCGAGCCTGGCCGCGCTGGGCATGGCCCCGGCACCCGCCTTCGCCGAGCAAGTGCGCCACTTCAAACTGGCCCATACCCATGAAACCCGCAACACCTGCCCCTACTGCTCAGTGGGTTGCGGCTTGATCATGTACAGCCAGGGCGATACGGCCAAGAACGTCGCCCAGAGCATCATCCACATCGAAGGCGACGCCGACCACCCGGTTAACCGCGGCACCCTGTGCCCCAAAGGCGCGGGCCTGCTGGACTTCATCCATAGCCCCAGCCGCCTGCAATACCCGCAGGTGCGCAAGCCGGGCAGCAACGAGTGGACACGGGTGTCCTGGGATGACGCACTGGATCGCATCGCCGATCTGATGAAGGCCGACCGTGACGCCAACTTCATCGAGAAGAACGCCAAGGGCCAGACGGTCAATCGTTGGCTGACGGTGGGTTTTCTCGCTGCCTCCGCGTCCTCCAACGAGGCCGGTTACATGACCCACAAGGTCGTTCGCAGTCTGGGCATGCTGGGGTTTGATAACCAGGCACGTGTCTGACATGGCCCGACGGTGGCAAGTCTTGCCCCAACGTATGGCCGTGGCGCGATGACCAATCACTGGACTGATATCGCCAACGCGAATCTGGTCCTGGTCATGGGCGGTAATGCCGCCGAAGCCCACCCTTGTGGCTTTAAATGGGTGACCGAAGCCAAAGCGCACAACCAGGCGCGACTGATCGTGATCGACCCACGCTTCACCCGTACCGCCTCGGTGGCCGACTATTACGCACCGATTCGCACCGGCACCGACATCGCCTTCATGGGCGGTCTGATCAACTATTTGCTCACTGAAAACAAAATCCAGCACGAGTACGTGCACGCCTATACGGACGTGTCGTTCATCGTCAAGGAAGGCTTTGGTTTCGAGGACGGGCTGTTTACCGGCTACGATGCGACCAAACGCACTTACAGCGACAAGTCGAGCTGGGGCTATGAAATCGGCGAGGACGGTTTTGCCAAAGTCGATCCGTCCCTGCTGCACCCGCGCTGCGTCTACCAGCTGATGAAGCAGCACTACAGCCGCTACACCCTGGAACTGACCAGTCAGATCTGCGGCATGCCGCAAGATGCCATGAAAAAAATCTGGGAAGAGATCGCCACCTGCTCGCAACCGGGCAAGACCATGACGATCCTCTATGCCCTGGGCTGGACCCAGCATTCGACCGGCTCGCAGATGATCCGCAGCGCGGCCATGGTGCAGCTGCTGCTGGGCAATGTCGGCATGCCGGGCGGGGGCGTCAACGCCCTGCGCGGGCACTCCAACATCCAGGGCCTGACCGACCTCGGGTTGCTGTCGAACCTGCTGCCCGGTTACCTGACACTGCCGGGCGATGCCGAACAGGACTACGACACCTACATTGCCAAGCGTGCGCTCAAGCCGTTGCGGCCCGGGCAGTTGTCCTACTGGCAGAACTACGGCAAGTTCCACGTCAGCCTGATGAAAGCCTGGTACGGCGCCAACGCCACCGCCGACAACCACTGGGGCTACGACTGGCTGCCCAAGCTCGACATTCCCGGCTACGACATATTGAAAGTGTTCGACATGATGGGCAAAGGGCAGGTCAACGGCTACGTCTGCCAGGGCTTCAATCCCATCGCCGCCTTGCCCGACAAGAACCGTGTGATGGTCGCGCTGGCCAAACTCAAGTGGCTGGTGGTGATGGACCCGCTGACCACCGAAACCTCGGAATTCTGGCGCAATGTCGGGCCTTACAACGATGTCGAAACAGCCAGCATTCAGACCGAAGTCATCCGCCTGCCGACCACCTGTTTTGCCGAAGAGGACGGCTCGCTGGTCAACAGCGGTCGCTGGCTGCAATGGCACTGGAAGGGAGCCGAGGGCCCGGGACAGTCACGTACCGACGTAAAAATCATGAGCGACCTGTTCATACGTTTGCGTCAGCGCTACCAGGCCAACGGCGGTGCCTTCGCCGAGCCGATACTCAAGCTCAGCTGGCCCTACAAGGTGCCCGACTCGCCGACGCCCGAGGAGATTGCCAAGGAGTTCAACGGCTACGCCATTGCCGACGTCACCGACGCCACGGGGACGACGGTCAAGGCCGGGCAGCAGCTGTCCGGTTTCGCCCAGCTCAAGGACGACGGCAGCACAGCGTCCGGCTGCTGGATCTTCTGCGGCAGCTGGACCGAGCAGGGCAACCAGATGGCCCGCCGCGATAACAGCGACCCCTACGGTATGAAGCAGAACCTGGGTTGGGCCTGGGCCTGGCCGATGAACCGGCGCATTCTCTACAACCGTGCCTCGGCTGACCTGCAGGGCAAGCCCTGGGATCCGAAGAAGCGCCTGGTGTGGTGGAACGGCAAGGTCTGGAGCGGCACCGACGTGCCCGACTACAAGGCCGACGTGGCGCCGGAAGCGGGGATGAACCCCTTCATCATGAACCCCGAAGGGGTGGCGCGGTTCTTTGCCGTCGACAAGATGAACGAAGGGCCGTTCCCGGAGCATTACGAACCGTTCGAGACGCCCATTGGCATCAACCCGCTGCACCCCAACAACAAAAAGGCGACCAGCAACCCGGCCGGGCGCATCTTCGATTCCGTCTGGGAGTCGCTCGGGACGGCGAAGGACTTCCCCTATGCCGCCACCAGTTACCGGCTGACCGAGCACTTCCACTTCTGGACCAAGCATTGCCCGATCAATGCCGTGACCCAGCCCGAGCAATTCGTCGAGATCGGCGAAGTGCTGGCCAAGGAGAAGGGCATTGCCGCCGGCGACCGGGTGCGGGTCAGTTCCAAACGCGGGCATATCGAGGCAGTGGCGGTGGTGACCAAGCGGATCCGTCCGCTGCAGGTCAACAACCAGACCGTGCACCAGATCGGCATTCCATTGCACTGGGGTTTCACCGGAGCGACCCGGCATGGCTATCTGACCAACACCCTGGTGCCGTTCCTCGGTGACGGCAATACCCAGACCCCGGAATCCAAGTCATTCCTGGTCAACCTGGAGAAAATATAAATGGCCAGTCAAGACATCATTGCCCGTTCGGCTACCACCACCGCGCCGCCCTCGGTTCGACAGCAGGAGGAAGTGGCCAAGCTGATCGATACCACCAAGTGCATCGGTTGCAAGGCGTGCCAGGTCGCCTGTTCGGAATGGAATGAATTGCGCCACGAGGTCGGCCACACCCACGGGACTTACGACAATCCCCAGGACTTGGCCGCCGAGACCTGGACACTGATGCGCTTCACTGAGTACGAAAACCCTCAGGGCAATCTGGAATGGTTGATTCGCAAGGACGGCTGCATGCACTGCGCCGAACCTGGCTGCCTGGCGGCTTGCCCCAGCCCGGGGGCGATCATCAAGCACGCCAACGGCATTGTCGACTTCGACCAGGACCATTGCATTGGCTGCGGCTATTGCATCACCGGCTGTCCGTTCGACATTCCGCGTATTTCGCAGAAGGACCACAAGGCCTACAAGTGCACGCTGTGCTCGGACCGGGTGGCAGTCGGTCTGGAGCCAGCCTGCGTCAAGACCTGCCCGACCGGCGCCATCGTGTTCGGCAGCAAGGAGGACATGAAAGAGCATGCCGCCGAGCGCATCGTTGACCTCAAGTCACGGGGCTTCGACAACGCGGGTCTGTACGATCCGGCGGGAGTGGGTGGCACCCACGTGATGTACGTGCTGCACCACGCCGACCAGCCATCGCTGTACGCCGGCCTGCCGAATCAGCCGGTCATCAGCCCGTTGGTAGGACTGTGGAAGGGCGTGAGCAAGCCATTGGCGTTACTGGCCATGGGGGCCGCGGTGCTGGCCGGATTCTTCCATTACGTACGCATCGGCCCGCAGCGGGTGGAGGAAGACGAGCACCCGGCCGGCAAGGACGACAGCGTGCACGAGGTCGACCCGGCCGTGCATGTCTATGACCCGAACAAACCTGGACCGCAGGACGGCAGACGACCATGAAAGACAAAACGATCCTGCGCTATAACGCCAACGAACGCACCAACCACTGGCTGGTGGCGATACTGTTCGTCATGGCGGCTCTGTCGGGGTTGGCACTGTTCCATCCAGCGCTGTTCTGGCTCAGCCAACTGTTCGGTGGGGGCCCCTGGACGCGCATCCTGCACCCGTTCATGGGCGTGCTGATGTTCGTGTTTTTTCTGGGGCTGGTGATTCGCTTCTGGCGGGCTAATATTTTTATCGCCAACGACCGCCTGTGGCTCAAACGGATTGACCGGGTGATGCGTAACGAAGAGCAGGGCGTACCGCCGATTGGCAAATACAATCCCGGTCAGAAGCTACTGTTCTGGGTCCTGCTGGCCTGCATGCTGGTGCTACTGTTTAGCGGGCTGGTGATCTGGCGGGCCTATTTCAGCCAGTACTTCGGTATCACCTCCATTCGCCTGGCAGCCCTGCTGCATGCCCTGGCGGCGTTCGTGCTGGTGCTGAGCATCATCGTGCATATTTACGCCGCCATCTGGATCAAAGGCTCGGTCAGCGCGATGGTGCATGGCTGGGTCAGCCGCGCCTGGGCGAAGAAACACCATGAGCTCTGGTACCGTGAGGTAACCCGCGACGAGACGCCGGACAGCCAGATAACCAAAAAGGGATGACACCTTGAGCCTGATACTGGAGCCCGGACAGATCGAAGCGTCGGCGAGCACGCCGCCGTTCCTGCGCCTGCCACCGCACAACCTGTTCACTTTGCGTGCTGTGCGCCTGGAACAGTTGGCCAGCGGGCATCCACTGGCCGACTACCTGCGGTTGGTCGCCGGTCTGTGCCACCTCCAGCAGAGCCTGTTGGACGAGCCACCGGTGTCGACGGCACTGGACCCTGAACACCTGATGGTGTGCCAGCAACATGGCATGCCGCCGCTGGCCGCCGACAGTCTGGTGCGCGAGGACGGCTGGTTGCCGTACCTGGATGCCTTGCTGCGGCGTTACCAGGCACCGCCGCAGCCTACGGTGCAACAGGCCGTGGCGACCTTGCGCAGCGCCCGTGTCTCGCAACGCAAAGTCTGGGCGATTGCCTTGCTCAGCGGCCAATATGCAGGGCTGCCGGCGGCGCTGGTGCCGTTTCTCGGCGCTGCCTTGCAGGCGGCCTGGAGCCACTGGCTGCTAAGCATGCAGGCTGGCGAGCTGAAACCTTGCGCCAGCCTGGGCCAATGCCCGGCCTGCGGCTCGCCGGCCATGGCCGGGGTGATCCACCAACGGGGCAAGTACAACGGGCTGCGCTACCTGGTGTGTTCGCTGTGCGCCTGCGAATGGCATGTGGTGCGGGTCAAGTGCGTTTACTGCGAACAGAGCAAGGGGCTCAAATACGTCAGCCTCGATAATGACCGCCACACGGCCAGCCAGGCGCCACTGCGGGCTGAAATCTGTCCCGGCTGCAACAGCTACCTGAAACTGCTCTACCTGGAAAATGACGCCGACGCCGAAGCCCTCTCGGCGGACCTGAGCAGTCTGGCGCTGGACATGCGTCTGGACCTGGAAGGTTACCAACGCCTGGCGCCGAACCTGATGCTGGCGCCTGGCGGCGATTGATCACAGCCACGCATGCCGTAACCCTTGTAGCAGCTGCCGAAGGCTGCGTCCGCTCGCGAAGCGTGCGCATGATTTATGATTGCATGAAAGTCCTGCGGACTTTAACGCAGCCTTCGGCAGCTGCTACGGGGGGCCACCATTTGACTCAACGTTAGCGCTTGCCTTACGAGAAGCGAGACGGCATCTACACTCAAGGCCTGTACAGACTGTGGGAATTGCTATGTTGTCTGCCAAGCCCCCATTGCATCTGCCCTCCATCGACAGCCTGCTGCGCAGCCCCGCCTGCCAGCCACTGGCCGAACGTTATGGCCGCGACGCCTTGCTCGCCACTCTGCGGCAATTGCTCGATGACGTGCGTGAACCGGTCCGGCTTGGCCAACTCGACGCCGTTGAATTCACCGACCAGGTATTAGCGGGCAGGGCAGGCGAGCGCCTGGCAACCCAACACAGCAGCCGGGTGCGGCGGGTGTTCAACCTCACCGGCACGGTGCTGCACACCAACCTGGGGCGGGCGCTATTGCCGCAGGAAGCCATCGAGGCGGTGCAACTGGCTGCCCGCTATCCGCTCAATCTGGAGTTGGACCTGCAAAGCGGCAAGCGCGGCGACCGCGACGACTTGATCGAAAATCTGCTCCGCGAGCTGACCGGCGCCGAGGCGGTGACGGTGGTCAACAACAATGCCGCCGCCGTGTTGCTCGCGCTCAACAGCATGGGGGCGCGCAAAGAGGGCATCATCTCCCGCGGCGAACTGATCGAAATCGGTGGCGCATTTCGCATTCCCGACATCATGGCCCGGGCCGGGGTCAGGCTGCATGAAGTCGGCACCACCAACCGCACCCATGCCCACGACTACGAGGCCGCCATCGGCCCGCGCAGCGGTCTGTTGATGCGCGTGCACACCAGCAATTACAGCATCCAGGGCTTCACCGCCCAGGTGCCGACCGCCGAACTGGCACAACTGGCTCACCGGCATGGCCTGCCACTGCTCGAAGACCTGGGCAGCGGTAGCCTGCTGGACCTGACCCGCTGGGGCTTGCCCGCCGAACCCACGGTGCGACAAGCCCTGGCCGATGGGGCCGATATCGTCACCTTCAGCGGTGACAAGTTGTTGGGTGGTCCCCAGGCCGGGTTGATCGTAGGCCGCAAGGACCTGATCGCGCGGATCAAGAAAAACCCGCTCAAGCGTGCCTTGCGGGTCGACAAACTGACCCTGGCGGCCCTCGAAGCGGTGTTGAGTCTGTACCGCGACCCCGACCGACTGGCCGAACGCTTGCCCAGCCTGCGCCTGCTGACCCGCCCGCAAGCCGATATCCTCGCCCAGGCCGAACGCCTGCGCCCGCTGTTGGCTCGCGTGCTGGGCGACGGCTGGGGGGTGGCCGCTCTGCCGGCGCTGGGCATGATCGGTAGCGGCAGCCAACCGCTGGCACGGTTGCCAAGCGCCGCCCTGTGCCTGCGCCCGCATGTGCCCAAACGGCTGCGCGGACATCTGCTGCATGGCCTGGAGGCGGCCTTGCGGGCCTTGCCCATTCCGGTGCTCGGCCGCATCGACGACGATGCCCTGTGGCTGGACCTGCGCCAACTGGACGACGAGGCGGCCTGGCTCGCCCAACTGGACCAGCTACAAGGGGAGGGCGAGGCAAAGTGATCGTCGGCACCGCAGGACACATCGACCACGGCAAGACCGCCTTGCTCAAGGCCCTGACCGGCCAGGCCGGCGACCGCCGCCGGGAAGAGCGCGAGCGCGGCATCACCATCGATCTGGGCTACCTATATGCCGCGCTGGAACCGGGGGCGAGCCTGACCGGCTTTATCGACGTACCCGGCCACGAGCGCTTCATCCACAACATGCTCGCTGGCGCCCAGGGCATTGACCTGGTGCTGCTGGTGGTGGCTGCCGATGACGGGGTGATGCCTCAGACCTGCGAGCATCTGGCGATTGTCGAGCTGTTGGGCATCCCCAAGGCGCTGGTGGCGATCAGCAAATGCGACCGGGTCGAGCCGGCCCGGGTGCAGGCGGTACAAGCCCAGGTTACGGCATTGCTGGCGCCCGGGCCTTATTGCGGCGCTCCGCAGTTCGTGGTGTCGAGCCTGACCGGGGAGGGCATCGAGGCCCTGCGTCAGGCGTTGCTGGCGGCCCAGCGCGAGGTCCGGCAGCGTAGTACCTGCGGCGGTTTGCGCCTGGCCATCGACCGTGCCTTCAGCGTAGCCGGGGCCGGTATTGTGGTGACCGGCACCGCCCTCGCCGGGCAAGTGCGGGTGGGCGACACGCTGCTGCTGGGCCAGGCCGGCAAGCCTGTGCGGGTGCGTGGCTTGCATGCGCAGAACCAGGCCACCGTCCAGGCCTGGGCCGGGCAGCGAGTGGCGTTGAACCTGAGCGCCGAACGCCTGGCCCTGGAGCAGATCCACCGTGGCGACTGGTTGCTGGCCGAGTGGCTGTATGCACCCACTCAACGCCTGGACATCGAGATGCAGTTGCTGGGCAGCGAACCACGCGCCTTCGAACATTTCAGCCCGGTACACGTGCATCTGGGCACTCAGGACGTCACCGCCCGGGTCGCCTTGCTGGAGGGCACCCGCTTGGCACCGGGTGAGCGGATGTTCGCGCAACTGTTGGTGAACGCGCCGCTGCAGGCGGTGCATGGCGACCGCCTGGTCCTGCGCGACCAGAGTGCCCGGCGCACCCTCGGCGGCGGCCGCGTGCTCGACCCGTTCGCACCGGCCCGCCAGCGCCGCAGTCCGGCACGGTTGGCGCAGCTACAGGCCCTGGCCGCAACCGAGAGTCTGGAGCAGGTATTGCCTGCGCTGCTGGCCAACAGTGACACAGGGCTTGATCCTCAGCGCCTGGAGCGGCAGTTCAATCGCCTGCGCAGCACCTGGCAGTTGCCCGCGGATGTCTGCGTCATTGCCACGCGCCAAGGCCCGTTGTTGTTCAGTACTGTCCGTTGGCAGGCCCTGAAAGCTTCGCTGCTGGAGCAACTGGCGCGCTTTCATCAACTTGAACCGGACCAACTGGGACCGGACCGGGATCGCTTGCGCCGGTTCGCGGCCACGCCGCTGGACCGACCGACATTCATCAGTCTGCTCGACGAATTGCTGGCCAGCGGCGCCATTGCAGCCAGCGGGCCGTGGCTGCACTTACCCGAACACCAGGTGCGCCTGAGCGAAGAAGACGAGGCCATGTGGCAACGATTGCAGCCGCTGGTGGAACAGGCTGGCTTCGATCCACCCTGGGTACGCGACCTGGCCAGCGCCATCGGCCGTGACGAAGCGGCCGTACGCTTGCTGCTGCGCAAGATGGCGAGATCAGGGCAGGTGCACCAGGTCGTGCGTGACCTGTTTTACGCTGATGCTACGGTGCGCCGATTGGCGGCTATGCTCTTGAAACTGGCCGCCGATAACCCGGCGATTCAGGCAGCGGCGTTTCGCGATACCGCAGGTATCGGCCGCAAGCGCAGTATCCAGATTCTCGAGTTCTTCGACCGTATAGGCTTGACCCGACGGCTCGGCGACCAGCGCCACATTCGCCCGGACAATGCATTGGCGCAAAGAACCGAGGGCTGATTTCCAGGAAGGCAATCGCGCCCGGTGGCGCGGCCGGGCTTCAAACCCGGTTGGGGACGGCAGCCGTTCCCGGGCAGGTTCGACTCCCGCTGCCTTCCGCCATACTGATTCAATGAGGCAACCCCCGTCGCACCTCCAACGCGAGGAGATAAAGATGGAACGCAAGAGAGAGCACAACACCTACCAACGTCTCAAACAGCAGTACCCGGATTACTTTGGCGCTGTGCAGGCCTTGGGTGCCGCTGTGCGGCATGCCGGCCCGCTGGACGAGACGGTCGTCCAGTTGATCCAGCTCAGTGCCGCGGCGGCCATCCGCTCTGAGGGCGCAGTGCACAGTCATGTCAGGCGGGCACTGGAAGCCGGCGCTACGACTGAGCAGATCCATCACACACTGATCTCACTGACGAGCACGATCGGTTTCCCGACCGTCGTGGCGGCCATGAGCTGGGCGGACGATGTGATCGGGAGCGCAGGCAAGGCTGTCCCCGAGTAATACGAGCCAGGCGTGAATCCAAGACTCATTGATTGATGGTTTTGATTGAACATCGAGAAAGGGTCGTAGTGATTTAACCAGGAAATAACACTACGACCTCTTGAGCCGCCAGGTTCGGTACAGCCAATCAGCAAGAGCGGAATCGGCTGCCGAAGTGAAGCTTTCAGCATTCTGAGTCGAGGGCTCATTAGATAACAGCCAAGTCGGACGCTTGAGTGGAGGGAGAATAGCGGCACTCACTTCCCTTTCTTGAAAGGCTCCCATGCAAACGACTAATACAGTGTTGATGATTCGGCCTTCGCGGTTCTCCTTCAATGTTGATACCGCCGCGAACAATCGATTTCAGAAGTGCTCATTGCCGCACGATCAGGCGCAGGCTCAGGCCCTTGAGGAGTTTGACGGCTATGTAGCTGTATTGCGCGAGCAGGGCGTCGAAGTGCTGGTGGCCCAGGACAGTCTGTCCCCACATACGCCTGACTCGATTTTCCCTAACAACTGGTGGAGCAGTCATGCCGACGGCACGCTTGTGCTGTACCCCATGCAGGGACAGAACCGCCGGCTGGAGCGTGACAAGGGTGTTCTGCAAGCGTTGCTGCAGGACTATTCAATCGAACAGGTGCTCGATTTTACCGAGCTGGAGCAGCAGGAGCTGTTCCTGGAGGGCACCGGCAGCATGGTGCTCGATCGAGTTCAACGTATCTGTTACGCCGGTTATTCGACGCGTACCCATGTCGATGCACTGCGCAAGTTCGTCGAGAGCCTTGGGTACCATTTGTGTGCCTTTAGCGCCGTTGACCGTGAAGGGGTGGCGATCTATCACACCAACGTGATGATGAGCGTCGGCACTCGTCTTGCCGTGGTCTGCCTGGAGGCCGTCAGTGATCTTCAGGAGCGCGCCGGGCTTGAGGCTCAGCTGCGATCCAGTGGAAAGGAAATCCTGCCACTGACCTGGGATCAGCTCGAGTCGTTTGCGGGCAACATGCTGGAAGTTCACAACCGAAAGGGTGAGCCCATCCTGGTAATGTCGCGGACCGCCTGGTTCTCCCTGCATACCGAACAACGCCAACTTATCGAGCGACATGCCAAGCCATTGCCGGTGAACATCGATACGATCGAACTGATCGGTGGCGGTAGTGCTCGCTGCATGTTGGCCGAAGTGCATTTGCCAAAGCAAAACAAGCAGGAGGCCGTCGGTCGTGGAGATTTCGATCGTTTCATGGTTCCCAACTATGCACCTGCGCCGTTTATTCCGGTCCGCGGCAAAGGATCACGGGTCTGGGACCAGAGTGGTCGTGAGTTGATCGATTTCGCCGGCGGGATCGCCGTTAATGTGCTCGGCCATGCTCACCCGAAACTGGTCAGTGCCCTGACGGAGCAAGCGAACAAGCTCTGGCATATCTCTAACGTATTTACCAACGAGCCTGCGTTGCGCCTGGCGCGCAAGATGGTGGATGCGACCTTCGCCGACCGCGCGTTCTTCTGCAACTCGGGAGCCGAGGCGAATGAGGCGGCATTCAAGCTCGCACGACGGGTGGCCCATGACCGTTATGGCGAGGAAAAATATGAAATCATCGCCGCGTTGAACAGCTTCCATGGCAGAACCCTGTTTACCGTGTGTGTGGGCGGCCAGCCTAAATACTCCGACGGCTTCGGCCCGAAAATCGAAGGGATTAGCCATGTACCTTTCAATGATCTGGCTGCACTGCAGAGCGCGATCTCGGACAGAACCTGCGCGGTGGTCCTTGAGCCGATACAGGGTGAGGGCGGTGTGCTCCCGGCTGAACGTTCTTACCTGGAAGGTGCCCGCACGCTTTGCGATCAATTCAATGCATTGTTGATCTTTGACGAGGTGCAGACCGGGGTGGGGCGCACTGGAGAGCTGTTCGCTTACCAGCATTACGGCGTTGAACCCGACATCCTGACCAGTGCCAAGAGCCTGGGCGGCGGGTTCCCGATCGGCGCGATGCTGACTCGAGAAGGGCTGGCTCAACATCTGCTGCCGGGCACCCATGGCACCACCTACGGTGGTAACCCTCTGGGCTGTGCGGTGGCCGAGGCGGTGTTTGATCTGGTGAGCGAGCAGAGCCTGCTCGATGGCGTCAAACAACGCGCCGAACAGTTCAAATCTCGCCTTGCCCAAATGGCCGAGCAATATGGCGTGTTCAACGAAATTCGCGGGTTGGGGCTACTCATCGGCTGCGAGCTCAGCGGCGTCTGGCGCGGGCGAGCAAAGGAGGTACTGACCGCGGCGGCCGGGCAGGGGCTGATGTTGTTGCAGGCAGGTCCCGATGTGCTGCGCTTTGCCCCCAGTTTGATTGTGTCCCAGGCCGATACGGAGGAAGGGCTGGCCCGGTTCGAGAGCACGCTTGTGCTTCTGAGCGGAACTGCGAACCAGGTTGAAAGTGAACTATTACCAGCAGGCTTGAGTGGATTAGCCGCCCATGAGCAATAACCTGAAGTTCAGCCACAAGATCCTGCTTGTCGTCTCGCTGATTGTCATCGCCGCTTTCGCGTTATTCACCGCCTACAACGACTACCTGCAACGCGGCGCGATCCGTAAAGACCTGGATAGTTATCTTCACGAAATGGGCGGTGTCACCGCGAGCAACATTGCCAACTGGCTCAATGGCAGAGTGTTGTTGATGGAAAATCTTTCACAGTCGGTGGCGATAGATCCGACCGCGGAAAACATCACGCTGTTGCTCAAACAGCAGGCTCTTGCGTCGACATTTATCGCCACCTATGTGGGGGATAAAGACGGTAAATTCATGACTTATCCGGATGCCAGGATGCCGGATGGCTACGACCCTCGTGCTCGCCCCTGGTACAAGGATGCGCTCAAAAGCGGCGGCCCGACGGTCACCGAGCCTTACATCGACGCCACGACCGGTAACCTGGTCATCTCCGTCGTCGACGCGGTCAACAGGGCCGGACAAACCCTGGGTGTCGCTGGCGGTGATCTGGGCCTGCAGGCCATTGCCGACAGTATCAATGCCCTGGACTTCAATGGCATGGGCTATGCCTTCCTGGTCAGCGCCGATGGCAAGATTCTGGTCCACCCGAACAAAGCGCTGGTGATGAAGACACTCAAGGATGTCTATGCCCAGGATACCCCGCGCATCAGCAGCGATATCAGTGAAGTTCAATCGGATGGCAAAAGCCGGATTGTCACGTTTGCACCGATCAAAGGCTTGCCCTCACTGAACTGGTATATCGGTTTGTCCGTGGACAAGGACAAGGCGTTCTCGATGCTCAGTGAGTTCCGTACTTCAGCGCTGGTCGCCACCCTCATCGCTGTGCTGATTATCATCGCTTTGCTCAGCATGCTGATTCGCATCCTGATGCGTCCGCTGCGGGTGATGACCCGGGCCATGCAGGATATTGCCGACGGTGAAGGCGATCTGACCAAGCGCCTGACCATCCAGTCCCAGGACGAGTTCGGCACCCTTGGTACGGCTTTCAATCGCTTTGTCGAGCGGGTTCATGCTTCGATCCGCGAGGTCTCCTCGGCCACCGAACACGTCAACGAAGTGGCCCTGCGGGTGGTCAGCGCGTCCAATTCGTCGATGCTCAACTCTGACCAACAATCCAGCCGAACCAATAGCGTGGCGGCCGCCATCAACCAGCTGGGCGCAGCTGCACAGGAAATTGCCCGCAACGCAGCCCTTGCCTCGCATCAGGCCAGCGATGCCCGGAGTCTGGCTGAAGACGGTCAACAGGTCGTCGATCGATCCATCCAGGCCATGAACCAGTTGTCCGGGATGCTCAGCACCTCCAGCGGCAATATCGAGACCCTCAACAGCAAAACGGTGAATATCGGGCAGATTCTCGAGGTGATCACCAGCATCTCCCAGCAAACCAACCTGCTGGCACTTAACGCCGCCATTGAAGCTGCCCGCGCCGGAGAGGCCGGGCGTGGTTTTGCGGTGGTCGCCGATGAGGTGCGCAACCTGGCCCATCGCACCCAGGAGTCGGCGCAACAGGTGCAGACGATGATCGAAGAGCTGCAAGTTGGCGCCCGCGAGTCGGTCAGTACCATGAGTCAGAGCCAACGCCACAGCCTGGAAAGCGTGGAGATCGCCAACCTGGCCGGCGAGCGCTTGAATAGCGTGACCCTGCGCATCGGTGAGATCGACGGCATGAACCAATCGGTTGCCACCGCCACGGAAGAACAGACCGCCGTGGTCGAGTCGATCAATACGGACATTAGAGAGATCAACACCCTTAATCAGGACGGCGTGGAAAACCTGCAGTCGACCTTGCGGGCCTGTTCCGATCTGGAGCAGCAGGCAGGCCGCCTGAAGCAGTTGGTTGGCAGTTTTCGGATCTGAGCAGCTGCCCTCACCTTGTGCGGGCAGCTGTGTCTTGCGCGGGCCAGACTCAAAGGTGCCGTCTTCAGCGGCGAAAGTATAGAAACGCGTTCAGGCACTCACTGCGTACCGAACATTGCCGTCCAGTAGATTCCCGCATCACTCTTCGGATCAACCGCATAGGCAGCACCCAGCTCACGAAACTCCGGGTTCATCAGGTTGGCGCAGTGACCGGGGCTGGCCAGCCAGCCATCTACCACCCTGCGCACGGTGTCCTGCCCGGCGGCGATGTTCTCGCCGATCTGCCGACCGACGTAGCCCGCCAGTTCAGCCCGGTCACCCGGCGTGTGGCCATCGCGGTCTTTGTGATCGAAGAAGTTGTTATTGGCCATGGCCCGGGTATGGGTCTGGGCCGCCGTTGCCAGCATGGCGTTCCAGGCCAGCGGCGTCGTGGCGGCAAAGGATTGGGCGCCGCAATGGCGCGGCTGCGTGCGGGCGGTGTTGATCATTGCGAGTAGCTTCTGTCCCTCCGCTTGCCAGTCGCCCAAGCGAGCGGCCAACAGCGGACGCGCCAGCACGATGCGCCACTGACCTCCCTCGCGGCTCACGCCGATATCGATGAATTGCGGGTTCAGCACAACCTGGCAGAAGCTTTCCTGCACCGCCTTCATGGCCGACTGCGCATCACGCGGCCCGGACAAGCTGATCGCCTGCACGCTGACCATCGGATAAGCCGCATTTGCCAGCGCCTGCTGCAGGTTCCCGATGCTACTGGCCGACAGGACCAGACGCGGATCGGCCGCTAGCGGTGGCAGCTCCGAAGACGCCTGGCCCCCACAGCGCTGCACCTGGCTGCGATAGGCGTTGATCGACTCGACCAGTTGAGTCTCTTCGCTCGCCACCGCAGTGGCGGCGAACACCAGTCCCAGAGACAACGCGCCAAGATGCATAACGGATGACAGGACGTGCATGTAAGTCTCCCTTGAGCTGACTGTGCCCATGATGCGCGATTTCATTTCACACAGCGCCATGTTTAGCGGACAGCGTAAGTGCAATGTGCTGTCAGTCTGATGGAATGATTTGATGACTATAGTGTGTAAAACCAACGGGTTCAGTCAGAAGGTTCGACCATGCGCCTCCCATGCATGGCAACCTGCTTGGTAATCGTCCTTCTCCAGGGCCAAGGAATACATCAAGACCGCCGAGACCGGAAAGTTTCTTCTCTATAAGCCTCACGGCGGTACAGCACGATAGGAACGTCTGCTCTTGACAAAGACCGGTTGGGGGAAAATATACGTGTCGCCTTTTGTTTTCTGCCTCATGAGACGTCTTCAGGGAGCGAAGGGCGTGCCACCAGCGCGCGACTTCCAGCCGCGATGGCCAGCGCAGCAGCGATCAGCGCGAGCGCGACTGCGAACGTGATCTGCATACCGGACGCAACGGCCTCGGGGGATGCCGTCGTGAAGTCGGTCGTCGCCGATGCGAACACGAACACCGCACCTATAACGGATGCACCGGTGATCAGTCCAAGATTGCGCGACAGGCTGAGCATGCCGGAAATGACGCCACGCTGGTCCGGGTGGACATCCATCATCACGGCAGTGTTGTTAGCGGCCTGGAATAGCTGATAACCGGGGGTCAAGACGACGATGGCAGCAATGTAGCCCGCAATGCCGAACATCGCCGCAAGCACGGATAGAGCCAATGAGCCAGCCGCCATTGCGATGAGTCCAGCGATGACTGTGTTTGGCGCGCCCAAACGGTCGACAATACGACCAGCCGGGACACCGCTCAGTGCGGAGATGATTGGGCCAATCGACATGACGACGCCAACCAGAGCCAGGTTGAGCCCGAGTGCACGAGAGAGGTAGAACGGCCCGACCACCAGCGTCGCCATCATCACCGTCGAGACGAGCGCGCTCATCGTCAGGCTTGCGCTCAGCACGGGATCGCGGAATATCGCCAATCGGATCAAGGGTGATGCGGCTCTCGCCTCGGCGAACACGAAGAGGCCGGCTCCAAAGACAGCAGCCAGCAGCAGAGCGATGTTGAGCGCACCGAAACTTCCGCGCCCCAGGGTCATGGCGAGTGCATAGGCCGCGAGCGTCAGCGCCAGCAGCAGGGTGCCCACAGGGTCAAAACCGGCACGATCGGTCCTTGGTCTCTGGCGATCGGCAGGCAGGGAGCGATGCGCGAGAACAAAAGTCAGGATGCCCAGCGGTACATTGATGAGGAAGAGGGCCCGCCAGTCGAGTCCGGCGATCAGAACGCCGCCAAGCGACGGGCCGAGAGCGGTGCCAATTGCGGACATCGTCCCCAGTAGCCCCATGGCGCTACCGGTCTTTGCCTTCGCAACCGTCTCACCGATAAACGCCATGGTGAGGGCCATCATGATGGCTGCTCCGAGGCCCTGTGCCGCCCGGGCGGCAATCAGCAGCCAGAGCGTGGGCGCAAAGCCGCACAGGGCCGAGGCCACCGTGAACACAAAGATGCCGGCCAGTAGCAGCCGGCGGCGGCCGATGATGTCACCGAGCCTTCCGACGCTGACGATCAAGGTGGTGATGGCGAGCAGATAAGCGAGGACGATCCACTGGACCTCCTGAAAGGAGGCGTTGAACGCCTGAGCCAACGTCGGCAAGCCCACATTGGCGATGCTGGTGCCGAGCGAGGACAGCAACATCGATAGCGACAGGCTGGCAAGCGCCCACCGAACCGAAGGTGTCCGTTGCACACTTCCAGCGACTGTCTCATCTCGGTTTGCAATGATTGGCTTCAACATGAACTCCTTTTTCTGGCAACTCCCGAAACGGAGCTGTCAGAAGCGTAATCCTTTGCCTGATATGGCGGAAGGCGCACCATTTGCACTTTATTCATGCGTTTAACGCCATGTCACAATCACACCGTGCTATGGTCGATGCATGTCGACACCTGATCTCAACTTGCTTGTCACCCTTGATGTGCTGCTCGCAGAAGGCAGCGTTGCGCGCGCAGCGCAGCGGTTGCGGCTCAGCCCGTCGGCGATGAGTCGGGCACTGGCGCGATTGCGTGAAACAACGGGCGATCCGCTGTTGGTCAGGGCTGGACGCGGTCTGGTTCCCACACCCCGAGCGCTCGAACTGCGCGAGCGGGTCAGTCAGCTGGTGCAGGACGCAGAAGCGGTTCTACGCCCTGCGCAGATGCTCAACCTCAAACAGCTGGTCCGAACGTTCACGCTGCGCACCAGTGACGGCTTTGTGGAGAACTTCGGACCGGACCTCATTGCGCGCGTCGGCGAGCAAGCGCCCGGCGTGCGGCTGTGCTTCGTGCAGAAGCCAAACAAAGACAGCGCGCCACTTCGCGACGGGACCGTCGATCTGGAAACCGGCGTTGTGGGGAAGACGACGCCTGCGCAGATGTTTACGCAGGCATTGTTCCGAGACCGTTTCATTGGCGTCGTGCGAATGGGGCACTCGCTGAGCCAGGGCGAGATCACTCCCTCCCGTTATGCGGCCGGTGGGCACATCTGCGTCTCGCGACGGGGTCTGGACAGGGGACCGATCGATATCGATGAAGCCTTGACTCCATTGGGGCTGCAAAGGGAGATCGTCACGATCGTCGGTGGCTTTTCGTCTGCACTGGCGCTCGCCCGGGCCACCGACCTGATCGCCAGTGTTCCCGAACGACATACCGCAAACCTGCGCGTCGGAATGCACAGTTTTTCTCTTCCGTTTTCCTTGCCGACGTTCACCGTCTCATTGCTCTGGCATCCACGGCTGGATGCCGATCCAGCGCATCGCTGGTTGCGCGGATGCATTCGGGAGGTTTGTGCGCAGCAGCCCAGGATAGGGGCTTGTAGCGCCGAAGTTGACTGACAGAACTCACCACACAGGCCACTAAGGCGCGGCATCACTGTGCCTCGACCGGTCGCCATGATGTCCTCTTGAGAGGGAGCAACGGTTTTCACCATGCTATCGATCCTCACGTGTGCGCCACAGGCGCAGCAGGTATAGGGTGGAACCCACTATCTCGTAGCACATCTCGTAATGGCCGACCTGAATTCGGCGCCCATCCCGAGGTTCGAACTCTTGCAGGCGTTCGCCAATACGCGGGTTGGCCAGCAGCGTGGTCGGCGCAGCCGCGCCCTTGACCACAATTTTGCGCACCGGGCGGATTGGGCGCTCTTCCTTCTCAGTATTGGTGGCACAGTCGTCGCGGGCGTTGGCGATTCTGGTTGAAGCACTGCGGTATCGCGCCTAGCTCTTGCCGGCGATGGGGCCCTTGAGATTGCCATCGCGAGCAAGCTCGGCTCCTACGAAACACCACGCTCGTCAGAGCGTGATGCAACGTAGCCCAGGTTGACGCATAGCCTGTCCGTAGGAGCACGGCTTGCCGGCGATGGGGCCCTTGAGATTGCCATCGCGAGCGAGCTCGGCTTGCCGGCGATGGGGCCCTTGAGATTGTCATCGCGAGCAAGCTCGGCTCCTACGAAAAGCCATGCTCGTCAGGACGTGATGCAACGTGGCCCAGGGTTGACGCATAGCCTGTCCGTAGGAACACGGCTTGCCGGCGGTGGGGCCCTTGAGATTGCCATCGCAAGCTCGGCTCCTACGAAAAGCCACGCTCGTCAGAACGTGATGCAACGAGCCCTGGCCTGGCCCGCTGATCAAGCCTGGGTCTTGGGTTACTTATGAATTGATCTCATGTGATGCTCATCGGCATCGGTCAGGGCTGCACCCTCAGCCCTCTCACGGTCTCGGGCGTTGCAGGTGTAGCTGCGCAAGATGCGGGTGCTGCCTCAGGGCTGGTCAACGTTGCTCATCAGCTGGGCGGCTCATTGGGGCTGGCCATTCTTATCGTCGTGTTCGATGCGGCAGGTGTAGGTGCGACGGATGCCAAAGCGTTGCTCGCGCACCGCGTCGCCGCCGCATTCACCGCCGGCACGCTGATGCTGGCGTTAGCACTGGCTCTGGTTCTGGTACTGATCGTCAGGCCGCATAAGGCGCTCGTCAGCAGCGAAACAGCCCGATGACGAGATCTGCTCATCGGCAAGAACGGTGTGCAGGTGGCCACCGGCCGTGCGGCTTCCTCGCGCAGACATTGCAACTCGATGCGATGTACGTACGCCACTAATGACCGGCAGCTCGCTCATCTTGAATGAGGAGCGCTTGGGCCAGTTCTTCGTCGCTTGCCTTGAGGCCTGGATGATCGTGTCTAATCTGCATCAACACCGACTCCAGATAGGCGCCGCGAATGGTGCCTCCACTCGCGACGAAGCTGGAGAGGTCATCGCGGGCGGGAACCATGATCTTGTCGTCTTTCAACGTCGAGTACAGCGACACCGAAAGCCCTGCCGAAGTGGCAATTTCGTCCGCATCCACATGGTGTCTGTGGGCCATGGCCGAACCAAAGGGCAGACAAAGCGTTAGCAAGGGTATGAGGAATATGCGGCGCATAATGTGTCCTCCGAAAGCATGAATCCTGAATGATCTACCACATACTTTATGATGCATGGTACCCGCCAGGAGTTCCCTTCCGGTACCGCATCCCGGCGCAGAGGTCGAGGCTTGGGCGATTTATGCCAACACGCTATCTGCTCCCCGAAAGCGCCCATTGGTCGAAAGCGGTCTGACGAAGGTGAAGGGAGCGCATGGCCGATAGCGATTCTCGGCCAGGTCAATAAGAGTAAGTATCAACAACTCGCTTCACCGTTTTGAGTGCTACTTGAAGGGCATCCAGCTCTAGAGATCCGAGCGCGAGCCTGATTGCGTGAGGAACATGGGCAGAAGTCGCAAAGGGCTCCGCAGTCGAAACCGAAACGTGCTCGTGCATTAGCGCCATCGCTACCTGGTCAGCTCGAACCTCTTCACCTAAAGGAAGCCAGAGAAAATAGGAGGAGGGGTGGCCTATGTACTTCAGGTCGGTCAACGTGGCTTTGGCCATGGACTGTCGGTTCGCAGCATCCTGGCGCTTTTCGCCTTCCAGGCGACTGACAGTGCCATCGTCGAGCCAGTTACAAGCGATTGAAGTCATCACGCCAGGCGTGTTCCAGATGGTAGCTCTGATGGTTCTCTCGATAGCGGGTATCCAGCGCGAGGGCGCCGCGACAAATCCGACGCGCAGCCCGGTGGCGACACTTTTGGACAAGCCCGACACGTACACGGTTCTTTCCGGCGCAAGCGCGGCCAAGGGTGCAGGTGCGTCCTCGGCGAGGAACGCATAGGCGGCGTCCTCAATGATAAGCAAGTCGTGCTCGCGGGCGATGGTCACCAGGCGTTGCCGCCAATGCTCGCTGGCTACCCATCCCAGCGGATTGTGCAGGGTGGGCATGCTATACACGGCGCGTACCCTTCTGCTCTTGCACAGCCGAGCCAAGGCATCCAGATCAGGTTCGTGGCCTGCAGCAGGGATGGGAGCCAATTCCAGGCGCTGGGTCTCGGCAAGGACTTTGAAACCGGGATAGGTCAAGGCGTCCGTCGCGACGATATCACCCGGGCGAAGCAGCCCCATGACCGTCGCCGCCAACCCGTGTTGGGCCCCGCTGACGATCAGTACGTGTTCCTCGCCGATGTTCAAACCTCTGCCTTGCAGATGCCGGGCGACTGACGCGCGCTCATGCTGGCGTCCCCCATGGGGTTGATAACGGAGCAAGGCTTCCAGATCGCCCGAAGACGCCAGTTGGCGCAAGGCGCCACGCAGCAGTTCTGCCTGGCCCGGTAGAGAGGGATAGTTGAAGTTAAGGTCCAGAATTCCCGAAGCGACGGCATGCTGGTCGATGCCTAACCCTGGCGGTAATGAGGTCTCCCGGACAAAAGTACCTCTGCCGGTTTCGCCGCTGACCAAACCCATTGCCTCAAGCTCCGCGTAGACACGTGTAGCGGTGGCCAATGCCAGACCTTCGTTTGTCGCAAGCTCTCGGTGCGTGGGCAGACGCGTGCCAGGTGATAGACGTCCTGCGCGAATGTCGGCGGCGAACGCGTCCACCAACGATTTATAGCGGGAACGAGCCATGGAGATGTATCCATTACAATTATTTGATTGTGCTAATTGTTCGCCATAGTCTGCGTCTGCACAACCGCCCCCTTCAGGCGGATGCCAAGCCACATTTGCGGGAAGACCAAGCCATGCATATCGCTATCCTGACCTTCGAAGGTTTCAACGAACTCGACTCCCTCATCGCGCTTGGCGTTCTTAACCGTGTCAAGAAGCCGGGATGGCGGGTATCGATTGCCAGTCCAACGCCCCGTGTTCGCTCGATGAATGGGCTCGTGATCGAATCCCAGGCAACGCTGCGCGAGGCCAGCGAAGCCGATGCGGTCCTTGTCGGGAGCGGCATGCAGACTCGCGAAGTCGTCGCTGACACCGCCCTTATGGCGCAGTTGCAGCTTGATCCCTCGAGGCAGCTCCTGGGTGCGCAATGCTCGGGCACATTGGTGTTAGCAAAGCTTGGCTTGCTGGAGGGGGTACCGGCATGTACGGACTTGACGACGAAACCGTGGGTTCAGGCGGCTGGCATTGATGTCCTTAACCAGACGTTCTTCGCCAAAGGCAATATAGCCACAGCCGGCGGATGCCTCGCCTCGCCTTATCTGGCGGCCTGGATCATTGCCCGTCTGGAAGGCGTCGAAGCGGCAGAGAGCGCACTTCACTACGTCGCGCCGGTAGGGGAAAAAGAAGAGTACGTTCAGCGCGGGATGCGCAATATCGCGCCGTATCTGCACTTGGGGCGGGTTCCTGTGTAAACAGACTTCCAGATGCGGAAAACGAATGAGCATTCGGGTGTTTCAAGGCGCCACGCACCAGCAACTGAATACTGCACGGTTGCCTCCAATCGCCCTTGGGATCAAAACAGCCATTTCCTGACGGATGAGAACATGCTCGACCTTGCTGGCGTCCCCTTGTCCACCAACTCTTCAATAGCGTTAGTGGCCAACAGGGTGCGCTCCCTGAGGGCGCTTAGCCGGGAATGGAGCTCTTTCTTCAGGCGTTTCTGCTCGTTGGGAGGACAAAGCTGAATGAGCTGGCTAGCCATGAAAAAATTGAATTCCATCTGCTGATCCAGCGCTTCACTGACTTGCTTGACTGCTTCGATCATTCTGAGTCCATTTCATACAAGGCTACCCTTGTAACCACGTCTGTTTTCTATCGAGCCAGCCTGCCGGACCTTTCGAATTGCAACCTGACATTTCGTAACGCTACGTAGAGAACCGGTAAGGCGGCAATGCTGTTCAGTTAAGGAATTTCTGGCTCTGCACATTCCCCGTAGCAGCTGCCGAAGGCTGCGTAGCGGTCGTAAAATCAGGCACTGTGGTGTTACAGGTTGACCGTGGTTGCATGATTTGCGACTGCTGCGCAGCCGAACGCAGGCTTCGCCAGCTGCTACGGATCGCGTCGTCGCCTTAAGTGAACAGCATTGCGGTAAGGCGGGGCTTTATCTGGTTTATGTGCAGGCCACGCTATAGAGCCAACATAGTGTCCATTGAGGTGGACACTATGTTGGGGTTTTGCCGAGGTTTACATTCAAGCGAGCGCCAGCTGAATGACTTTGTAAATCACCATGCCCATTGCCACCATCAGGTAGCCGCGCAACACCCCCATCCAGAGGCGGTTGCGTTGCGACAGTACCACCGGCTTCAGTTGTGCGAGTGGTGGCATCCGCCATGCGTGCATCATTTGTTGGGTGAACGTGACGGTGCTGTCGGGCAGCGCCTCTTTGTCGACTTCTTTGCGGGCGTGCAACACATTCACCGCAATGGCGATGATGAGTCCCAGCAAACCACCGCCAATGAGGATGTCGGAGATGGTTTCACCGGACATGTCCGGGAAAGCCACCGAAGCAGTCAATACGAACGACAGCAGCACCAGCACCGCGACAATGACGGCAGTCATTACGTTGGTGAAGCGATTGTTTGCCCATGGGCCCAGCACTTCCTTGTCGTTGCACAGCAGCAACAGGAACACGGTGGCACTGGGCAGCAGTACCCCAGCCAGCGTCTGTACCGCGTTGGTCAGCAGGCCGAGCGGCACACCTGGAATCAACACCAGCGCCGCAGCCAGCGTAATCAGGCCGCAGAACATCATGTAAAAACCCTTTGCATCGCCTGGTTTACGGTGCAGCGAGTGTTTCAGGTTCAGTACATCGCCCAGCGCGTAGGCGGTCGACAGTGACACCGCCATTGCACCGATGATGCTGGCGTCGATCAGTGCGATCGCAAACAGTATCCCTGGCAGGCGCCCGTGGTATTTGGCGATGCCCGTTGCGATGGCGCCCGCATCGGTGAACTGGCCGAACTCTGGGTGACCGGCAAAAATTTGCGCAGTGAAGGCGATCATTGCCACCGCACCTATCACCACCAGCGCAATGCCCAGCCATAGATCAGCGCGTTCGTACTTGATGAAACGCGGGGTGATGCGTTTGTCGATCACGTAGCTTTGCTGGAAGAACAGCTGCCAGGGCGCCACAGTGGTGCCAACGATGCCGATGATCAGCAGAAACACTTCTGATAGCTTGCCTTCAGCAGGCAGTAGCGGGATAAAAAAATCGTGAGCTACTTGCGCCATTGGTGGATGGATCATCACGAAGATCGGTACCAGGAGCAGGCTGCCAACCACCAATATCAACGAGAAGCGTTCGAAGCGCCGGAAGTCGCCGGTACAGGCTGCGAGCATGATGAACACCGCCGCCAGGCACACCCCGGCTACCTTGGGCACGCCGAGGAAGCCCATCCCGAGGCTGATGCCGATGAACTCCGTGACAATGGTCAGCGCGTTGAGGATGAACAGATCGATCGCACTGAATGCACCCCAGAACTTGCCAAAGCGCTCTATGATCAGCCGGGCGTGGCCGACACCCGTCACGACGCCCAGACGCAGCACCATTTCCTGGTTTACGTACAGCACCGGGACCAACAGCGCCATTGTCCACAGCAGCATGGTTCCGTAGTTCTGGCCGGCCTGGCCATAAGTGCTGAACGCACCGGCGTCATTGTCACCCACCATCACGATCAACCCGGGGCCCAGGATGGCCAGAAGCGTTTTGAAGCGATGCCACCAACCATTGCGAGGGGCGATGTCGTCATAACGGATGGTGCCGAGCGCTCCGCGGATGTCTCCGACGTGGGCACTGTCAAGAACGGCAGTTTCAATCTTCAGGTTGGACATAACGAAATCTCTCCAAAAGCGTAACGCTCGATGCCGCTTTCGACTCCCGCCGGATAGGTGCGTACCCGCAGAGGTCAGGGGCGCGAAGAGGTCACTCGGAGAGAATTGCGCGAAAGGTGGGGGGGAGTTCAGCCAGTGAAGGTTGTGCTACTACCCGCTAGACGCCGCCATTTCAGTCAGAGTGACCGGACTACTTTTACTGGGGTCCATAAACGGTCTCTCCTTCATGCTTTGGGTGGCAGCGCAGCTTCAAATATTGAGCCGGACTTTGATTGCTTTCAGGTGGCATGACGTCCTCCTTTCCATACCTGGCGGTATGATCACGTTAAAACCACCGCTGCTGCACACAGGCAGGCAAACGATGGGTGCAGAAACCTGCGACCGCAGCGAACGCAAGACGCACGCAACAATCAGGGAGCGCACAGAAAAATCTGCTCGCCCGGGTTTCAAGTTTTGGTTACGCGAAGGAGTTTGATACTGATGCGCGCAACGTCCTGCACTTGACAGAACGTTGGCTAAGGGAATCTAGCGGAGGTCGTGCCAAGCTTGTACGGAGAATTTCTCCGATTGACTACAATAGCTGTCCAAAGTAATACGGCCTCAGATGTAACTATATGTAAATCTTAGGTGTGCCCCGTTAAAAGTCAACCCGGATACCGGCTGCTGGCACAGCACAACGAACTGGCGGCAGATGCCAAAAGCGGTGTTTTTACATGCTCGGGGCGTAAAGCGCTCAGTCATTACACCTGCCGTCGGTCGGTTCTATCGGGTCTTCGTCTCAGGCCTGTCGATTTGACGCCCAGCGGATCGACTATCCAGCAGATCGACCCGTAACCGATGGCGCGATCCGCCCAAGGTAGATTGCGCCCATTCACACAACCCAGGCAGGAGATTGATCATGTCCTATGTTGATGGCTTTATCGCCGCAGTGCCCACCGCCAACCGTGAACAGTTCAAGCGGCATGCCGAATCCGCCGCGGCCATTTTCAAAAAGAACGGCGCGTTGAGCGTCGTCGAGTGCTGGGGGGACGATGTGCCCGACGGCAAGGTGACCTCTTTCCCGATGGCGGTGAAACTCAAGGAGGGCGAGACAGTGGTCTTCTCCTGGATCATCTGGCCCAACCGTCAAACTCGCGACGCCGGAATGGAGAAGTTCATGGCCGATGCCCAAACCAACCCGGACCTCAACCCGATGCCCTTTGATGGTCAACGGATGATCTTCGGCGGCTTCGAGATGATCGTTAACGCGTAGGGTTCGCAGCGCGATCTTGCTCCCACGCTCAATGTGGGGGCGAGATCGAGGCGAAGGAGGGCGGGGATCATTCCGGCGCAGACGTGATACGGCAGCTCTTGCGGTTACGGATCTCGTTATCCGAAGGCCGCTCTTTCACGAACTCAAACCGCGGCTCGCCCTCGCTGTACGTGACCAGCCATCCCCACTCCAGCTCAGACTCATCCTGACCAGGTTTCGGAGGCGCAGCCCACCATGGCTCTTTGTTGACGATCTGGCGCATACCCCCTCCAGTTGAATGGGATCAACTCAACTATAACGCGCCTGGGTGGGGGTGCCAGGATCGCGTGTTGCTATTGGCGCTGTTTCGTGTTGGGGCCACCGTTACTTTTATCCTCAACAAGGCCAGTGCGGAAGGTGGGGAGCGCTACGGAGTTCACGAAGCGTACGCCGTCCCAGCTTGGCAAGGGCGTTGGCATCAACTGGAACTGACCAGGAAATTCGACGTCCCAACGCAGCAACATGGAGGTGTCCTCGTGCTGGGTGTTGTGGCAGTGCTCCATGTAGGTGCCGGCGAACTCGCGGAAGTGGAGCGCCACCTGGAGATTCACGGAGCTGTCGACGTCTTCTCCGATGCGGTAGATGTCCTTGCGTGCCCATTTCTCCCATTCCGGCGGTTCCTTACCATCGCGGTTGAGAATGATCCCCTCTTCGAAATGTACATGCACCGGGTGGCTCCAGCCGTTGCCGCCATTCTCGATCTTCCACACTTCGAGGGTTCCATCGCCGCTGAAACCGGCAGGCGTCGGGCCTTGAGTCAATTGGGGGGCCGCGCTGATACGGCGAGGGTCCATGTTAAAGCCCATGCCACCGTCGGTCTTGATGGTCCAGGGCGCCAAGTCAGTGCCAGAGGACCGCCCGAAGGTAAAGAGGCGATGCCGCGCCGCGTTGAGTCTGGCCTGGTCGGCCGGGTTGTCGCGGTCGATGGTCAACGGGATCATTTTCCTCCCGGCCGGCTTGCCGGGCTTGGCCGGTTCAAAGTCCGCCGGGTTCATGCTCACGTCCTGGCCGGCGTAGGGCTGGACGAGCAACTGGAAGAACTTGATGACTGCGGGATCGCCCTTGTCCCATTTGGGCCCGTTGCTGGTTTGCTTGATCACCGCTTTATATTTTTCGGACAGCACGTCAGCCAGCGGGATTGCGTTCTTCTCGGGCCGCTTGCCGTCTTTGTGCTCCAACAGGTTGACGAAATAAATCTTGTCTCCCGGTTTGATTCCGTTCTTGGCGAAGTCGACGATGATGTCATAGCGTTCGCCAATGCCCTGAACCGGCAAGATGGCGTTGTTGTCCTGCAGGTCGCCATCGCCGTTCAGGTCCAGAGTGCCGTCGAAGGGCACGGAATGCTCCATGACGTTGCCGTCGTTGGCAATCATGTGGAACGGCACTCTGGCGAAGGACACTCCGGAGCCCGCCGGCCCGGGGAACTCGCCGCCATTGCCGTTGATCTCACGCACCACGGCAAACTTGAAGAAACGCGACACCGAGGCGTTGAGTATGCGAAAGCGATAACTGCGCGCCCGTACCTTGAGAAAGGGCTGGTACTGCCAGTTGACCAGCATTTGGTCACCCAGAAAACCGTCGGTATTGAACGGGTTGAACCACAATTGGCCGGTTTCGTCCCAGGCCTTGTCGGCGATCAGCAGATTGACATCGTAGTCGCGGTTGCCCCAGGGCAGTGCCGAGCCACTGGGAAAACGCAGGTTGACGCCGTCCTCGAACGCCTCGTTGCCGCGATCGACGGCGCTGTAGTAGTTCATCATCGCGCCATTGCCCTTGTAGACATTTTGCGCGGTGAAATCGAGCATGTGGTCGTGGAACCAGTGGGTGCTCATGGTTTCGCGCCAGTCGCCGCGCAGTTTGATACTGCCGTTTTCACAGGTCTTGAGACCGGGACTGGCATCGTTGACGAACAGCGTTTCGCCCGGTGAGCAGGGGAACGCCGCCCTCGGGTCTTGCGCCGTAGTATTGATCGTGTCGTAACCGGCCAGCTGCAGTGCCCAACGGTAGTCGTAGTACTGCCCGGGAAAAAAGAACGCATTGGCAAAGCCGTCGCTCTCGGCCGGGGTGTGCCCGTTGTGCTCGTGGGTAGTAAGGGTGTGCAGGCCAAACCCCGCGTTTGCCGCCGGGTCGATCGGCAGGGCGTCGTAGTGGCGCATCAGTATTGCTTGCCCATTGCGGACCATCAGCAATTTGGGTGGAAGCGTGCCATCGAAGGTCCACAGCGACTTGTGATTCTGCACTGGCAATCTGGGATGAAAACGCACTTCGATGCCGCGGGTCGTGGCCACTGTCACGGGGTTGTCGAATGTTTGGTTGTAGAGCCCACCGGGACCGAATTCGCCCTTGGTGTAGCCGTGCAACTGTTTGTTGTCGCGCAAGCCCTGATTGGTTCGGGCGCCTGCTTGCACTGTCTTCAACTGGACCTGGGGAAAAAACTCATTGAAGCGTTGGTGCGACCAACCTTTTCCCGGTGGCCGCCCCTCGGCCGGCGAGTCTACCGGGCTGCGGTTGAGGAAGGCTTCGATTTGCGCCTTCCAGGGGTTGCGGTCCAGTACATTGGAAAACTGCGACGGGAACGGGGTCAAGCCAGGTTGGCGCAGAAAGGCCTCGAGCGCCGCACTCGAGGGGCCGCTGCGGGCGACACTGTCTGGATCCTGCTGCGGTTCCGGGCCCAGGGTAGGAACGGGGAACGTCAGTGTCTGCGGCGGGGTCGTCGGGTCGAGCTTTTCCGAGCCGAGCTCTTCGAACAGCAGCATTTGCTGAGTGAAGGGTTCGGCCCCGAACAGTGGGCTTGGCTTGCCATTGGTGGGAATATTGAACGACGTCTGCAGGTCCGGGGGAAGGACGTTTTCGGCGCGCGGGGTGGTTCTGTCGCCAAACACGCCGTTGGGCAGGGCGAGTGCACCCTGGTTGGCGGGTGGCGCGTCTTCCAGTGCTTCCAGCGCGGCCTTGGGGTCGGCGGGAGGATTGCTGAAGGCCGAGGGATCGGTCGGTGGCGGTGGACCGAAATCATCGAGCGGCGCAGCGCTGATAGCGACCAGGCTGAAGGTGATGACCATCGCTGACGCGACGACTGAACCCCGAAAGAGTTTGGGCGATGATTGCTGCGATGCAGTGTCTTTCATGGTGCGCCCCCTCGCTGCATGCCGGCATGGCGATAGCCGCCATCTCCTCTTTGCAGCATTGTCAAGGACAAAGGCAAAAGCCGAGCCAGGCACGAAAATCATAAAAAACCAGGAATAATCAGCGGGTTGGCTTCAAGTCTTGCTATTGAAGGGGGCAGCAAAGCCTTTGTTCAATGGGGGCAGGTCCCCACTCCCGGGGAGTCCGATAGTCATTTCCCCAGGTTTTCGAGTGTGCTGCGTGGTGTATGCGCAGGTGCTAAAGCGACCGGCAGACGCCCCATTGCCCGATCTTTTGCGTAACTGATCGACTTTTTGTTGTTGCCCCTTGGGGCGGTCAATTTCCAAGGCTCCTAGAACCAGGTCTCCATCTGCATTCCGAATTGCCAGACCCCGCCAGACTTGAAGCCCTTCTGACCAAAATCGTCTGTTGCGCTGAAGTGATCGAGGTCCCTGGACCAGTTCATATAGGTGGCGAACAGGCGCAATTCAGGACGAGTGAAAAAATCTCCGGTTTGTGCCTTGAACGTTGGTGCAAACGTGAGTTTCCAGTAGTCACCATTGGCTGTTTGTCGACCCTTGTAGCCAAGCGCATTCAGGTCCATCGTCTGCCAGCTCAGCTCATAAAGCATTTCGAAGTTGCTGGTCAGTTCATTGGCCAATCGCAGGTTGAGCGTCACATAGCGATAATCGTCGCCGGGCACATAGCGATCCTTGCTGTGCTCGGCAATGATGGCTGGTGCGATGCGCCAATCCTGATTCAGGCGAGTATGGCCATAGAGTGCCAGGCGCAATGTCTGGGCCTCGTCCAGCAAGTCGCCATCGGCTCCGATGCTGTTGACCTCCGCTCCCAACCCCTTGCCATACAGGAGCGCTGCTTTGAAGTAGCCTTCACGGCCGAAAAAGTCTGGCTGATGGTAGGCGAGCATGCCATGGGAACCGCTTTCGGCAGGGCTGAATCCCGACGCGTTCACCCGGGTATCGCTGGCGAATGCCTGTTTGCCCTTCTCGTTCAGCCTGGCATCGTTCTGGCCCGAGGAAATGCCATTGAGCATGATCTGCCAGCGACCTTCATCGAAAAATTGATTGAGGGTCGCGACATAGCTCCTGATGTCTTTGTTTTCCTCAGTACCGAAGTCGCCGAAGGAGCGGCTCATCAGGGACGCATTGATGCGCCAGTCATCGGTCAGATGCACGTCGTAGATACCGCCACCGGTCCCGGCAAGGAAAACGATCCCCCGGTCGAGCCAATGGATATCGTAATTATCCCGATCAAAGCGCTTGCCAGCCCACAGCGTTGCATCGCGTAGCAGAGGGCTATCTCGAAAGGAAGCCAAATGGTCGAGTTCAGCGTAGACCTGTCGCACATTGAGCCGGCTTTCAGCCGCGGTCCAGTCGTTAGGTGTTTCCAGGCCGTCGGCGAGCATCAGCGTGTATTTGGAACGCGTACCGTTGCTGGCCTGGTTTTCCTTCGAAAACTTCGCCTCCACGTAGGTATCGACTTCATTGCCAAGCCGGCCAACGGCACCACCTACGGAGCCTGCGGGGGTCACGTAGGGTCCGCCATGACCGGCACCTGATCCATTGGTCATTATCCCGGAGCGGGCATATCCACCGAAGGTGAAGCCATCGCTCAGATGCTCGGTCGAACTGGCTGAAGACGCGGTCGTCGGGGGAGGGCTTTCAAGGGACTGCTGGTTCGCCTCTATCCGGGCAACGCGCTCGTTGAGAGATGCTTGTGTGGTCGCCGGGGCGGGGATGGCGATTTGCTTGTTGAGTAGCTCGACTTCCTTGCGCAATCGAGCTGCGTCAGCTTCGGCCACCAAGGCGCGGGCCTCGGCAACGGAGGTTCTGGCCTCAAGCCTGGCAAGACGCTCCTCGATGCTTTGCGCCGGCGCGGCGAGCAGTTGAGTGGAGAGAAAAAGCAAGGAAAAGCCAGCCAAAGGCCGACAGACAGTAGAACGCATAGGTAACCCTCTTGTTTTTGTATTCGGGTACTGCAAAGACCTTTCGAACAGGTCCTTTCCGCCAGCCGAAATGGCGCTTGGGCAAAACCTGAACCATCCGCTGAGCAAGCCCTGAGAGTCGCTTCTGCAAGGTCTGCTCAAGCGCGATACCTGCTCCTTTGGCACTTGGATCCACTTGACAGCGAGCTGGTGGAGGAGGCGTAATGCGCTGCGATGTTAACGTTAACTTAAATAAAAACAAGAGGGTTGTCACATGCAGCTGTCAGTCAAACGTGAGTACTGGCTTATCAGTGGTTTACTGTTTTTCTTCTTTTTCGCGTGGTCATCCAGCTATTCGCTGTTCTCGATATGGCTTCATCGAGTCATCGGCCTGAATGGAACGGAAACCGGATTCATCTTTGCCGCCAACGCCATTGCGGCGCTGCTCATTCAGCCGTTCTATGGCGCTCTCCAGGATCGACTTGGCCTGTCCAAAACACTGCTGGTATGGATTGGCGTACTGCTCTGCGCCTCCGCACCTTTTGCGATCTACGTATACGCCAATCTATTGGCCCAGAACGTGGTGTTGGGAGCCGTGGTCGGTGCGACTTTCCTGGCGCTATCCATGCTCGCGGGAGTGGGCGTCATCGAATCCTATACGGAGCGACTGTCACGCCACGCCGGCTTCGAGTTCGGCACCACCAGAATGTGGGGTTCATTGGGCTGGGCCAGTGCGACGGGTATCGTCGGTGTGGTATTCAACATTGACCCGGACATTGCGTTTTACATGAGCAGCGCAGCCGGGATCGTGTTTTTGCTGATCCTGTCCCGGCTGGATCTGGCCGCTTTCAACAAACCAGTAATGCAAACGGCTGGCGAAACTGCCATGCCGGTGCGTCTGAACGATCTTTGGAAGCTGCTGACACTTCCTCGCTTCTGGGCATTCAGCTTGTACCTGACCGGGGTTTGTGGAATCTACATGATCTACGAACAACAGTTTCCGGTGTATTTCTCCTCCTTCTTCCCAACCCCGGAGGAGGGAACTCGAGCCTACGGTTACCTGAATTCATCCCAGGTGCTCCTCGAAGCCCTCTGCATGTTGTTCGCGCCATGGGTGGTCGGTCGTACGGGCGCCAAATATGGATTGATACTGGCCGGCAGCATCATGTTCGTCCGTATTCTTGGCTCCGGGCTGGCAATGGATGCCTGGACCATCGCCGCCTGCAAGATGCTGCACGCCCTGGAAGTCCCGATCCTGCTGGTCTCGGTATTCAAATACATCTCCTTGAATTTTGATTCTCGTCTGTCGGCCTCGATCTATTTGGTGGGATTCCAGTTCGCCCAACAATTGACCGCCATGCTGCTGTCGCCGGTTGTGGGATACGGCTACGACCATTTTGGCTTCTCGAGCGTTTACGTAACGATGGCTGGCCTGGTAGGCGGTTGCCTGCTGCTGTCATGGTCATTGTTACGCGCAGACCCGGCCCGCAAATCATCCCGGGCAACAGCTCCTGATTCGATAGACCTTCCTGCCATAGCTCAATCAGCTACCCGTTACGAACCTTAGTAAGGATCAAGCCATGCACGCTGCACTGCTGGACGAAGCGCATCGCGCCATCGAAAAAAAACTGCCCGAGCGCGGCAACGACTATCGCCTCGGCTATCACCTGTCGCCCCCAGCCGGATGGATGAATGACCCAAACGGACTGGCCTATTTTCGAGGCGAGTACCACGTGTTCTACCAGCACCATCCTTATTCGGCGCAGTGGGGCCCGATGTATTGGGGGCATGCCAAGAGCAAGGACCTGGTTCACTGGGAGCATCTGCCCATAGCGTTAGCCCCCAGTGACCCTTACGATCGAGACGGCTGTTTTTCAGGATCGGCTGTCGTTGCGGGCGATACGCTTTATCTGATCTACACCGGGCATATCTGGTTAGGGGAGCCGGGCGACGACCAAAAAATCCACCAGGTCCAATGCCTGGCCAGCAGCACGAATGGCATCACATTCACCAAACATGGGCCTGTGATCGAAACGCCACCGCATCCGGACATCATGCATTTCCGCGACCCGAAGGTCTGGAAGCGCGCAGACCAATGGTGGATGGCGCTTGGCGCTCGTCAAGGGGATGACCCGCAGCTTTTACTCTATCGCTCCCAGGACCTGCATCATTGGGATTACCTCGGCTGCGCCCTGGACGGCCAACGCGCGTCTGACGGTTACATGTGGGAATGTCCGGACGTGTTCGAACTGGATGGATGCGATGTTTTTCTGTACTCGCCGCAAGGCCTGAAGCCCAGTGGTTACGACAACTGGAACAAATTCCAGAACAGCTATCGATTGGGCCAGCTGGACAATTCCGGCTGCTTCACTGAGACCGGCAGGCTGCACGAACTCGACCACGGTCACGATTTTTATGCCGCCCAGACCCTGCTGGCGCCGGACGGGCGCCGCCTGCTCTGGGCATGGATGGACATGTGGGACAGCCCTATGCCGAGTCAAGAACAACACTGGTGTGGCGCGCTGTCGTTGCCACGTGAAGTGAGCCGCGACGGTGACCGGCTACGCATGAGTCCGGCACGAGAGCTGACAACGCTACGGCAGTCACCTCGAACGCTGGAGATCGGGATGCTTGACTCACAGAGCCGTACACTTGAAGTTCGTGGCGCTCTGCTGGAGATTGAGCTCGAACTGGACCTGGCCGGTAGCACCGCTGAGCGCTTTGGCCTGGCCCTGCGCTGTAGCGAAGACCAGCAGGAACGGACTTTGCTCTACTTCGATGCCATGTCCCGACGCTTGGTACTCGACAGGCAACAATCGGGAGCTGGCGTGAGCGGGGTCCGTAGCGTACCTGTGACGCCAGAACAAACGCAGATCGCTCTGCGGATTTTCCTGGATCGCTCCTCCATTGAGGTTTTCGTCGACGACGGCGCCCATAGCCTGAGCAGTCGGATTTATCCTCGCCCCGACAGCCTCGGTGTCAGCGCCTTCGCCATCAATGGGGTAGGGCTGTTCGGGGATACCTCGGTCTGGAGCCTGGCCGATCTCCAGCTCTGAACACCCCTGACGTACCATTCGTGCAGCCTGCTGCCTGGCATCGTGTTGTCATGCTTTTGCCAAGCATGACATGATGCCTGGCTAGACAAGCAATGGCACCCGCGAATGGCTTCAGTTAAAGATGTTGCACGGCTGGCGGGGGTTTCCTTCATGACTGTGTCCAGGGCACTCAATACCCCGGAAAAGCTGAACCAGGAAACTCTGGCGAAAGTTCGTCAAGCGGTCGAGGCCTTGGGGTACGTACCAAGCCTTTCCGCTCGCCAGATTCGTGGCGGTCACTCCCGTGGCAAGACCATCGGAGTCTTCGCGCTCGACACGGCGACAACCCCCTTCGCCGTCGAAATGCTGCTTTCGCTGGAGCGCACCGCACGAGAAAACAGCTGGAACGTCTTCATCCTCAATGTGTTCGAGGCTCCACCGAGTCAGCAAACCATCGACCTGATGCTGTCGCATCAGCCCGACGGGATTATCTTCAGTGCCATGCAGTTACGCACCGTCGAGATTCCCCAGGCGCTGCGCAGCCTGCCGCTGGTACTCAGCAACTGCATGAGTTCAGAGCCAGGCGTCGCATGCTATGTGCCCGACGACGAAGATGGTCAGTATCAGGCCGTGCGGCAGGCGCTGAAAAAGGGCTACCGGCATCCGTTGTGCATTAACCTGCCGCAAAGCAGTCTGGCCTGGGATCAGCGCCAGCAGGGGTTGGCTCGCGCCCTCGCGGAGTCCGGTATGTCCCTGGACAGTGTTCCCCAATACAACCTGTCGACCGATGACGCCTATGAGGAAACGCTTGTCGCGCTGGAGCAGCAATTACGGGAGTCGGATGGAAAGCCGGCCTTCGATCTGCTTGTTTGTGGCAACGACCGCATCGCTTTGGTCGCTTATCAGTACCTGCTCAGTCGCGGTCTGCGCATTCCGGCCGAGGTGGCGGTACTTGGCTACGACAATATGATCGGCGTTGCCGAGCTGTTCTATCCACCGCTGAGCACCGTGCAACTTCCGTACTACGAAATGGGCCGCCGTGCTGCTCAGCACTTGATCGAAAGCCGAAATGAACCCTTTATCCATAGGGTTTCATGCCCCCTCGTGGACCGTAAATCCTGGTGACAACTGCCACAACGTTATGCGGCGGACGATAGTTTTTTACGTCCGACACCGAGTACTGACTACGAGTGTTGTCTTTTTTCGAAACAATTCGGAAACCCGAGATTCCCGGTACCTTCATATTTTCGCTCCAGCCCTGGTATGGATAGCTGGAGTCAGCATGGTTGCAGCTGCAATAAATGTCAGAGCTCTACTTACGGGCTGAAGAACTCCGTGGCCGGACTGCTCATGTCAACCGGCTATGAAGTGAGTTGCTGAAAAGCAAGAAACATAATGGTGCGATAAACCCCTGTTTGGTGCGCATTCAGGCTCCAAAAGGGTGCCTGGGTCTTATTTATATAAAGAGGCTTGGCGCTCAGGCAATGCGGAGCCATAAAAATAACATTCATCAAAATATCCCTATTCTGGCGCATAAAAACAGTTAACCCCTCTATTGCACTCTTTTAGGTCGCGCCAGAGCTGTGCAAAAACCTAAAGAGATAAACGTTTCAGCATTACTTGACTGAAATGTCGCAAAATCGAAGCAAAATGTCCTTTTGTGGCAGATTGATGCCGATTTCCGATTTTATTTTTCGCGAGGTCGCAATCGGGCATAGCGCTTGCACAAGCCTTGTCAAGTCCACGGGAAGTATCACTTTAAAGAGGGAGTTTTTGACACGAGCCACAAGGCTTTTATCGAGTTAACAGAATTCGCCAGGGTAGGGCGCTCAAATACACCGGTATTTGCCAGCGCCTATAAAAAGTTTGCGGCCTGCATGAAGCAGGTTATTGACGACGCACAATGAGGTGCTCAACAAAACAGCATCAACTAAAACAGCGTAAGGCCTGATCTATCGAAATAACGAAGTTAAATAAAAAATGCCGAATGAAACACGGCAAGGAGTGGGGTATGTCCCGTGCTTTTTTTAATGAGATGTATGATGCCAACGGTGGCTGCCGCCCACATTACCAGGCGTTCGCGCGCTGGCTGGCGGACACTCCTCTGGAGCTGCTGGACCAGCGTCGTCGTGAAGCCGACCTGTTGTTCCATCGCGCCGGCATCACCTTCACCTTGTATGGGGACGAGCAGGGCACCGAGCGGTTGATTCCGTTCGACATCATTCCACGCAGCATCAAAGTCAGCGAATGGCAGATGGTCGAGCGCGGCTGCATTCAGCGGGTTCAGGCATTGAACATGTTCCTGGCCGATATCTACCACGGGCAACGCATCCTCAAGGAAGGCATCATTGCTCCCGAGCAGGTCCTGGCCAACGAGGGGTATCAGGTTGCCATGCGGGGTTTGAATCTGCACCGCGGCATCTACGCCCATATCTCCGGGGTCGACCTGGTACGTGATGGCGATGGCAGCTACTACGTGCTGGAAGACAACCTGCGCACCCCCAGCGGCGTCAGCTACATGCTCGAAGACCGCAAGATGATGATGCGCTTGTTCCCCGAACTCTTCGCCGCCCAGCGCGTGGCGCCCATCGATCATTACCCGAACCTGCTGCTGGACACCCTCAAGAGCGCGAGCCCGCTGGACAACCCCACGGCGGTGGTGCTGACCCCGGGCCGTTTCAACAGTGCGTATTTCGAGCATGCGTTCCTGGCCCGCGAAATGGGGGTGGAACTGGTTGAGGGCGCCGATCTGTTTGTCCGCGACGATCGTGTCTTTATGCGCACCACCGCCGGCCCGAAGCAGGTGGATGTGATCTATCGTCGCCTCGATGATGCCTTCCTCGATCCACTGTCCTTCAACCCGGACTCCATGCTCGGTGTCCCCGGACTGCTGGCGGCCTATCGTTCGGGGAACGTGGTCCTGGCCAACGCCGTAGGTACCGGGGTAGCGGACGACAAGTCAATTTACCCCTACGTCACTGACATGATTCGCTTCTACCTCGACGAAGAGCCGATCCTGAAGAACGTGCCCACCTGGCAATGCCGCAAGCCGGAAGAGTTATCCCATGTGCTGGCCAATCTTCCCGAGCTGGTGGTCAAGGAAACCCAGGGTTCCGGCGGCTACGGCATGCTGGTCGGCCCGGCGGCCACGGCGGCGCAGATCGAGGACTTCCGCGCGCGCCTCAAGGCCCGCCCTGAAGCCTATATCGCCCAACCAACCCTGTGCCTGTCGACGTGCCCGACCTTTGTCGAAAACGGCATCGCCCCGCGTCACATCGACCTGCGCCCGTTTGTGCTCTCGGGCAGTGAAACCCGTCTGGTGCCCGGCGGCCTGACCCGCGTGGCACTGCGCGAAGGTTCGCTGGTGGTGAACTCGTCCCAGGGCGGCGGCACCAAAGACACTTGGGTAGTGGAGGACTAAGACATGCTTTCAAGAACCGCTTCGGACCTCTACTGGATGTCCCGTTACCTGGAGCGTGCCGAGAACCTGGCACGCATGCTCGAAGTCAGTTACTCGCTATCGTTGATGCCCCAGGCCGGGCGCACCGATGGCCGCGCCGAACTGGCGATGTCGCTGCTGGCCGCCGGCACACTGGACGACTACAACGAGCGCTATGGCGAGCTCAACACCGAGCGCATGCTGCACTTCTTCGCGCTGGATGAAACCAATCCCGGGAGTATCTATTGCTGCCTGCAGGCAGCGCGGGCCAACGCTCACGCGGTGCGCGGACGCATCACCGCCGACATGTGGGAGAACATCAACGCCACTTGGCTTGAGATGCGCAATATCGCCAGCAACGGCCTGGGTCGTTACGGCATCAGCCATTTCTGTGAGTGGGTCAAGGAGCGCTCCCATCTGTTCCGCGGGGCGACCTCGGGCACCATCATGCGCAACGATGCCTACTGTTTCATTCGCCTGGGCACCTTCCTGGAACGGGCCGACAACACCCTGCGCCTGCTGGATGCGCGCTACGAAATGTTCGGCGAAAAGTCGGAGGAGGTCAGCGATAATTCGGCCCGCGGCTACTACCAGTGGAGCGCCTTGCTCCGTGCCTTGTCGTCCTTCGAGGCCTTCAACGAGATCTACCGCAATGCGCCGGGCGCCGAGCAGGTCTCCGAGATGCTGTTGTTGCGTGCCGACGTGCCGCGCTCGCTGCATGCGTGCATCGAGGAACTGGACCAGATCCTCGCCAGCCTGCCGGGCAACAATGGCCGTCCCGCCCAGCGCCTGGCTGCCGAACTGCAGGCGCGCCTTCGTTATACCGGGATCGACGAGATTCTCGATGCGGGCCTGCACCTCTGGCTGACCGATTTCATCTCCCAGGTGCGCCATCTTGGCCAGACCATCCACGAATCCTATCTGGAGGTCGTATGAAACTTTCCATACGTCACGACACCACCTACAGCTACGCCGATGAAGTCTGCACCAGCATCCAGTTCCTGCGCCTGACGCCACAGAACAGCGAGCGCCAGCGCATTCTGGAGTGGCACCTGGAATTGCCGCGCCTGGTGCGCAGTCAACTCGATCCTTACGGCAACATCCTGCATGTATTGACCATGGACGAGCCCCACGGTGCCATTGTGCTTAGCGCCTACGGCCAGGTGGAGATCGACCAGGCGCAGGAGGTTGAACGCGATAGCCAATCGCCGTTGCCGTTCCTGCGCACCAGTCACCTGACCCAGGCCGATCACGCCTTGAGCGACTTTGCCGTGAAGCAGTGCGGCACCCGTCGCGATCGCAAGGCGTTGATCGACCTGATGCACGGGTTGGCCGGGCACATGCCTTACAGCCCCGGTGCGACCGCGGTCGACAGCACCGCCGCCGAGGCGTTTGCCGGCCGTGCGGGCGTCTGCCAGGACCACACTCACGCGTTTCTGGCCTGTGCTCGCAGCCTGGGGATTCCCGCGCGGTATGTCTCTGGCTACCTGTGCACCGAGGATGAAAGCCATCTGGCCAGTCACGCCTGGGCCGAAGCCTGGCTCGATGATGGCTGGTACAGCTTCGATGTGACCAACAGGCTGACCCGACCCGAGCGTCACCTGAAGCTGGCGGTCGGTCTGGATTACCTCGACGCCTGTCCGGTGCGCGGTATGCGACGTGGCGGCGGGGCAGAGCGGATGTTGGCGCGGGTTCAGGTGAACTCGTTGTTCCAGGTGCAGCACCAGTAGTCGAACCCCGCTCAGGAAGACCCGATCATGCCGTGGGCGTCACGGCATGATCCTTCAACCCACAACAATGACGACAGGCTTCCCTTGTCGCCCCCAGGTTGGCTTTGCGTTGCCTCGAGAACTATCCTTGCCTGTGCTGAAACCCGCACGCAAAGTGAGGTTTTCGTCTGCACCACGTGGTGTCTGGTTGTAGATAGCCAGCTCAAGCAGTCGTCGTGTCCGGGATCAGTTGACCACTACATCAATGCAATAGAGGAGGATGGCGATGAAGTACATGATCAGCTGGTTCGAACGCCCACAAGGTTCGCCTGCGCAGTACGAGAATGCGCAGAAACGGATCCTTGAAGTGTTCGGTCAATGGAAAGCACCGGACAATTTCAAGATCGAGGTGTTTGTCGTGCGCGTGGGTGAATGGGGTGGACACATGTTGGTGGACTGCGACGATCCGATGGCGGTTCACAAGGTGTGCTCGACGTTCCCTGCGTTTGAATTCCAGGTTCGCCCGGTGATTGCCGTCGAAGACGCGGTTCGGGTTGAACTCGAAGCAATCGCCTGGCGCGATGGACTGAAGCGCGATTGATAGCGGCCTTTATACGTACTGTGCCACATGCGCGGTTTCTTGCTGGCGTTCGAGGTCAGTCTGCCCAAGGGATTGGTAGTCATGGGGCGCTTTTCCCGGCTTGTAGAAAGGCATTGCCATCGTCGAGTGCCTGAAGTGCCTGCTGGCAATAGGATAAATACGTCCGCCCCTCATCCGTCAAGCGCAGGTGGCGTGCCGTGCGCTCGAACAGGCGCGTATGCAACACAGATTCGAGCTTGACGAGGCGCGCAATCGGATTCGACTCAGCGGCGTTCACTATGGGCTCAATGAAGTGCCGCTCACGGGCGAACGCCAGTTGTTCGTCGCGATGGCATCCGGCGTGGTCATCGAACTGGTCACTGATCAGCAATGCCAAAGCTCGCGACTGGACACGGTCCTGGGTGGAGCTCCCAGTATTCGATGAACCGCGAGGCTCCGGCATTTCCCCCTTCCTTCGAGCACCGAAGATACTGATTGATTTTCAGATACCAATAAGTATCTAATCGACTCTGCGCCACACAATCACCTCCTTTCGGAGTTGCTCCGGAACGTCGAGGCGCTGCGATTCATACAATAAAATCAAAAAGAGGAAATGGCATGGGACGGTTAAGCGGCAAGGTTGCAATCATTACGGGTGCGGCAAGTGGGCAGGGAGAGGCCGAAGCCCGGCTCTTCGCCGCCGAAGGCGCCAAAGTTGTTTTGACTGATGTTCAAGACAACGGCGAACAGGTCGCGGCAGAGATCGGAGAGGCGGCGTGCTTCATCAAGCATGATGTTTCGAGCGCCGAGGGTTGGGCTGTGGTGGTCGAGGAGGCACTGAAACGGTTCGGCCGGATCGACATCCTCGTCAACAACGCGGGAATCTACAGTCCCAACTATTTGCAGGGGACCACGCCGAGCGAGTTGGAGCGGTATTTCCAGGTTAACGTGTTGGGCGTGATGCTGGGCATGCAGGCAGTGACCGAGGCGATGCAAAGCGCAGGTAGTGGCTCGATCATTAACATCTCCTCGCTTTCGGCCATTCGCAATATTCCGGGGCAGTTCGCCTATGCAGCGTCCAAGTGGGCGGTACGTGGGATGAGCGGTTGCGCCGCCGCCGAGTTGGGGCGCGTCGGTATTCGTGTCAACGCGGTCTTTCCGGGCATGATCCAGACGCCGATGATCGCCGGCAACCCGCCGGAAGCAAATGCAAAGTATCAAGCCATGATCCCGCTCAACCGGATCGCTGATCCGAAGGAAGTCGCCGAGGTCGTCGCGTTCCTGGCATCCGATGCGGCCAGTTATGTCAATGGCGCCGAGATTGTGGTCGACGGTGGATTACGACTCTAACGGTCTGCCCAACCATCGGTGAGTATGCCTGCTGCCGGCGTTCGCGCCGGGAGTAGGGGCTGGTGGGAGGGCGCCTCCATTTCCTGCCCGGACCGGGCAATAGCGCGGCCACCTGTGCAATCAGTTATTAAAGGCGCATCGGCGAAGAAGCTCCAACGCAGAGATGACTATGCCTCTCGCTGTCGGACGACCAGGCTAGTCAATAACTGGTTGATGATACGACCCGCTTCAACGGGACCTGTATCGTTGGCGTTGCGTCGCTGGAGACTGATGCCATGCACCATGGCTGTCAGCGCTATGGCAAGATCGGTCGAAGGTAGAGGGCTTTTCGTACCAGTGGCTTTGAAATACAGGTCGAGGAGATTGGCCAGCCCTTCAGTCTGACGCTTATGCAGCGCGTCGTATGCCGCTGCGAACTCGGGATTGCGGCTTGCATGAAGTTGTAACTCGACCGCCAACAACGGGCACTCGCTGTCGGAATTCATGGTCATCAACCACTCGGTCACCCCTTCGAACATCCTGTCAGGATCTTGAGCCGCGAGCTCTTTCAATCCGGCCATGTCGCGTTCCATGTACCGATCCAGCAGCGTCAAGAGGAGCGTTTCCTTGTTCGGAAAGTTGGAGTAGATCGCGCCCTTTGAAAAACCTGCCTCGGCGGCGATCAGCTCTAATGAGGCCCCACCATAACCGAGACGAGAAAAGACGTTCTCAGCTGCAGTCAGGAGATATTCGCGTGTCTGGGCTTGCTGTTGAGGGCGTGTTAGGCGGGTGGGGCGCATGGGCTCTCCTGTAGTTAACGCGAGAATATAGCAGGAAGTCCGAGAATTCGCCTATCGAGCCTGCGCGTTGAGTCCGCCCTGGATCATCCCCCCGCAGCTATGACTGAGTCGTTGCAAATGCCTGGTGCCAGAGGCAGGAGCGCGTCGCAAAAAAATAAAAAAACTCTGGCTGACGCTCAAATAAAGGTGTAGAAATTCTTTGCGGTATCCAAATACTAATAAGAATTCAGAATTGCCAAAACCTCATGGCGATCTGGTGCACTCGGCATTATTCAGGGCGATGCAATGAAAAGACTGGATGGCAAAGTAGTACTGATTACAGGCGCCGCTCGCGGCATTGGTGCGCAAATCGCTGCGACATTGGCACGTCATGGTGCCCAAGTGGCCTTGACCGATATCGATCTGACCACCGCTGAACAGGCGGCAGCCGTTTTGCGCGACGAGGGTTTGACCGCAGAAGCCTTACGTCATGATGTCAGCGATGCCGCAAGTTGGGATGCGGTGATGGCACAGGTCCAGCAACGCTTCGGCAAGCTTGATGTATTGGTCAACAACGCCGGCGTGCTGGCGGTACAGTCGATCACCGACATGAGCCTCGAACAATTCCGGCAAGTTACCTCGATCAATATCGACGGCGTGTTCCTGGGGATCAAGGCGGCCTTTGTCGCCATGGCAGAGCACGGCGGTTCGATCATCAACATGTCCTCGATCGGTGGGCTGATAGGTGCAACCAATCAGACGGCCTATTGCGCTTCCAAGAGTGCCGTCAGGGCATTGACCAAATGCGCCGCGATTGAAGCTGCCAGTCAGGGGCTGGCAATTCGCTGCAACTCCTTGCTGCCGGGTGTGATCCATACGCCGATGACGCAAAGTCATTACGGCTTTGGTGCCGGGCTGGGTGTTGAAGAAATGTTCAGCGCACTGATCCCTTCAGGGCGTGTGGGTTTGCCCAGTGACGTCGCCAACGCGGTGGTCTATCTGGCGTCGGACGAGTCCTCGTACGTCAATGGCGCCGAACTGGTGATCGATGGTGGTGTGACCGCCGGCCCCGTCCGCAAGCCCGAGGTACCGAAGTAAGCGTCGACCCAGTGTCCTGGAAAAAATCAGTTGCCAGCGGCGGAGGCTGGCACTGATTCACACATTTCCTCGCAACCTCCAAAAACAAAAATACGAGTGAAACTATGAAAAACAAGGACCATTCCGGCGTTGTGCGCGCCGGCAGGCTAGGCGTCGCGTTGTGTCTTGCAGGTCTGGCTGCGAGCAGCGCCGAGGCTGGCTCGTTTACCACTGATGAGGGGGTCGATGTTCGCTGGTCGCTCGGCACATCGCTGGGCACCAGTTGGCGGGCAAGCAGCGCCGATCCTCGTCTGATTTCCGTGGGAAATGGTGGTAAAGCCAGCAGCGGTAACGATAACGGCGATCTGAACTTCGGTAAGGGTCAACGCTACTCAACCGTCTTGAATATCCTGGGCGACATCGATATCAGTAAGGGCGATCTTGGCGTGTTTGTACGCGGCAAGGCCTGGGACGACTTCACGCTCAACAACAGTGGCGTGCCCCATGGCAGCGTCGCCAACGGTTATGAGCACGGCGCGCGGCTGGACGACTCCGATTTCGATCACTTGTCCAAATTCTCCGGCGTCGCACTACTCGACGCCTATGTTTACGACACATTCCAGCTGAGTGGCGATCATCCTTTGACCGTCAGGTTGGGCAACCAGGTCGTGAACTGGGGGGAAAGTCTGTTTGTGCCCGGTATCAACGAATACGGTGCGTTCGACATCACCGCAGCCCACCGGCCTGGCGCCCAGGTCAAAGAAATCCTCCTCCCGTTGCCACAGTTGTTCGCCAGCTTCGGCATAGCCGACGGCACCAGTGTGGAAGCGTTCTACCAGTTGCGTTGGGAAAAAACCGTGCTGGACGGCTGTGGCACCTACTGGTCTGCGTCCAGTGTCGTCAACTGCTCGAACAGCGGAACGGTGGTGGGCGGGGGGCAGTTTACTGACCGCCAGACCTTCGCCGGAGTTCCTGCATTGGGCGGAGCCAACTTCCGGATGGCGTTGACGCCTGACCGAGAGCCCCCAAACAGCGGTCAGTACGGCATCGCGCTGCGTCACCGGGTCGAGGCGCTGGACACTGATTTCGGGCTCTACTATGTGCGCTATCACACCCGCATCCCTAACGTAAGCGCGACGCTGGTGCCCACCACGATACCTGGATCGATCTGGTCTGCCGACCCGCCGCAAGGCCTGCGCGCTGCGCAGGAGACCCTCGACTACAGCGCTGACGGTATCCATGTCGTTGGCCTGAGTGCGTCTACCGTCATCGGTGGTTGGTCAGTGTTTGGTGAAATTAGCCATACGTCTGGCCTGCCCGTGCAGATCAACGGTACCGACCTGATTAACGGCCTTGTCGCTGGCATTGGCCCGCAGGCCAATTTGGTATCCACACCGGATGGTTCCTTCGTGAGCGGTTATGACCGCAAATCCAAAACTCAGGCTCAGCTGTCGACCATTCAGGTGTTGCCACGGATCCTCGGTGCCGAGGCTGCCACTCTGGCGGCGGAAGCGGTTTATCAGCACTGGGATGGAATCGGCAATCCAGACAACTCGACTCGTTACGGACGCGCCGCTGTGTTCGGCTCAGGTCCGGTCGCAGGCGTGCCGTGCGAGGCGCTTAACCCAGATACGAGCTATTGCCAAAACAAAGGCTTCGCCACATCCAACGTATGGGGTGTACGTGCCCAACTGGAGGTCAGCTACCCGGACGTATTCGCCGGGGTAAACGTCAAGCCGCGAGTCTTCGTGTCGGATGACATACACGGTTACTCCGGTGATGGCTTGTTCAGTGAGGGGCGACGAGTAATCGCGCCAGGTATTCGCCTCGACTACAGCGGCAAGTATTACGTCGACTTCAGCTATTCGCGTTTCAACCACAACGCGAAGTACGACGAATTCCATGATCGTGATTTCTTCTCTCTGGTCGCTGGCATCAACTTCTAACCAAAGCAGGCAAAAGCATGGACAACAAAAGACTAAAAGGCGTGCTGGGCATCTTGGCCGCGGGCGCACTTGTCGGGGTGACCCTCGGCGCGCATGCCGAAACTTCAGAGCAAGACCTTGCCAGACTGGGCAAGGATCTCACGCCTGTCGGGGCGCAAAAAGCAGGTAATGCCGATGGTTCGATTCCACCTTGGGAAGGCGGTTTGACCCAGGTTGTGGCGGGATTCGATAGCACCAAGGGGTATGCCAATCCATACGCGGCGGAGAAGCCGCTTTACACGGTTACAGGCGCCAATCTGGCGCAATACCAGAACCTGTTGGCGCCAGGGCAGATCGAAATGCTCAAGCGTTACCCGGACTACAAAATGAAGGTCTACCCCACCCACAGAACGGCTGCATTGCCACCGCAGGAATACAGCGATATCAAGACCGAAGCCGGGCGGATCAAGACGGTTGAGGGTGGTATGGGAGTGATCGGTGTCCTCGCTTCAAGCGTACCTTTCCCTGTGCCGAAAAATGGTTCAGAGGTGATCTACAACCACGAATATCGTTACTACGGCTTGAGTTCGGAGCGTCAGTTCGTCATTTTTCCGGTACAGAGCAACGGCAGTTTCACGCCGATAAAATGGGCCGAATCACGAACGACGGGCAAGGCAATCGCTGACAATCCTCCTAACCAGATCACCTATTACATGCAGCGCACGTTGAGCCCGTCCAACGTTGCCGGCGAGGCGGTTCTGCTGATCGACGTCTCGGACCGTACGGATGGAGCGCGCAAGACCTGGACCTACAACCCGGGCCAGCGTCGCGTGTTGCGCGCGCCAGACGTGGCGTATGACACACCGCAATTCAACAGCGACGGGCTGGGCACCATCGACAGTTACGACATGTTTGGCGGCGGGCAGGATCGCTACGACTGGAAACTGGTTGGCAAGAAAGAAATGATCGTGTCGTACAACAACTACGACCTCACTTCGAAGGCTCTCAAGTACCGCGACATCGTGCAGCAGAATCACTTGAATCAGGATCTGCCTCGCTATGAGAAACACCGGGTATGGGTGGTCGAAGCGCAAGTCAAACCAGGGGTTCGCAGCATCTATGGTCGGCGCATGCTCTACGTCGACGAGGACAGTTGGGAAATCGTGCATGGCGACTTGTATGACAGTCGCGACAATCTTTGGCGAGTTCAGGAAAACCACGCGGTTAACCTTTACGACGTCCTCGTCAGCACCACCGCAGGCCAGGTCGATTACGACCTGCAATCGCGTCGTGCTTTCGTGATGTTCCTGTCTAACGAAGAAAAACCTGCTGACTACAAGGTCAAGCGAAGTGCTGCCTATTACACGGTGGACAACTTGCGACGATCCAGCAACTGATCGTGTAAATCACCGTAGGCATCCCTTCCAGAGAAGGCGTTGCCTACGGCTATCGTCAGTTTTTTCTCGTGGTGATGAAATGGTGAAGACCTATCGCAATATACGGCGCTGTAGCAGTGTGGGCGTCGTTCTGATTCTGGCGAGCGCGGCAGTTTTGATGCCGCCGCTGGCCGTAGCGGCGTCCGATCTTCTGGACCTGCCAGCCATGCAATCAGCCAGTACCGCCACAGTAACCATGATGGCCACGGCTCTTGCGGGTACCCGTGTGGTGTTGGCGGGAGAGCGCGGCATCATCCTGTATTCAGACGATGGCGCGCACGGCTGGCACCAGAGTGCAGTGCCGGTTTCGGTCACGCTGACGGCGCTGTACTTCGTCAACCCCTCCAGCGGCTGGGCGGTGGGGCACGATGGCGTGATCCTTCACAGCACCGATGGTGGCAAGACCTGGGTCAAGCAGGCCGATGGTAATCGGCTTAACGCATTGGTACGGGTCGACGCCGAAGCACGGCTGGTGCGCGCTAAGGCGGCGCTGCAGGAGACGCCTGGTGATTCAACGCTGCAAAGCGAGATCGAACAGGCGCAGTTCGGGCTCGATGATGTCAACGCGGGTGCACAATTCGGGCCTTCCCGCCCGTTGCTCGGTGTCTGGTTCGCCAACGATACCGCAGGCTATGTGGTGGGATCGAACGGTCAGATTTTCGCCACCGCCGACGGTGGAGTCCATTGGATATCCCTGTCGCAGCAGATCAACAACCCTGATGCGCTGCACTACAACTCGATCAGCGGCGACAAGTCAGGACGGCAAGTCATCGCGGGAGAAGCGGGCAAGGTGTACATCAGCGCTGCCGACGGCAGTTGGAAGACGCTCGACGTCGGCTACAACGGTGCTCTCTATGGCGTGTTGCAATTGCGTCAGGACAACCACGACGTTTTGCTGGCCTATGGATTCGGCGGGCATATTTTTCGCTCAATTGATCAGGGGGTCTCTTGGGAGCAGGTAGGCGCGGACGTCAAGGCACCTACTCTGGTGGCCGGCATTGTGCGTGATAACGGCGAGATCGTCCTGTTAGGTCAGGACGCCAGCTTGTTGCGCAGCGTCGATGGTGGTCAGCATTTTCAGATGACCGAAGCCAGTCCCGGCTTGCGGGTTGCCTCGCTGGTCGAGCTACCCGATGGGGCGGTGCTGACCGCTGGTATTGCGGGCGCGCATTCGATCGCGCTAGACGCTAAATGAATCTCACGGAGACCGCCCCCATGAGCGCGAAACAAGACAATCTTACCGCCGCTCCAGTGAAGCCGGGTTTTTTGGAGGCCCGCATAGAGCCGCTACTGTTTAACCATCGGGTCATGGTGGTCCTGCTGTTCTTGGTGATATCGGTGTTTCTCGCCCATCAGGCCGGCAAGCTTGGGCTCGATGTCAGCCTGCAGAAAATGGTGCCCGGCCATCATCCGTATATCGTCAACTACCAGCAGTATGAAAACGAACTGCGTCCGCTGGGCAATGTGGTGCGTATCGCGCTTGAAGCACGGCAGGGCAACATCTACGACAAGGACTATCTCGAAACACTGAAGAACGTCACAGACGAGGTGTTCTTCATTCCGGGCGTTGATCGTGGGAACTTGAAATCACTTTGGACCCCCAACGTCTTGTGGCAGGAGGTCACCGAAGACGGTTTTGCCGTCGGCCGCATCATTCCGGATGGCTTCGATGGCTCAGCCAAAACCTTGGCCCAGGTGCAACTCAACGTTCAACGTTCCGGGCGTATCGGGAGTCTGGTGGCCGCGGATCAGAAGTCCTCGGTGGTGCTTGTGCCTTTGCTTGAGCGCGACCCGCTCACCGGCGAAAAGCTTGATTACGGTCAGTTCTCCCAGCGTTTGGAAACACTGGTACGCGACAAGTACAACAGCGATCGATACGCCATTCATATCACCGGCTTCGCCAAAATTGCCGGTGACCTGATTGAAGGCGCGCACGATATTCTCGAGTTCTTTGCGATTACGTTCGTCCTGACGGCGCTGCTGCTTCTGGCGTATTCGCGTTGCTGGCGAAGTACCGCCGTCACATTGTTGTGTTGCTCTCTCGCGGTGCTGTGGCAGTTGGGTATCGTCAACTTGCTGGGCTTCGGGCTTAACCCGTATTCGATCCTGGTGCCGTTCCTGACGTTCGCGATCGGCGTCAGCCATGCCGTGCAGAATATCAACACCATGAGCGCCGACTGCGCTGCCGGTTACAGCCCTATGCAAGCTGCCCGTCGAACCTTTCGCATGCTTTTCATTCCGGGGTCGATTGCACTGTTGTGCGATGCAGTAGGTTTCTCGACCATGATGCTGATCGATATCGACATGATCGGCGAGTTGGCTATCAGCGCGAGCGTGGGTGTGGCGGTGATCATCTTCACCAAAATGTTCTTGCTGCCTGTGCTGATGTCCTGGTGCGGGGTATCACCAGCTGGCTTGCGTCATCAGAACCGCAAGGCCACCAGCGCTCATCGCCTGGCACGTTGGTTATCGCATGCCGCCGAACCGAAGCCGGCCCTGATCGGCTTGTTGCTCTCGGCAATGCTGCTCGGCGGCGCCTGGTATTTGAAACAGGATCTGAAGATCGGTGATCTGGATCGCGGTGCGCCAGAACTGCGCCCGGACAGTCGTTACAACCAGGACAATGACTTTCTCGCCCACCATTACGCCAGCAGCCCGGACGTGTTCGTGGTGATGGTCAAGACCCAGGCAGGAGAGTGCGGTTCGTACCCGGTCAGCAGCGCGATCGAACGTTTGAAGTGGACGATGGAGGGGGTGCCAGGCGTGGAGTCGACCCACTCCCTGGTGGATGAACTGAAGAAGTTCTCTGCGGGTTCGAACGGTGGCGACTTGCGCTGGTATGCCATTACTCGCAATCGCTACATCGCCAATGCGGCGTTTAAGACCATTCCCAACGAGCTCTACAACAGCGACTGCTCAATGGTGCCGGTCATGGTGTATCTGACCGATCACAAGGCCGAAACCCTGGCCAAGGTGGTCGATGCGGCACAGACGTTCGCGAAGGCGAACAATGATGAGCACGCTACCTTTTTGCTGGCAGCCGGTAACGCCGGTATCGAGGCCGCCACCAACATAGTAATCAAGCAATCCGAGCCCAGAATTCTGCTGTTGGTTTACAGCATCGTCGCGCTGTTGGTGTGGTGGGAGTTTGCGTCCTGGCGAGTGGCGATCTGCATCATGATTCCGCTTTATATCACCTCGGTGATTTGTGAGGCGCTCATGGCTCAACTGGGCATGGGGGTGAAAGTCGCCACATTGCCCGTCATCGCGCTGGGAGTCGGTATCGGGGTCGATTACGGCATCTATATCTACAACCGAATCGAACATTTCATGAACCGCGGTTTGAACTTCAAGCACGCGTACTACGAAACCCTGAAAACCACCGGCGCCGCCGTCACCCTCACCGGAATTACTCTGGCGTTGGGGGTCTCCACCTGGATGTTTTCATCAATCAAGTTTCAGGGCGACATGGGACTGCTGCTGTTGTTCATGTTCCTTTGGAACATGGTTGGCGCCCTGTTGATGATGCCGGCCCTGGCTTGTCTGCTCTTGCCTGCGCGGCATAAGGAAGGTGCGCAAGAGGTGCAGGTGGTGTTGGAGAAGGCATGAAGCGGCATGCCTCGTAGCCCGAGGTTTCGCTTGACACTGGCAAAACAACAATTATCATTGTCGTACGTACGACAACGATCGTTTTACTTTATGTCCTGGCCTGCCGCGTGCAGCTCAACCGAGCAGCTCAAGCAGCCCCTGTCATGTAGCTGAAGGTGTTTATGACTGATCAAATCTCTAGTGCGCTGCATTTGCCTTGTGGCGCAGTTTTGGCAAACCGACTGTGCAAAGCGGCCATGAGCGAAGGCCTGGCCGACCACAAAAATGATGCCACTCAGCGCCACGTCAATCTTTACCGGCGTTGGGCCTCGTCCGGCGCAGGTTTGCTGCTGTCCGGGAACGTGCAGGTGGACCGCCAGCACCTGGAGCGCCCGGGGAACATCGTGCTTGATGCCGACACTGACTTGAGCGCTTTACGGGCGATGGCTGCTGCCGGAACGGCTGGTGGCTCCGATTTCTGGTTGCAGTTGAGCCATACCGGGCGTCAGGTACTCCATGCGATAAATCCCGAACCCCTGGCGCCTTCGCCGGTAGCGATTCAGGTTCCACCGGGGCTGGGTCTGGAGTTTGGGTTGGCACGTGCCATGAGCGAGGATGAGATTGCCGCCGTTATCGATCAATTCGCTTTCGCTGCAAATCAGGCACGGGCTGCGGGTTTCACTGGCGTGCAACTGCATGCTGCCCATGGCTACCTGCTGTCTCAGTTCCTCAGCCCGCTATCCAACCAGCGCACAGATCTTTGGGGTGGAGCGCTGGAGAATCGTGCGCGCCTATTGCTTGAGGTCATCGCTGCAGTGCGAGCCGAGGTTGGCGACGACTTCCCGATTGGCATCAAGCTGAACTCGTCTGATTTCCAGAAGGGCGGTTTCACCAATGCCGAATGCGTTGCGCTGGTTGGGTTGCTCAACAACACCAGTCTGGACCTGCTGGAGCTATCGGGTGGTTCGCTGGAGCAGCCGAAAGTAGTAGGGCTGGTAGTCAAGGATGAGGGCGAAGATGCGCCGCGCGCGAGCACGATTCAACGCGAAGCTTATTTCGTCGAATTTGCCGGTGCGGTACGCGAGGTGGCGAATATGCCGGTGATGGTGACGGGGAATTTCCGTAGCGTTGAAGGCATGCTTTTGGCTTTCGAGCGCGGTGATGTCGACATGGTTGGCCTGGGCCGTCCATTGATCTCGGATCCGCTTACTCCGGCACGGCTGCTGGCTGGCGAATGGGCCACTGCTCTGACACCCGAAGCGACCATCAACCCATTCCACTTGTTGCCATGGTTCAACGTACAGATCGAGCGCTTGGCCGACGGTGTCGAGCCGGATCTGACGTTGGCGGGTGAGGCTGCCGTCGCCGAGTTCATCGCTATCGAAGAGCGTGCAATGCACAAGCTGCTTGAGCATCGTGCAGTTGTCGAGTCCTGATCCCCAATTCGTTTTCTCATCGAGGAGTTCTATATGAAGATTTTTATTACAGGGGCGTCTGGTTACATAGGCGGAGCCGTTGCTCATCGCTTGCTTCAATTGGGTCACAGCATAACGGGCCTGACACGTACCGAGGCCACTGCACAGTTGCTGCGTCAGCGTGGTATCGAACCGATCATTGGCACGCTGGATGACGCGGCGGTATTGACCAGGGCCGCTCAGGAAGCTGACGCAGTGATACACGCTGCCAGTGCCGATCACGAGCCGTCCGTTCATACCCTGGTCGCAGCACTTGAACGCAGCGCCAAGCTGCTGATCCACACCAGTGGCTCCGCCATCGTGGCCGACGATGCGTGTGGCGAATATGCCAGTGAGAAAGTATTCAGCGACGATGACTACTTTGTACCGGTCCCGTTTCGTCGCCAGCGCGTCGAGATGAATCGACACGTGCGCCAGGCGGCGATCGACAAAGGTGTCCGCGCTGTCGTGATCTGTCCGTCGATGATCTATGGCGTAGGTGCGGGACTCAAGCAAGAGAGTGAACAGATTCCGCAAATGACTGCCATTTCGGCGCAGGTGGGCGCGGGTATTCATGTAGGTAAGGGGCTGAACCGTTATTCGAACGTCCACATCGACGATCTGGTTGACCTGTATCTGCTGGTCCTGGAGAAGGCTCCCGGGGGCTCGTTTTATTTTGCCGAGAACGGTCATGCTTCGTTTCTTGAAATCGCCCAATTGATCAGTGAGTCACTGGGTTTTGGCGGCAAAACCCATAGCCTGGATGTCGACGATGTCACGCGCAATCTCGGTGAGGCTGCGCGTTATGGAGCAGCGTCCAACAGTCGCGTGAGTGCAGTCAACGCACGCCGGTTGGGCTGGTCGCCAAGCCGGCCGTCGCTGGCTGAAGACTTCCGCAAAGGCGCCTGAACCTCAGCGTTTGATGGCGTTACATATCCCTGTAGCGCCATCAGCGAGGAGCTCAGAATCGGGAGGCTTGTAGCAAGTGCAGCATGTTGTCCGATGCGCGGTGGGCTCTACTGCTTATTTCCTCATCGTTCGGTTGATGGGTACCAAAGAGGGCGTTATCGAGCAGGTCGACGCGCAGTAATGCCAGAAATGTCCGTGATGCTTCTTCGATATCCTTGATTTTCCATTGCTCCAATGGGGCCCAGTGCCGGAGGTAGTCTGCGAAAAGTGCAGTGCGACGCTCAGTCACTTCCGCTCGGTATCGTTGGCCTAATTCGGGAAACCGGTGAGCATCGCGCGTGACCACCCGGTAGAGCGCCAGTTGCTGGGCACCGAGAACGTCGGTGAGGTAGTCGATGCCGGCCAGGGGAAGGGCTTGTTCGGGCTCTTTGGAGAACCAAGGGCGTTCGAGGTGCTGTGGTGCGTGCTCGCCAGTGTCGCTCGTGCCATTTGCATTGCACGCGGCATGCATGACTGCACTGAACAAATCGTCCTTGTTCTCAAAGTGTCGATAGACGGTTTTGATTGAAACTCCAGCAGCGTCGGCGATGCGGCCCATGGACGACTCGGCATAGCCCTTGTCCAGAAACGCCTGCTGTGCAGCGGCCACGATGAGGGCGCGTTTACGCTCCATCAGCGAGGCTTTGGGGTTGTCTGCGCTCCACTGTCTCATTTTTTTCCTACGGTCAGCTGCCATGGTGTGCAAATGAATATGATACTACAGCGATCATTGTCGCACGGCCATTCAGCGTACATATAAAAGCAACCTGGAGGCACCATGCACGTCAAGAAACTTGCTCATTACTCGATTCGTTCGCTGGATCTCGAAAGGTCCTGCCATTTCTACGAAAGGGTGCTCGGCTTCGTGCGCGGTTACCGTCCCCCATTCGATTTTCCCGGAGCCTGGTTGTACATGGGGGGGGATGAAGCCGACTTTGGCACGGTTCACATTATTGGCATTGACCCTTCCAATCCAGAGGGCTTGAAGCAATATTTGGGTGACAAAGACATGTTGCTGACAGGCACCGGCACGGTTGACCATATCGCTTTTCTGGTTACAGGATTGGTTGAATTCTGGAGCCTGCTCAAGGCTGAGGGGATTGCCTGGCGCGATCGCACGGTTCCTGGTCTTGGACTGCATCAGGTTTTCGTTGAGGATCCGTCTGGCGTGATCATTGAGCTGAATTTCCCGGCGTCTGAGGCGCAAGCGGCAAGATCTGCCTGAGCCCGCATTGGCGCATCCACGTCGTACGCAAATGGCTACCGCCCAAGCGCGATAACGCGGTCACGAACTTGCCTGCCTTTGTACCCTTGCAGCTTCCACCCAAGGCTCAAGCACCCCCTGAGGCCTCAGTCAGCATCGAGATACCATGCGAACAAGGGACACTGAGCGTGACATGGCCCGCCATCGACCCGGCAGGATGTGCCCGGTTTGTTCGCGGTCTGACACGATGATCCGCATCGACTCGATCTGGCTCGCCACCGAGCCCATGGACAGGCGCGCCGGTACCGAGACCGCGTTGGCTCGGGTGGTTACAGTGTTCGGCGCCGCGCAGCTGATGCAGCGCAATCTGCAGAGAATATTTCGCTGGCCCGTTATCAGCAGGGCGCGGTTGGGTACCTGGATGTGGTCGAAGCCCAGACAGTCTCGTTGCAGGCGTGACCTGCAGACACAACAATTGAGTGCCAATGTCGGCCTCGTCAAAGCGCTCGGTGGGGGATGGGACTCCACGGAGCTTGCTGTGGAAGTTCGATGAAGGTCAACCGGGGGACGGGCGCTTCACGACGATGCTGAGGCGAGGGGTGTCTGGGCCGGTTTGAAAGCCGGCCTGACGCTCTTGCTGATCCCGCATGGGGAAAAACAGCTCGAAACAAGTCACGCCATTCTCGCTGGTGACGCTGTAGCGGCCACTATGCAGCTGCATGATAGTAGCTACGATCGAAAGCCCCAGGCCATTGGACTGGGCCGAGCGCTCGCGTGATTGATCAACGCGGTAGAAACGCTCGAATAATCTCGGAAGGTGTTCCGCCGGGATGGTTGTTCCGTAGTTGCGCACGCGCAGATTGATGCCACCCTCGGACGGTGTGGCCTGGATCAACAGTTCGGAATGAGGTGCACCATATTTTATCGCATTGGCACACAGGTTAGCCAAGGCGCGGCGTAGCAGTGTTGGCTCGGCCCAGATAAGGCCGTCGCCCTCCGCGCGGATGGTGATATCGGCGTCCGCGGCCAGACCTTCAAAGTAATCGGCGACGCGTTCCAGTTCGTCGGCGGCGCCCAGTTCCTGGCGCTGGTCACGAGCGCTACCGGGGTCAGTACGAGCGAGGAACAGCATGTTGTCGAGCATGCGTGCCAGGCGTTCGAGTTCTTCGACGTTGGAGGCGAGCAACTGCTGGTAATGTTCCACGCTGCGGTTCTGCTGCATGGCGACCTGGGTTTCACCCAGCAAGTTGTTGATGGGCGTGCGTAGTTCGTGGGCCATGTCAGTCGAGACCTGACTCAGTTGCGCAAAACCCTTGGCGAGTCGCTCAAGCACGGTGTTGAAAGAGTCGATCATCGGAAGCAACTCCTTCGGGGCGCCTCGGCCGTCGAGTCGCTCTGTCAGATTGCCAATGCCGATACCGTGGGCTTGATGAGCCAGGCGTCTGAGGGGCAACAAACCGCGGTGAACCACTACATATCCAGCCAGCGCCAGGACAATGGCCGCGAGACCGGCGAGGACGTATACGCTGAGACGATAGCTGGCGAGCACTGCGGTTCGTTCGGTCATCAGGCAGCCAATGGTCACTTTCAGTTTGCCCGAGTCGATACTCGCGGAGATGGCCGCGAAGGGAGTACCGTTCACGGCGGGTAGATGCTGTACATCTGTCAGCGCCAGGGAATGGTCCATTGCCACGGGAGTGAGGTCGGGAATATCGATATTCCTGGGATTGACCTGTAGTAAAGGGGCTTCCCCTGAAACGCCAATAGTGAGTACGTACTCGCGATTGCCCAGCATGTTCTGAAACAGCACAGGTTTGCTCCTGATCAGTTCCAGCGTATTGCTGCCATTGAGAAAATTACGCAGCTGATCTATGCGGTAGACCAGGGTGGACTCGTCGCGTCGTATCAGTTCGCGCTCAAGGTCGCGGTACAGTGCGACGCCGGTGGTTGCCAGCAGGGCGTAGGCCAGCAAGGCAAACACCACAGCCAGGCGCAGCGTCAGGGAGTAATGGCGATGGGTCATGGTTGCGTATCAAAGCGGTAGCCAATGCCCCGCACACTGTGGATCAGCTTCAGATGGAAAGGGTCGTCGATTTTCAGGCGCAGGCGTCGCACAGCCACGTCCACCACGTTGGTGTCGCTGTCAAAGTTCATGTCCCAGACCCTGGAGGCGATCAGTGAACGAGACAGCACCTGATCCTGATGCGTGGCGAACAGGTGCAACAATGCAAACTCCTTGTTTGTCAGCGTCACTCGCACGCCGGCGCGGGTGACGCGGCGTTTGATTACATCAATCTGCAGGTCAGCGATCTGCAGTTGCTCTTCTTCCCGGGTCGGACCTCGGCGGGTCAGGGTGCGCAGGCGTGCGACCAGCTCGGCGAAAGAAAAGGGTTTGATCAGGTAGTCGTCGGCCCCCAGTTCCAGGCCTTTGATTCGGTCGGCGATGTCATCTCGCGCGGTCAGGAACAGTACCGGCGTGTCAGCTTCCTTGCGCAGGCGGCGCAGTACTTCCCAGCCGTCCATCTTCGGCATCATCACATCCAGCACGATGACGTCGAAAGGCGTTTCCAGCGCTTGGTGTAAACCATCAACGCCATCGCGGGCCAAGCTGACGGAGTATCCCTGCTCCTGCAGGCCATTGAGTAAGTAATTGCCCGCCTTGGGCTCGTCTTCCACTACAAGGATGTTCATGAGAATTACCTTGGTTCGGTTTCGGTATTCGATCCACAAAAAACGGACCTGAAAGCCGAGAGCAGGCTACCCGCAAGTGTAGCCCAATCATCAGGTTGTGTTGCGTATTGCCTGCTCTCGGACAGTCATGGGCATAAAGCATTCCATCAGTTTTCGTTCGTGCAACGTCCTTGAACCAGATAGTCCAGCACATGTTCCCGACCCTGATGATCCAGGTAATCGATGCGGGCCGGAATGACGCCGCATTGGTCTGAGGTGTCAGTCATGGATTTTACTTTTGCAACGTCCAAGTGGACGAAGAAACCGGTCTTGTCGTGGATCACCGCCGAGGTGTCGGTGGTATCGGCGAAGGCTGAACCGGTGGCGAGGAGGGTGGCGAACCCGAGCATGAACAGTTTCATGGCTGTAGCTCCTTATCTAAGGTGGGCTGCCTGTTTTCTGGCAGTGAGTTCACAGTAACAAGGCAACTCAAACAGCCGACGAACAGAGCAATTACAAAGTCGTAATGCAATCTTGTCCGAGGCTAAAGCTGATGTGCTCCAGCGGGATGTCGCTGAGGTGATCAAGTCTGCTTTGCGGCGCTGGATTAATCCGGTAGGAGCGAAATGGCGTTACCTCATCGAGCAACGCGCTGATATAGGCCATGCGAGCGGTTGTCCATGTGCTGCGTTGCTTTGCCTTACCAAAGCTCCACGCCGCGCGGCGACCAAAAAGAAACGGCTGTGAGACGATCGTAAGGCAGGCAAGCGGCCTGGAAAATTTGTCGCGGTGATCGACACGACTAAAAGGCGTGAGCAGGAGGCGCGCCTGCGCCCTGCGTCCTCTAGAGAAAGACTCGAGGGGGAATGAAAATGCTGCCGGAATTGAATATTAGAGCTAGCGCTTGAAGGGTATTGGTCAGCATCTTCAAACGCGCGGTTTTGGCTGTCAGGACGGCTAATTGCAGGCTGGAATTTAACGTATTGGCGGTCCAGCAGATCAGCGATTTCAATATGTCATGAGCACAGTCGGTGGTGACCTTGAAAAGCCAATTCGGCAAGCCCCATCCTGATCACATCACACTGGTAGTCCCGCATGTCGGCGGAGGAATTCAACCTCAATATTTAGAGTGTTGTCGTAGTCTATCCCTCCCTTGTAGACGTCATAGTGGCCGCCGCGACTGCGATGGAGTTCTGCTCGGGGGGCTCGTTCAGCGACACGCAGCGCAGGGCCGACCGGCGCCATCGTGTCGTGTTCGGCGACGATGAGCAGAATGGGGCAGCGAATGGCGGCTGCCTGTCGTACTGGCCGGTGTGTGGATATGCTGAGGAGCGAACGGGCGGCGAGACGGTTTTGCCATGTAGTCGAGTCTTTGGGCTGGATAAGCGATTTTCCGTAGAGGGCGTCCTCGGTTGCCGATATGCCAAACTGCCCTGGCGCTACGCTGATGGGCAGATATCGTGGGGATAGTCCAAAGACCGAGCCCATGCCGTCCAGAAGCGCCGCTCCCATCAACCGGAGCGATTGCACCAGCGGAACCATTGCTGCGCCAGCAAGGCCGTCGACGAGGGGACATTGGGCAATCGCACCGGCAAGCCGGGTATCCGACGCGGCGAGCGATACGATGTGCATGCCGGCGAACGAGGTGCCCCACGCGAAGATCCGATTCTTGTCGATGCCGGGATTCGCGGTCGCCCAGCCAATGACGGTGCCGTAGTCCTCGCGTTGACGCGGGACGCAGAGTACGTCGCGAGGCTGTCCGCCAGAGCCGCCCCATTGCCTGTAATCGAATACGATCGCAACGAAGCCCTCACGGCAGAACCGATTTGCGAACGGCGCGAGCCCGCCCGATTTTACCGCGCCTAGCCCATGAGCCAGTACGACTGCCGGGTGCGGGCCATCGCCATCTGGCTGATAAACCCAGGCTTCTAACTCATCGCCAGAAGCCGTGGGAATACGTACGGTAGTGCGTAAAGGTGAGATGTCGTTACCCGTATGGAGCATGATGAATCATCCTCTTTGTTCAATTCGCAAGGCGTGGCCAAGTCATAGCCAGACGCTGTTCCTTGTTTCCTGTCACGAGAACGCCGCCAGCGGAAAATGTTCTACGAGGCGGCGTGGCGGGACTTTTCAGGGGCGATCACTCACGGACCAATTCACGTGCCACCCGGCTTTCGCGTGAAATGCCTCTCACGACCGCCATAAAGAAGTTCATCTTCGGATCAGGCGCCAAACCATCTGCGATGCGAAGCAGTTGTTCGTTGTACCAGGTCACTGATCCAAACCCGTTGATCGCCTTGATAATGGTGATAGAGGATTGTGGGCCGAGCAGGCCAGGCCCCAGGCGCAGACGGTGCTCCAGGGATTCAAAGCCTGACAACTCACCGCTTAGCAGTGCCGCTGGGGCGCCTGGAGATACGCAGAGCGGTCGGCTAATGCCGATCAGATCGACACCGTCGTGGGTAATCGCATCGGCCATGCCCGCAGCGGTGCGGAAACCGCCGGTTACCATCAACTTTGCACGTTTGACATGGCGGCGAATTTCCGGAGCGAAGCGGGCAAAAAAAGCTTCGCGTTCGCGTGTCGATTTGCTGATGGTGGGATCGAAAACCGGTTCAAGCCCTTCGATATTGGCCATCTTCGGCTGCTCATAGGTGCCGCCCGAAATTTCGATGAGGTCGACGCCCGCTTCATCAAGCCAACCGGCGACGGTTTGGCTGTCTTCGAAACTAAAGCCTCCTCGCTGGAAATCAGCAGAGTTCAGCTTCACTGAAATGGGGTAGTCAGGCCCGACCTTTTCGCGAATAGCAGCGACTGAAGCCAACAGGAAGCGCGCTCGTCCAGGCAGATCGCCGCCCCATGTATCGTTCCGTTGATTCGTACGCGGCGACAGGAACTGTGAGATCAGGTACCCGTGTGCGGCGTGCAACTGGACGCCGTCAAAACCGGTCTCGCGCGCGATACCCGCAGCGAAGGCAAACCGGTCGATCAGGTCAAGTATCTCCGCATGTGTCAGGGCGGCCGGTGTTCCGAATTTGTTGCCGGGGAGGGCGACTTGAACGTTCGAGGGAGCCTTTGGTGTGGGGTTGATGGACTTCTGGGTCTGGCGGCCAGCATGGGAGAGCTGCATCCATATGTGTCCACCGGCGATCTTGGCGGCACTAGACCAAGCCTTTAACGCTCTCAATTGTGCCGGTGACTGTCGGCCTTGAATGACCACGTTTCCACCGTGTTCCAGGTGGAGGCGATCTATCTGGACATTGCCGGTTAGCAGCATTCCGGGACCTTGCCGGGCGAAGGTGCGGTACAAGGTTTGGTGCTTTACTGTCGCTCGGTTGCTTGAGTCGGCGAGTAGCTCCGACATTGCACCTTTGGCTAAACGGTTTGGGAGCGTGACGCCGCAGGGCAGCGTCAGTGGAGTATTCAAAACGCTTGCAGCATCAGGTGTCGCATCGGCGGCAGTCCGGACGGGTTGAATAGGCATGGGACATAAACTCCGCAGGTTGGGGGGCCAATGTCGGTGGCTACCCGTTCAGGTGCTGGCGAGGTTGTCTCGCGAAGCTGGAAACGCATTAAATACTCACTGGTATCTGAAGTACAAGTGGTATTTTATGCGTGACATCCCACCGTTTCGGGTAGGCAGTGGACAGCTAGACACTTAATCCGGGCTCCCACAGGATCAATCCAGCTTCCAGGTCGTCCCGCAATCGCAAGAGGTATCTTCGGGACGTATTCGTTTATCTCCCGCCCAGCAGCAGGCGATCACTGCATTCCTGTGTGTCCTTACACAGCGATAGGGCCAAGGCGTCGGGCCGGGGCAGAGCAACCCATGTGCAATTAAAGGTCTGCGAGTCGGGTGCTGATGGCTTCGAGAAACGTCCTTGTCTTTGTCGGAATGTGGCGTCTGGAAGGAAGCAATGCATAGATAGGTGCGTACGCACTGTGCCAGTCAGGCAGGATATGTATCAGGCGGCCGGCGGCAAGATCGGCCGCAACGTCGACCCTGGATTTGAGCATCACGCCGTGGCCTCCGATCGCCCAATCCCGCACGGCATCGCCGCTATTGGCCTGAAGCCGGGAGCGTGGCTGAAAATCGACGGCCTCGTTTTGCGGACCTTCCAGGCGCCATGGCAGGGAGAGATCGTCGTAGCGCAGACACCAATGACGATCAAGGTCACGTACGCATTCAGGCTCCCCGTGACGTTCAAGATACGCAGGTGCGGCAACCAGGATTCGGTGATTGTCAGCAAGCTTGCGCAGGATGGCGCTGCTGTCTCGCGGTTGGCCAATGCGCACCGCAACATCTATCCGCTCATGCGTCAGATCGACAAGCCGGTCGTCAAGTCTGAGTTCGATATCAAGCTTCGGATAGCGCTCGACCAGTTCAGCCACCAACGGTACCAGGTGAATGCGCCCAAACGAAACGGGCGAGCTGACCCGCAGCAGGCCGAACGGCTCTTCACCGCCTACGGCCATTCGGGACTCCGCAGCGTCCAACTCCTCGAGTATCCGATCGACATGAGCAATCAGGGCCAAACCCTCGTCGGTCGCGGACAGTGTGCGAGTGGTTCGATTGATCAACCGCTGTCCGGCGCGCCGCTCGAGTGCCATGAGCCGCTTGCTGACTACCGCGAGTCCCACGCCTAAATCGCGCGCGGCCGCTGACAGGCTGCCGCACACCAGGATCCGCTGGAAGGTACGAAGCTCGTTGAGATCGTCCAGCATACTATCAACCCTTGTTCAATAATCTATCTACCGATAGCTATATTCTAATACGCAAGGCAAGAGATAACACTGTCCGTACCCGATCAGAAAACCTCTGTTCGACTACAGCCAGCTTCTGGAGTCTTGCCATGACAGCCTCTTCACCTCTGTTCACATCGATCTTTGTTGCCGAACAAAACGTTGCTCACCGCGTGGTGATGGCTCCGATGACCCGCGCTCGCAGCACACAACCGGGTGACGTGCCCAACGCGATGAACGCCCATTACTATGCGCAACGTGCTTCGGCCGCTCTGATCGTCTCGGAGGCGACGCAGATTTCACCGCAAGGTAAGGGATACTCTTTTACCCCGGGCATTCATAGCCAAGAGCAGATAGCAGGATGGCGCCTCATCACGGATGCCGTGCATGCCGCCGGTGGACGCATCTTTCTTCAGCTGTGGCATGTCGGTCGGATGTCTCATCCCGACTTTCACAACGCAGAGTTGCCGGTCGCACCTTCGGCGGTTTCATTCGAAGCACAAATCTGGAAAGTGAACCCTGCGACCGGTCAAGGCGAGATGGTGGATTGCCCGACGCCGCGTGCACTTGGCAGAGCGGAAATCCACAGTATCGTTAACGACTTCCGCGTCGGAGCGCGCAACGCTATAGAGGCTGGCTTCGACGGCGTCGAAATCCACGGAGCGAACGGTTACCTTGTGGATCAGTTCCTGCGCACTACCGCCAACACCCGCACCGACGAATACGGCGGCTCGCGCGAAAATCGCTTGCGATTCCTCAAGGAAGTGGTCAGTGCTGTCGCGGACGAAGTGGGTGCCGAGCGCACCGCAATCCGGCTAGCACCGTTTCTGACCGCACGCGGTATGGCCTGCCCCGACATTCTGCCGACGATTCTTGACGCCACCTCGTTCCTGCAAACACTCGGCATTGCCTACCTGCATCTGGTCGAAGCCGATTGGGACGACGCGCCGCAGTTCACGGAGACGTTCCGAGCCGACATTCGGGCGCGCTTCCAACGGCCCATCATCGTTGCCGGCAAGTACGATCTGGACCGCGCCAACTGGGTGATTGGCAAAGGCTATGCCGACCTGGTCGCGTTTGGACGTCCCTTCGTCGCCAACCCCGATCTACCAAGGCGTTTGGCGGAAAGTCTTCCCCTGGCCGAGTTTGCCGGCGACACGCTGTTCGGCGGTGACGAGCACGGTTACTCGGACTATCCGGCGTGGCCGATGGCTACAGCGGCGAACGCTGTTCTCGCGTAATGCACGGTAGTCCGCGTGCATCGTTCGCCTTGAGTCGAGATCGGATGACGCACTGACATGCGGCCGAATTTGACCACCTGGTTCAACATATTTCTATTATCGAGGTTCACATCATGTTTACTTATCGCAATGCCTTTGCTCTCGTTACCGGCGCATCCATGGGCCTTGGTGAAGCGTTCGCCGAAGCACTCGCCGCACGAGGCACCAATCTCGTTCTCGTAGCACGTTCGTTCGACACGTTGAATGCCCTGGCGAAGCGACTCACTGAACAGTACCGCGTCCAGGCCATTGTATTGACGGCCGACCTGGCCGAGCGCGATGCCGTGACGCGCATCAGCGAAGAGCTTGAACGGCAGCATATCGCGGTGGACCTGCTCGTCAACAATGCTGGCTTTGGACTCACCGGCGACTTTCTATCGAACCCGCTGGCCAGGGAGGAAGACCTGATCCAGGTGAATATCCAGGCCTTGGTGAGTCTCTCCCACAGGCTCGGTACGGCGATGGCTGCCCGGAAAAAGGGTGGCATCATCAACGTGGCCTCCAATGCGTCCTTCCAGCCTATTCCGTACATGGCGACATACGCGGCGAGCAAGGCATTCGTGCTCCATTTCACGGAAGCACTGGGTCATGAGCTGTCTCAGAGCAATGTACAGGTGATGGCGACCTGTCCCGGCCCCACCGCAACCAAATTCTTCGATGCAATATCGGCTACGCAGCCCTCTATAAAAATGGACACAGCAGAGGTTGTCGTCAAAAGGACTCTGCAAGCCTTTGATCGTCAGCAGCGGGTGGTGTATCCGGGGCGGTCCAGCGTGCGCATCACCTCATGGTTGCCCCGTGTTATTCCGCGCGCGCTCGCCGTTCGCGCCGCCGCGGCTGCGTCGCGTGGGATGGGTCTTCACTGAGCTGTTTCCTTGCAGACCGTTCACAGTTGCGATTCCATCGCTTTTAATTTCGTCAGAGATTCTATCTGCACTTGTCCATAGCGTAATTTCAATACACCCGAAGCAACCATCGCCTTGAGTTCCAGCGCAAGCGTCTGCCGGGTGATACCCAACATCATGGCCAGGTCATCTTGAGTGACGTTGAGGAGGTGTCGTTCGTTCAACGATTGGGTCGCGTCCCCTCTGGCGAGGTGTTCAAGGCGACGTGCAATTCGTACACGAGTCGAACGCAGCATGGCGTCTTCCAGCATCTTGTAGACCAGCCGGGAATGCGTTGCCTGAAGTGCGGCAATTGCTCTGGCGAAGCTGTTATGAGCCATGAGGTTGTCGAACGCCTGCGGATCGATACAAAGTACCTGTGCAGGATCCGTCGCGCTGATGTCGTGCACCCGAGGCAGGCCATCGAGCAACGACGTCTCACCAAACCAGTTGCCGGGCTCTAACACCGTCAGGATGGCTTCCTTGCCATCTTCTCGTAACGTCGACACTTTCAGAGCGCCTCGGACCAGTCCATAGAAACAGCCCGGTGCATCTCCTTGACGAACGAGGTACTCGCCTGAGTTGAGGCGTTGCAACCTGGCCTCTGCCAACAGTGTCACTTGAATGGGGTGTTCAAGACTCGCAAACCATGGATTAGCAGTCATCCATGTCAGAAGTAGATCCATATCAAACATCGCGCTGACCTCTCGCCGTTCAGACGACATAGTGAGCCGCTCTGCGGCCTTGAGGCAACCTCGGTTCATGCGTTTAAAAAGGTGTCCAATTGCAAGATTCGTTGCAGTTCGCGGCAGCGCAAAACCCTAACCTTGCGCTCAATCAGTGCCCCTTGTTTCGGGATGCGGGACACAGGAGAAACCATGAACAATCACGCAACAACTCAAACGGAGTAAATCCATGTCAGTGGCAGAAGATGTTGTATGGATCACAGGCGCCTCCTCAGGCATCGGTGAGGCATTGGCGGGTATTTTCTTGCGTGAAGGCGCTAAGGTCATCCTGTCTGGACGTCGAGTAGAAGAACTCCTCAGGGTTGCCGCTCAAGCACCTGAACGGACCTTGGTACTGCCTTTCGACACGACCGACTTCGCAGCACTCGATGACGTGGTTGAACGCGCCTGGAACTGGTGCGGTCGAATCGATCGTTTGATTAACAATGCCGGGGTAAGCCAGCGAAGCCTCGCGCTGGATACTCATTTCGATGTGTATCGTCAGCTGATTGATGTCGATTACCTGGCCCCCGTTGCTCTCACTCAAAATCTTTTACCCCGCATGGTCGCGCGTCGCAGCGGGCAGATCGCGGTCCTCAGCTCCGTCGCCGGAAAGGTGGGGGCTCCCTTGCGCGCAGGTTACTGCGGGGCCAAACATGCCGTGATCGGATATTTCGATGCGTTACGCGCGGAAGTCGAGCAGGCCTATGGCATCCACGTCAGTGTCATCCTGCCTGGTTCAGTCAAAACCCCGATAGCCATCCATTCACTTGAAGGTGATGGCTCTTCGCGCGGTCGTTCCGATGACAATATCGAACACGGGATGGATGTGGAGGTAGCCGCTGGACTCATCTTCGACGGTTTGAAAAAGCACAGCCGGGAAATTCCAGTCGCTGATGGCATGGAAGGGCTTGCCTTGCAATGGCGCCTGACTGACCCCGAAAAACTGTATGCCATCCTGGCGCAAGAAGGGGCGCGTCTCGCGCAAGTGCGGGAACAAAAAGGCGCTGGTAGCTCTATGGACCCGTCTGATATTCAATCGGGATTGTAGTGGATCATCACTTTCTCTCATCAACGCGCAGGACAATATCTGACATGCGACTTATCAGCCAAAGCTTTCAGGACGGACAAAAAATAGACGGCGAATTCGCGTTCGCGGTGCCCGATGCAACCTCGCACGTTGCGTTATCGTCAAACCGGAACCCTCATCTTGCATGGAGCGAGGTGCCCGAAGGTACGCAATCGTTCGTAGTGGTCTGCCACGATCCTGATGTTCCGAGCCGTGGCGACGACGTGAATCAGGTCGGTCGTGAAGTACCATCCTCGCTGCCGCGCATCGACTTTTTCCATTGGCTGCTGCTCGACATTCCGGCCGGCATTACCCAGATTCCAGCCGGGTCGCATTCGAGCCACGTGACTGCGCGTGGTAAATCCGGCCCGGTAGCACCCGAAGGGTGGCGCCACGGGATCAACGATTACACCAGCTGGTTCGCGAACGATGATCAGATGACGGGCGACTACTATGGCTACGACGGTCCCTGTCCTCCGTGGAACGACGCGCTGGTTCATCGCTATATCTTCACGGTTTACGCCCTCGCCACGCCGATGCTCGAAGTCGCGGGCCCGCTGACCGGTACGAACGTCCGCGCGGCGCTTGATTCGGCCCAAGTCCTCGGACGAGCCAGCCTGACCGGAATCTACAGCCTGAACCCCTCGGTTTCGCTCGGCTGAGCGGCAGGTGGACGAGACTCAAGCATGGCCTCGTCGCAAGTCGCCAATGCCGTCCCCGTTTCGGCAAGGCTGACGTCTGCCAGCGTTTGGCAGCTGCCATCCGGTGGCTGCCCCGGCACTTCTCTATTGCCATCGCCATCCGCGATGGCAAGCTCGCCAATGCCTGATATACGACTCCCTTTTCCCCTCCTAACATCGGTCGCACATGACCATTCGTTCGCCAATTGCCTTCGTCGGCGCACGAGTTTCCAAAAATAATAAGTTGAGTTCCACGAGGTTCAACCATGAAAACCCTAGCGGCCAGTTCTGCGGCCAGTGCCCCTTTAGTCCATGGAGTCGGTCAACTGACCGCCGGCCAGCGTTACATTACGTTGGGTGGCTCATGGGCCGCCTGGTTGTTTGATGCGCTGGACGCGACAATCTTCGGCTTTGTCCTGCTGGCGATCGCCAAGACCTTCTCCGTTGGTTTGGGCGATATCGTTTCCACCGTTGCCTGGTTTCTGCTGGCGACCGGTATTGGCGGTTTCTTCCTCGGTAATGTTTCCGACAAGATCGGCCGCAAGAAAACCATGATGCTGTCGGTGTTCGTCTACGGTACCGGCACCTTGCTCTGTGCCTTTGCCGACAGCCTTTGGCAACTCAATCTGTTCCGCTTCTGCGTCGGCGTCGCCGTGGGTGGATTGTGGTCCGCCGCTGCAGCGCTGGTATCGGAGATCTGGCCACCGGCCGGGCGCGCCAAGGCCTTTGCGGTGATGCAGACCGGTTGGTCGGGTGGTGGTCTTCTGGCGGCGATTTTCGCCTGGAGTTTCCTGGACAGCGGCAACCCCGAGTCCTGGCGGACTCTGTTCATCTATGCCTCGATCCCGGCCTTTTTCACCCTGGTGTTCATCTGGCTGTTCGTCAAGGAGTCGCCGGTATGGCTGGCCAACCGCGAATTCATGCGTCGTAACACCGACAAGGGCCGGTTGCTGGAAATCTTCCGTCCGCAATACCTGAAAGTGACCCTGCTGGGCTTGAGCATTTCGGTATTGGGCATGTATGGCTACTGGATCATCACCACCTTCATGCCGGCTTACCTACAGAACATTCTGAACGTGCGTATCGATCAGGCACCGTTGTTCGTCATCTGGATCGGCATCGGCGCCACCATCGGTTATCTGGCCTACGGCTATCTGGCGGAAAGCATCGGTCGTCGCTTGTCGTTCGCGATCTTCTTTGGCGGCATGGCGATCATGGTGCCGGTGTTTGCCTACTCGGCGACCTTGATGCCATTGACCGACGGTAAGCTTCTGTTCACCACCCAGAACGTCATCATCCTCGGTTCGCTGGCAGCGCTGTTGGGTTTCTTCACCGGATATTTCAGCGGCTTCGGCGCCTGGTACTCGGAGTTGTTCCCGACCAGCATCCGTTCTACTGCGTCGGGTTTTTGCTTCAACTTTGGGCGGGTCGGCGCCATTGCCGGCATCAAGCTGGTACCCATCCTGATTCCGCTCATCGGCTTCACCGCCACCATTTCTCTTGCTTCCGTTTCCTACGTCATCGCCGCCGTCATGGTGTTTACGCTGCAGGAAACCAAAGGCGCTCAACTCACCAGCGGCAACTGATCTGCACTATTCAGAGGACAGACCCATGAAAAATTTTCGAATCGGCCAAATCGTACCCAGCTCCAACACGACGATGGAAACTGAAATCCCGGCGATGCTGACCTCGCGTTACTCGCTGTTTCCAGAAGAGCGTTTCACCTTCCACTCCTCGCGCATGCGCATGATGCACGTCAGCCCCGAAGAGCTGAAAAAGATGGATGTCGACAGTGACCGCTGCGCGCTGGAGCTGAGCGACGCGCGGGTTGATGTCATGGCCTACGCCTGCCTGGTGGCGATCATGTGCCAGGGCGCTGGCTATCATAAAGTCTCGCAAGAGCGCCTGAGCAAAACTGTTGCCTCCAACAAGTCGACCGCCCCGGTGCTCAGCTCCGCGGGTGCGCTGATCGATAGCCTGAACATGCTCGAATACAAGAAAGTCTCGATCATCACTCCGTATATGAAACCGCTGACCCAACAAGTCATCGACTACATCGAGGCGGCCGGAATCGAAGTAGTCGACTCCATCAGTCTGGAGGTGTCCGATAATCTCGAGGTCGGTCGTCTGGACCCGATGAATCTGGTGGGCCACGCCGACAAACTGAACATCGGACAGGCCGACGGAGTGGTGCTGTCGTGCTGTGTGCAGATGCCTTCGCTGCCAGCGATCCAGGTCGTACAGGATCGCCTCGACAAACCGGTACTGTCGGCGTCGGTCGCTACCGTTTACCAGATGCTGAAAACCCTCGGCCTCAAGGCCCAGGTGCCGAACGCCGGCCATCTGTTGTCCGGAGCGTTCTGAGCCGATGCCTGACGAGGTACTATGCTGGCCATTCAGGCCAGCAAACCCGGTACCTCACATGAAACTCGATCCGGTCTCGTTGCGACTCTTCGTCAGCGTCGTCGAAGAAGGCACCATAGCTGCCGCCGCCAAGCGCGAACACATCGCTGCGGCGGCGGTCAGCAAGCGGCTCAGCGAACTGGAAGAGTTGCTCGACTCGAAACTGCTTAACCGCACCAACAAGGGCATTTCTCCGACCGACGCCGGCCTGTCGCTGTTGTTCATGGCTCGCAGTGCCCTGAACAACCTCAACGAAATCGTCGTGCAGATGCGCGAATACTCCTACGGCCGTCGTGGCTCGGTGCATGTCCTGGCCAACATCTCTGCTATCACCCAATTCATGCCCGGCTTAATCAAGTCGTTCATGGAGTTGTACCCGCTGATCAACGTCAGCCTCGAAGAAAAGCAAAGTCTGGCCATCACCAAAGCTGTGGCCGAAAACCGTGCCGACATCGGCATCTTCACGCGTCTGCCGCATGGCGCCGACATCGAGGTCTTCCCGTTTCGCACTGATCGGCTGGTGTTGCTGGTGCCCAACGGAGATCCGCTCGCCGTACGCCAATCAGTCAAGTTCAGCGAAACCCTGGAACACGAATACATTGCCTTGCGCAGCGGCACTCACCTCAACTTTCAGTTGATCAAGGCAGCCAACGACCTGGGGCGCTCGCTGAAAATCCGTATGGAAGTCTCCAGCTACGACGCGCTATGCCTGATGGTTCAGGCCGGTCTGGGCATTGGCATCATGCCGGAGGGGAGTGCGGGGATTTACAAAATGGACGGGGCGAAGGTGGTCAGGCTGGATGAGGCGTGGGCGTCCCGAGAACTCAGCGTGTGCGTAAGGTCGAGAGAGGCGTTGTCGGTCGCTGCGGGATTGTTTCTGGGGCACCTGCTCGAAGGGTAGTGAGCGTCATCCGTCTCGGTGGCTCGAAAGCAGAGTGCCGAACTTTCACGTTTGGCCATCGATATGAATCGACTCGTGACGCGATTTAACGTGGGTTGAGTGTGCGCTGCAAACACACTACACATTTCACCCCCATACTTTGTTGAATGCGATTGCGGCATCAAATGAATCTCGATGTTCGGTTCATTGGGCATGAGGTCTTATAGGCGATAGTGACCATGAGTCATCTCAACTACTTACGCACCTTTTTGGAGGCCTACAGAACCGGGTCTTTTTCTAAAGCTGCCGATCATCTGGGTATCACCCAGCCTGCTGCTTCAATGCACATCCAGGCACTAGAGTCGTTGGTTGGAAAACCGCTATTCGTTCGACGTGCACGGGGCGTTGTGGCGACACCTGCTGCGGATGATTTGGCTCGGGCGATTGCGCCACACCTGGATGGCCTGGAGGCAAAAATCACCACATTGAGAAACGTGTCGACGCCTCTAGGCTGGACTCTCCACATCGTCGGGCCTTCAGATTTTCTGTATACGCATATGGCTTTGGCTCTTGCGCCCTTGATCACGCAAGGCTTGCAATTACGCTTGCACACAGGAAACCGCGAACGTATTTACGCCTTGCTCAATGACGGCACCGCGGACTTGGCGATAACCGCTTCAATTCCCGACGATGTCAGGCATGGGTACATTCATTTGGCGACCGAGCATTTGCTGTTGGTTGCCGCGCCAGCGCTTGCTCAGCAGATAGAAGCACGAAATGTCACTGCCCAGACCCTTGAAAGCTTTCCACTGATTGCTTATGACGAACAACTTCCGTTGATTCGAAGTTTCTGGCTGGGGGCTTTCAAAGCGCAACCGTCGTTACAGGCGGCAATCACAGTACCTGATATGCGGATTGTCGAATCACTGGTGCGTGCAGGGCACGGTTGGTCGGTTATTCCAGGGTATCTTTGTCACGCCAGCCTGGCTGTCGGGGCGTTAGTACCGATCACCTTTCCATTGCCGCCACCTGAGAACTCTTTTTACCTGGCGTGGAACAAAGGAGCGCTTCGTAATCCCCGTATAGGTTTTATTCGTGATTATTTGGCTGAGCTTGTTCAACAAGGCGTGTTTGCATCGAGTCTCGGTTAATAAAGCTTCGTAGAACACTCGAATACGGTTTGAGGGCGGGTACCTAAGAGAAGGTTGCAGCAGCATGTATAAAATATTTTATACATGCTGGCTGTTTTGTTGATTTTTTTGATGCTCGACGAGTGAATAGCATCTGCCCTTATCAATTGCCGAGCACGTTGCCTGGCATCGAGTAAGGAGTTCTCTGAAATGCCTTTCGTCATCTACATATTCGCCCTCAGCGCGTTCGCGCTGGGGCTGGCCGAGTTTGTACCGATAGGTCTTACCGACGTCATGGCGGGCAGTTTGAATGTCGACGTGGGGCAGGTGGGTAAGGCGATTACTGCTTATGCCCTGGGCGCCACTTTCTCGGCCCCGATCTTGAGTGCGCTCACCGCAAGCTGGCCGCGCAAGAATGTCATGTTGGTGACGGGGGTCATCTTCAGCCTGGGTAGCCTGGTCGCCGCGCTATCGAGTGACATTACGACGATGCTGGGCGCTCGGTTCGTTGCGGGGATGGGGCACGGTTTGTTTCTCGCCGTCGCATCGAGTACCGCCGCGCGGTTAGCCGGTCCGCATCGGGCGGGCAGTGCGGTTGCGTTGGTTTTTGGCGGCTTCACCCTGGCGATGGCTATCGGTGTCCCTATCAGCACTTACTTGGGCAGTTTTGTTTCCTGGCGGCCACTTTTTCTCTCCATTGCAGCGTTTGGTGCGCTCGGTTTTTTCGGCCTTCTATTGGGCATGAAGGAGCCGCCCCAAGAGTCTGTCCAGCATCCTCTCAACAGTGCGCAGCAGGGGTTGCGTGCTCTGTTCAACACTAAGCTGCTGGTCGGTACCCTGGTCACAGTCATGGCTTACGGAGGCACATTCATCCTGTACACCTATATCGCACCGATCCTGATCCAGCTGACTGAACTCAGCAGGTATACCGTCAGCATTTACATGATGATCTACGGTGTGGCGGCGGCGATTGGCAACATCATCGGCGGAAAAATGGCTGATAGTCTCGGCGTGGATCGGGCGAGCTTGATAATAGTCGCCGGAATCGTGATGGTGCTGTTGGCGATGTGGCTGCTGGTTAGCTCGCCCATCAGCATGGCTATTCTGGTTGCGTTACTGGGCCTGTTGAGCTTCGCCGCTGTACCAGCGTTGCAGGCTCGCCTGCTCGGCATCGCCGAAGTTCATGCTCATGGTGCGCACAGCGTGGCGGCCGGCTTGAACATCGCCGGATTTAACTCGGGTATTGCGCTAGGTTCGTTGCTCGGGGGGGCCACCATCAGTGCTGTAGGCATTTCCTACACTGGGGTGATGGCAGCTGTTGTCTCCGGTATGGGCTTGTTACTGCTGTTGCTGCAAGTCGATCGCTCTAAAAACACAGAGTACGCAACGGCGGAAAGTGGCACTTAGCCGAGTTACCGCTGGATTTCCACACACCGGCTTCACGTCCGGATAGGTGGCTTGGCGGGGTGCAGACGAAGATCCCGCTGAACAGAAAATGTGCCGGCGACCTGGATAATCTACCCAAGTGCCGACACATTTTTTAAGGTTGCTGTTACGCCTTGCTTGAGGTCTTGGCAGCGAAAACACCATCACCCAGCAGCGCCACAACCAGCGCAGTCACGGACAGGTAGACAGGATATTCCCAACCACCGTTGGCGTTGGTGAAGCTCCAGCCATTGCCGAAGTGTACGGTCGCAGCAACGAAAAGCTGAAGAACGGCAATCGCGGCTACCCAGCGTGCATAGACACCCAATACCAGCATCAACCCGCCGATTACTTCAAATGCCATGACCGGGTAGGCCAGGAAGCCGGGGAAACCTATGGATTCGAAAAAGCCGGCAGTGCCCGCAGGCGTGAAAACCAAAACTTTGGTCAGGCCGTGAGCAATGAACATGATGCCCAGTGCCAGGCGCATAACAAATGCGGCGTAGGGAGCGGTACGTGAATCAATCATGGTGAGGTTCCTTTTGTTTAGTTAGAAAGTGACAGCGTGGTTGTCAGCCACTGCGAGAAATCGGCCAGCTCTTCAGCGACAATCTCGTGGGCCATGTTGTAGAAATGTGTTTCGTGTACGACGCCAATTCGATCCAGCCAGGCGTCAGCTTCTTTCGCCCAATCGACGGGCAAGACGTTGTCCTGATGGCCATGGGCGATGAAGGCCGAGACTGACTTGAGCCGATCGGGTGTTGCGATCTGGGGAGCAATTTCCCGCAGCATCCGTCCACTCAATATCGCGAAGCCTGCAACCTGCTCAGGTTCGGTGACCCCGAGGCTCGCACTCATGATGCCGCCCTGACTGAAACCTGCGATCACGGTGGGCAGCTTGGGCAGCGCTTCAATGAAACGATGCAAGAGTTTGCGACTGGATTCCGCCTGCTCTTGATTGAACGAGGGGCCATTACTGGTGAAGTTCACCTGATACCAGGCGAAGCCTTGTGGGCCAACCTGCAGCGGGCCGCGGAGCAGAATCAGCTCCAGCTCCTGGGGCAGGGATCCGGCCAGAGCTGCGAGGTTCGCTTCATTCGAGCCTACGCCATGCAGCAGCAGCAGGCGGGCCCTGGGGGCCGAGGTGCTCGCCTTACGGAAAAACAGGCCCGACACCGGCTCTCGGACCGGTTCAGAAAAAGTAGTGTCACGCATGGTATGCAACGCCTTGGCTGGGTTGAGTCGGCTCGACTCCATCAGTGTTGGTCGAGGAAAAAAGGTAGCTGTCCATCGCCAGTACCCCGTAGGTCACGCCGCCTTCCAGGATGCGTGCTTCATAGCTTTCGCCGGCCGCGCCCAAGGCGATAAGCAGCGGTAAGAAATGCTCATCGGTTGGATGGGCTCGCTCGGCTGAAGGCGCGTGTTGCTTGTAGTCCAGCAGGTGACCGGTGTTACCCGCTTGCAGTGTCTGGGCTGTCCAGGCTGCAAACTCTTTCACGTAGTCAGCCCCATGGCTGGTCGCTCCACGAAACTCATACAAGTTATGGGTAAGGCTTCCAGAGGCCACGATCAGCACATTCATATCCCGAAGCGGCTTGAGCGCTTCACCCAGTTTCCAGGCCTGGTGTGTATCGAGCCTGGCAGGCATCGAAACCTGAACCACCGGTACGTCAGCCTCGGGCGCCAGATACAAAAGGGGTACCCAGGCGCCGTGATCCAGACCTCGATGAGGATCGAGCCGGGATTTCCATCCCGCTGTCTGCAACAGACCCACGATATGGGCTGCCAGAGCCGGAGCGCCTGGCGCGGGGTAGTTCAACTGGTACAACGCCTCGGGAAAACCGCCGAAGTCGTGGATGGTGTTAGGGGCGGTGCTCGCTGTAACGCGGACTTCGCCAGGTGTCATCCAGTGTGGGGAAAGGATGACGATGGCATCAGGTCGCGGCAGTTCGCGACCGAGCTCGGCCAGACGTTGACCCGCCAGACCGGGCTCGATGGCAAACATCGGAGCACCATGAGACACAAATAACAGGGGGAACGAAGTGTTCATGGTAGGACTCCGAAATGATTACTTGTTAAGCCAGACCGGGGTGATGGAAGTGCCCAGGCCTGCGCCATAGCCGAGATAGATGTTCAGGCCTGCCAGTGGCTCGAGGTAACGGGCATTGATTAGTCCACCAGCGTCCACCGTGTTCCAGCCCATGCTCTGTGCAAGCGAGATCGCGGTCTGTTTGGCACGGTCATTGTTACCTGCGACAAACACACTGCCACGTTGGTTGTCAGAGAATTCAGGGCCATCTGCGAGCACTTGAGCGAACAGGGTGTTGAACGCTTTAACCACGTGGGCTTGAGGCACCGCTTTGGCAATTTCTTCGCAGGCGCTGGTCACGTGACCGATCGTCAACGACATGTAGTCAGCGCTCAGCGGGTTGGTAATGTCGATGACAACTTTGCCCGTCAGATCACCCAGGCTTTGCAGTGCCGCTGCAGCGTCACCGTAGGCAGTCGCAACGACAACGACGTCGCTGTCACCCAAGGCTTGCGCAGCAGGATAGGCGCTGACATTTTCAAACTGAGCGGCCAAGGCTTGGGCCTTGTCGATGTCACGGCCGGTGATTCGAACGATATGTCCAGCACTGGACAACTGTTTTGCGAACGCCGAACCCATGTTCCCGGTACCAATTACTGTGATTTTCATGGCTACCTCGTTTGCGTTGATTTGCGTTTCGATGGGCTAAGTTTATAGGTTGAAAAATTGAGATAAATAAGGCCGAATGTGATTAATAGTTCCACTAAGTGAGACAATTATGGATCGGGCGTTGGAGATGCAGGTCTTCTGCATGGTCGTCGACAAGGGCAGCTTCGTAGGGGCCGCTGAGCCGCTGGAGATGTCCAAGGCGGCCATTTCGCGCTATGTGAGTGGGCTCGAAGAGCGCTTGGGTGCACGGTTACTGCACCGCACGACTCGCCGGCTTTCGTTGACAGAGGAGGGGCGGCAGTTCTACCTCCAGGCGCGCGAGGTGTTGGCGCTGATGGATCAGGCGGAGGAGGCTGTTTCGTCGGCAGCGCCGGAGCCCAGTGGGGTGCTCAGGGTGAACGCCCCGGTCAGTTTTGGTGTGCTGCACCTGGCTCCGGTATGGGCTGACTTCATGAAGGCCTACCCCAAAGTCGAATTGGACATCAGCTTGAATGACCGGCTGGTGGATCTTGTAGAGGAGGGATTCGATGCCGCTGTTCGCATTGCGCGTATGGAAAATTCTTCTTTGGTCGGGCGGCGTTTGGCCAGCACTCGGATGTGCCTGTGTGCCTCACCCGCGTATTTGGCTAGCCATGCTCCAGTCCGCACGTTGTCTGATCTGACAGAGCACGGCGTGATTGCCTATACAAACTTTGCCAGCGGGAATGAATGGCAATTCCAGGGCCCTGATGGCGGTGAAAGCGTGCGTACACGCTCGGTTGTTCGCTGCAACAATGGCGATACCTGTCGCAGCATTGCGTTAGCGGGGGGAGGGATTTCTTTGCAGCCCAGCTTCATGGTGGCCGATGATTTGCGCTCTGGCGACCTGGTAGAGATTCTGCCCGAGTACCAGTCCGTCGAATTGGGGATCTACGTGGTGTATCCCTCTCGCAAGCACCTGCCACCCAAGGTTCGCGTACTCATAAATTTTTTGGCGGAACGATTTGCCCGTCCTCATTGGGAGCAGTGACAGGCATGGCGATGCTAGCGCTGTTCCGCTTCAAATTGGGCATGATGATCACCCTGGCGGGCTGCTGTGCGGCTGGAATCATCCATTTCACAAGGGTGCTCCAATGATCTCCAGACGGTGTCCAGTCAACCCGCAGCGTAACGAAAGAGAGGTTAATTCATGAAATGGATTACCCGTGAGCGGCCGAAAATTGACCGCAATGCTTACCCCTGGCTGATTGCACGCTTCATTGATCCGGTGCCGGAGTTTTTGTATGTGCCTGCCAATGATGTCGTCAAAGTAGCGGCCGAGATAGGCGCGACACCCTACGACATTCAGGTGAATCAGATGAAATCCATGATCATTGCAACCAGCCTTATCTGTGCCGCGTCCCATGCTCTCGCCGCAACGGAAAGTTTGGACGCAAACGTTGAGGGGCAGGCGCCTACCGGCTGGATCTGCGGCGCGGTCGGAAAAAGCCCTGCACGCTGGGTCAAGTGAACTCGCCGGTTCTTTCCCGTGTGCTATGCGTGCGAGGCTTGCGGGCATTCGCCGACGGTTACGTCAGCTTGCTGCTGCCACTTTATCTGCTGGCATTGGGCATGCAGCCGCTTGAAGTTGGGATGATCGCCACCGGCACGCTGTTAGGCTCAGGTGTATTGACGCTCCTGGTTGGCCTCTATGCTCATCGTTTTACCTACCGCCTGTTGTTGTTAATGGCCGCGCTGCTCATGACGGGAACCGGTTTTGGTTTTGCGGCTGTCATCGATTTCTGGCCTTTGCTGGTGATTGCCATCGTCGGGACATTGAATCCGTCCAGCGGCGACGTCAGCGTATTCTTGCCGCTAGAGCACGCTGTGCTTTCCGGTTTGGTAGACGAACGCCGGCGAACGGCGGTGTTTGCCCGCTATAGTCTGATCGCTGCGTTGGCTGCCGCATTTGGTGCGCTGTTCGCTGGTGCGCCTGATTGGATAGTCGCGACATCCGGGCTCGACAGGAAAAAAGCGCTACAAGCGATGTTTATCCTTTACGGCTTATTGGGACTGGCATCGGCGCTGATTTATTCCACGCTACCTCAGGAGATCGGCACAGACGAGCACAAGGCGCAGGCTGCACCATTACAAAAATCGAAGCGGGTCGTTTATACCCTTGCGGCCTTGTTCAGCCTGGATGCGTTCGGGGGTGGCTTTGTGGTGCAATCGATGATTGCGTTGTGGCTTTTCGAGAAGTTTCAGCTTTCCACCACGGTCGCTGGCGAGATTTTTTTCTGGACCGGAGTATTGACGGCGTTTTCATATCTGGCGGCGAACCGCATTGCCGATCGGTTTGGACTCGTGAATACGATGGTGTTTACGCACTTGCCCTCTAGCCTGTTCTTGATCCTCATTCCACTGATGCCGACATTGAGCCTGGCAATTATCTTGCTGCTTGCGCGCAGCGCGTTGTCGCAAATGGATGTGCCGACTCGTAGCTCCTACATCATGGCAATCGTGCCGCCCGGGGAGCGCGCAGCTGCGGCCAGTATCACGACGGTCCCACGTAGCCTGGCGTCAGCTTTGAGCCCGCTGCTTGCTGGTTATTTGCTGGGCTTATCGACCTTTGGTTGGCCATTGGTGATCGCGGGCGGTTTGAAGATCACCTATGACTTACTGCTGCTTGGTATGTTTCGGAATATACGACCACCAGAAGAAAGCGGCCAGAAGCGCTAGATAGGGGGGGGCGTGCCGAGACAAGGGGAAAATTCATTCATTTTGTTCATAACGTGTTGTTTTTTATAAAATTGTTCTCTCGGTTATATTCCTGATCAGAACTGGAGCTGCTTACTCTACAGCGCGTTTTATTGCGGTGTCCGACCTGGACAAGGGCGAGCTCGAAGCCTTCGGTCAACTGGTTGAAAAAGGGATGTAGAATGATTTCTCTGTACAGAGGGCCCGAGACATGAAATCGATTATCTACTTGATCATTGGAGTGCTTGCGTGCCTGTTCACTCCCGTGACCTTTGCTCAGGACCAGTTTGCCTACACCATTTCCAACAGCATCCTCAGGACCGGCCCGGACCTCGCCTATCCGCCCATCCTGACCGTACCTCGGGGCTCGATGGTGACGATCTATGGCTGCCTCGGCGACTGGCAGTGGTGCGATGTCAGCTGGCAGGGCGAACGCGGTTGGATAGCGGGCAACTTACTTGAGTACGATTACTACGGGCAGCGCGCGGTAATACCCTACTATGGCGCCCAGATAGGTATGCCCATTCTGATCTTCGGCTTCGACAGCTACTGGAACCGCCACTACCACAATCGGGACTGGTTCCGCCATCGTGCTCGCTGGCGTCACATTCACATGCATTCACGGCCACAGCAGCTGCAACAGAGACTGCTTCAACAGCAGCACGGGGCTGGACAGCTACTGCATCAGCCGCAGCTAACGCCTCAGCCGCAGCTACAACCGCAGATGCTGCCGCAACAGAGACTGCCTCAACAGCAGCACGGGGCTGGACAGCTACTGCATCAGCCGCAGCTAACGCCTCAGCCGCAGCTACAACCGCAGATGCTAC
>NZ_JBWKTM010000006.1:129123-129198 GCF_059420325.1 Pseudomonas sp. GW821-FHT04C07
TGCCGCAACAGAGACTGCCCCAACAGCAGCGCGAGTCGGGACAGCTGCCGCATCAGCCGCAGCTAATGCCTCAGC
>NZ_JBWKTM010000006.1:129296-129467 GCF_059420325.1 Pseudomonas sp. GW821-FHT04C07
CCGCAACAGAGACTGCCCCAACAGCAGCGCGAGTCGGGACAGCTGCCGCATCAGCCGCAGCTAATGCCTCAGCCGCAGCAACAACCGCAGTCGCAGCCGCAACAGAGACTGCCCCAACAGCAGCACGAGGCTGGACAGCTAATGCATCAGCCGCAGCTACAACCGCAGCCA
>NZ_JBWKTM010000006.1:129566-366834 GCF_059420325.1 Pseudomonas sp. GW821-FHT04C07
GCTGCCGCAACAGAGACTGCCCCAACAGCAGCACGAGGCTGGACAGCTAATGCATCAGCCGCAGCTACAACCGCAGCCACTGCCGCAACAGAGACCGCCCCAACAGCAACACGAGGCGGGACAGCTAATGCATCAGCCGCAGCTACAACCGCAGCCGCTGCCGCAACAGAGACCGCCCCAACAGCAGCACGAGGCGGGACAGCTAATGCATCAGCCGCAGCAGCAACCGCAGCCGCAGCCGCAACAGAAATCGCAACGACAGCAGTATCCGTCTCAGCAGCAAGGGCCCCAGCAGTGAAAACGGCGCGTCATCCATCGCTCGAACAAAGAGGGCCGGTTGCGTGCGAGCCCTCTTTGTCGATGCGGTCTCGTTTGTTTTCGGGATACAGTCGTGCGAATGGGGCATCAACCCGAAGGTTAGATACGTGGTCGATGAGCTGATTCAATTATGTGAGCATTGGCAGTAACGGTCAGAGCGCATTTAACAGCTGCTCAAGCTGCTCACGTTCCCAGCCACTCAATAGGTCGACAGGATCAGTGCCGTAAGCGCTGCCAGGTTTCAAGAGTCCCGACTCGACCGTCTGGTGCCCTGCAATGCTCGCAGTAGTCCAACGCGTCGCAATCGTTGAAAAGCGTGAGATGCCAGCCGTCGACCTCAACGAACGTGGGGCCGTTGCAGATTTCATTCCAAGACTGACTGCAGGCTCTTTTCATGGAACGCGTGCCAAGCGCAACGTCTCTTAGCACCTGGTAGACCTCGCGGGCATTGAGAGGGGAGGTTGTGTTCAAAATAGTCTTTCCTGCGGATATTCCATTGTTCGCCGCCTTTCCCGTTCACCCTATGCCGCTACTGCAGACGCTACAACGTCCTGCGAGGGTTTGAGCCTCGATAGCTTTACGCGTCAAGCCTCCACGCGGACTGCCACAAGCAGGCCAACACACCTGTAGTGGTCAGCTAATCCTGGACACGACGTTAAGTTTTTTCCCGGCCTGAGCTGGCGCCAGCCCACCGTTGAATTGATGGGGCCGAATCCAATTGTACCGATGCATCACTGACGGCTGCCATATTGCGAACCCTGATCCGGGTGAAACAGCTGCCCCTGAGGCCGCCCTCGCTGCTCGTAAGCCATATCCAGCGCCTTGATGAGCTGATCCGGATTGGAGATGAAGTGCCGGCCATCGGCGCTGCCTTCAGCGATGAGCCGGTTACCGCGTTTCGGCGTCCATCGGACATTGGCGATCAGCGTCCCCCTGGAGATGGAGCGCAAGTGCCGGAGCATCGCGCCACCAGCGAGATGCTCCAGTGATGTGTCAGCGTGGGCCTGGCCAGTTCTGACGTCGTCGCGGTCAGCCCAAAGCCGGCCCGGCTCCGATCATGTCGTTGAACTGACTGACCCACGCATGCTCGTTCGGGCCGGGGTTGGCACGCATAGCCTCGGCTGGAGAGACGAGGATTTCGTCCACGCCGCTCTCGAACTGCTTGATCGCTTCAGTAATGAACTGGTCGAGAGAAATAGCGCGCTCTTCCTCGCTGCTATTGAGCAGCTCGGTGCGTACCCAAGGCGGCGCGATTTCGACCAGTTGGATGCCATGTCCGCGCAGCAGGTAGCGCTGTGACAACGTGTAGGAATGGAGCGCTGCCTTGGTCGCTGAATAGACCGCCGTCACCGCCATCGGCACGAAGCCGAGAACGGAGGAGACGTTGACGATCACCGCATCGGGCTGCGCCTTCAGATGCTCGACCAGTGCCGAGGTCATGCGGATCGGGCCGAGCAGGTTAGTGGTGACGGTCGACAGTGCGAGTGCATCGTCCACCGGCCCGTCCGCGTGATCCAGCAGCATGATGCCGGCATTGTTGATAAGCACATTCACGTCCGGGTAATTGGAAATGAGCTTCTGTGCTGCCGCCTGGATGCTGTCCGGGTCGGTAATGTCGAGTTCAATGGCGGCCATGCCGGGATTGGCGTCGAGCGTCTCCTGCAGCCGCTCCATACGCCGGCCAGAAATGATCACCTGATTGCCGAGTTTGTGGAAGGCTTCGGCCAAGCCTCGGCCAATGCCGGAGCCGCCGCCAGTGATGAAGATAGTATTGCCGGTCATACGCATGACACTTCTCCTGGAAGGATGGAAATAAAGGCCGTCCAGCGCGCTGTCCGGATGAACAGGTCGACCGAAGGAAGACTCGCTACAAGATGTTCGATCAAGGCACGGCCGGCACTCCGGGTACTCATCAGCCAGAATGCACTCAACCCCGTTGCTGAGGTGAGTCAGGTTTTTTGGACAGCTGGGGTACTACGACCCCAGTTGCCAGCAGTGCGGATTATCATGCAGCTTCGGTATGGGAAGGATAGTCCGTGTAACCCACCTCCGTGCCACCGAAGAAAGACTCGCGGTCGTACGGGTTCAGCGGCCAGCCGTTGCGCAGGCGCTCTGGCAAGTCAGGGTTGGCGATGAAGTGACGGCCAAAAGCGACCAGATCAGCATCGCCGGCCTCAAGGATCGCCTTGGCCGATTCACCGGAGAAGCCGCCCGCTGCGATAAGGGTGCCCTTGTAGTGCTTGCGCAGGAGCTGGGTCGCCACCGGATTCTGGTCCCGGCTCTCGTCCTCGACGACACCCAGGATGCGCGGCTCGATCAGATGCAGATAGGCGAGGTCCAGCTTGTCCAGCTCGCGCGCGACATAGGTGAACAGGCCAACGGGGTCGCTGTCGGACATATCGCCGAAATTGCCGCTCGGCCCCAGACGCACCGCCACCCGATTGCTGCCCCAGACGGAGATCACAGCCTCTACCGCTTCCAGCAGGAACCGGCTGCGGTTCTCGAACGAGCCACCGTAGATATCCGTACGTTTGTTGCTGCCGTCCTGTAGGAACTGATCGAACAGGTAGCCGTTCGCCGAGTGGATCTCGACACCGTCGAAGCCGGCAGCAATACCGCGTTCGGCCGCAGCGCGGAAACTTTCCACCAGCTGGCGGATTTCAGCGATGGTCAGTTCGCGCGGCGGGGTGCCGGGGGTCCAGCCGAGCTCGGTGTAGGCCACGCCGCCGTGGACCACGACGGAAGGGGCCACCGGCTGGCCGCCGTCCGGTTGCAGCAGGCTATTGGACTGGCGCCCCGCATGGTAGAGCTGCAGGAAGATTTTGCCGCCCTTGGCATGGACTGCGTCGGTCACGAGCTTCCAGCCGGCGATCTGGCTGTCGTCATACAGACCGGGAGCACCGAGGTATCCATTGCCATTGGCTGCGGCGATAGTGGCTTCGCCGATCAGCAGGCCACCGGCGGTGGTACGCTGGGCGTAGTACTCGGCCATCAGCTGGCCAGGAATGGCGCCTGGTTCGGCACGCATGCGGGTAAGTGGCGCTAAAACCACGCGGTGGGCAATTTGGTATGGGCCTATTTGGATGTTCGTATGCAGTTTGGACATGACGTCGATACCTATCAGTGGTGGGATGGGGGCAATGTAGGCGTAAAGTGCGTGAAGAAAAATATCCCGCGATGCCGAACATTTCGGATAGTTTTTCCGTAATCCCGCCTTGTTGGTGGGGTACTACCGGGGGCAAGCAGGAAAAGTGATGGAAAGCCTGAGTGGCATTTCAATGTTCGTGCAAGTTGCCGAAACGCGCAGCTTTACCGAGGCCGGCCGTCAGCTGGGGGTGTCGTCCTCGACCGTGGGCAAAACCATCGCTCGGATGGAAGAGCGCTTGCGGGTACGGCTGTTTCATCGCAGCACACGCAGTATCACGCTGACTGCCGAGGGGACCCTGTTCCTTGAGCGATGCCGCCGCATCCTCAGCGAGGTCACCGCTGCCGAGTCCGAGCTGTCAGGCCTGGCTGGCAGCCCGCGTGGGCGGCTTCGCGTGGGCACACCTCTACTGGGCGACCTGATGATGCCGGCCTTTGACGGGTTCATGGAGCGGTATCCGGAAGTCGAACTGGATATCGATTTTTGCGACCGCATGGTCGATGTGATCGAGGAGGGGTTCGACGCGGTGATTCGGACCGGCGAGCAAACCGATTCGCGCTTGGCCGCGCGCCGCTTGGGTTCCTGCGCACATGTGCTGGTGGCGTCGCCCACATATCTCAAGCGGCAGGGTGTACCTACTTATCCGCGTGAACTGGAAAGTCATTTCTGCCTGCAACACAAATTTCCCGCGACGGGAAAGCTGGAGCGTTGGCCGCTGCGGCTCGAAGCCTCCGAGGCTGAATTGGTGCTGCCCGCCACGATGACGTCGAACACGATCGAGCCCCTTGCCTATGCCGCAATCCAGGGCAGAGGCATTGCCTTTCTGCCCGTCTTCCTGGTGCGCGAAGCGTTGGAACGCGGGCAGCTGGTCACGGTGCTGGACGACTACATCGACCGCCAGGTCGTCTTCTGGATGCTGTGGCCAGCCAGCCGTTATGCCTCGCCCAAGTTGCGGGTTTTCATTGACTACATGAGTGCGCACTTGCGCATCTGATTGCTTACGCCTTCAGCGTCAGGCGTACACCGTCGCGGTTGGAGATCTCGATGGCGTCGATCAGTACAGGTCCGAACATTTCGGACGTCGATGTCCGCAATCGAGCATTTCGGCGCTTTGAGCTAACCAGCAAACATTCGAGCAGTCATGTCCATGGCGGCACAGTCGCTGCGCTGCGACAGCTGGGAGCTTCTAATGGAAAGGTCTGTGTCTGCTCTGCTCGAGCCGATGAGGGGGGGCTGTAGTAGCGGCGGTAGAGGGCGCGTGCGGCGTTACCCGACGCGCCCGTCTGTCATTTGCCGGCGTCGAGCACGACGCGGTAGCGCGCCTTGCCACTGCGTAAGTGATCGATGGCTTCGTTGACCCGGCTCATGGGAAAGTGCTCAACCTGCGGCAGGATCTGATGACGTACGCAGAATTCCAGCATGGTCGCCGTGGTACTGGGCGAACCCACCGGCGAGGCAGATAAGGTCTTCTGTTGCGCAAGCAGGTCGAACACGTGCACTGGAATAGCGCCGGGCACTGCGCCAACAAAATGCAGGCGTCCCTTGCCGCGCAGGGTTGCGAGCATGGCCGGCCAGTCAAGGTCGGCGTTGGCGGTGACCAAGAGAAAATCCAGGGTGCCGGCAATGGATTTCAGCGCATTGCTGTCGGTCGAGGCGACTACCTTGTGCGCGCCCAGGCGTCTGGCTTCGTCCTGCTTGCTCAACGACGAGGTAAAGGCCGTGACTTCGCAGCCCCAGGCGTTAAGGAAGCGCAGTGCCAGATGCCCGAGGCCACCGATGCCCACCACACCGACCCGGTCGGTGGGCTTGACATCGAATTCCACAAGCGAGTTGAACACCGTCGAACCGGCGCAGAACAGAGGGCCGGCCATGGCCGGGTCGAGTCCATCCGGTATCGCCAGAGCCCAGGCCCAGTGCGAACGCAGGCGGTCGGCGAAGCCTCCGTTGCTGCCGATGATGGTGGGTTGGACTGTGCCACATAGGTGATGGGAGCCTCCGATGCACGAGGAGCAATGCATGCAACTGCCCTTGTACCAACCAATACCCACCCGTTGTCCCACTTCAAGACCGCGTACTTGCGCGCCCGCTCGCACGATACTGCCGACCGCCTCGTGGCCGGGGATAAAGGGGTAGTGGCTAATGCCCCATTCGTTATCGATCAGTGACTGGTCGGAGTGACAGACGCCGCAATACTCCACGGCGACTTCCACCTCCTCGTCCCCCAATGGACCGGGATCGTAACTATAGCGCTCCAGTGGAGCGCCGGCCGCCGTTGCGGCCCAGCCGGTGAAGGAAGTGAGTTCGGTACTATCGCTCATTGGATACCTCCAGATCAGGAGACAGGGGCTTTGGCAGCTCAGGTGCCGCGAAGGAGCAACGCTGATCAGTGCCCAAGGCGTGATTGAGTCTAGCACCCCGGTACGGCCGCGCTTCGCTCAAGGAACTCCTGACCGTGGCCCCGAAGGGCGGTGAGGAATTCAAAGCCATGGACACCAACAAAGACGGTTACCTCTCCGAAGCCGAGGTCTACACGTTCAGGAGCAACCAGTACACCTTCAACGGCAAGAAAATGCCCACTGAACTGTTCACTCGCATGAGCCAGGCGAAGGGCTGATACGTCTCTGTTGTTCCAACCTCCCGGTGCTCGCCTGCAGGGAGGGTTTTACGACCGCTGGAGAACGCCCATAACCGGTCAGCTGAAGGCAGCACGGTAGGCGAAAATGCCCGGTATTCCTCCAGTCATCAGAAAGAGCAAATTGCTGCCGGCCGGGAATTCGCCACGGCGGACGGATGCCAGCAATCCGGCGAATGCCTTGCCGCCGTATACGGGATCAATGAGCAACCCTTCATGGGAAGCCAGTAGACGGGTAGCCTCCAGCATGGCTTCGGTCGGGGCGCCATAGGCGTCGCCACGCTGGCTGCCATCCACGCTGAGCGCGCTTTCAGCCAGTATGGTGGACGGGTCAAGGAGGTGTAGAACTTGTCGGGTTTTTTCCAGGGTTATACCGAAAGCTTGTTCTTCTGTTCCGAGTACGGTGTATCCGATAATTCGCGTTGATGCTCGGGCCAGGGTGACGCCGGCCAGCAAGCCCGAGTGAGTCCCGCTACTGCCATTGGGGACGACTATACGGTCGAGATGGAGTCCCAGAGCATCCGCCTGGCGAAGAACCTCGGCCGCGCATGCGGTATAGCCCAGACAACCTCTGGGACTTGAACCGCCCAACGGCATGACAAAGGGCCTTTTACCCTGTCGCTTGAGCTTCTCGACCAGCTCTGCTGCATAGGTGTCGGGAACAGCCCCGAGGGGTAGCCGATGGATCGCAGCGCCAAAAAGAGCGTCCAGCAGGACGTTGCCGTTAAGGCGATAGTCATCATCTGTGCGCACGCCAGATTGGGTCAGAATCAGTTCGCAGGCCAGGCCTTGGCGGGCGGCTACTGCAGCGGTCAACCGAGCGTGATTGGATTGAAGACCGCCCCAGGTCACCAGGGTGTCGGCGCCCTCGGCGAGTGCCTCGCCGAGCAAAAACTCCAACTTACGCAGTTTGTTTCCACCCCCGCCGAGGCCAGTCAGGTCATCTCGCTTTACGTAGAGATTGCATCCGTTCAGCTCGGGCATTTGGCTCAATCGAGACAGTTTCTGGATCGGTGTGGGGCCTTCCAGCAGCGCCACCCGGGGGTAGGCCGCAAGCGCGGTGTCAAGGTGACTCAGGTCGTGAGGCATGGAGGTTCTCTCGCGAACACGTAGCTTTTTAGTTGAAACGCTTCAGTGGGTCGCGGAGGTGCTGCGGCGAAAGATCAGCAATTTGGCGACTGAGCGTTGACGCAACTCACCGTGCTGGTTGAGCGTGTCAGTCTGGAACGTAACAAGACCGCGATCAAGCCTGGACTTCGAAGGGTTGATGGCCAGGACGGAGGTCTCGACGCGCAGTTCGTCTCCAGGGCGAGTAGCGGTAGGCCAGCTCAGCTCGCTGCCAGCGCCGATAAGACCCGCATCCAAAGGCAGGCATGAGACAAGTAAGCGCATGGTGATGGCAGCCGTATGCCAGCCGCTTGCAGCGAGCCCGGCAAAAAAAGTTTGCTCAGCCTCCTGATTGTCCAGATGAAAAGGTTGGGGGTCGAATTGCTGTGCAAAACTCTTTATTTGCTGCTCATCGATCAGGTATGTGCCGCTGCGGAACGTGTCGCCGATTGATAAGTCGTCCAGGAACAGCTTGTGAAGGGTGGTTGCATCATTCATGGGATCAACTCCGATAGGCCTGATTTTTTTGCGCTTCATCAACAATATTACAGTCATAATATGATTTGGCAGCTTGCATGCTGCAAGTCTCTATTTTTGTGGCGTAGAAAAACCGGACGGATGGTGGCGGAGAGGAGGGCTAACGAACCCTCTGGTACACCAGGCCAGAGGTGTCAGTGACTGCGATTACGCTCCAGGCCTGGTCCGTTCTGAGAAGGGAGCACCAGTGCCTGTCACCGTCCGACTTGCACAACGTACACGCCACCAAGAATTGCTGCGATGGCTAGAAGATCAATCACATGTACTGGCTCCCGGGCCACGAAAAATCCGATCAGCAACGCCACAACCGGTGGAATGTAAGTCACCGAGGCCGCTGCAAGCGCACCAAGGCGTTGCACAATGAAATAATAAAGAATGTACGCAAATCCAGTACCAAGAAGGCCAAGACCAAGAGATACGCCAAGAAAAGCCCGGCGATCTTCAGCCAACCGTGGCGACGGGATTAACAATCCTCGCAGCCTCGCTTCGAATTCAGGGGGATTACAAGCAGTCACGTGCAGCCTTTTTCAGGGCGCTGAGGCCAAACGGCGACGCTAACGGGGCTCGCTGATATAAGGACACCTTGCTGCCAGCCGCAGCCTTTTCAGGCGAGGGCAAAGTTTAATGTGTTTGACCCTTACGGGAGAACCCCTTGTTTCTGCCCGTCGTCAGCCCAGTGCAACAGTGCCAGGCGCCCGAGCACCGCAGCTTCGATGCCAGCGGCGTCGAGCCCGCATTCGGCGAGCATTTCGGCGGGCTGGGCGGGTTCCAGGTAGCGATCCGGCAGGCCCAGATGAAGGATCGGCTGGACCAGGTTCTCGTTGGCGAGAAATGTGGCCACCGCGCTGCCGGCACCGCCCATGATGCTATTTTCCTCGATGGTGACCAAGAGTTCGTGGCTGGAGGCCAACTTGCGTATCAAGGCCTCGTCCAGCGGTTTGACGAAGCGCATGTCAGCCACCGTGGCATCCAGCTCTTCGGCGACCTTGAACGCTTCCGGCAACTGCGTGCCAAACACCAGCAGGGCGACTTGCTTGCCGCGGCGACGAAGCACGCCCTTACCGATTTCCAGGGGTTCCAGGCCAGGTTCGATGGCCGCGTTCGGCCCACAACCACGGGGATAGCGCACCGCCGCCGGGCCTGGGTAGCGGAAGCCGGTGGTGAGCATGCGGCGCAATTCGTTCTCGTCGCTGGGGGTCATCACCAGCATTCCGGGAATGCAGCGCAGATAGGAGAGGTCGAAGCTGCCCGCGTGGGTCGGACCGTCCTCACCGACCACACCGGCGCGGTCGATAGCAAACAGCACGTCGAGATTTTGCACCGCGACGTCGTGGATCAACTGATCGTAGGCGCGCTGGAGGAAGGTTGAATAGATCGCCACAACCGGCTTCAGGCCAGAGCAGGCCATGCCGGCGGCAAGGGTCACGGCGTGCTGCTCGGCGATGGCGACGTCGAAATAGCGATCCGGGTAGCGTTCGCTGAAGGCGATCAGGTCGGAGCCCTCTTTCATGGCCGGAGTTATGCCGGTCAGGCGCGAATCGGTGGCGGCCATGTCGCACAGCCACTGGCCGAAGACATTAGAGTATTTCGGTCCGCTCGCGTTCTTCGGCGGCTGCTGCGCACCGGCGGGCTCCAGCTCCAGTTTGGTGATGGCGTGATAGCCGATCGGATTGACCTCGGCAGGGGAAAACCCCTTACCCTTCTTGGTGACCACGTGGAGGAACTGCGGCCCCCTGAGGTCGCTCAGGTTGCGCAGGGCGGCGAGGAGGGTCGGCAGATCGTGGCCGTCGATCGGGCCGATGTAGTTCCAGCCGAGTTCCTCGAACAGGGCGCCGGGCACCAGTATGCCCTTGGCGCATTCTTCGGTGCGGCGAGCAATCTCCCAGGCGCCGGGCAGGCGCGACAAGATTTTCTTGCTGCCCTCGCGCACGCTGGCATAGGTGCGGCTGGAGAGGATCTTCGCCAGATAGTTGGACAGGCCGCCGACGTTATTGGAGATCGACATGTCGTTGTCATTCAGGATCACCAGCATGTCGGCCTTCACATCCGACGCGTGGCTGAGCGCCTCGAAGGCCATCCCGGCCGTCAGAGCACCATCGCCGATCACGGCAATGGATTTGTGTCTCTCACCCTTGAGGCGCGAGGCGATGGCCATACCCAGGGCGGCGCTGATTGAGGTACTGGAATGACCGACGCCAAAGGTGTCGTACTCGCTCTCGATGCGGCGCGGGAACGGGCCTATGCCACCCTTCTGGCGTAGCGTGTGCATCCTCCCCCGGCGACCGGTGAGGATCTTGTGTGGGTAGGCCTGGTGGCCGACGTCCCATACCAGGCGGTCGTTGGGCGTGTCGAAGACATAATGGAGGGCAATGGTGAGTTCGATCACACCGAGCCCGGCGCCGAAGTGGCCGCCCGTCTGACCGACGATATAGAACAGCTCCTGACGCAACTCATCGGCCAGTATTTCCAGCTCCGCCTCGCTGAGCAGACGCAGTCGGTCCGGCGTCGCGGCGCGGTCCAGCAGTGGAGTGGCGGGGCGCATGCGGGGGATCTCATGGAACGTCTTGGACATCGGAGGATCCTTTAGCGGACTTGGCCAATGGTCGCAGGTGACGCCGGTTGGCTCAGTGGCGCCGTTCGACGATATAGCAGGCCAGGGCGCGCAGCGGCTCGGCGCCGACGCCGAACGGATGCAGAGCGGAAAGGGCCTGGTCGTGCAAACTGCGGGCGTAGGTCTTGGCCGCATCGAGACCGAGCAGGGCCGGGTAGGTCGGCTTGTCGTGGGCAATGTCGGCGCCCTGGCGTTTGCCGAGGGTGGCGGTATCGCTCTCCACGTCAAGAATGTCGTCCTGCACCTGGAAGGCCAGGCCGATGGCCCGAGCATAGTCGCGCAGGGCTCGTAGCGAGGCTTCGTCTGCGTTACCGCTGGCCAGCGCGCCAAGCTGCACGCAGGCTTCGATCAATGCGCCAGTCTTGTGTCGATGCATGGTTTCCAGAGCGTTCTGATCGAGCTGGTGACCGACCGCCTCGAGATCGATGGCTTGGCCACCGACCAGGCCGGCAGGGCCGACGGCACGCGCCAGGATACCGCACATTTCCAGGCGAACTTCGGCACTCTGAGGGTTGTGCCGGGGATCGGCGAGCACCTCGAAGGCCAGCGCCTGCAGGCCATCGCCTGCGAGGATCGCGCAGGCCTCGTCGAACGCCTTGTGGGTGGTCGGCTGGCCGCGACGCAGGTCGTCGTCATCCATCGCTGGCAGATCGTCGTGAACCAGCGAATAAGCGTGGATCAGCTCCACTGCGCAGGCGGCGCCTTTGGCCTGTTCCGCCGCGCCGTCGAGGGCTTCGCAAGCGGTATAGACCAGCATCGGGCGGACCCGCTTACCGCCGTTGACGACGCTGTAGCGCATCGCCTGGTACAGGCGTTGCAGTTCGTCGCGTGGAGGTAGCAGGAGTTCTTCCAGAGCGGCATCGACGCGCGCCTGGCATTGTTTTTGGTAGGTCGCGATCATGCTTGAGTGTCCACGCCGAAGGGCGCTGTTCGAGGAGCACGCCGTGCTTGAGGAGGTTCTGCACACTCTGCTCGGTCTGTATCAGGGGCAACCGGCTGCCACGGTTTTAGGGGAGGACTTTCGAAATCGACGGTGGCTTTCTTGGGGGCCATGGGCAGAAACCAGTGTCGGCAGCGGTTCAAAAAACAACTCAATACTGACACTAGCAGAGCGATTGCTCTGCGGCAAACGCCACAACCGGCGCGTCGTCGAAGGGCGAATGACGCCAAGGATCAATGCCCCGTGAATCAGGCACTATAGACTCGTCCCTTCCAATGAGAACGGACTCCACGCCAGTAGCGGATCGCCGAACTCCAGGTCATGCCAAGGTAAAACGCTGCGCCCAGTGGCAGCAACAAGGCCCAGAACGGAGACATTCGGTAGTAGCGTAATATCGGCAGATAGCTCAGCGTCATGGCCCCCCAGGCAGTCAGCGCCCACGGTCGAGCAAGTGGCAAACTCAGCAAGGCGAACGGTGCCGCATAGGCGACGACAAACATCACTGTCACGGTCAGCAGTATCCATATGGAGTAGCCGAGCTGGGTAAAAGCTGAACGCGCGACCATATCGTGGATAGAGATCAGGGTGCCGTAAGGGCGCCGGCTAATCACCCCACGGCTAAGGCCCAGCCAGGTACGATAGCCAGCGTTTTTGACCTGTCGTGCCAACGAGCAATCGTCGATCAATGCATCCCGCAGGCAGGTAAAGGCACCGATACTTTGCAGGACCTCGGTATCGACCAGTACACAGCCGCCCGCTGCCGCGGCCACGTACCGATGGCGAGAATTGGACAGGGCAAACGGATACAGCAATTTGAAGTAATAGACGAACGCCGGCAACAACAGATGATCCCAAAAGCTGGTGCGGCGCAGGTCTGCCATCAACGAAACAAACTGCTTCCCCTCACGCTGTTTGAACGCCCGCAGCGCCGACAGCAGGCCAGGCTGCAACTGGATGTCGGCGTCGAGCAACAGCGTCATTGGCGTACGCACGTGGGACTTTCCCTGCTCCAATGCCCACAGTTTTCCGGCCCAGCCCTCCGGTAATGGCTGGCCGCTGACGACGCGAGTGCCAGGAAAGGCGCTAGCAATAGTGGCCGTGGCGTCGCTGGACTGGTCGTCGATGACCACCACCTGCAACCCTGTGCCCTGTGCCTGCAAGGCGGTCAGGGTAACGCCGAGCGTGTCGGCTTCGTTGCGTGCCGGAATCAACACGGTAATGTCGCTGAGATCAGTCGTACCGCCGGCGTGTGAGTCGGCCTCAAGCCGTTCGCGGGTGCTCCACGGCCGCCATGGCGCCATGAGCAGTCCGACCCAGATCACGGCAGGGAGAAGTGTAAGCGCCCAGCCGTACGCGGACAGGGTCAATGTCGCCACTAGCCTTTACCGGGATCCGCACCGGTGGGTTCGACGATGCGAACCGGGATGCGTGCGGAGGGGGGCTCGACACGTTCGCTGTAGAGCACAGGTAGCGCGGGCGCCATGGCGCCATCGGTGCGGGGGCCGAACAGGGCCACACGCATCGCTTTCAGTGGATGGTCGAAGGTGTCGTTGACGGCGCTGCCTTCGAAGCCGCAGTGGGCCATACAGTTGTCGCACTTGGGGTTAATACCGACGCCATAGTTTTCCCACTGGGTTTCTTCCATCAATACCTTGTAGGTCGGCGCGTAACCCTCATCGACCAGCAAGTAGCAAGGCTTCTGCCAGCCAAAGATATTGAAGGTCGGGTTGGACCACGGCGTACACTGGTAGCGTTGGTTGCCGGCGAGAAAGTCGAGGAACATCGAGGACTGATTGAACACCCATTTGCTCTTGCGGTCCTTGCCGCGCTTGAACACCTCGCGGAACAGGGTGCTGCTCTCGGTGCGGCCAAGGAACACGTCTTGACGCGGTGCGTGCTCGTAGCTGAAACCGGGAGACACGGTGATGCCCTCGATGCCCAGGGACATGGCGTAGTCGAAGAAATCAGCGATGTTGTCCGGCGGCTCTTGATTGAACAAGGTGCAATTGATGGTCACCCGATAGCCGCGAGAAAGCGCTAGCTTGATCGCCTCAACGGCTTTGTCGAACACGCCTTCCATACACACAGAATCATCGTGGCGCTGCTGTAAACCATCCAGATGGATAGACCAGGTGAAGTAGGGGGACGGTTCGTATTCATCGATGTGCTTGGTCAGCAGAATCGCGTTGGTGCACAGATAAACGAACTTCTTGCGGGCAATAATGCCCCGCACGATCTGCGGCATTTCCTTGTGAATAAGGGGCTCGCCACCGGGAATGGAGACCACGGGCGCGTCGCATTCGTCCACGGCGCGCAAGGCATCCTCGACGCTCAGGCGCTTGCGCAGGATGTCCTTGGGGTGGTCGATCTTGCCGCAACCTGCGCAGGCCAAATTACACTGGAACAGGGGCTCCAGCATCATCGCCAGTGGATAGCGGTGCTGGCCTCTTAGCTTCTTGCCGAGGATGTAGCGTGCAATCCTGGCCTGTTGAATAAGGGGAATGCCCAAGGAAGTCTCCGCGATTTCTGTCTGCCATCTACCATCGGGAACTTAAGAAAGCGGCGTGAACAGGTCGGCATGTTCTCGACGCAGGCGCTCCCACTCGATCTTGAACCAAGGCGTAAAATGGTGTGGTTGTTCCGCCAGTTCCGTGTCCAGCGTTTCCGGAGAAATATACCGCAGCGCCGAGACTTCGTTGAGGTTGAGCGTGGGCACTTCGTCGCTGCGCCCGGCATACACCCAGCACAACTCATGCTCGGCGCCTTCTGTGTCGAACTGTGCCTGGTATTCGAATTTGAAGAGAAACTGTAGCGAGCATTGCATGCCCAGTTCTTCACCGAGACGTCGTTCAATGGCTACGTCCAGCGTCTCGCCACGCCGTGGATGGCTGCAGCAGGTGTTGGACCAGAAGCCCGGCCACAGGCGCTTACCCGCTGCCCGTTGCTGCAACAGCAACTCGCCTTTGCGATTAAATACCAACAGCGAAAAGGCCCGGTGCAGCAAGCCTTGCCCCTGATGCGCGGAGGCCTTGTCGAGAAACCCGATTTCCTGATCGAACCTGTCGACAAGAACCAGCTGCTCGTCATTAAAGGAAACCACGTCCGTCGATTCACGCCACTGGCGACATTCCTGTTCCTGGCTAGCCAAAATCAACCTCCTCGAGAGATCCCGTTTTGGCAGTGTAGCGTAGCGCAGAATCTCCATTGCGCAGATTTCGATCTAACGTCGATTGCTATCAACGAGCAATTGTTGTAATCAACCCCACATGCCGACCCCTTACTTCGTCAGCACGTTCGCCACCTGGTTGGGCAGCGGATTGGTCGTTGCCGCCGCCGGCTATGCCGTCGTCGCCTTGGGCGCTGTGCTCAAGCACCTTCGCGCACCGACTCCTCTGGCGGGTGTCGGTGGGCGGGCGCACCCGGTGTCTGTGCTCAAGCCCTTGCATGGCGCCGAACCGCGGCTGTACGAAAACTTGCGCGGATTCTGTCAGCAGATCCGCTCGGGTGATCAATTGATATTCGGTGTGCGCGAGCCTCAGGACCCCGCCATTGCTGTGGTGCAGAGGCTGTGCGCGGAATTCCCGCAGCTGGCCATTGACCTGGTCGTCGATCCCCGCGTGCAGGGCGTCAATTTGAAAGTCAGCAACCTGCTGAACATGATGCCGCTGGTCCGTCACGACTGGCTGGTGCTGGCCGACAGCGATATCAGTGTGCCTGCGGATTATTTGTCGCGGGTGACGGCGCCGTTGGCGGACCCAAGTGTGGGAATCGTCACCTGCCTATATCACGGAGTCCCGCAGGGCGGGTTCTGGTCGCGTCTGGGCTGCCTTTTCATTGACGACTGGTTTGCACCTTCGGTCTGCCTGGCGCATGCCTTCGGCTCCAGGCGTTTCGCGTTCGGCTCGACGATCGCGCTGCGCCGCGAAACGTTGCAAGCCGTCGGCGGCTTCGAGGTGTTGCGCGATACCTTGGCCGATGATTTCTGGTTGGGCCAGCTGACCCGGGAAGCCGGGTTACGGACCGTGCTGTCGGAGGTATGGGTAGGCACTGAAGTCAGCGAAACCCGCCTGAGCGAGCTATGGATGCACGAACTGCGTTGGCTGCGGACCATCCGTGCCATCTCGCCAGGCGGCTTTGCGATGAGCGTCGTCTGTTTCACCTGGCCGGTGTCGCTGGTGGGTCTTACGCTGGCGCCTTCGACGCTGAACGTCTGCCTGGCGGTGGTCGCGGGTGTTGCGCGGGTTGCGCAGTTTTTTCTCGGGCGCAACGTCAGACGCCTATCGACACCCTGGTATTGCGTGCCGTTTACCCCCTTGCGCGACCTGCTGCTATTAATGGAGTGGGCAGTGGCCCTGACCGGTCGGCGGGTGAAGTGGCGCGGCAACGTTCTGCATGCGCGCAAGGGCGGACCCATACGCTATAGTTGACCGTGATTTTCTGTAGTGCGTTCGCAGGCGGTTGGCATATCTCGGTCCAGTGACCGTTGGAGCTAATAATTCCTATGAAGACGCTTTTTCTGCAGGCGCCGTCCTTCGACGGTTTTGACGGTGGTGCCGGTTCACGTTATCAGGCCAAACGCGAGATCAAGAGCTTTTGGTACCCCACCTGGCTGGCCCAGCCCGCCGCGCTGGTGCCCGGCTCACGTTTGCTGGATGCGCCGGTGGAAGAGCTCACGGTGGAGGAATCGCTGACGATTGCCGCCGAATATGAGCTGGTGATCATCCATACCAGTACACCTTCGTTCCCCACCGATGCCAAATTCGCCGAACTGCTGAAGGCGCGCCGTCCCGAGATCCTGATCGGCATGGTCGGCGCCAAAGTGGCGGTCGATCCCTCTGATTCACTGACTGCCTCGCCGGCGATCGATTTCGTGGCGCGCGAGGAGTTTGACTTCACCTGCAAGGAAATTGCCGAGGGCCGGGCGTTCAAGGACGTCACCGGCATCAGCTACAAGCTCGCCGACGGCAGTGTGCAGCACAACCCGCCGCGGGTAATAATCGAGAACATGGACGAATTGCCGTTCGTGGCGCCCGTCTACCAACGCGACCTGAAGATCGACCGCTACTTCATCGGCTATCTGAAACACCCTTACGTGTCCATTTACACCGGCCGCGGCTGCCGCTCCAAGTGCACGTTCTGCCTCTGGCCACAGACCGTCGGCGGCCATCGCTACCGCGTTCGCTCGGCCGCCAACGTGATCGCCGAGGCGAAGTGGATCAAGGAGAACATGCGCGAAGTCAAGGAGCTGATGTTCGACGACGACACCTTCACCGACAGTTCCAACATGGACCGCGTGCACGAGATTGCCCGGGGCCTGCACGCGTTGGGTTGGACCTGGAGTTGCAACGCCAAGGCCAACGTACCTTACTCCTCGCTGAAGATCATGAAGGACAACGGCCTGCGTTTGCTGCTGGTAGGCTACGAGTCCGGCGACGACCAGATACTGCACAACATCAAAAAGGGCCTGCGGACCGATATCGCGCGGACCTTCACTGAAAACTGTCGCAAGCTGGGCATTCAGGTGCACGGTACCTTCATCCTTGGCCTGCCCGGCGAGACCAAGGAAACCATCGCCAAGACCATCGCCTTCGCCAAAGAGATCAATCCGCACACCGTCCAGGTGTCGCTGGCGGCACCGTACCCTGGCACCACGCTGTACAAGCAGGCGGTGGAGAACGGTTGGTTGCAACCCAACCGGGACATGAACCTGGTCAACGAGAAAGGCGTACAGCTGGCGCTGATCAGTTACCCGCACCTGTCCAAAGAAGATATTTTCCACGGCATCGAGACCTTCTACCGAAGCTTCTACTTCCGGCCCTCGAAGATCTGGGAGATCGTTAAAGAAATGCTGGGTAGCTGGGACATGACGAAGCGCCGCCTGCGTGAGGGGGTGGAGTTCTTCCGCTTCCTGCGCGAGCACGAGGCTTGAGCGCGATGCGTGTCGGGCGGCCGCGCCTGATCGTCACCGCGGACGACTTTGGGCTGCACACGGCGGTCAACGAGGCTGTCGAACAGGCGTATCGAGAAGGGGTGTTGCGGGCCGCCAGCTTGATGGTGGCGGCGCCCGCAGCGGCCGATGCCGTCGACCGTGCCCGACGTATGCCCGGTCTTGCCATTGGCCTGCACTTGGTACTGGCTGACGGCAAGGCCATGCTGCCAACGGCGAGTATTCCTGATCTGGTGAATGCCCAAGGCTGGTTCGACAGCGCCATGGTGCGCAACGGCTTCCGGTTTTTTTTCCTGCCCCGTGTACGGCGCCAACTGGCCGCCGAGATCCGCGCCCAGTTCGAGGCCTTCGCGGCGACCGGCTTGACGCTAGACCACGTCAATGCGCACAAGCATTTCCATCTGCATCCGACCGTCTTATCACTGTTACTCTCTATTGGCCGAGACTTCGGACTGCACGCCGTGCGGCTGCCCGCCGAGCCAGGCATGGGACCGTGGCTGCGCCCTTGGCTGGGCTTGATGCGCCAGCGCCTGGAGCGGGCCGGGGTGATCTATAACGATCATGTCTTTGGCCTTCGGCACACCGGCGGCATGGACGAGGGCGTGCTGCTGGAGATGTTGCAGCAGTTGCCCAGCGGTCTTTCGGAATTGTATTTGCACCCGGCGGTTCACGGCGGGTTGACGGCCGGCATGGCCGACTACCGCCATGCCGACGAACTGGCGGCGCTGTTGTCACCACGGGTGCGCAGCGCCATCGAAGGTTGCTGCCAGTTGTGCCACGGTTTCTGCGATCCGGCGGCGGCTGCAGCATGAAGCGGCTCAGCTACCTTGCCGGGCTGCTCGGGCTGGCGGCAATCATTTATATGGTGGTGCATGAGGACGGGGCCGCCATTCTCGGTGCCCTCGACCATGCCGGCTGGGCCTTGCTGTGGCTGCTGCCTTTTCATGCATTGCCGTTGCTGCTGGATGTACTGGGCTGGCGCATGCTGCTGGCACCGCGTGACCCGCAACGACGCGCCGGTGTCTGGGCCCTGTTCTGGATCGCCGCCATTCGCGAAGCCTGTAACCGGCTCTTGCCGGTGGTTAACATCGGCGGCGAGATCGTCGGCATCCGGCTGGTCAAATGGCGCGGCATCGACGGTGCAGCCGCCACCGCCAGCATCGTCATCGAAGTCTTGCTGACCCTGGTCAACCAGTACCTATTCACCGCGCTGGGCATCGTGTTGCTGATTGCGTTGACCCATCAGGTGGGCGCGCTGGACTCGCTGTTGATTGCCTTGGCCGCCAGCTTGCCGCTGCCGTTCGGGTTGTTCATGTTGCTGCGCCACGGCCAGGTGTTCTCGCGTCTGGAGGGGGTGGCGGAGAAAGTCCTTGGCGGTCGCAATCGCCTGACCGAACTGATCGACGGTTCTAATCTGGACCAGGATATTCGCGCGCTTTGTGCCAGCCCGATGCGGCTGATCGGCGCCGGTGCCTGGCAGTTTGCCGGGTTCTTGCTGGGCAGCGTCGAGACCTGGCTGGCGCTGCACCTGCTGGGTTATTCGATCAGCGTTTGGGATGCCATCGCCATCGAAGCGGTGACCCAGGCCCTGCGCCACATCATCTTCATCGTGCCCGCCGGTCTGGGGGTGCAGGAGGGCGGTCTGATCCTGTTCGGCAGCATGATAGGAGTTCCGCCTGATGTCAGTCTGGCGCTGTCACTGGTCAAGCGCATGCGCGAGGTGGGGGTTGGCGTGCCGGCGCTGATTTACTGGCACTGGATGGAAGTGCGCCGTCAGGCAGGACGGCAGTGCGATCAAGCTGCGCAATGATGCCCGACTGTTTATAGCGTTGAGTGACGAGAGGAGAATGTCCGATGCTTGGCAATGCCCTCACAGACGCTGCCGATCACGCCATGCGCCACTGGCGGGGCGAGGAGCCCGGCCGGATCAGGATCGGCTCCGAGGCGCATAAGCGATTGTTCTGTCGCATGCTGCTGGACACCCACAATCCCTACAAGCCCGCGGTAATGGTCTGGCCCGAACTGAGCCCCGACGTGTTGCAGCGCATTACGTCACTGCCGATCTGGGACATCGCCGTGCAGACCGAGGGGCGCGCGCAGCTGCAAGTGCAGACCTACTCCAATACGGTGAAGGACCCGCTGCTGCGTGAGGCGCTGAACATGGATGGCGGCGAAGAAGCGCGCCACAAGGTGGTGCTCAGCAAACTGGTCGAGGCCTACGGCATTCCCCTGGAGCCGGAACCGGACTATTTGGTGCCCAAGGACCCCGAATGGGGGTGGCTGGTGACCGGCTACAGCGAGTGCATCGACAGTTTCTTTGCCTTTGGCCTGTTCGAGTCGGCCAAGCTGACCGGTTACTTTCCGGCGGAACTGGTGGACACCTTCGAACCGGTGATCCAGGAGGAGGCCCGGCACATCCTGTTTTTCGCCAACTGGGTCGCCTGGTACCGGCGTCAGTTGCCGTGGTGGCGACGCGTGGCCTTTGAGTTCAAGGTTGCTCGCGTCTGGGCTTTCCTGATCTGGGAGCGCATCGGCATCGCCAAGGGGCTGGACAGCAACGACGAAATGCAGGACGCCAACTTCACCCTCACCGGGCATCAGCAGATCGGCCTGGATCTCAAGTTGCCCGAGTTGCTGGACCTGTGTCTAGCCGAGGATCGGCGGCGGATGGACGGCTACGATAAGCGCTTGCTGCGTCCGACCTTTGTACCGGGGCTCGCGCGTCTGGCACGCCGGTTCATGCGTTGATGGCTACCGGTGCTGCTCGAACCACCTGACCGCATCTTCCAGTGCCAGGCGGGCAGGGCCCGGGGCATAACCGAGCTCGCGCTCGGCCTTGGCGCTGGAGAAGAACATGCGTTTTTTGGACATGCGAACTTCCTCCACGGTGGCAATCGGCTGGGTGCCGGTCAGCCGTGCCCAGGCTTCTGCCAGATGAGCCACCGGCATGACCACGGCATGCGGCAATCGCCAGCGCGGCGGAGCCCGCCCGGCAATGTCGGCGATCTCGATCAACAGGTCGCGCAGGCTGAGATTATGGCCACCCAGGATATAGCGCTCGCCCACCACGCCACGCTGGAACGCCAGCCAGTGGCCCTCCGCGACATCGTCCACATGCACGACGTTGAGGCCGGTATCGACGTAGGCGGGCAAGCGCCCCGCGATGGCGTCGCGCACGATCCGGCCGGTGGGGGTGGGTTTGATGTCGCGCGGTCCGATCGGGGACGAGGGGTTGACGATCACCACCGGCAGCCCCTCGGCGGCAAGCTCCCGGACCAGCGCCTCGGCGAGGAACTTGGAACGCTTGTAGTGTCCGATCATGTCGCCCAGTGTCACCGAGGTGTTCTCGTCACCGGGGCGGCCATCCCCGGGATTGCCAAGGGTGGCGACGCTACTGGTATAGACGATACGTGGCACACCAGCCAGCCTGGCCGCTTCGAGTATTGCCCGCGTGCCGTCGACGTTGGTCTGATAGAGCTGCGCGGGAATTGGCGCCCACAGTCGGTAATCGGCCGCCACGTGGAACAGAGCGTCGCAGTCATCACAGGCGCGCTGCAGCGAAGTCGGTTGGGTGAGATCCCCTTCGATGACTTGCACATTCAGATTGTGCAGGTTGCGACGATCCGAGGTCGCCCGCACCAGCACCCGAACATGGTGGTCATCTTGCAGGAGGCGTCGCACTACGGCCGAGCCGACAAAGCCAGTGGCTCCGCTCACCAGTATTTTCACGGCACTACCATCGGTAAATAATCCTTGAGTTCTCTGCCAGAGCTTGCTGTGGGAAGAGGATACTGAAATTTCCAAACAGTTCGTTTTTCAGTATGGACCAAATTTTCCTACTATATTGTTGCCAGAGGATTGTGCGAAAAGAGAGCCCTGAGCAACAGGGTTCAGGCGCGTCTGCCAGGCAGGCAAACGCCTCGCATCGCATCCTTGGGGGTAGAACACTGATTTCGGAAGCGTGACATTGGCCGCGTCTGATAGCCGCGCCCTTGTTTTTCGGTCGGGGGCTATTTCCGACCGTCCCTAACTCTACAAAAAGAGGAAGGCTAAGGCATGCCTATGATCGAATCCCAGCCGGCCACTGAGGCCACCGAAAGCGCTGCCGACGCATACCAAAACGCCATTCTGCCCAAAGTATCCAGAACCTTTGCACTCACCATTCCCCAATTGCCGCCGGCCTTACGCCGTGCAGTCACCAATGCGTACCTGCTATGCCGTGTCGCCGACACCATCGAAGACGAGCCGGCCCTGTCTGCCGAGCAGAAGTTGCGTTACGAGGATGGGTTCATCGATGCCGTCACTGGCCGCATCGACCCGCAGCGCTTCGCGGCCGAACTGGCGCCGCTGTTTTCACAGGAGACCTTGCTGGCCGAGCGCGAGCTGGTCAGCCAGTTGCCGCTGGTGCTGCAAGTCACTCAGGACTTGAAGCCAGCGCAGCGCCTGGCGATTATCAAATGCCTGAAAATCATGTCCCACGGCATGCGCGACTTTCAGTGCTGCGTGGGGCAGCAAGGACTGGAAACGCTGCGCGATCTGGATTGCTACTGCTACTGCGTGGCCGGCGTGGTGGGCGAAATGCTCACCGAGTTGCTCATCGATTTCGATCCTTCCGTGGCCAGCCAACGGGAGCGGCTGATGCGTCTGGCGGTGTCCTTCGGCCAGGGCCTGCAGATGACCAATATCCTCAAGGACCAATGGGAAGACTACAGCCATGGCGTGTGCTGGCTGCCACAGGATGTCTTCGCCCGGAATGGCGTGCATCTGGCAGACATGCAGGCGGGTCAGGCGGGTCAGGAGGGTCAGAAGGGGGCGATGTCCGAATTGATCGGCGTGGCCCATGCCCACCTGCGCAACGCGCTGGAGTACACGCTGGCCATTCCGATCGAGCAGGCGGGGTTCCGCCGTTTTTGCCTGTGGAGCATCGGCCTGGCCGTCATGACGCTGCGCAAGTTGCAGCAAAACCTCAATTTTCGCGCCGGTGAGCAAGTCAAGATCTCACACAAAACGGTGGCCAGTATCATCGCGCTCACCCGATTGAGTGGGAACTCCAACAGCGGTTTGCGCTGGCTGTTCGAAACGGCCGCCCGCAAGCTTCCATTGACACTGCTGTCTGCAGAGTGGAATGCCCCCTCGGGGGGGAAAATCAATTGGCCGAAAAGTGCCATTCCCTATTGCACCGAAACGATCTGGTGCACCTCCACCGACACCGATGATGTGCAGCCATGAGGGAGTGTTCCGCCTCTATTGACGCTGTCGTTGGCAACAGCGCGCGGGTACCCGAAACCACTGTGTTGGATTCGGCCATTGCCCGTGCGCGTGCTGCGCTGTTGGCACGTCAACGTGCTGATGGCCACTGGTGTTTCGAGCTGGAGTCCGACTGCACGATCACCGCCGAATACATCCTGATGATGCATTTCACGGATGAGATCGACGAGGTATTGCAGGAAAAGATGGCCCGCTACCTGCGTTCGACTCAGGTCCTCGAGGGCCATGGCGGGTGGCCACAGTATGTGGGCGGTGCGATCGATCTGTCGTGCACGGTCAAGGCGTATTACGCACTCAAGGTCGCTGGCGACGCGCTCGATACGCCACACCTGTGCCGTGCCCGGGAAGCGGTACTGGCGCTGGGTGGCGCCGCCAAAACCAATGTGTTTACGCGCATCCTGCTGGCGATGTTCGAGCAGGTGCCCTGGCGCGCGGTCCCTTATTTGCCGGTCGAGATCATGTTGTTTCCGCGCTGGGCGCCTCTGCACATCGAGAAGACCTCGTACTGGGCACGGACGACCCTGGTGCCCTTGACCATCCTCTGTTCGCTCAAGGCCCGTGCGATCAATCCCGGGCGAGTCAGTATTCGTGAGCTGTTCGTTACCCCGCCGGAACAGGAGCGTAACTATTTTCTCCGTGGTGGCCTGTTGAACCGGCTGTTCCTCGGGCTGGACAAGCTGGGGCGCGGACTTGATCGCTGGATGCCGGGGGGGCTGCGCCGGCGTGCAATCCGCAAGGCGGAAGCCTGGTTCCTGCCGCGCTTGAATGGCGAGGATGGCCTCGGGGCCATTTTTCCGCCGATGGTCAATAGCTACGAAGCGATGATCCTGCTCGGCTACCCCAAGGATCACCCGGCCCGGCATACGTGTTTGCGTTCGATCCAAAAACTGGTCGTCCATCGCGCCGACGGATCAGCGTATTGCCAGCCATGCGTTTCGCCGGTGTGGGATACCGGCTGGAGTGCAATGGCCTTGATTCACAGCGATGACAACACGGCGACCGAGGCGGCCATCGTGCGGGCCTGCGACTGGCTGGTGCAGCGACAGGAGCTGGAATGCAAGGGCGACTGGGTGGCGCGTTCACCCCGGGCGGCGCCGGGTGGCTGGGCCTTTCAGTACGCCAACGCCTACTACCCCGACATTGACGACACCGCGTTGGTGGCGGCGTTGTTGCACGTGCTGGATCGCCGCTGCGGTCAGCCCGGACACCATCGCCAGAGCATCGATCGGGCCACGGACTGGATGCTGGCCTTGCAGTCGAAGAACGGTGGCTTTGCGGCCTTCGACGCAGACAACACGTATTACTACCTCAACGCGATTCCCTTCGCCGACCATGGCGCACTGCTTGACCCGCCGACCGAGGATGTCTCTGGCCGTGTGGCCGCGTGCCTCGGCGTGCTGGGGCGCGATCAGGACCGTGGCGGCCTGCGTCGCTGCGTCGATTATCTGCGTGCCACCCAGCGGGCCGACGGCAGTTGGTGGGGGCGGTGGGGCAACAATTACATCTACGGCACCTGGAGCGCGCTGTCTGGACTGGCGCTGGCAGGTGAGGATCTCCAGCAACCTTATTTGCGCAAGTCCGTGGACTGGCTGCGCACGCGGCAGCACGATGACGGCGGGTGGGGCGAGAGCAATGACAGCTACATCGACCCGAGCCTGGCCGGCACCAACGGTGGCGTCAGTACACCTCACTCGACCGCGTGGGCGGTGTTGGCCCAGCTGGCGATGGGCGAGGTCAAGTCCGATTCGGTGCGCAGCGGCATCCAATGGCTGCTCGCCTGCCAGCAGCATGAAGGACTCTGGTCTCATCCCTCGCACAACGCACCCGGTTTTCCACGGGTGTATTACCTCAAATATCACGGCTACGCTGCGTATTTCCCGCTGTACGCGTTGGCCCGTTTTCGACACCTGCTCAGCCAGTCAAGGGCGCAAAGGTGAGACTGCACTCGCTGGGTATCGTGGTGGCATTGAAGGCTGAAGCGGCTGCGTTGACGACCCAGACAGTACACCCCGACTGCATCGTGCCCCTGTCAGAGGGCTGCGGTCTGTGGCTCAGCGGCATGGGGCAGGACGCTGCTCGCAAGGCGGCGCTGGCCTTGGCCGATGCCGGGGCTCAGGCGCTGGCGACATTCGGTGTTGCCGGTGCTCTGAATGGCAGCTTGCGCACCGGCATGTTGCTCTGTCCGCACAGCGTACTCGACGAGCAGGGGCATATTTACCCGGTGGATCCTGTTTGGCGCGACCGATTGCAGCGGCGACTGACCGACGCGGCATTGCCGACGGTGTTTGATGTCACCTTGCTCAGCCTGCCCGGACCGCTCTCCACCGCCGCGGCAAAAATGGCCGCGCAGCAGCGCTACACCGCAGCGGCGGTGGATATGGAAAGCGCGGCGGTGGCGGCGGTGGCGGCGAGTCGCGATCTGCCATTCATCGTGCTCAGGGCCGTCATCGATGAACGCGATGATGAACTCCCCGAGGCGTTGCAGGCTGTGATTGATCCTTGGGGTCGACCCCGCGTGCCGCAACTGATCGTGACCTTGGCCCGCCGCCCCTGGTTGCTGGCTGGTTTGCCCGGACTCTCATCACGCATGAACAGGGCCATCGGTGCATTGCGCGCAGCCGCGACGGCAGCCCGAACCTGGAAGCGCGAACCTCCTTGCGGTGTACAACGACATGATAAAAGCCGTCGCTGAATCCTCCGCGTCCGTCAGTCGCACTCGGCGTCTACGCAATAAGCTGGTCATGACCAGCATCGCGCAGCGCTGCATCGTGTGGCTGGTGGATGCCAGTGGTCGTCACCCGGTTATTGTCCTGCTGTTGGCGATAGTGCTGGCGGCGGCGAGTCTGATGGGCGCCGCCACGCGCCTAAGTATCGATACGGATTCTGATCACCTGTTTTCCGCAGACCTGCCGTGGCGTCAGCAGAGCCTGGTGTTCGCCGGCCTGTTCCCGCAGTTCAGCGATACCCTCATCACCGTCGTGCATGCACCAACGGTGGAGGAGGCGCGTGAAAATGCCCTCACATTGGCCAATGGTCTGGCGGCCGACCCGCGCCACATACGCTCGGTGTCCACGCCAGGCATCAGCCCATTCTTCGACCGCGAAGGCTTGATGCTGCAGTCGTCCAGCGATTTATTCGACGTCCTCGACAGCATGGTGCAGGGCAGTCAGCTACTGGATCCGCTGGCCAGCGATCCCTCCGCCCGTGGCCTGCTCAAGGGCCTGAATATGCTGGTCGAAGGCGTGAGCTACGGCATGGGCGACTACCTCTCAACCTACGATTCCGCGCTGGGCAACATTGCCAAGACTCTGGACGACAGCCTGAATGGGCAGGCTTCGCCGTTGTCCTGGCAGGCGTTGTTGACACCCCAGCTGGTTGGTCATAGCGGCGGTCTGGAACTGGTGCTGATCCAACCGGTGCTTGACCACGATGCCCTCGAACCTGGCCAGGACGCCACTCAGGCGATGCTGAACATCGTTGCCAACCTGCCCGATGTGAAAGCAGGGCGGGTCCGAGTGAATTACACCGGTTCGGTGCCATTGTCCGATGAGGAGTTTCGCTCCCTGACCGACCGAGCGGCACCCATCACCATCGGCAGTGCGCTATTGGTGATTTTCTGGCTGGTATTGGCCCTGCGTTCCTGGCGACTGATTGTGCCGGTGTTGCTGACCCTGGTCGTGGGCCTGGTCTACACGTTGGGCTTCGCCGCGTTCGCGGTTGGCCGCCTGAACCTGGTCTCGGTTGCCTTCGCGGTGCTGTTCATTGGCCTTGCTGTCGATTTTGGCATCCAGTTCGGTGTGCGCTTTCAGGCACTGCAGCGCGGCGACCGAGATTTCGCCGACACCCTGCACCTAACGGGCCTTCAGGTCGGCGGGCAAATCGGCCTGGCCGCGTCGGCAACCGCCTGCGGTTTCCTGGCCTTCGCACCGACCCCTTTCAGCGGCATGGCCGAACTGGGCATCATCGCCGGCGTCGGCATGCTGTTGGCGCTGGTGTGTACCTTGACGGTATTGCCCGCGCTGCTGGGCCTGCTGGCAAAGGGACCGCAGCACACTGACGTCGTGCTGCCCGGTGGCACGGCGGCCGATAGCTGGTTGGCACATCGCCGGATGCCGGTGCTGGTGGTTTTCGCGTTGCTGGCGGTGGCCGGCCTGTGGAGCACCGTCAGCATGCCCTTCGACGCCAATCCGCTGCATACCAAGCGCGCGGACAGCGAGGCCATGCAGACCTTGAGCGCGCTGATGAACGACCCGAACACCAACCCGTTCACCCTGAACGTGCTGGCGGCGGATCTACCGACCGCTCGCCGTCTAAGTGAACGTCTCGGTGCGCTGCCCGAAGTCGCGCAGGTGGTTTCAGGCTCGGACTTTGTTCCCGAGGGCCAGGACGACAAGCTCGAACAGATCAAGCAGGCGTCGGACCTGATGTATTCGGTACTGAGTCCCCACGCGCTGAGACCGCCCGCCACGGTCGCCGAGTTGCGCGCCACTGCACGTGACACCAGCGCCGCGATTACCAGCGTCTCCGGCGACGTGCCGCCAAATGCGCCGTTGCTGCACATTGGTCAGTCACTGGGCCGGTTGGCGCAGGCACCGGACAGCGTTCTGCTGGCGGCCAACCAATCACTGGCGCGGTTTTTGCCGCAGACGTTCAAGGCGCTGAATGACTCGCTTTCCGCTCAACGCATCACCCTGCAGCGGCTGCCGGACGAACTCAAACGTGACTGGTTTACTGCCGACGGTCGGGTGCGGATACAACTGACGCCGGGCGATCAGGCGCAAACGACCGCCGGGCTACGCCGGTTCGTCGAGGCGGTTCATGCGGTGGCACCCCTGGCCGTCGGCTCGGCGTTCGATACCGTCAAGTCGGCCGACACGGTCCTGGAGGCGTTTGAGCAGGCCGCTGTCTATGCCACGCTGGCCATCGCTGTGGTGCTGATGGTGGTCCTGCGGCGGGTCCGCGACACCGTTCTGGTGATGGTTACCTTGTTGATGTCGGCCTTGCTGACGGCACTGCTGGTACGCTTGCTCGGCCTGTCGATCAACTTCGCCAACATCATTGCATTGCCGTTGTTGCTGGGCGTCGGCGTGTCCTTCAACGTCTATTTCGTGATGAACTGGCGCAGTGGCATGCGCCAGTTCCTGGGATCGCCCACCGCGCACGCGATCTTGTTTTCGGCGCTGACCACCGGCACTGCGTTCGGCTGCCTGGCCATCGCCCGCCATCCTGGTACAGCCAGCATGGGCCTGGTGTTGCTGCTGAGCCTGTTCGCCGTGCTGCTGTCGACCTTCGTGTTTCTGCCGGCCTTGTTGTATAGCCTATCCGTGCCTGACCGGTCACAGCCTCAATGACGTATAGAGCGTTTAAGGGGAGGGGTACGAGTATTTTCAGCCCAATACTTTGCCTGAGATCCTGACAGAAGGACTTATACTCGCTCGAGTCGCTGAGCATAGCGTCCCCCATTTCGCAGGAGTTCCGGCTATGCCCGTGACCGGCGCACGCCTTACCAATCGTCTGACCCAGCTGTGCTTCGTTGCCGGGGCCGCTCTGGTTCCCATCGCCGCTCACGCGGCTGATGACGACCCGTGGGAAGACGTCAATCGCGTTATCTACCGCTTCAACGACACCCTCGACACCTACACACTGAAGCCGTTGGCGAGGGGGTATCAGTTCATCACGCCGCAGTTTCTGGAGGACGGCATCCATAACATGTTCAGGAACATCGGCGACATTGGTAACTTTGCCAACGATGTTTTGCAGGGCAAAGCTCATGCCGCAGGTGTCGACACCGCTCGTTTGCTGTTGAACACCACGCTGGGTGTGGCGGGCTTCTTCGACGTCGGTACCAAGATGGGCTTGCAGCGCAATGATGAAGACTTCGGCTTGACCCTCGGGCACTGGGGTGTACCGACCGGTCCGTACGTGATGCTGCCGTTGCTGGGGCCTAGCACGGTGCGCGATGGCATCGCCAAGTACCCGGACACCTACACCGCACCGTACCGCTACATGAACGATATCCCTGCCCGTAATACCGTCTTCGCGGTCGAGACCGTCGACACCCGCGCCAGTTACCTGTCGGGCGAGAAAGTGATCACCGGCGATAAATACACCTTCATCCGCAACGCCTTCTTGCAGAGCCGCGAGTTCAAGGTCAAGAACGGTAAGGTGGAGGACGACTTCTAGGCATCAAACTCCCTGTCCGGTATCCATAACGCTGACATCAAGCGATCGGGATATCGGACAGGTAACCTGCGCTCGATGGCGCGTAGGCGTTGTCTTAAACCAGGTTCTCTCGAATCCTCGAATCCAGCGGTCAACATTTGTTACTTCGATATCCTGCTGGGCATTGAACGACAGTGCCTGATCCCAGGCGACGCCATTGCCTTCGGCAAACACCACGCGATATTTCTTGATGGTGGGGGCTTGAGCCAATTCAGCCTTCAGCATCGGAATACCCAGCCTTTATCGATCAATACGCGCGAGATTGTTCTTGATTCGCAAACACTGAAGTCGCTGAGAATGGAATTGTTGGGGTAGTGACGGGCTTGTAGCCTGCATTACGCCGAACGCTACGATCTGCCAAGGATCGAGTGGAGCCCAAGCCAGGGCCCATCAAGACAGACTCCTTCTTGTCATACCTTGTTTTCGGACTTTTGCCCTTTCGGGGGCTTCGGCGGCGGGCGATCCGATGGGCTCGCTGGTTCGCGGGATTTTCGGCGATAGCCTTGAGCGCGAACATGGCATCAAGGTCTACGGCTGGGGCCAGGTGGGTGCGAGCTACAACAACGGCACGGATGACGTCAGCAAACAAAACTTCTTCAGCTCCGACGAAGGCGCGAACCTCAACCAGTTCGCCCTTGCCGTGGAAAAGAAACCCAAGAGCAACCTGATTGGTCGGGTAGGGCCGTTCCCGGGACCCATGCCGCAAGAGGCTGACTGGGGTTTCAACGTCACGACGCTATACGGCAAGGATGCGCGCTTCTTCAAGACGAGTGTCGACTGATGAATGCCATGAATAATCCCGCGCTCACCTATCGCGTACAAAGGACGACCACCAGCAGCATGATTGGGCTGTCGTTGCTGGGCATCTGTGTTTTGGTATTGATCAGTGCGCCATTCTGGGCGGATCGTTCAAGCCTGCGGTTGGTAGCGGAGTTCGCCTATTACCTGGCCCTGGGTCTGCCCGAACACCAGCAGCTACATCCCGCCGGGCTGGTTGCGGTGCGGCAAGGCGAGCAGGTGTGGGTCTACATCAACCGATGCCCACATTTCTCGGTGCCGCTGGACTATCGTCCGCAAGCATTCTGCACGTATCGCGGCAAGGTCCTGATGTGCGCTCACCATAGCGCAATGTTTCGTTTTGAAGACGGGCATTGCATCGACGGACCCTGCAAAGGCGCGCAGTTGGAACCAGTGCCTGTGCGATGGGCCGAAAATCGATTGGTCATGGACGTCAACTGTTAGCGGCGACATCTGCTCGGTTCCTCAACCGGGACATTAAGTGCATCAGTCTTGCAACTGCGGAGCCGACTTCACTCTTCACGATCGATCTGACGGAAATTGTGTATACCGTACTTGCGCCAGAGAAGTCAGCCGACCGGCTCGGCCGTACAACTCATTTCCCCAGAGCCTGGTTTCTGGAAAAATACCACGTTGCCGCTTTGCCAGAAGCTGTAGTTCCCCTGGTAATCCTTGCCGGTGTAATGGGTTCCCGAATCACTCTGCACCTGGCTCAGGGTGATCGAGGTGTTCGCCCATTTCAGGTACACGACGCCAGGCTGCGTGCTAAAGAAGGTGGCGGCAATCAGCGCGTTAAACCCTGTACAACGAAAAGCCAGGGGGCCTTCGGTGAGTCTGTCTGGATCCTTGGTTCTCACAATCGCCGAGCCTTGGCGTAGCTGGTGCGCGCGCTCGGCATAACTTCGGATCGTGCACGCCTTGGGCGCAGGCTCGGAGGCACACTGATTGCGGGCCTCGATCCAGAACTGCTGGTCGATCATGACTTTGTCTGGACGCGGTACTGAATGTTCATCCGTGAGCGCCAGGCGATAAAGACGCGTCAGTTCGATATCCATCTGGGCCAGTTGGGGATCGCGACAGATAAGCTTTTCGACGGATGCCCTTGCCTTGGCGCAGTCGAAGCTGGTCTTGAAAGTTCGCGAAGGGGACGCAGCATTTGCACAGGTGCTCGTCCCCGCGCACACGCTGACAGCGAGGAGACAGGTGAAAAGGGCCATGACCGTTTTCATGTTGGATTCACCCAGATCATTACGTGATGCCCTGATTACCGTGGGACCTATCGATCCGTTAAACAGTCATTCGTTCGCATTGGGTGCATCCGCAGTGTAAGTCAGTGCTCAAAACTTGTCACACCGCCCGGCGGCCGACACGCTGGAGAAGCAACTGACGCAGCTTCGTCGGGCTCCCGTCGCCAAGCGCAAGAGGCGGGTCGGAAAACCCACGGCGTCGAAGAGCGCTCCCTGAGGGTGTTCCTTCTAAAACAGGCGCTGATACAGAACGTGCGAAATCGGTCTGGCTCCCTTCGTCACTCATACCATGCCACTTGACCGTATCAATGAGAGCTTCAATCTGATGCATGAAGGTAAATCGGTCCGCACCGTTGTCAAATACTGATGTGTGCCCTGGAGCTCAGGCTCCAGATACAGTTCGAATACTCCCTGATACTGGAGGTTTATCGTGAGCAACTTGAAGCTTCATCCTTCACTGGATAACGGAATAGAGCCAAGCGCTGCAAACTTCTCTGGAGGTACCCTGCAATGCCTGTGTCCGACCGATAAGGTTGAAATCAGGATTGACGCCCAGACCCTGCACAATCACGCCTGTGGCTGCAGCAAATGCTGGAAGCCCGCAGGTGCGAAATTCGCGGTCATTGCTGTTGTTCCACGCGATAAAGTCAGCGTCACCGCGAACGCTGAGAAGCTGGTCATCGTCGACGAGCGCGCGACTATTCAACGACATGCCTGCAAAGAGTGCCGTGCACATATGTACGGCCGCATCGAAAATAAAGACCACGCGTTCTATGGCCTGGACTTCGTGCATACCGAGCTTTCTCCGCAAAAAGGTTGGGCTGCACCGGGCTTTGCAGCCTTCGTTTCGTCGATCATCGAAACCGGCACACCGCCGGAGGACATGAAGGAAATTCGCGAAAAACTGCGCGCGCTTGGTTTGGAACCTTATGATTGCTTGTCGCCAGATCTGATGGACGTATTGGCTACGCAAGTGGCGAAGTTGAATGGTGTTTTGGCATCCAGTTAAACCCCATTTGCCGAATGTACTATTTGGCACGAGCCACCTTGGCTGAACCATTAGTGCAACGCCCTTCACCCATATCCGTTTCAGGTGAAGGGCGTTGCGTTCAAGCACCATTTTTCCGGATAAGGGCGGTATTTTGATGGGCATGATGGCGAGGAATCATCATTAATAAGATGATGAGTATGCAAGGAATTCCCATTGCTCCGGCGAGCAATATTCACATTCGTAATGCTGGGTATGGAAGGCGAGGGGGACGCAGCATTTGCACAGGTGCTCGTCGCCGCGCACACGCTGGCAGCGAGCAGACAGGTGAAAAGGGCCGTGACCGTTTTCATGTTGGCTTCACCCAAATCATTACCGCCCGGCGGCGGCTGGGTTGGAGGAGGGAGCTGTAACGCACAACAAATTATTTGTCATTCGCGCTCACGCGGGCTTCACTTTCTCCTCTATCTGCCGCACCGCCTCCGCATCAGCCCGGAGAAGCTTTAACTTCAGTTTTTCGAAGTCTTCGCTGTTCACCCAATCAATACGCCATAGCATGTACAGCATGCCCTGAGCCTTGTACAACGCTTCCAGGCGCTCGGCATGATTGTCAGTTCGGCGTATGTCATCTGTCGCTTCCTCCAGGTCATCCAGGGCCTGCGCTCTGTTCTTGCCATAGCTCATGATGGGACTCCTGATATGTTGTATTGCTCACCGCCTTGGTCACGATAATACGGTCGCCTCCCGGATTATTCTGGCCACCGCATGGCTTATGCAATGTTACGTACAAATCCCTGGTGCAGCGCTGCATGGCCTCATCGAACGACACAACCACTTGTTCATAATCATAGCGCCGGTCATGGGCAGCCGGCTGGCCAATGACGGGTGAGGAAGGTGAAGTCAGTCATTCAGACGCCTCGAGAAAGCAGTACCCGGAAGTAATTTTCCGAAACGGGGAACAATTTCCCGGTTTCGCATAATTAGTTCCTCGAATTTCGGAAAATTACTTCCGGGTACTGCAGCGGGAGAGTGAGACTACCGAACTGCTGCCGCACAGGTGAGCGCCGGTTTAACCATGAAAGGTGTGTTGGCCGGACGCTTGGTGCGCCAGTTAAAGCTGGCGGAGGATCGTCGATGAAAGTTCGATACTGGTAAGAAATGGCGAATCAACCAGACCCCGAGTCATGCATGTTGCACCGTGAGGTACAGGGTGAAGCGTTGACAGGGGAAACCGATGGGCCAGCCATTGAGCCGCGTAATCAGGAATCCGGGATGCCGATGCTGTTAAGCGAAGCAGAAGGCAATACGGAGCATGGCGTTATACGCCAGTCTTGCTCTGATCTCGCGCGGTCGGAGACCCTGTGCATGTCGGGAAGTCCTTCGCACAGAAACTGGGAGATCTCGGCGGTGCCCGGTGCGCAAGCACCGGGCGGAGCAGGAAAGGCCAAAACCCGTAACCCTGCTGCCCACGCCGCTGAGAAGTCGGATAGGGGAGGTGAGTTGCTGGGCCAGTGGCTTCAGCCCACTCCAGCAAGGCTGGCAGTTGAGAGTCCTGAAACTGGTGGTGATTGGCTGCTAAATGCTCTCGCAGGGAGCTGATACCAGGCGTAGGATCGATACGATGACTGCTAATCACGCGTCGTTGGAAGGTCACTTCCAACCAATCGGCATTCACGCGCAAACGCAAGACATATACCGCTGCACTGTAAGGCCGCGCGCCCCTTCGCAGTACAAGGGCCGTGTTCTCACAACAACAAAAGCGAGGTGAAAGCATGTCTGGTAATCGTGGTGTCGTGTATCTCGGCGCAGGCAAGGTCGAGGTGCAGACCATCCCCTATCCGAAAATGGAAGACCCGCGCGGCAAGCGCATCGACCATGGCGTGATCCTGCGCGTGGTTTCAACCAATATCTGCGGCTCCGACCAGCATATGGTGCGTGGCCGGACCACGGCCCAGGTCGGGCTGGTGCTTGGCCATGAGATCACCGGTGAGGTGATCGAGAAGGGCCGTGACGTGGAAAACGTGCAGATCGGTGACCTGGTCTCGGTGCCGTTCAACGTCGCCTGCGGCCGTTGTCGCAGTTGCAAGGAACAGCACACCGGCGTCTGCCTGACGGTCAACCCGGCGCGCCCCGGCGGTGCCTATGGCTATGTGGACATGGGCGATTGGGTTGGCGGCCAGGCCGAATATGTGCTGGTGCCTTATGCCGACTTCAACCTGCTGAAGCTGCCCGACCGCGACAAGGCCATGGAGAAAATCCGCGACTTGACCTGCCTCTCCGATATCCTGCCGACCGGCTACCACGGCGCGGTGACCGCCGGTGTCGGCCCTGGCAGCACGGTGTATATCGCCGGTGCCGGTCCGGTCGGAATGGCTGCTGCCGCCTCCGCCCGTCTGCTTGGTGCGGCGGTGGTGATAGTCGGCGACGTCAATCCGCTGCGTCTGGCGCATGCCAAGGCTCAGGGCTTCGAGATCGCCGACCTGACCCAGGACACTCCGCTGCACGAGCAAATTGCCAACCTGCTCGGTGAGCCGGAAGTCGATTGTGCGGTCGATGCGGTCGGCTTCGAAGCCCGTGGCCACGGCCATGACGGCGCGCAGCACGAAGCCCCGGCCGACGTGCTCAACGCGCTGATGGGCGTGGTGCGGGTCGCCGGCAGTATCGGGATCCCCGGCCTGTATGTTACCGAAGACCCGGGTGCGGTCAACAAAGCCGCCAAGCATGGCAGCCTGAACATCCGTTTCGGCCTCGGCTGGGCCAAGTCCCACAGCTTCCACACCGGCCAGACCCCGACGATGAAGTACAACCGTCAGCTGATGCAGGCCATCATGTGGGACCGGATCAACATTGCCGAGGTAGTCGGCGTGCAGGTGATCAGCCTGGACGACGCGCCGCGCGGCTACCACGAGTTTGATGCCGGGGTGCCGAAGAAATTCGTCATGGATCCGCACAAGCTGTTTAGCGCGGCCTAAGGAGTAGGTTGGGAAAACGGCAGCTTTGAGCTTAATGCCAGTCAGTTAAGCTGACTGGCATTAAGCTCTGCGCCAAAAGCTGCGGTGTAATGTGGTGCAGCAATGCCGTGAATTGCATGCCCTTGTCCGTGCGGGCTGCTTGACATACACCTTCAAGTCCCATCGACGCGCAACTGCTCCGGCTCAGCGTCCGGGGCACGGGGTTCTTGTCAGTGTTTCCCTTGGCTACGCCCCTTTCCTCCACCGTCTCCGCAGGGCTAAGCCCTTTGCTCGAAGGCTTCTCAGGTACTACGGACGTATCGGGGAGCCGGAGCGATTGGGGGGAATGTTTGATGATGTCGGATATTTAGCTCTGGCGATCGACTGCGCCGGGCATAAAACGCCTGCACAACCCAGAACAGATGTAGTAGCAAGCCTGCTTGCGATGATGGCGGCACATTCAGCATCCATGTGTCTGTCACACCGCTATCGCAAGCAAGCTTGCTCCTACAGAGAACAGTGTTCGACCGTCAGAGGGCGTCGCGGGAGGGCTGGCCGTCCACCAGCCGCTGAATGCGCAGTGGATTGGCGTTCTTCAATGGCTCCGGCAACAGTCTATCGGGGTAGTTCTGGAAGCACACCGGGCGCAGGAAGCGATCGATGGCCAGCGTGCCCACCGACGTACCGCGCGCATCGGATGTCGCCGGATACGGCCCGCCGTGGACCATCGAATCACACACCTCCACACCGGTTGGATAGCCGTTAAGCAGGATCCGTCCGACCTTCTGTTCCAGCAGCGCCGTCAGTTCACCGAACTGTTCGAAGTCTGCCGATTCGCCAATGATCGTCGCCGTCAGCTGCCCATGCAGGCCCTGCAGTGCGGCACTCAATTGCACCTGATCCGCCACTTCGACAATCACCGTGGTCGGTCCGAAGACTTCTTCCTGCAGCACTTCATCGCCCTCGATCAACAGGCTGACATCGGCTTTGAACAACTGCGGCTGGGCCTGGTTGCCCTGTTGCGCCTGGCCGGCCAGATGCTCGATGCCCGGATGTGCGAGGAGTTTTTGCAGGCCCTTGCCATAGCTGCTCAGCGTCCCGGCATTGAGCATGGTTTGCGCCGGCTGATCGCCGATGAAAACCGCGACCTGCTGCACGAACGCACTGAACTGCGGTGAGCGAATGCCGATCACCAAACCGGGGTTGGTGCAGAACTGGCCGCAGCCCTGAACCACCGAAGCGGTCAGGTCACGGGCGACCGATTCTGACCGCGCTTGCAACGCCTGCGGCAGCACGATCACCGGGTTGATGCTTGACATCTCTGCGAACACCGGGATGGGTTGAAGACGGGCTGCAGCCATGTCGCACAACGCCCGTCCGCCTTTGAGCGAACCGGTAAAACCGACCGCCTGAATCGCCGGATGCTTGACCAGCGCTTCACCGACGCCACCGCCGTAGATCATGTTGAATACACCGGCCGGCATCCCGGTTCTTTCCGCGGCGCGGATGATCGCATCGGCAACGAGTTCGGCCGTGGCCATGTGGCCACTGTGGGCCTTGAACACCACCGGGCAGCCAGCCGCCAATGCCGAGGCGGTGTCGCCACCGGCGGTGGAAAACGCCAAGGGAAAGTTGCTCGCACCAAACACCGCAACCGGGCCGAGGCCGATGCGGTACTGGCGCAGGTCCGGACGCGGCAACGGCATGCGGTCCGGTAACGCCCGATCGATCCGCGCAGCGTAGAAATCCCCGCGACGCAGGACCTTGGCGAACAGGCGCATCTGGCCGCTGGTGCGACCGCGCTCGCCTTGAATGCGGGCGGCGGGCAGCGCGGTTTCGCGGCTGACCAGCGCCACAAAATCATCGCCCAATGCATCCAGCTCATCGGCAATGGCATCGAGAAACTGCGCGCGACGTTCGGCGCTCAGGCTGCGATACGCCGGGTAAGCGGCAGCGGCAAAATTGCCAGCGGCGTCGACTTCTTCAAGGGTGGCCTGGTGGAAACTGTAAGGCAGGTTATCGCCGGTGTTGGCATCAACGCTGTTGACGATGACAGTGCCAGTAGCGCTGCGCTGACCACCGATGTAGTTGTGGCCGATAATCGTGGACATTTCTGGCTCCAGAAAAGGATGTTCGAATCCCCTTGCGGGGATTTCAGGGCTATAGGGGAGGAGGGCAGGGATTCAGGTAACGGCGCCGATCTGCCAGGGCACGAATTCGTTCTGCCCGTAACCGTGCTGCTCGCTCATGCTGCGTTCACCCGAAGCGATGCGCAGCATGAGTTTGAAGATGGCTTCACCGCATTCTTCGATGGTCATGGTGTCTTCAGCGATCTCGCCGCAGTTGATGTCCATGTCTTCGCGTTGGCGGTTCCACAACGCGGTATTGGTTGCCAGTTTGATCGATGGGGAGGGGGCGCAACCGTAGGCCGAGCCACGTCCGGTGGTGAAGGCAATCAGATTGGCGCCACCGGCGACCTGGCCTGTGGCCGATACAGGGTCATAGCCAGGGGTGTCCATGAACACCAGGCCTTTGGCGCTGACTATCTGGGCATATTCATAAACATCGACCAGGTTGCTGGACCCTGCTTTAGCAACAGCACCCAGTGACTTCTCCAGAATGGTGGTCAAGCCTCCGACCTTGTTGCCGGCCGAAGGGTTGTTGTTCAGTTCTGCACCCATGCGCTCGCAATACGCCTCCCACCAATGAATCCGTGCAATGAGTTTTTCACCCACTGCGCGGTTGATTGCCCGGCGGGTCAGCAGGTGTTCGGCGCCATAGATTTCCGGCGTTTCAGAAAGGATTGCCGTGCCGCCACAGGCGACCAGTCGGTCCACCGCATTACCCAGCGCAGGATTGGCGGTGATGCCGGAATAACCATCCGAGCCACCGCATTGCAGGCCAATGATCAGGTGCCTGGCACTGACGAGTTCACGTTTGACCTGGTTAGCCTCCTCAAGCAACGCCTTGACCTGAGCGATGCCGCTGGCGACCGCTTTGGATGTGCCGCCGCTGTCCTGGATGCTGAAAGTGCGCAGCGTATCGCTGCGGCTCAGACCCTGGGTGCTGAGCAGCCCTTCGATCTGGTTGGTTTCGCAGCCCAGCCCGATCACCAGCACAGCGGCGAAGTTGGCATGGGTCGCGTAGCCCGCCAATGTACGGCGCAGCAACGCCAGGCCTTCGCCGGCGGGGTCTACGGCGCAACCGGCGGAGTGGGTCAGGGCGACCACGCCATCGACGTTGGGGTATGCCAGCAATGCGCCAGGGTTAATGTCCCGTCGGAAGTGGTCGGCTATGGCGCGGGCGACGGTGGCCGAGCAATTCACAGAGGTCAGGATGCCGATATAGTTTCGGGTAGCCACGCGACCGTCCGGGCGCACGATCCCCATGAACACAGGCTCGCTGTTCAAGGGCTTGTCGGGTTTCACATCGAGGCTGAATGCATAATCACGGGCGAAATCGCCCATGGCCAGGTTGTGCACATGCACGTGGTCACCGGCCTCGATAACCTCGGTGGAAAAACCGATGATCTGCCCATAGCGACGCAGGGCCTGGCCTGCATCAATGCGACGTGCGGCGATCTTGTGACCGGCGGGTACAGGTTGACGTACGGTCACGCCTTCCTGTTCGAGGACTTCACCCGGTATCAACGGCCGACGGGCGATCAGCACATCGTCCAGAGGATTGAGGCGCAGGACGGCGGCTGCACCGGTTTTCATGATCAATTCCATCGGAAACTCTCTGGCTATGAAGCGTGGGAGGTCGCTGGCCAACAGGCCGCGCCATGCCTTTGTTGCTGCACTATAAGAGCCCCCGGATGCTGCTGCCTAATGAGACCTTTGGATTGATCGATAACTTTTTCTCATCTTATTTGCCGTTATTGACAAAAAAAGTCCTCAGTGATCGGCAGTTTCCCGTCGCAGCCTGGCGAATTCCAGCAAGGTGTCGGCGAATTCGCGGGCCGCTTCGGTCAGTGGTTCGTCCTTGCGCGTGATGATGCCGTAGTCCTGAGGTTCGACCTTGAACGGAGTGTTGAGCACTTTAAGCAAGCCACTCTGAACCTGCGACTGCACCATGGATTCGGGCAACATCGCGAGCATCGGCCCCGATTGCAGGAGTTGCAGGAAGGTGGGCATCGAGATGGTTTCGACGGTGTTGGTGGGCGTGCGCATGTTGAACTCGGTGAAGGCGCTTTCCATCCGGCGCCGTATGGGCGCATTGAAGGGGTACATCACCCAGGGCCAATCGCTCAGTTGCTCGGTAGCCACTTCGTCGAACTGCGCGAGGGGATGGCGACTGTTGACCACCAGGCAAAAGGGTTCAGGTCCGAGTGCGCGGAAGTCGAACGGTTGCTGATAACGCTCATCCGTGAAGCGGGCAATGATCAAATCGAGCTTCTTGTGCTCAAGCATTTCCAGCAGTTGATTGCTGGTTTGCTCAATCACTTCGATGGACAGCATGGGGCGATCCAGCTTGATCCGGGTGATCGCCTCGGGCAGCACGACCGAGGTCGCGGCGAAAATCGCGCCGACTTTCAAATGACCATGTCCACCTTTGCGCAATTTATTGAGCTGATCGACGAATGACTGCGTGTCGTCGAGCGTCATCCGGGCATAGCGGACCACGAACTCGCCAAGTTCGGTCAGGGCCATGCTGCGGGTTTGCCGTTCGAACAACGCAAAACCGAGTAACAGCTCGACGTCGCGCAACATCTTGCTGATGGCTGGCTGTGTCAGATTCATCAGTTCGGCAGTGGTGTGCATGTTGCGGGTCTTGGCCAAAGTGTCGACCAATATCAAATGCTTGATCTTCAGCCATTTGCTCACGCTGGCGAATGAAATCTCGTCGTTTTCCATAAAGAGGCTCGATCTGGTTGATAACGAAACGATATCAAACGCTGAAAATATGTCATTGGGATTTATCAGACAAGTCCACTAGTTTTGCCGGGTCGTCATCGAATTGACCTGGACCTATATATGCCCCATCTGAAATTGACCTGTAAAAACACCCTGCCGATCGATGGGCTGGAAGGCACTCTGATCGGTCGTGCCTGGGTGCCGGGGGAGGCCGCTGGCCCCTCGCCGGTAGTGCTGCGCGCCGACGGTGTGTTTGATTTGTCGAAGGTGTTCCCGACATTGAGTGATCTGCTGGAAAGTGCTTCACCGCTTGAGGCTGTTCGTAGCATTCGCGGTGAATACATCGGGAGTCTTGAGGCATTGTTGGCCAATACGGGCCCCGGGTCCGATCCCGCCAAGGCTTTTCTGTTGCCGCCGGCTGACCTGCAGGTGATCAAGGCTGCAGGTGTGACATTCGCCGCCAGCATGATTGAACGCGTGATTGAAGAGCAGGCGGGCGGTGATGCAGTCAAGGCCGAAAGTGTACGCAGCCTCGTCAAAGCGGCTATCGGCGACAACCTGAGTTCGATCAAACCGGGTTCAACCGAAGCCGACCGGCTGAAGGCCTTGTTGATCGAGCAGGGGCTTTGGTCACAATACCTGGAAGTCGGCATCGGCCCTGATGCCGAGATATTCACCAAGGCCCCCGTCCTCGCTTCCGTCGGCAGCGGTAATGAGGTGGGTATTCATCCCAAATCGAAATGGAACAACCCTGAGCCGGAAATAGTCCTGGCGGTAAACAGCCGTGGCCGGATACAAGGCGTAACCTTGGGCAACGACGTCAATCTGCGCGACTTCGAAGGCCGTAGCGCATTGCTGTTGAGCAAAGCCAAGGACAACAATGCGTCATGTGCGATCGGCCCGTTTATTCGCCTGTTCGACGAAGGCTTTTCTCTGGATGATGTGCGCCGCTGCGTGGTCGATCTGGTCGTTGAGGGTGATGACGGTTTTATCATGCGCGGCAGCAGTTCGATGGAGCAGATCAGTCGCGACCCGCTTGAGTTGGTCGCGCAGACTGTGGGCAGCGATCACCAGTACCCGGACGGTTTCATGCTGTTTCTCGGCACGCTGTTTGCCCCCACACAAGACCGTGAAGAGCCGGGCAGTGGCTTCACTCACAAGCCGGGCGATAGCGTTAGCATCGGGAGCCCGTTGTTGGGCACGCTTCACAATCGCGTCACCTACAGCAATGAAGCCACACCCTGGACGTTTGGCCTGCGTGCATTGATGGGCAACCTGGCCGCTCGGGGTCTGGTGGCAGGTAAATCACTCCACTGATTTGCCTGCCAGAGGTTCCTGGCAGATAAAAACAGTGATCGCTGGACAATAATAATAAGGCACACAAATGATGACCAAAAACACGACAAGACCGGATCACGCGGCAGCCATCGAGAGCGCCATTGCCAAGTGTCGATGGAAGCTGTTGCCGTTCCTCGCTTTAATGTTTGCCCTGGCAATGATCGATCGCTCCAACGTCGGTTTCGCCAAGGCGGCACTGCAGACCGATATCGGCTTGAGCAATGCGGCCTTCGCCCTGGGTGCGGGTATTTTCTTTATCGGTTATGCCATCTTCGAAGTGCCGAGTAATCTGATGTTGCACCGCGTCGGCGCGAGAGTCTGGCTCAGCCGGATCATGATCACCTGGGGGCTGGTGTCCGCCGCCATGATGTTCACCCGGGATGAAACAACGTTTTACGTGCTGCGCTTTCTGCTCGGCGTGGCCGAAGCGGGTTTTTCCCCGGGTGTGATCCTGTACCTGACCTACTGGTTTCCGGCCCAGCGTCGCGGCCAGGCTATCGGCATCTACTATTTCGGCTTGCCAATGGCCTTGATGCTGGGCAGTCCAATGTCGGGCTGGTTGCTGGAAATGCATGACATGTTCAACCTGACCAACTGGCAATGGATGTTCCTGGTGGAAGGCCTGGCGGCGGTCGTCGTAGGGATCATTGCGCTGTTCTACCTCAAGAGTAAGCCACAGCATGCCCCTTGGCTCACCCGCGAAGAGAAAGCGGCCCTGAGCCAGGAGATCGAGGCTGAAGACAAGCTGAAACTGGCCCATGGCCCGACCAACCTGCTGAGTCTGATGCGCAACAAGCGGGTGCTGAAGTTCATCCTGATCTACTTCAGCGTTCAGGTCAGTGTGTACGGGGTCATCTTCTATCTGCCGACCCGAATTTCGGAGCTGCTGGGGACCAAGGTCGGCTTAGAGGTGGGTATGTTCATTTCATTACCGTGGCTGTGCGCTGCCATCGCCATGTACTTCGTGACGCGTTATGCCGACCGGCATGGGGCTCATCTCAAGATGGCGATGTGCATGCTGGGCATGGCTGCCCTGGGTATTGCGGCCTCGGCCTTGCTCAACAGTTTTGCACCGGTACTGCTGGCTTTCTGTTTCGCAGCCGCCGGTTTCGTGACCGTTCAACCGCTGTTCTGGACGCTGCCGACCGGCTACCTCGGTGGGGTTGCCGCGGCCGGTGGTATTGCTCTGATTGGATCCATGGGCAACATCGGCGGCTTTGTCGCGCCAATACTCAAGGCCAATATGGAGGTCTGGTTCACCGATCCACGGGCTGGGATGTTGTCGCTGTCGGCAGCGGGGTTGGTGGGAGTTTACCTGCTATGGACATTGCGCGCGCCAAAGGGGCAACTGCAGGTCAATCAAGGTCCGCTGGACGGGGTGGCGAGTAGTGCCCGGGCACCTTCGAATCCTTGAAATCACAATAGACCGTCTAGTCCTGAAATAGGTTTACACCCGTTTCACCCTAACGCTCGATGACGCTGAACTCGCCTTAGGCGACGTTCATGGTCTTGATCGTTCCCACGCTCTGCGTGGGAATGCCGCCCCGGACGCTCTGCGTCCGCTGTAGAGGTGACGCAGAGCGTCACAGGATGCATTCCCACGCGGGAGCGTGGGAACGATCAACGCAAAAAAGCCCCACCCGGCTCAACACCGAATGGGGCTCGATGACGCTGAACTCGCCTTAGGCGACGTTCATGGTCTTGATCGTTCCCACGCTCCGCGTGGGAATGCCGCCCCGGACGCTCTGCGTCCGCTGTAGAGATGACGCAGAGCGTCACCGGATGCATTCCCACGCGGGAGCGTGGGAACGATCAACGCAAAAAAGCCCCACCCGGCTCAACACCGAATGGGGCTCGATGACGCTGAACTCCCCTTAGGCGACGTTCATGGTCTTGATCGTTCCCACGCTCTGCGTGGGAATGCCGCCCCGGACGCTCTGCGTCCGCTGTAGAGATGACGCAGAGCGTCACCGGATGCATTCCCACGCGGGAGCGTGGGAACGATCAAAGCCTTTGTTCATTCGCAGAAAAAAAAAGCCCCGCAACCGAATGCGGTGCGGGGCAAAAAAATTGGTTGGTTGCGGCCAACCAAAGGAGCTCTATGAAAAGCGTTTACGGGCCGGGGTCAGATGCAATCCTGTGCGGCGCGTTCAAAACTCGAAGGCAGGAAGTTCGAGGCCAGCAAATGCCGCTCGTAGATGAACACCTTGCCGCCGTTCCCGGCCTTGTAGGCTTCCAGCACGTTGTCCGCCGAGACTTTGCTCGGCACCACGATCCGGTAGCTGCGCTGGGTCTGCGAGACAGTCGGGTTCAACGCACTGCCCTGCAATTTCGGTACGACGCAGTCGGCGTATTGGGCAGGGGTCTTGTTGGTCTGCAAGGTCAGGGTCGGATCGTTCGGCGCGGAGGCACAACCGGCGAGCAGCAAAGAGGCAAACGCCGTGGCAGACACGAAAAAAGGGCGCATCGGTCTCATCCTGAAAATAAAAGGTTCGGTTCATCAAACAGCGGAACTGCGTCACGAGCGCCGCCATTGCCATTGGTGTTTTGTGTGTTCAACCAGGTGCAGTAACCACTCCGCCCGTCAGCTGGGCTGACCAGAGCCAGTCGGGTCAATGTCTTCATGGAGCAAAGTTCTTGAGCCGCGTGTTCGATGGAGGCGATTTTCCGACTATTGCCGACAAAGCAGAACTTGCGTTTCGTAATGGTCACTATCACTTCTAGCAATAGTTGCGCGCCGTGCAGACGGATGCACACTCCATCACAACCAGAAAAGATTGATGAGGATCTCTCCTTGAGAACTTTTGACCTGATCCGCGACGCCGTTTTGCCCGATTTCCGTGACCGGGTGGCCGAGTATTTGATCCAATACGAAACCGTACTGTTGTGCGAAAACGCGCCCGCCCCGGAGCTTGCGCGGGCCACCGCCAATCAGTTGCGCGGTTATTTGCGCGGGTTGAACACCACGCGGGTGCTGGGCATAGCGGATTGGGAGGAGCTGGATCGACGAGTGGTGAATACGTGGCTTTAGCGCCCGACCAAACACAGGCTCGACTTCCCGAACTGCGCCGCAGCATCCGGGCCGCCAACGCCCTTTCTTGCGATCTGAAGGTGTCCAATGAGCAATAACACCGGACGAGCCACCTTCAACGGCGGGGCCAGCGCGTGGCGATGGAACTCCGCGCCGATCTCCGTCACGACAAAACGCCGTGACGTGCGCTGAATCAGCCGTGCACCCAGCGATGCCTCCAGCACGAGGATGCGCCGGCTGATGCTAGACTTGGGTACGTCGAGCGCCCGAGCCGCAGCCGTGATGCCTTGGTGTTCGACCACCCTGGCGTAGTAGTAGACGTCACAGAGATCGAGCATCGGCAGCCCTCGGTGCACACGGCAGCCGACGTCTCGCGTCGACTTATCGTCCCGTCGTATGGACGATGGTTCTCATTTTGGCTAATTGTTCTCGGATTGTCCCAGCGCCAAGGTTAATGCATCTCAACCCGCCCCGGAGAGCCTTGCCATGAACTCGCCCCAGCTCCACGAACGCCTGACCCGCGAAAATGCCATCCTGCTGCTGGTCGACCATCAGGTCGGCCTTTACACCGGCGTGCGCGACATCGACACACTGGCGCTCAAGCACAACGTCGTCGGCCTGGCCAAGGCAGCGCTGGCGCTGAAGTTGCCGATCATCGTCACCACGACGACCGAGGGGATGTGGGGGCCGCTGATCCCTGAGCTCGTCGAAGCGCTGCCGGGTGTGAAGCGCATCGAGCGCACCACCGTCAATGCCTGGGACGAGCGTCGCGTCGTCGATGCGGTCAAGGCGACCGGCCGCAAGAACCTGATCGTGACGGGTATCTCGACCGACGTTTGCCTCGCCTTCCCGGCGATCTCGGCAATTGCCGACGGCTACAACAGCTATGCAGTGATCGATGCTTCCGGCGGCTTCACCCAGACGCAAGTCGCCATGGGCGTGGCGCGCATGCAACAGGCCGGCGTGATCCCCGTCGGTTACTCGAGCGTCGCCGTTGAGATTCTGGCCGACAACGCCGCACCCGAAGCCGAGGCCGTCTACGCTGCGCTCGGCATGCCCTTCGCTGGCCTCGTGTATGGCCTGAAGCAGTACTTCTCGCACAGCTGAGCGCCTACCGATTCACCACCAACCCTCCCTCTACAAGGAGTAAGGAGATGAGCAAGAAGAGCTATACGTAGACCAGGTTCTGCGCGGACGATGCAGCGCTTGTCCTGGATGGCTTCCTGCCCCTTGATCGCGCGAAGTTTGGCCAAGCGCGCGGGCGCGGTGCCGTAACTTCGCGCTCGCCCGTCACTCAGTGCGGGCCACGAGGGATAGTCTTGAGCAGGTCCTCTGGGCTGATGTGCCCGACGACCGACTGCACCGCGCTGCCCGGTTGCGGCAGGTCAAGGATGTGACCCTTGATCTTGCCGACCACGTGCATCTCGCAGGGCTTACAGTCGAACTTCAGCGTCAGCACCTCGTCGCCGTGTATCAGCTGCATCGGCGCGACCTTGGTGCGCACGCCGGTGACGCCCTTGGCTTGCTTGGGGCACAGGTTGAAGGAGAAGCGCAGGCAATGCTTGGTGATCATCACCGGCACTTCGCCGGTTTCCTCGTGGGCCTCGAAGGCCGCGTCGATCAGCTTGACCCCGTGACGGTGATAGAAGTCGCGGGCCTTCTGGTTATAGACGTTAGCCAGGAACGACAGGTGCGACTCCGGGTACACCGGTGGCGGCGTGGTCTCGGCCTTGCGTCCGCCCCGTGGGTGGGCATTGATGCGGGCCGCGGTCAGCGCTTCGATGACTTCGCGGCGCAGGGCCTTGAGCTGCGAGTTGGGGATGAAGTACGCCTGCGGTGCATCCAGTTTGACGTCCGTGGCGTGGTACTCGGTGGTACCCAGCTGGCCGAGCAGGTCGTGCAGTTGCTCCAGGGCCTGTTCCGGCTTGTTGGCCAGGCCGAACGGACCGTCCAGGGCGACGCTGGCGCTGATGCCCTCCTCGCTGGTGGCGGTCAGTTCCAGGCGTTCCTCGCGCAGGCGAGCGACCCAGGCAAGGCCCACCCGGCGCTCGGCGGAGGTCTTGAGCAGGGCCTGCTGCCAGTTGTGATCCAGGTTGCGGCTCAGCGGGTGGTTCGGCCGTAGCTTGTACATCCCTTCCGGCATCTCGTTGGGCTCGACGCGGTAACGGTAGCGTTTTTCGCCGTCCTCCTCGAACTCGCCCTTGGGTTCGGCGATGTTGGCGCGAAAGCCCACCACTTCGCGCTTGACCTGCACGTTGAGGCCATCACCGTTGGACAACGGTTCATGGGTCACCACCTGCAAATCGCGCTTGCCGACCTTCTCCACCACACCCACCGGCAGGCCGGTAAAGGTTGGCGTGTCGAAGGCGCCTATGTCGATCTTGCGCTCGCTGACGAAATAATCGGTGCTGCCACGGTGGAAGGTCTTTTCCGGGTCGGGCATGAAGAAGTGCGCGGTGCGGCCGCTGGAAGCACGGGCCAGGTCCGGACGGTCTTCGAGGACATCGTCCAGGCGCTGGCGATAATAGGCGGTGATGTTCTTCACATAGCCCATGTCCTTGTAGCGCCCCTCGATCTTGAACGAGCGTACGCCGGCCTCTACCAGGGCGCGGATGTTGGCGCTCTGGTTGTTGTCCTTCATCGACAGCAGGTGTTTCTCGAAGGCAACTACGCGGCCCTGGTCGTCTTTGAGGGTGTAAGGCAGGCGGCAGGCCTGGGAGCAGTCGCCACGGTTGGCACTGCGACCGTTCTGCGCGTGGGAAATGTTGCACTGGCCGGAGAACGCCACGCACAGTGCGCCGTGGATGAAGAACTCGATCGCTGCATCGGTCTCGTCCGCGATGGCGCGGATCTCCTGGAGGTTCAGCTCGCGGGCCAATACCAGTTGGGAGAAACCGGCCTGATCGAGAAACTTGGCCCGTGCCAGGGTGCGGATGTCGGTCTGGGTGCTGGCGTGCAGCTCGATCGGCGGGATATCCAGCTCCATCACACCCAGGTCCTGGACGATCAGCGCGTCGACACCGGCATCGTACAGTTGGTGGATCAGCTTGCGGGCAGGCGTGAGCTCGTTGTCGTGCAGGATCGTATTGATGGTGGTAAACACCCGGGCGTGGTAACGACGGGCGAACTCCACCAATTGGGCGATATCGCTCACCTCGTTGCAGGCGTTGTGGCGGGCGCCGAAGCTCGGGCCTCCGATGTATACGGCGTCGGCGCCATGCAGGATGGCCTCGCGGGCGATGGCCACGTCGCGGGCGGGGCTGAGCAGTTCCAGGTGATGCTTGGGTAGGGACATTTTTTTTAGTCTGGCTTGTCACGGTCAAGGCACGCATTGTAGCGGCGAAACGCTTGACCGGCACCCGTGTGCTGCCCGGTGGCGGCCGCTCGCTGAGCGGGGCCGCCGGATAAGCTCACGGGATAAGCCCGCGGGTTCAGCCCCGGGCCGCCATCGCGGTGACTTCCACGCGCATGCCTTCGACCGCCAGGGCGGCCACGCCAACGGCGGCGCGAACCGGCCAGGGCTTGGCGAAGAAGCGCTGGTAGACCTCGTTGAAGGCGGCGCGGTCGGCCATGTCGGTGAGGTAGATGGTCAAATGCAGGACCCGGTCCATGGAACTGCCGGCGCGCTCCAGCGCTACCTTGAGCGCCTGCAGGGTGCACTCGCTCTGCAGAGCGATGCCGCCCAGCTCCAGGCTGCCATCGGCGCGGGTGGGGATCTGAGTGGAGACCAGCAGGCCGCCAAAACCGGCGACGTCGGATGAGATGGATTCCGGGTCGGGGTCGGGGATGAAGGTGAGGTCGTGGTTTGCCATGGGGATCTCTTGCTTGAGGTGGTAAAGGGGCGGTCGTGTATGGGCGGTGGGCCCGACGTCGTCAGCGGGCTCGGTCCGCCAAGTCCGCTGGGGCATTCAATGAAGCAACGCCTTTTGCGCGGCCAGTTTACAGCGCCATCGTCGGGCCGTTCGTGAATTAGCTCGAAAACCCGGAAGGCAAGCAGATGGGCGTTTGCCGTGCTGGCGTATGCCCATCAGGCCGACGGGGTGATCCAGCTACGCGCTTGCGATCCGATTGAATCGTCTACTCCGAGCGCCGAATCCCCCCCGATATCGAGAAAAATCCATCGGGCGCTTCTGATGCAATTCCGTCATTTCAGGCAAGAAATGCACCGATCCATGCAAGCTGTTTCACAGCGGGCCGCAGACAATGGCAGCGGGAACAAACGCTTTATGCTTGCCACTTGCTCACCTTCATTCGTGAAGCATGTCCAGCCACCGTTGAAACCCACCTCCCGAGCAGCACGCACACAACGAGAAATGAGGAACAGCACATGACTGAGAAAAAAGTCTGGATGATCACCGGCGCAGGTCGCGGGCTGGGCGTAGACATCGCCAAGGCGGCGCTGGCCGCCGGCCACGCAGTCGTCGCCACCGGTCGCAATCCCGAGAAGGTCGCGGCAGCACTTGGCGCCCACGCTGACCTGTTGACCATCAAGCTCGACATCACCCGCCTTGAGGACGCCCAGGCCGCGGCCAAGGCGGCTGTCGAAAAGTTCGGTCGCATCGATGTGCTCGTCAACAACGCAGGCAATTTTTACGCGGGCTTCTTCGAAGAGCTCAGCCCCGAGCAGGTCCGCGATCAGATCGAGACGCTGCTGTTTGGCCCGATGAACATCACGCGCACCGTATTGCCGGTGATGCGCAAACAGCGCAGCGGCCTGTTGCTCACCCTCTCCTCCACGGCCGGCATCACCGGTGGACTGTTTTGCTCAGCGTACGCCGCGGCAAAATTCGGGATCGAAGGCTGGATGGAATCGCTCACCCCGGAGATCGCCCCCTTCGGTATTCAGACGATGCTGGTCGAGCCCGGTTTCTTTCGCACCGAGCTGCTCACCACCAGCTCGACCACCTACGCCACGCCCAACATTGACGACTACGTGCAACGCACCAGGGAGACCATCGCGGCCTGGAACAGCATGGACGGTAAGCAGGGCGGTGATCCCGCCAGGCTCGCCACCGCTCTCGTGCAGTTGGCCGGGCTCGAGAAGCCCCCTGCCCGTTTCGCCGCCGGTGCCGATGCCGTACAGACCTTCGAAGCCAAGGCCAACGATCTGCTCGCCCAGGCCGACGCCTACCGAGCGCTGTCTTGCTCCCTCGCCTACGACTGACAGAGCCGATGAAACCACGACGCGCGGGATGATGAGGAGGCCAATACTGATCCCGATCGTCGTCGCCAACACCGCCAGGATCAGCAATGGCCTGCCATCAATGCACACGCATGCGCTTGATGTCCCGCTGCGGCGGCTGACCAAACAACCGGCTGTATTCGCGGCTGAACTGGGATGGGCTGACGTAGCCCACCCGGTCGCCCGCGCTGCCGGCATCGACGTTTTCGCTAAGCATCAATTGCCTGGCCTGCTGCAACCGTAACTGCTTCTGGTATTGCAGCGGGCTGATGCCGGTGACGGCGCGAAAGTGCTGACGGAACGTTGAGGGGCTCATGTGCGCCCGGGCAGCCAGTTCATCCATGCGCAGCGGCAGACAGAAATTCAGCTTGAGCCAGGCCACCGCCTTGGCGATCTGCTGGCTGGGCGAACCGGCGGTGACGATGTGGCGCAACTGCGGACCGTGGGGACCGGTTAGCAGCCGCACGATGATTTCGTCCTGAATCAGCGGCGCCAGTTGCGGCAGCAACACCGCTTCGTCCAGCAGGTCAACCAGCCTGACCAGGGCATCGAGGGTGGCCGCATCCAGCGTCTGCACCGTGATCGGTCGATAAACACAGTCCTTCGGCGGCTGCGGTAATTGCATCTCGGCGGCAATGCGCATGATCGTTGTACTGTTCAGTAACAGCATCAAGCCGAGAAAAGGCTGCGAAACGCTGGCCCGCGTCACATGAGAAACCACGGGCAGGTCAACGGTGCTGAGCATCGATTGGCCCGCAGCATAGGACAGCACTTCGTCCGCCACCATCACCTGCTTTGCGCCCTGGACCGTCACCCCCAGCCCTAGCCCGTAGAGGCAGTGCATCGGTGCCGTCGCGGCCTTGCGCCGATGAACAGTGAGTGCGGGGAGCGCGGTGTTGTAATCGCCATCAGTCGGGGCAATTCGGGCAATTGCGCGAGCAAGCGCGCTGGTATCTACGGCGCTGGGCGTATTTACTTTATCTTCGGGACGCACTGTCAACTCCAAGCGTTTGACTCAATGCTCAAAGCATAGCGCTCTGTGCAGTCGCAAATTCGCTGCCTGACCTGACGCCTTCATTTCAGGCAGTAAAATGGTGGATGGCTGGATACTCTCCTTGATCCAACCCTGGCGTTAACCGTCGCAGTCATCCGCGGCTCAGTCAACAGGCTTGCGGCCCGTTGTGCCGGCTCGATTCAGCAAGCCCGTTTGTGGGTCATGCAAAGTGGGAATCAAACCACTCCAGCATCAGTTCAGGATGAGTCCCGAAGTAGTTGTAACCCTGAAAACGCTGGTCCGTCCCCTCAATCCAGAACAGTTTCTTGTCGCGCGAAGAGAGGGTATCGAAGATCTCCTGCACGTTCGACGGCTTGGTCAGAAAATCGTTACGGACCTGGGCGACCAGGGTCGGAACGGTCACGGCCTTGGCATATTCCATCGGCCAGACGTCGGCCAGGCGATAGCCCGTGCGCGTGTGGAAGGCCACGTCGAATCGTTCGACACCATTGGCGATTTTTTGCGTTTGCATGGCGGTTTCGACGAAGACTCGCGGCGTCACCGGTTGCAGCGCAATCATCGCCTTGATGTGCTGGAACTCTTGCGGGTGCTTTTTCATCCCCACGATGGTGGCATTGGCACCCAGGCAGCGGCTGTACAGCGCGGTTTTCATGTCCTTGGTGTCGGACCGGGATTTCGCATAGCGCAAGGAGCCAATCACGTCACGGTACTCCAGCACACCGTGGCCATTGACCCCACCGCTGCCCGTTCCGCTGCGGCCATGGTTGCGCATGTCGTAGGCAATAATGGTGTAGCCCGCCTCGTGCAGAATTTTGTACTCCGGCAGGAAGTTCACCTCGAAGCCACCAAAATTGGTCCAGGGCTCCAGGTGCCCCGGGTAGCCATAGCGGTTGCAGGGCATCGGATGGTTGCAGATGATGAGCCGGTCTGATTTGCCCGGAATGAACCAGCCCTCGATCGTCACGCCATCCATTGCCGGAAAGAAGATCTCCTCGTACTCCATGTCGTACTCATTCGGCCATCTCAAGATGGGCGTACGCGTCGAATGCGCCATCAAGTCGGCCAGACCATTGATGAACTCGTCGGATTTAACTTCGGGCATTTTGATACCTGTGCTGGTTTGCTTGTCCGCAGCCTGAACGGCTCCGAGTGTGGCGGCCACAATCGGCAGCGCGGCGAGGGCCGCGCCTGCTTGCAGAATTTGTCGACGGCCGTGAGCAGGGACACTCTGCGGCTGAACAGTGATGTCACGGGGGTTGCCCATATCAAGCTCCTGATTACCGTTGAGAAGTCGATTCAGCTGAGTGCTGGGGGAACAGAACGCCCCCTTGTGCATCGACCCGCACTACTGCTGCGCAGGCACGAATCCTTCAGTGATCACGACCGAGCCTTGGGTGGCCGCGATGCGAAGTTTCTTCGCCGCGGTGTATTCAGCAGAGTTGTAGAAGCGCTGAGCGTCGGCAAGAGTTGGGAACTCAGCGATAGCCATCACCGACTTTGGCTTGCCTTCGACTACCGGTGCGTTGAGGTTGAAAACGATCACCTTGCCGCCGTATTTCGGCGCGAGCGGCCCGGCCGCTTCCATGTACTTCTGGAACGTTGCCTGATCCTTGATTTCGTAGTTGGCGATCATGTAGCCGTGCGGTTGCGCATCCTGTGCCTGGCTGGTGGTGGCAAGCGCCAGGATGATCGCAGCAACACCACCTATGACGAGCTTCTTCATCGTATGAATTTCCATGGATTTGAATGGCAGACAGCACGAAACACCAGCCGATCCGGATGAGTCTCGGCGGTGAATCGTGGTGCTCGAAGTATGTGGTGCAGTGCCCGGAGCGAGTTGCCGGATCTGTTTCTTCTATTGCCTGATTCAGTGAATTCGCCCGCCGGGTCGTGAGCGGGACTCTGTCCTTACCTGAGATCAGGCAAACATTCTGAGCAGTAAGGTGGCCAGGATGACGGTTGAAGCCCCCCGATACGCGTGGATATCTGCGCGAAGGGCATCAAGGACATGCGATTGGATGTCGAGAGAGGATTTCTTTGCTACTCCGAGCGCTCATAGAGCGCCCGGGCACTTGAGACTTGGACTCAGATATCGCTGGCGGGCCAGTCGCCGGAGCATACGGTATCGGCCTCTGCATCCGTAGATAGAGCAGCCATCAGGCTGCACGTTCGGGAGCGGCAATGAATCCAGACGCGGTTCACCTCGCTGATAACTGCTTCTCTCAGGTAGCTGTCCGTGATTAGTGTTTACACATCAGGCCATGAAGAACCCCGAACCTTAAGCCTGGCTCGGATGGCGTCATATGCGGGATGCCAAATACCTTGAACGCCGCCAGCATGACCACCAGACCGCCAGGCAGGATGCTCAGGCGATGGCTTTGCAAGCCCGCCAATTTGAGTTGTTTGACATGCCCCACTTCGAGCAGACGCAACGACAGGCGCAACAGACCGCCGTAGGTGATACCACCTTGGTCATAGTCGTTCAATCCGTTGGCCTTGAGCACTTTGGCCAGCATCCGTGCGGTACCTGAAGAGCCGATAGTCTGCTGCCAACCCCGCGCGCGATAACGGCGCACCACTTTTTCAAACTGTAGAGTGGCCACACGCTCAGCCTCCAGGAGCGCCTGAGCCGTGATACGCCCCCCTTGAAAGTAACGCGCACCAATGGTGCCGCTGCCAATGGCAATACTTTCGGTGACAAGGGGCTGAACGCCCCTCCCAAGAATCAATTCAGTGGAGCCGCCGCCGATATCCACGACCAGTCGCATACTCTCTGCACCAGGTATCCTATGGGCAACACCGGCATACACCAGTTGCGCCTCTTCATGCCCGGAGATGACGTCAATACGAAAACCCAGGTGCCGCTCCGCGCTGCCCAGAAACAGTTGAGCATTATCAGCTTCGCGCACCGCACTGGTCGCCACTGCCCGCACACGACCCGCCTCAAAGCCGCGTAATTTTTTGCCAAATCGCGCGAGCGCTTGCCATCCCCGATCCAGCGCCAATTCATCCAGATCCCCGCCTTGAAATCCCTCTGCCAAACGGACGGGCTCACGCAGTGTTTTCACTTCCTGGATCACGAACTGCTGGTTCCGTTTGACCGACTGACCAATCATCATGCGAAACGCATTGGAACCCAGGTCAATGGCCGCAAACAGGGAGGCGTCGCCTTTCATGGGGGATTCCTTGCAAATTCATCAACCAGCAGGCGGATGCCTGCTGTGCGCTGAAGACGGTTTGCGAGGATCTTGCCATTAGTTCGATGACGCCAAGATGACACCCTCTAACCTTTTCAAATGAACAGACACCCGGCCAATCTACCTGGATAACCGTGATGCTCCGGCACACTAGCCATGACGCTGCTAGGCTTTTCAGTTCACTCTGAGGAAATGTCGCCATGCCAGCAACGCCCCAACTGCCGGACATACTCGAAACCCTTCACGAAAACCAGCTCGCGCTTGCCGACGCCATTGAGTCGATAGCGATGTGGATCGATCAGAGGGGATCCACTGGCGTTTCCAGCACCGCTCTTGGAGCTGTCGCCACACTCGACTTGAACGCCGAGTCCGTCAGAAAGGGAATTGAGTCGCTGAGAAAAACCCTCAGATGAAACCCGTCAACCAGGTGCCTGCGCCGCTTGCGAGTCGCTATTGAGATCTCGAAATGGTACGAGCTTTTTTGCCTGGGCTCGTAATTGACCTGCACCACCTCACGAAGAAAGGGCTCCAGTGATGCTGATCAGAATCGAGGAAGTGAACACTCCCGAAAGCTGGGTTGTCTGGATGGATGCATGGTGCGTCAAATTTCGCAGTTATGCAGAAGCCGAAGCGTTCGTGAAAAGACTGGAAGACCGCATAAACGCATCGCATCCCTTGCCTATCAGCATTAACAGACCTGTAGCAGAGCTGTCTTAAGGAGCCGTCTTCGATGCACCAGTAAATTCGTCATCGAGAACCAGCGCTCGCACGTCACCAAAGCCAACACCATCATCTTGCGCTCCAGACAGACCGACTGCGCCGCCTGTGCAATGAAGGCAATGACGCGGCTCTGGCTGGCGTAGGCGTAAATGTGCGCAGAGGTTGAGCGCACTGCAATTGTGTTCATCCGGTTGGTTGTCGTTTCGGCGGCGACACTACCGGCTGGCTGCGCAAGGTTGCGGGCGGCGCAATCCCGGCCTATGTTCCAAGCGAGACATTGCCAGCGACTGACGCACGATAACTCGCCGCAGGTTGCTGTCCATCCAGTGCCGATTGCTGCAGCGAGGTGACGACATGCCGAACGACTCCCGCCCCGCCGTGCTCGAACTGATCGGCAATACGCCGCTGGTGCGTGTCAGCCGCTTCGATACCGGTCCATGCACGCTGTTCCTCAAGCTCGAATCGCAGAACCCCGGTGGTTCGATCAAGGATCGCATCGGCCTGGCGATGATCGACGCCGCCGAGCGCGATGGCCGCCTGCGACCCGGCGGCACTATAGTCGAAGCCACCGCCGGCAACACCGGCCTCGGCCTGGCCCTGGTCGGCCGCGCCAAGGGTTACCGGGTGGTGTTGGTGGTGCCGGACAAGATGTCCACCGAGAAGGTCCTGCACCTCAAGGCGATGGGCGCCGAGGTGCACATCACCCGCTCCGACGTCGGCAAGGGCCATCCCGACTACTACCAGGACGTTGCTGCGCGGCTGACGCAGGAGATTCCCGACGCCTTCTTCGCCGATCAGTTCAACAACCCGGCCAACCCGCTGGCCCACGAGTGCAGCACCGCTCCGGAGATCTGGGCGCAGACTCAGCATGATCTGGATGCCATCGTCGTCGGCGTCGGTTCGGCCGGCACGCTGACCGGGCTGACCCGTTTCTTTCGCCGCGTGCAGCCGGACCTGGCCATGGTGCTGGCCGATCCCGTCGGCTCGGTGGTCGCCGAATACAGCCGCAGCGGCACCCTCGGTACGCCCGGCTCCTGGGCGGTGGAAGGCATCGGCGAAGACTTCATTCCGTCTATTGCCGACCTTTCCAGCGTGCGCCAGGCCTATTCGATCAGCGACGAGGAAAGCTTCGATCATGCCCGCCAACTGCTGCGCGCCGAAGGCATTCTCGGCGGCTCTTCGACCGGCACGTTGCTGGCGGCGGCACTGCGCTACTGCCGCGAGCAAACCGAGCCGAAGCGGGTGGTCAGCTTCGTCTGCGACACCGGCACCCGCTACCTGTCGAAGGTCTACAACGACCAGTGGATGACCGATCAGGGCCTGATGCAGCGCAAGCACTACGGTGATCTGCGCGACTTGATCGCGCGGCGCTTCGAGGATGGCCGGGTGATCAGCGTGGGCCCGGACGACACGCTGCTTACCGCCTTCCAGCGCATGCGCCTGGCTGATGTGTCGCAACTGCCGGTGCTGGTGGACGGACAGCGGCTGGTCGGCGTGATCGACGAGTCCGATATTCTGCTTGGCGTGTACGAAGACGCTTCGCACTTTCGTATGACCGTCACCAGCGCGATGACCGACAAGCTGGAAACGCTGCCGCCCGGCGCCAGTCTGGCTGAACTGCAGGCGGAGCTCGACCGTGGGCTGGTGGCGATCATCAAAGACGCCTCGGGCTTCCACGGCCTGATTACCCGCGTCGACCTGCTCAATCACTTGCGGAGATCCCTGCCATGAGTCAGCACGACGAAACCGCCGCGCCACGCGCCTTCGCCACCCGGGTGATCCATGCCGGACAGGCGCCGGACCCTTCCACCGGGGCGCTAATGCCGCCGATTTACGCCAACTCCACCTATGCGCAGCAGAGTCCCGGTGTACACAAGGGCCTCGACTACGGGCGCTCGCACAACCCCACGCGCTGGGCGCTGGAACGTTGCGTGGCAGACCTCGAAGGCGGTACCCGTGCATTCGCCTTCGCCTCCGGGCTGGCCGCGATCTCCACCGTGCTCGAACTGCTCGACACTGGCGCGCACATCGTCTCCGGCAACGACCTGTACGGCGGTACTTTCCGACTGTTCGACAAGGTGCGCCGGCGCAGCGCCGGGCATCGCTTCAGCTTCGTCGATCTGACAGACCTGGCGGCCTTCGAAGCGGCGCTGCAGGACGACACGCGGATGGTCATGGTCGAGACGCCGAGCAATCCCTTGCTGCGCCTCACTGACCTCGCCGCCATCGCGCGCATCTGTCGCGAGCGAGGCATCATCTGTGTGGCCGACAACACCTTTGCCAGCCCGTGGATACAGCGCCCGCTGGAGCTGGGTTTCGATATCGTGCTGCACTCGACGACCAAGTATCTGAACGGCCACTCCGACGTGATCGGCGGCATCGCGGTGGTCGGGCAGAACGCCGAACTGGCCGAGCGCCTGGGCTTCCTGCAGAACGCGGTGGGTGCTATCGCCGGGCCGTTCGACGCGTTTCTCACCCTGCGCGGAGTGAAGACTCTGGCGCTGCGCATGGAACGCCACTGCAGCAACGCGCTGGAGCTGGCGCAATGGCTTGCGCGTCAGCCGCAGGTGGCGCGCGTCTATTATCCGGGCCTGCCGTCGCACCCGCAGCACGAACTGGCGCAGCGGCAGATGCGCGGTTTCGGCGGGATGATTTCCCTCGACCTGAACAGCGACCTGGCCGGCACCAAGCGTTTCCTCGAGAGTGTGCAGATCTTTGCCTTGGCCGAGAGCCTGGGCGGGGTGGAAAGCCTGATCGAGCACCCGGCGATCATGACCCACGCCAGCATCCCCGCAGAGACCCGTGCGCAGCTCGGCATCGGCGATGCGCTGGTGCGTTTGTCAGTGGGTGTCGAGGATGTCGAAGACCTGCGCGCCGACCTGGCCCAGGCGCTGGCGCGGATTTGAATAGATAGTCGCAGGAGCGAATTTATTCGCGATAAAAGCGCCAATGAACTGGCAAGCGAACTTGCAGCTTATCTCGCAAGGCGCTTGCCGGTGGGCAACAGCGGCATGACTAGCCTCTCCTTATGTCGGAGAGATTGTCGCAAGAATACCGATCACGATCGTTAACGCTAAAAATCCGCCCAAGAAAATTGCAAGCTTAGCCATTAGGCCTCCTGAATGAGAGGTTTGCGGTACAGCGAAAATCGAGTCACATAGCGACTCTCCCATCAGGCTCAACTGGTGAGGCCGGCCGGGAGGATCATTGTCCGACGGACGCTGGTTTCGATACAGATGCAGGTAGCGAAGAAAAACACGGATCAGTGCAACGGGCTGCTCTGTTGAGTGATTCGCTTCACTGCGAGGAGGAAGCCCCCTCCCCGTTGGCATTCATTTCAGGCTCGGGAGTTGTTGCAGATGTGTCCATGACGGGGGCCGGTTGCCTCTCCACGTATCTGCCGGCGCACTGGATACACTGCAATACAAAGCGCGGCAGGCAAGTGCCATCGGGCTCTGTACACTTCAGGGCACAACCACAGAACAGGCGCCGGGCGATGGAGCATGTCGATCACATCCTGATCGTTGACGATGATCGCGAGATCAGGGAACTGGTAGGCAACTACCTGAAGAAGAACGGACTGCGCACCACCATCGTTGCCGACGGCCGGCAGATGCGCGCCTTCCTCGAATCCAACGCGGTCGACCTGATCGTGCTGGACATCATGATGCCCGGCGACGACGGCCTGCTACTGTGTCGCGAGCTGCGCGCCGGCAAGCACAAGGCCACGCCGGTGCTGATGCTGACCGCACGCAACGACGAAACCGACCGCATCATCGGCCTGGAAATGGGCGCCGACGACTACCTGACCAAACCCTTCTCTGCGCGCGAGCTGCTGGCGCGCATCAATGCCGTGCTGCGCCGCACGCGCATGCTGCCGCCGAACATGACCATCAGCGAAAGCAGCCGGCTGATCGGCTTCGGCCAGTGGCGCCTGGACACCACCGCGCGTCACCTGCTGGACGGCGACAGCACCCTGGTCGCGTTGAGCGGCGCCGAGTACCGTCTGCTGCGAGTGTTCCTCGACCACCCGCAACGGGTGCTCAGCCGCGAGCAGTTGCTCAATCTCACCCAGGGCCGCGAGGCGGATATCTTCGACCGCTCCATCGACCTGCTGGTCAGCCGCCTGCGCCAGCGTTTGCAGGACGACGCCCGCGAGCCGGCCTACATCAAGACAGTACGCAGCGAAGGTTATGTGTTCTCCCTGCCCGTGCAACTGGTCGAGCCACAATCGTGAAGAGCCTGCCGCGCTGGCCGCGCACCCTCGCCTCGCGCCTCGCGCTGATCTTCTTCACCGGGCTGGTACTGGCCTACGGCTTGTCCTTCAGCTTCCAGTTCTACGAGCGCTACCAGAGCGCGCGCTCGATGATGCTGGGCAACCTGGAACGGGACGTGTCCACCTCGGTGGCGATCCTCGACCGCCTGCCGGCGGCGGAACGCGCGGACTGGCTGCCACGGCTGGAGCGGCACACCTACCGCTACCGCCTCGACGACGGCGAACCGGGCCAGGCGCTGGACCTGGACGAGGCGCCCATTGCGGCACTGTCCCTCGACAAGGCCATCGGTCGCCAGTACGCGCTGGACTTCCAGACCATCCCCGGGCCGGTCCCCCACTTCCAGGTCCATCTGCGCATGGCCGACGGCAAACCGCTGACCGTTGACGTGACCCCGGCGCCGGTGCCCCTGTCGACCTGGCTACCGATCGTGCTGCTGATCCAGCTCGCCGTGTTGTTGCTGTGCACCTGGCTGGCCGTGAAAACCGCGATTCGCCCGCTGACGCGCCTGGCCCAGGCGGTGGACCGCCTCGACCCCAACGCCCCCGGGCCGCACCTGGATGAAACCGGGCCGCGGGAAGTGGTCTACGCGGCGGTGGCCTTCAATGCCATGCAGGCGCGCATCGCTGCCTACCTGAAAGAACGCATGCAACTGCTGGCCGCCATCTCCCACGACCTGCAGACGCCCATCACGCGCATGAAGCTGCGGGTCGAGTTCATGGACACGTCCGCCGAGAAGGACAAGCTGTGGAACGACCTCGAAGCCATGGAGCATCTGGTGCGCGAAGGCGTGGCCTATGCCCGTAGCGTGGAGGGCAGCACCGAGGCCAGTTGCCGGGTGAACCTTGACGCCTTCCTCGACAGCCTGGTGTTCGACTACCAGGACAGCGGCCAGCAGGTGGACCTGTGCGCGAAGAATGGTGCAGTGATCGAAACCCGGCCCCATGCCTTGCGCCGGGTGCTGGTGAACCTGATCGACAACGCCCTCAAGTTCACTGGCGCCGCGCAGCTGGAAGTCCGTTCCGGCGCAGGCCATACGACGCTGATCCGAGTGCTGGACAACGGCCCCGGCATCCCCGTCGAGGAATTGAAAGAAGTGCTCAAACCCTTCTACCGCCTGGAAACCTCACGTAACCGCAGCACCGGCGGCACCGGCCTTGGGCTGGCCATCGCACATCAATTGACCCAGGCCATCGGTGGCACCCTCACCCTGTCCAACCGCGACGGCGGCGGCTTGTGTGCGCAGATCGAGCTGTGCGGTCCGGCGGCCTGAGGGCCGCCTCTACACTGGGATACACAACGTCCTGCGGCGGACACACTGCCGATAAGACCGGTTGCAAGAATCCTGAACACAATAAGCGACGGCACCCCGCCGTCGCCGGTTGATACAGGAGCTCTCCATGAAAACCATCGCCTTGCCATCGGGCTGGAAACTGTTCGGCATCCTCGCACCGCTGAACCAACTGGGCGCCTGGAGCGCCGACCTTGCCCTGCGGGTGTTCCTCGCCTGGGAGTTCTTCGAATCCGGCAGGGAAAAATGGAACGGCGAAAACTGGTTCGCGCAGATCCAGTCCGCCTTTCCCTTCCCCTTCAACCACCTGCCCGCCACCCTCAACTGGGAACTGTCGATGTGGACCGAACTGCTCGGCGCCCTCTTCCTGCTGCTGGGCCTGGGTACGCGGCTGTCGGCGCTGGTGCTGATGGTGGTGACGGTCGTGGCAATCGCCGCCGTGCACTGGCCGGCGCAGTGGTCGAGCCTCGCCGAACTGGCCCGGGGTTACGCCATCAGCAACCAGGGTTTTGGCAACTACAAACTGCCGGCCATCTACCTGGTAGCGCTGTTGCCGCTGCTACTGAACGGACCGGGCAAACTGAGCCTGGACTACTTGCTCCAGCACTGGCGCCGGCAACGGGCCTGAGCCCGCAAAAAAAGCCCGTCGCAAGACGCAATGCCAGTCAGTTAAGGAATTTCAGGTTCAGCACTGCCCCCCGTAGCAGCTGGCGAAGGCTGCGTCCGGCGGCGAAGCCGTCGCAAATCCTGCTTCCACGATTTGTCTGGAATACCGCAGTGACTGTTTTACGACTGCTGCGCAGCCGGACGCAGGCTTCGCCAGCTGCTACGGTTCGCGTAATGTCTTAACTGACCGGCATTAGTCGCAAGACGGGCTTAGTGAGATGGTCCGCCTGACCGAGAAGCCCTGCAGGTTTACGCTTGCAGGGCTTTCTCGTTTTCGGTCGTGGATCACGCCGCCCCCGGTGTGGAAGCGGCAGTGGGGATTCAGAGGTGGATCTGGGTGCCGATCACGATGCCCTGAGCGCGCAGCGACTCTAGCAGCGCCAGGCCCTGGTGCTGGATGGCCTGGGCATCGCCGCCGGCCGTTGCGGCCAGGGCCTGCAGGTGCTCCCGCCCACTGCGCGGGTGAGCGGCCAGCGAGGCCAGCAGGTGATACGCCAGAGGCGCCAACCGGGCAAAATGCACCTGGTGCCCGGCATCGCGGTGCACCAGCAGCAAGGTCGGCACTTGCGGTGCCTCGGTGGGTTGATGGTCCGCAGCGATGCGGTTCACCGGCCAGCGGTACGCCAGTGGCATGGCCAGGCAGGACAGCAGCGGGACACCGGCCAGCAGGTCACCGTCCTGCTGGTGCGGCGGGTCCTGGGCGTCACTCAGGTACAACTGCGACTCGACCCACTCGTAGTGGGCCAGCTCCACCTGCCAGGGCGCGGCCGGGTCGGTATCCGCCTGCTGCTGTTGCAGGTAGGCGACGAACTCTTCGGCGATGCCCGTGAACAGTGGCGTCTGGCTGCGATGCCCGGCATAGAAGTCGCGCACCCGGGCATGCCAGCGTGCATCCCCGAGGGTGGACCGCAGCACCGGGAAGCTGCCGGCCAGCAGCCCTTCGATGGCGTTGTAGAACAGCTCGCGATAGACCTTCAGGCGCCGCGCCTCGATGCCCGGCGGCGGCGCCTGACGGGTCGGGTCGCGCAGGTGGCGGGCCAGAGTGAATTGTTGCTCGCGCAGGGTTTCAGACATGAGCGGCACTGCTGTTGGCAAGCGCGCCAAGACAGGCCTGCTGGATGGCTCGGATGCGCCCGGTTTCTTCCAGCAGGTCGGCCAGCGGCGGGTAGTTGAAATCGCGTTCCAGCACCGTGGGGTGCACGCCGAAACGCTGGTAAGCGGCGGCCAGCAGCGCCCACACGCCGTCCCTCACCGTAGCGCCGTGGGTGTCGATCTTCAGGTCCGCGGCTTCGTCGTAGTGGCCGGCGACATGCAGGCTTGTCACCCGTTGTAGCGGTAGCGCGTGAAGGAATGCCAAGGCGTCGTAACCGTGGTTGCAGGCGTTGACGAACAGGTTGTTGACGTCCAGCAGCAGGTCGCAATCGGCCTCTTCCAACACCGCTGTGATGAAGTCGATCTCGCTCAGTGCCTGGTACGGTGCGGCATAGTAGCTGATGTTCTCCACCGCGATGCGCCGGCCGAGGCGCTCCTGGGTTTCGCGGATGCGCGCGGCGACATGCTGGATGGCCTCGTCGGTAAAGGGGATCGGCATCAGGTCGTAGAGGTGGCCGTCATCGGTGCAATAGCTCAGGTGCTCGCTATAAAGGCTGACCTGGTAGCGTTCAAGAAACTGTCGCGTGCGGACGAGAAAGTCCCGGTCCAACGGCTCGCTGCCACCCAGTGACAGCGACAGCCCGTGGCAGGCGACAGGAAAGCGTTCGGCCAGGCTGGCCAGCCCCTCGCCAAAGGCGCCGCCGACGCCGATCCAGTTCTCCGGCGCGCATTCGAGGAAGTCCACCGCGCCGTCCTCCATCGCCAGCAGCGCGGGTAGCAGCCCACGGCGCAGGCCGAGCCCGGCCTGGATTGGGTTATCGATCATGCTCATGGTGTGGCTCCGGGAAAACGCACGACGCCCCGCCTGTCAGGCAGGAGGGGCGCGGCGCAAGGGGGCAGGTCAGGACTTGTCGTTTTGCAGGTGGCTGAACAGGCCGTCGGGCATCGGCTTGCCGTTGGCCTGGTAAATGGCCTTCAGATGGTCGTAGGCCTCGCGTTCAGAAATGAAGCCGTCGTGGTTGCTGTCGATCTTGTCGAAGTCGGCGGCGCGATCCTTGGCCACGACGAGAAACTCGTCGCGCGAGACCTTGCCATCATGGTTGCTGTCGGTGCGTGAGAAGGACGCATCGCCGCACTTGCCCTCCCCGCATTTGCCTTCGGCCTGGCTCACCTTGGCGCCGGCGCCGCATTTGCCTTCGCCGGCGGTTTTTGCCGAGGCCAGTTGGTAGCCCTGGGCCAGGGGCTCCACCGCGAAAGCAGAACCGCTGAGGAACATTCCGCCGACCAGGGCGGCGCCGATCAGGCCAAGGGTGCAGTGGGTACGAGACATGGTAATTCTCCAGTGTGGATTACGGCAGCGCCGTAGGGTTTGCGCTGCCCACCGGGGCGGCGCGTCGCAAGGTCATGGCTCGAACAGGGTTGAGGTCAGCGGGAGGTGGCATTTGCCGGATCCTCACCTCGCATGGCCCGCCGTGTTCGGGTGTGGCCATTTCGAGGGATGGATGTATCACCGGTGTATCCCGGCGCGAGGGGTTTTGTAAGGCAGTTGCAACACACAGCCGCGAGATACAGTGTGTTACAGCGGCGCGGACGGGAGACGCCGGCCAGGAGGTCTATGTCCTCAAGGGGGGATGCCCCCCACCACGCCAAGGATCAGCGCAAGTCAGGGTCATCAAAACCCGTGTTCGCGCTGATACAGTTCGGCGCGCCCTGCCCACCGCCCTCCCCCGATGGGCTTGCGCCCCATCAGGCCAAGTACCGGACGGGCTCAAAAACGCGGTTTGATGGTCTTCCACTCCGGCTTGTAACGTTGCATCTGTTTCACGTCATCGCGCTGTCGAATGCCGCAGGTCAGGTATTGGTCGTGCAGTTTGCCCAACTGATCGTGATCCAGTTCAAGACCCAGCCCGGGCGCACGGGAGATCTTCACGCAGCCATCGACGATGGGCAGCTTGCCGCCTTAGATCCAACTGTTGGAACACCACCTGGGCGTCGAGCTGTTCACCCGCAGCACCCGTAGCGTCGCCCTCACCGCCGCCGGCCGCGCCTTCTTCGTCGAAGCGCCGAGCCTGCTGGAGCGCGCCCAGCAAGCCGCAGTGACCGCCCGACGCTTCGCCGAGGGGGACATCGGCTCGGTCAATATCAGCTTCGTCGGCAGCGCTGTGTACGAATTTCTGCCCAAAGTCATCGCTGAAGCACGGCTCAAACAGCCCCATGTCAAAATCGACCTGTCGGAGATGAACACCTACCAGCAGCACGAAGCCCTGCGCGCCCGCCGTATCGACCTGGGCATCGTCCGCGCGCCCTTGCTGGAGCCGGGTTACGCCACCGAATGCCTGTCGCCGCTCCCGGCAACCACCGGCTGGCCAGTGCCGAAACCGTGTCCGTCAATGACCTCGACGCACAACCCTTCCGGATGTACGCCCATTCCGCCTACCCACCGTTCAACGAGCTGCTGACCGGCACGCTCCGCTCCGCCCGCGTGGCCCCGGAGTACGTGCAATGGCTTGGCTCATCATTGACCATCCTGGCCATGGTCAACGCCGGAATGGGCCTGGCCCTGGTCCCTCGCTGCGCCACCAGCGTCGTGTTCAAGAACGTGGTGTTTCGCGATATCGATTTGGGAGAAGGAGTGCAGAGCGAGTTGCATTTGATCTGGCGCGAAAACAATGACAATCCGGCGTTCGCGATGTTACTGGAGGGGATCCGCAGGGCTGCGAAGGAGGGATGGGGATTGTAAATAGCCAGAAGCCTTGAATGGAGTCCACCAGGAAGTTTATCGCCCCAGCGTCCCTGGACACAGGAAGATGTCTGATAGACAGATTCGGGGCGCGTCTTGCCATTCGTAATGGACAGCTAACGGCCAGAAACGGACGTTCGTCTTGGTCCGCTTTTGACTGTGGATTCAACCGGTCGACACAATGCATTGGCTACTCCCTCATGCGAAACTGTCGGCAATGTAGCAGACGTGGTGTCCGACACCGCCTCCACTGTCTATAGCTCCACTGTCGAAACACTGTACAAAGGCCTGTCTTACGAGCGCCGCCGCTGAAGCAGCGGCTCGTTCTATGCCGCGCCAGGGTTAGCGTTCCTTGGGTACAGGGTGGCGAGATGGATACACACTTGCATCTTGAAGGCGTGAGCTTTGATGAAACGGAAGAGACCAAGTTGATAGTCAACGCTGCAGAGAGGCCGCCTAATTCGCTCAGGGAGTGGTGGGGAACACATTTTTTTGTGGCCCGGCCAAGAAGGCGAGATGAACTAACTAATCACTCCCCTACAGAATCGCGAAGATAGGCAACGTTCTCCAAATCCACGATGTTGTTTAGGTGCTTGATGAGCTCTGTCCGGATCTTGCGTAGGCCGCCCCTTCCTAGACTTTTGTCGGCACTGTAAATAGAAGCATGGCCAGGGTTGGCGGGCTCGTGCTCGGACTCGGTGACCGGAGAGGGTTGGACATCGAAGTAGTCTTGCCCTGCTGGGTCTCGATCTTCCCTGAGCTTGGCGTAGAAAAGCTGTGAGAATTTAGTGAACTCTCGAACCTCAGGCAGCTTGGCACGTTGGGTATCCACGCGGTGTGTCAACACCGACAGTGGTGTCAGTATCGGACGATCAACACTGAACCCTCGATCTTTCAAATCATCGAGGCTGACAGCATTGGCCAGGAACTCCTGACCATTGTGCTGTTCTGGGCAAAAGAATGCTCTGACCAAGCTTTCATCTTCGGACAGTGGCGGTACATCCATGAAATCAGATTCCTCGGATAATCTTCAAAATCTGCTCTGGAAGGTGCTCAGTAAGGGAAGATTCATCACTCATGAACTCCTGGCCCACTGCTGTCTTGGCGTAATAGGAATAGCTTCCGTCACCGTAGAAGCCAAGATCAATATAGCCAAGGGCGTTCTTCCAAGAGAAGTTCACTTCACCATCTGCCGCTGCCGTGACCGTGGGCAATTGAAATTCACCGGCTGGAAGTACAGTACTTGAAAATTGCTCAGCTTCATCGATTGCAGCTACGGAAGGGACCTTCGCGGTATAACCATCCCAAGCCGGCTCCAAGTCAAGCAGACCACGAATTTTAGCCAGCAAGCTGTTCTTTAGCGTATGAGCCTGGCGGAAGTCGTAGAGAGGGAACTGATTTCCTTTCGCTTGTCCGCGTAGAGTGCTCTGCACCTGGCTACCGGACAGGAACGCTCGCGAGACCCACGTATAGGAAACAGTGAAAGAATCGGTGCTTTTCACCGTTCTTTGAACATTACCTGCCTTTGCGTAGATGATTTTGCTTTTACCTTTACCCTTGGTAGAGGGCAGCCACGTTCCACCTCCCGTAGCGGTTTCTTGAGCATTCCCGAAAGGATTGCTAAGCATCGTCGCGTTCATTGTTTCCCTCCCACGACCAGGCTGAGACGACGGCAAGCGTCCTCAGTCAAGAGGTCGTTGATCACCAGCTTGTTCTGATCGTGCAGCGGTTCAAAGAAAACATGGGCCAGCTCAGAGAATTTGTCCGAGTCAAAGGAGCTGAGCAAAGCATCACTATCTTCTTCCCGGCGAAGCACTTGGACATGATCGATAGTCACATAGGTGTGGGGAGCTTTATGTTGTACCGATACAACAGATGAGTTCACGTTCAATTGATTAAGTATCTGTTTCCCATTGGGATGCTCCCAGAACCAGCCGGAGTGGTTGTGCCAACGTTCTCCAGATTCAAAACTCTTGCGAGACAGATAGCTGCTGCTCTGGTCGCAGAGTAAGCGCAGATCATAAACACCCTCGTCCGGCTCATAACGAAACTGGTCTACGACCTTGAAGCCCAGCGACCTTAGGTCAAGAGCAGCTTGAGAGTTATTAGCCAGTCTATCTAGGAATTCAAAGGCTTGTTTTGAAACGGCATCCCAACGCGTATAGGCCGTGCAATGGATAGAAACCTGAATGCCATCGGTAATACGCACAGCCCATTCCGGAGCCTCGTTCTCCTCACCGCTTCCATTGGAAAACGTATAAGTGAAGATTTCTCTCTGGCTCGACTCACGAGTTGCAGAATCGAAACTCAGCTCAATTGAGTCTGCTCTATCTACGCGAGCCAGGGCATCGGCATAAGCGACCGCCAAGTGTTGTTCGATTGACTCGTCCGACAGAATCGGAGACGCGAACTCGAAAAAAAACACTGTTTCAACAACGGCGTGTGCACCATGAACCGGTTTGAACATGCCTGTACTCATGGGCGGGAAGCTCCGAATTCCGAGCGATATAGAGCGCAGGCCAAATGCAATCGATAAGGATGTAGATAAGGTTCGAATCCTTGCTGTGGACCGATTTCCATTTGGCTGACTTCCTCATCTAAAGTTTGGCAGATCCGATGAAATTCAAAGGATGAATCTCTCGTCAGGCTCTGGCCAACGGCGGCGACCTTAGGGGCCGTTGGCCAGAGCCTAGCTGGTGAAAATCCCTATGGCAACCCCTCCTAATTGAGTCCTCATTCTTAGGCATTTGGTTTCACTATGAAGATTTCGCTGAATGGTTATAGCGAGATGAGAGCTATAGGGCGGGCATCAGACTCATGCTTTGAGAGAGAGGCAGATCTGCTCTGGCATCCAGAGAATTGGCGAGGTCGACCCAAAGGTTTCTAGAATCGTGCACCGTCATTCGTGGATCATAGCTCTCAGGTCAGACCGTGATGCTGATAGGGAAAAAGAAAGGGGCGGGTGTCCGCTACTTGCCGATTTCTGCCTGTCACAACCGACCGAAATCAACCCATTGCGGCCGTTGACGGCACCGAACTAATGAACGCCTATTATTCCAGCCAGTCGGAATGAAGCTGCGGAAAACGCTCTTGCAGCCATTCAATAAAAACTTGCACCTGCGGCGCTAGGTGCATCCGGCTTGGGTACAGCACCGACACAGGACGAGGGGTTGGCCGATAGGGTCTTAGAATCTCCACCAAAGCGCGACTGTCCAAATGCTCGGCCACGGTGATGCCTGGCGCTTGGATTATTCCGAAACCCGACACGCCACACTGAACGTACGCATTCGACTCGGTGACTGTGATACCGGCGTTACTCACAAACGCTCGATCCTGACCCTTTACCGAGAAGTGCCAAGGCAATGTCCTGTTGCTCTGGCCGGACAAGAAGTTGACACCTCGATGGGCGACTAGATCGTCGAGTTTCTTGGGTTCGCCGTGCTCGTGCAGATACTCGGGAGCTGCGCATGTCACCATGGTTGCCATTGCAATGGGGCGAGCGATCAATGTCGAGTCCGGTAAATCGCCTATACGCAACGCACAGTCAACGCCTTCACCTATCAGGTCAACTGCTCGGTCTGTCACGCCCAGCACCATGTTGATGCCCGGGAAGGTGGTGGTGAACTCTTTAAGGCTTTTGATGAATTCCATTTGTGCAAAAGCGGTCGGGATATCGATGCGAAGTCGGCCCACGAGCGTTGCTCCGGAGCGATCAAACATCGAGGTCGCAGCAGAAATACCCGCGAGAATTTCCTGCACCCGCTCATAGAACCGCTCACCCTCTGCGGTGAGCGCCACCTTTCTCGTGGTGCGTTGGAATAGGCGTACGCCCAATGACGTCTCCAGCTCCTGGATATAACGGGTGACCTGAGGTCGCCCGATGTCCAGCGACTCGGCGGCTTTAGTGAAGCTGCCGAGTTCAGCAAGTCTGGCGAACAGTCGCATCGATTGCAGCAATTCCATGGCGTTTCCATGTGGGCCCCGACTGACTCACGGAGCTGAAAATAATTGTTGCCTCAGAATAGAACAATCATGTCTTTTTGCGCGCATTTATTGCGCTCCGCCAAAAGCGAAAGATGTGCCCAAGGCAGAACCATTTCCGGTTTGCGGCCCATTGACGTGTATTTGGAGATTCATGATGAAGGCTTGGTTATTGAAAGATTTCGGACTCGACAACCTGCAATTGGGAGAGGTAGCTACCCCGCAACCAAAGACCGGCGAGCTGTTGGTCAAGGTCGGTGCTGTCTCGCTCAATTTTCGCGACAAGGCTATCGTTGACGGCATCTATGAGCCGCATATGGTGCCCAAACCCCTGATCCCGGTTAGCGATGCAGCCGGCACAGTGGTCGCGGTCGGTGACGGCGTCACGCGCTTCAAAGTCGGCGATCGGGTCAACTCGCATCTGTACTCCCGTTGGCTGGATGGCGAGCCTGGGCCAAATGAACCCGATTACTGCTTCGGCTCGCCGTTGCCAGGCGGTTTGGCTGAATACATGATCATCCACGAAGACAGCGCCGTGGGTGCGCCAGACAACATGAGCGACGAAGAGGCGGCAACACTCCCGATTGCCGCGCTCACGGCATGGTACTCGTTGGTGGACTTTGGACAAATTCAGCCGGGGCAAACTGTGTTAGTTCAAGGCACTGGCGGTGTATCCATATTTGCCGTGCAGATCGCTACTGCGCTTGGCGCGAGGGTAATTGCAACGTCGAGTAGCGACCAGAATCTGCAAACCGTGAAGGGGCTGGGGGCCGTGGCGGGCATCAACTACAGAACTACTCCGAACTGGGCGCACGAAGTGTTGAAGCTGACCGAAGGCAAAGGCGTGGATCTGCTGCTCGATGTGGCCGGCGGCAGCGGCATCAATCAATCGGTCGCAGCGACTAAGGCATCCGGGCGTATTGCGCAAATCGGCTTTTTGACCGGGCAGACCGTTGAACTCAATCTGATGCCACTCATTTTCCGCCAGACGACCATTCGCGGTATCGCCGTGGCGCCGCGCTCATCGTTCGACCGGATGAATGCGTTCCTCAACGAACACAAGATTCGTCCTGTAATCGATCAGGTGTATCCATTCGAGAAAGCACGAGAAGCTTACGAGCATCTTGCGAGGGGGGCATTTGGGAAGGTTGTAATAAAAATCGCTTGATACCGCTAAGGCGCCAATATGGCGCCTTTTTTTCACCGTATTTCAATTTAGATCTAATTGCCTGGTCTGGGCCAAGCGCGGCTCTGGCTCGAACGTCCGCTCTTGGCTGTGGATTCAACCGGTCGATGCAACAGATTGGCTAAATCGTTCAGCGGGCGTTTCGTAGTTTGGGGCCTGCCGGAGAAGATGTCCGGACTAGACTCGCTCATCCTGCAGCCCTGCCATACTGTTCAGCATGACCCGTGCAACCTTCCGCTTCTACGAGGAGCTCAACGATTTCCTGCCGGCCGAACGGCGGCGGCAGGCCTTTACCTGCGAGTGCGCGCGAGGGGCGACGGCCAAGCACATGATCGAGGCGCTCGGGATACCGCACACCGAGGTCGAGCTGGTGCTGCTCAACGGCGAGTCGGTGGGCCTCGAGCGGGTGATCTTCGACGGTGACCGGCTGGCGGTGTATCCCAAGTTCGAAGCGCTGGACATCAGCCCGCTGCTCAAGGTTCGTGCGCAACCTTTACGGGTGCTGCGCTTCGTCGCTGATGCGCACCTTGGCGGGCTGGCCAGCCTGCTGCGCATGAGCGGCTTCGACACCCTCTACGACAATCGCTTCGAGGATGGCGAGATCGCCGAGATCGCTGCGCAGCAAGGACGCATCGTGCTAACCCGCGACCGCGAACTGCTCAAGCGGCGGATCATCAGCCACGGCTGTTACGTGCATGCCCTGAAACCGTCACTGCAGCTGCGCGAATTGTACGAGCGCCTCGACCTGGCGCGTAGCGCGCGGCCATTCAGCCTGTGCCTGCATTGCAACCTGCCGCTGCACGAGATCAGCCCGGAACTGGCCCGGTCGCAGGTGCCGCCACGCATTGGCGCCCTCTATTCGCGCTTCCTGCGCTGCGACGCCTGCCAACGGGTTTACTGGGAGGGTTCGCACTGGCGCGGCATGTGTGCACTGCTGGCACCTCTGCTGGACCGATAGCCGAGCGCATCGGGCCGGCGGCGTTGCCAGGGATAACCGGCTTTTGCATCAGGCAGATAACGGCCAGAAACGGACACCCGGGAACGCCTGCTCACGGCCCCAAGCTGCGGGAGTGACTGTCAGTCTGGGGCGCAGAGCTCCGGTCGTTACCTGTTGCAACCGACCTCAAGAGAACCCGCATTGATTTCATTCAATGCGAGCCGTTAGGGAGTGAATCTGATTGGTCGCAGAGGCAGGCGTGTTTGCTCGACCATGCGCCTGCTCGCGTGAAGGCCGTGGCCCGTCAGGGACGTCGGCCTTCAACGAGTTGTCAGGCGTCACGGGCTTTTCCTACTCTTCAAACGCTCCTGTGCGCACGTCGCCGCTGCGCACGTAATGGGTGATCAGCACACCGCCAGGCGTGCTGGTCGAGTGCGCCAAAGTGAAGGCCGACGCTTGTGCGTCGTCGCCAAACAAGCGCTTGCCGCGCCCAAGTACGATGGGAAAAATCATAAGCCGAAGCTCATCCACCAACCCGGCTGCAAGCAGTTGGCGCACCATATCGCCGCTGCCCTGCGTCAATAGGTGGGCGCCGTCCTGGTGCTTGAGCGCGCGTATCGCGTCGGCAAGGTTTCCCTCCAACGCACGACTGTTCTGCCAATCAAGCGTATCGGATCGATGCGTGGCCACATGTTTAGGCACGCTGTTGAACAGGTTAGCGATGACGCGGTTTTTTGAATCGGCCCGTCTGTGCGGCCAATACGCCGCGAATATGTCGTAGGTGCGACGCCCCAGCAACAACTCGAACGGCTGCGCGAACAGGTCCTGTATGGCCTGGCCAAAGGCTTCGTCGGCGTAGGGCACTATCCAGCCACCGAGGCGGAATTCGCCGCCGGGATCTTCTTCAGGCCCGCCGGGCGCTTGAATAACGCCATCCAGACTCATGAAAGCGGCAACGGTGAGCTTGCGCATATTCTTCTCCTGGTTCGTCCTCGTGAAAGTTCTCGTACAGGGAACGCCTACGATCACTGCGACCAATCAGATTCATCCCCTAACGGATAGTCGAACGAGACTCTGCGAAATCGACAGTGCGATGCCCGGATGAAGCCTTGTCCAGCGCTTGGCTTGAGCACCGGCCAGCATCCGACAGCGCCCAGCCCCAAGCCGCACGGGTTAACGCTCAAGAGCCGCTTCGATCGCAGCGATGTCGATCTTTCTCATCCCCATCATGGCTTCGAACGCGCGCTTGGCCGTCGCTCGATCGGGATCGGCTATCGCGGCCGTCAGGACGCGTGGCGTGATCTGCCACGACAGTCCCCACTTGTCCTTGCACCAGCCGCATACGCTTTCCTGGCCGCCGTTTCCGACAATCGCGTCCCACAAGCGGTCCGTTTCGGCTTGGTCGTCGGTCGCAACCTGGAACGAGAAAGCCTCGTTGTGCTTGAACGCCGCCCCCGCGTTCAGCCCGAGACAAGGGATGCCCATCACCGTGAACTCGACCGTCAAGACATCGCCCTGCTTGCCCGCCGGATAGTCGCCAGGCGCACGAAGGACAGCTCCCACCGCGCTGTCAGGGAACGTCTCGGCGTAGAACTTCGCAGCGTCCAACGCGTCACCGTCGTACAAGAGACAAATCGTGTTCTTGCTGACCATCTTGGTTCTCCAAAATCGGGACTGACACCTTCATTCTAGCCGCGCAGCCAGCCGGACCACTTCGGCAACTTGCCTACCATGGGGTAGCGCGCATGCGCGATCGTCCCCCACGGCGCCGATCGAGTGGAATTGTATTCACACATTGGATCAAGCCCATGGCCAGCGCGCTTTCACAGTACTCACGACGCAGACCGCCCCAAAGCAGACGCTCATTTCCTCCGCCAGTCATAAGCTCTGATTCCAACCGCTAAAGCTTTTGCACCTCTTCAACAAATCAGACCGTCCGATCAGGCGATGCAATCAAGCGATCGCCTGCATGCTTGCGGTCTTTTATTGCCTGATTTTTATTGGCCAAGATTGAGTACGATTTTGCCACGTGTATGTCCGGCCATACTTTTTCCTACGGCCTGCTTCACCTGCGAGATCGGGAACACTTCGACCTCTATAGAGAGTTGGCCGGCATCGAACAACTCGGCGATGGCCGTGAGTTGCCTGCCATCCGGCCGAGTGGCGAAGTTTTTTGCCGAAACGCCGTGCACCTTCGCCAACTCTGCGTTCGGCGCACTGACCGGCGACACCAGGACCCCGCCCCGCTTCAATACCTTCCAGGAATGTAGCTGGGTTTCGCCGCCAATCAGGTCAAGCACGATATCCACATCCGCCACTACCTCCTCGAAGGCCTGGCTACGGTAGTCGATCAGCTGATTCGCGCCGATTTTTTCCAGATAGTCATGGTTGCCGCTCGAAGCGGTGGCAATGACCGTGGCGCCGGCATGCCTGGCTATCTGCACGGCCATGCTGCCGACTCCGCCGGCGGCACCGTGAATCAGCACTCGCTGACCCGCCTTGATGCCCGCATGCTCATGCAACGCTTGCCAGGCCGTCAGTGCCGCCACTGCCACACCACTGGCCTGCAGGGCGGAAAGACTGCGCGGCCTGAGCGCCAGGCGATCTGCTGGTACGGCAGCCTTTGTGGCATATCCGCCGACGATGCCGATAAAACCAAATACCTTATCGCCGACTGCAAAACCACTCACACCCTTGCCAATCGCGGAAATCGTTCCCGCCACTTCGGTCCCCGGCGTGTAGGGCAACGGCAACGGGATGAAGGCTTTCATGGAGCCGGAAAGAATCTTCCAATCGATCGGGTTGACCGCGGCACCTTCCACGTCGATCAGCACCTCGCCCTCCCCCGCAAGCGGGTCGGCGACGTCTTCCAGGCGCAGCACATCCGGGCTGCCGTATTCATGCACACGTATGGCTTTCATGGTGAATCCTCGGATGATTTCGAAAGATGAAACCCGGGAGGCGCCGCAAGCGTTCATTCACTGCGGCGCCATTGGCTCAGCGACGACGGGCATCGAGGCTGAAGCGACCGGCGCCGAACGCGACGACCTGCAACAGGCCGCCCGCCATGGCGATGTTCTTGAAGAAGTGGATGAACTGGTTCTGGTCGCTCAGACCGTTATGGAATGCCAGGGCGGTGAACACGCTGAACAGGGCAAGCACCAGCGCAACAGTACGGGTGCGGTAGCCAGCGATCAGAGCAATACCGCCGCCGATTTCGATGATGATGGCCAATGCCAGAGCGAGCTGCGGGAACGGCAGACCAACCGAACCGATGTAGCCGATCATCATCGCCGGGGCGCTCAGTTTGGAGACGCCCGAGAGGATGAAGATGGCGCTGAGTAACACACGGCCGACCAGAGCAGCCGTGGCGGTGGTAGCGACAGAGCCGGACAGTTCATGGGTATCGCGGGAGATAGTTGCTGTAGATTGAGACATGGGTTGTTCTTCCATCAAATAGGGCGCATCCACCATGGAGCGCCGCATTGAGGAAAGTCTGCCACCCACTCTACAATCGCAATAGCCGACTAATTTCGACGATTACGTTCTATTTTTTCGAAATATAATCACGCCCTGCTCATCTGGTTCTTGCGGCACTACTGCACGTGAAATCAACATAAATACCCCCGCAAGTGTTCAAGGAAATCGAAATGATCTCAGACCCAGGCACCCCCACTCTCGATCAACTGCGTGTATTCCTGACGGTTGTCGAGGTCGGCAGTTTTGCCGCGGCGGCGCGAAAACTGAGCAGGGCCACTTCTGTCATCAGCTACTCGATTTCCAATCTGGAGATGCAACTCGGCGTTGTTCTGTTCGATAGAAACACCACCCGCAAACCCCAACTGACCGATGCGGGACGTACCGTGCTCGCCGAAGCACGCACCATCACCAATGGGGTCAACGGGCTGCGGGCCAAGGTGAAGGGACTGCTGCAAGGCCTGGAGGCAGAGATCCACCTGGTGCTCGATGTGCTGTTGCCTGCCGAGCGCGTGGTCGATGCGCTCAAATCATTCCAGGAGACCTTTCCGACCGTATCCCTGCACCTTCATATGGAAGCCCTGGGCGCCGTCACTCAGCTCGTGCTCAATCGCAAGGCCAGCATCGGCGTGGGTGGCCAACTCGATAACATCATCGATGGAATCGAGCGCATCGGCATCGGCAGCGTCAAACTGGTGCCGGTCGCAGCGCCCAGCCACCCGCTGGCAACGACTCGGCTGAACGCCCCAGGCGCTGGACGCGAGCATGTCCAGTTGGTGCTGTCGGATCGTTCACCCTTGACCCAAGGCAAGGACTTCGCCGTCATCGGCACGAGGACCTGGCGCCTGGCGGATCTGGGGGCCAAACACATGCTGCTCAGGGAGGGGATCGGCTGGGGCAACATGCCATTGTCCATGGTCAGGGATGACTTGGCGGCAGGCCGCCTTGTGCAACTCGACATGCCGGACCTCAAAAGCGGTGTCTACAGCTTCGATGCCATCTATCGTACGGATACACCGCCCGGTCCGGCGGCAAAATGGCTGATCGAGCGCTTCGCACAGCAACACGAGTAAAGCACCGACCATTCCAGTTTTTCGACCATTAGCGTCGACTTTATTCGGCTATTGCGTGTTCTTTGCGTGTGGCAAATTCCTCCTCGCCGTGGCAGCGTCGCCGCGCCCGATCAGGAGCCCTGCCATTACAAAGGTGGATCACTTCCTGGCGCTTCTCTTGTGTGCGGCAATCTGCACCAGCGCCAAGGCCTCCATGCCACATCGTCATTTACGCGCCAACTTATACCTGACGCACTCTTCATAGAAGCTCTGCCGGACGGCAGCGGGCTTGAATCGGGATTTACTGTCGTAGGTTTGCTCGGTAATGCCCAAGGCCATCATTCGCATCCACCCCTTGCTAAACTTGTAAGCCTGTATCTTCTGGCGAGCGGCATACAGTGAAACCCCCGACAGCTTGAGTTCCTGGGCTCGTTGCGCGGTACCCGCTCCCCAACTGCACCTAAACCGATCATTCGACATCAGCTCCCTGGCCTGGGCAGAGACTGCAACGCTCGCCAGGGCCAACGAGATGAGCGCGATCAATACATTCCGCATTTGCATTCCGCCTAACCACCTGAAAATAAAGTAATTTTGGCGATAACTTTCAGGTTTGGGGGCCAGCAATATGCCTTCTATTCGGCTTGCTGGAGTTACTCAGTGACACCCGGCCGAGATGGGTCCAGACAGTAGCCGCTGTTTCGGGTCGTTCTCTGCCAGTGTTGACTGACTGCAACCGGCCAGGAACTGCCGATCAGCAAAAATTTAGCGCCAATGAAGTTTACTCAAAGAACTATGCTGGTTTACTCGGCAGGAGTCCTGGAAGCCCGCTGACTCAATGCTGCGTCTGAAGCAACACCCTCAGAGGCGGCGGCAACGGCCACATTGCAACGCTTGGGCGGCTGGGCAGTACCGTCGTGGCGGGTGTCTATGCCGAATCGGAGAGTATCGCGTCGGGCTTACTGGAAAGCGTGACGCAGGGTGATGTAGTCATAGCAACAGGAGGCACATCATGGTCAAAGTAGCGTTGTTCGTTCGTCTGCAAGCAAAACCCGGGAAAGAGAAAGAGGTAGAGAGCTTTCTCCTGGGTGGCCTTCCAATCGTGGAGCAAGAGCCAGCCACCACGGCCTGGTTCGCAATCCGCTTGGGACCGTCCACCTTTGGCATCTTTGACGCCTTCCCGGATGAAGCAGGCCGGCAGGCCCATCTTTCGGGCAAGGTCGCAGCGGCGCTTATGGCCAAGGCTCCCGAGCTGTTTGCCAAACCGCCGTCAATCGAGCAGGTTGACGTCCTTGCGGCCAAACTACCCGGTTAAGCCGGCTCGACAAGGCGCTCCAGGCAACGTCCCTGCTGCCCGCGTTGCCTCACCGATGTGCAGGGGATCAACGCCGTAGAGATCCTGCAGATCGTTGCCAACATACGCGTAGCGGTGCTGTAACGGGGCTGCGCGGCCTTCGCTCCAGCGTTGCCCACCCGATGCAACGCTGCGCTTGTTCCCCCTTCCGCCCTTTCAACCTCAGCGTGAATTCGTTATTGCGACGGATCTGGCACGCCCACGCCCCCCCGGTTTGCACCCATCTGCAGAAATGACGACCCGGCTGGAGACTCACCAGAAATGATGTTTTTATTTTCATAAATTTGATTTATGAAATAAAACGTGTCATTTATAGGCTCGACAAGATCATCAATACCGACCCACCTCGCCAGACCGGACGGCAAGCACCCTCACCTTTCAGGGCAGATCGCGACGCCGACTGAGGCAGTACCTCAGCCACAGCAGTTCCCCGAGAAGCGCCCACGCCGGGTACTTGCGGGTATCGAACCACCCAAACACCCTACAAAAGGAGTCAACAATATGAACAAGACTGGACTTCTAGGTGCTCTGGCACTTTGCGCCTTCAGCATCCTGGCCCACGCCGACGAAGAGAGTCTGCGTATCGGTATCGAAGCCGCCTACCCACCCTTCTCTTTCAAGACCCCGGAAGGCAACGTCAGCGGTTTCGATTACGACATCGGTAACGCGCTATGCGAGGAGATGAAGGTCAAATGCCAATGGGTCATTCAGGAATTCGACGGCATGATCCCCTCGCTGAAAGTGCGCAAGATCGATGCCGTGCTGTCATCGATGTCGATTACCGATGACCGCATGAAGTCAGTCGACTTCAGCAAAAAGTACTACCACACGCCGGGCAAGTTCGCGATGAAGGACGGCAGCGTGATCAACAACCCTCTGGTTGATCTCAAAGGCAAGAAGGTCGGCGTGCAACGCTCCTCGACTTATGACCGTTTTGCCACTGAACAGCTTGAGAAAGCCGGGGTCGAGGTCGTGCGCTACTCCGCACAAAATGAAGCGTTCCTTGACCTGGCTTCGGGTCGTCTGGACGCCACGCTCGCAGACATCGTCAACACCGATGAAAGCTTTATCAAAACGCCTGCCGGGAAAGGTTTCGCCTTGGTAGGGCCGGACATCAACGACCCGAAATACTTCGGCAGAGGCGCCGGGATCGCCGTGCGCAAAGGTGACAGCGCGAACGCCGCACGCCTGAGTGCAGCGATTGACGCTATCCGGGCCAATGGCAAGTACCAGCAAGTGATGGCCAAGTACTTCGCGTTCGATATCTACGGCGAATAAGCGTCCACCCGTAACTCCGGCGCCGGCCCGTTGCAGGCGCCGCCTTTGGCTTGTCCCGCGCGCCTCCCGGCGCTCGTTTGAGGAACTTCATCATGCTTCACGGCTACGGATCGAGCATTCTCGATGGCGCCTGGCTGACTATTAATCTGGCCCTGACCTCCATGACCCTGGCCATTGCCCTGGGTCTGATCGGTGCAGCATTTCGCTTGTCATCGATCAAATGGCTGGCGGCGCTGGGCGAAGGTTACACAACCGTTATTCGCGGCATCCCGGACCTGGTGTTGATTCTGCTGATCTTCTACGGCGGCCAGGATCTGGTGAACCGCATTGCCCTTGCGCTCGGTTACACCCGGTACTTCGACATCAATCCCTTTATCGCCGGCGTCTGCACCATGGGCTTCATTTTCGGCGCCTATCTCTCGGAAACCTTTCGCGGCGCCTTTATGGCGATCCCTAAAGGTCAGGGCGAGGCCGGGGCAGCCTACGGCATGAGTGGTGCGCAGGTGTTCTGGCGGATTCTGGTGCCACAGATGATTCGTTTCGCCATTCCCGGCTTCACCAACAACTGGTTGGTACTGACCAAATCTACCGCGCTGATCTCGGTCATCGGTTTGCAGGACATGATGTTCAAAGCCAAGAACGCAGCGGATGCAACCCATGAGCCCTTTACCTTTTTCCTCGCGGTGGCGGCTCTTTATCTGATGCTGACCAGCCTGTCGTTGCTGGTGCTGCGTTATCTGGAAAAACACTACTCGGTCGGCACCAAAGCCGCCGAACTGTGATTGGGAGCGAACATGATCCTCGACTACAACCTGATCTGGGAAAACCTGCCGCTGTACTTCAATGGCGCCTTGCTGACCCTGAAAGTTCTGCTGATTTCCCTGGCCTTTGGCCTGGTGCTGGCAATTCCGTTGGCGCTGATGCGGGTGTCCAGATCACCGCTGATCAACTTCCCTGCCTGGCTTTACACCTATGTGATTCGCGGCACGCCAATGCTCGTGCAATTGTTTCTGATCTATTACGGGCTCGCGCAGTTTGAAGCGGTACGCCAAAGCGTGCTCTGGCCTTACCTGTCCAGCGCGACCTTTTGTGCCTGCCTGGCCTTTGCGATCAATACCAGTGCCTACAGCGCGGAACTCCTGGCCGGCAGTTTGAAGTCCACTTCCTGCGGCGAGATCGAAGCAGCCAAGGCCATGGGCATGTCGCGCTTCACCCTGTACCGCCGCATTCTCCTGCCGTCGGCCTTGCGCCGGGCGCTGCCGCAGTACAGCAACGAAGTGCTGATGATGCTGCAAACCACCAGCCTGGCGTCCATCGTCACGCTGGTCGACATCACCGGGGCCGCGCGTACGGTCAGTTCGCGGTTCTATCTGCCGTTCGAGGCGTTCATCACCGCCGGCCTCATTTACCTGGTCCTGACCTTCATCCTGGTTCGTCTGTTCAAGCTGGCCGAGCGCCGCTGGCTGGCGTATCTGGCACCGCGCAAGCACTAAGGAGCTTTATGAAGCACATTCAATACCTGTTGCCGTGGAGTGCCTCGGGCACTGAACGACACCTGTCGCTGTTTCGTTTTGGCAGCGGGCCGCGCAAGGCTTATATCCAGGCATCGCTGCATGCCGACGAGTTGCCGGGCATGCGCGTCGCCGTTGAACTCAAACGCCGCCTGCGCGAGCTGGAAGAGCAAGGCCGCCTGACGGGCGTGATCGAGTTGGTGCCGATGGCCAATCCGATCGGTATCGCGCAGATGTTCCAGGCCACCCACCAGGGCCGCTTCGAGTTCTCCAGCGGGAAGAACTTCAATCGCGACTTCCCGGAGTTGGCTGACGCCGTGACACCACACCTGGAAGGTCAATTGGGCGAGGATGGCAACGCCAACGTCGCACTCATCCGCCGCGCCATGAGCGATGCCCTCACCAACATGAGCGCACCGACATCGGAACTCGATGGCCTGCGCCGACTGCTGATGCAGCACGCTTGCGATGCCGATTTCGTATTGGACCTGCACTGCGACTTCGAGTCGATCATGCTGCTTTACGCCATGCCGCAAAACTGGCCGCGCTTGCGCTCGTTGGCCGCGCGCCTGAATGCTCGCGCCGCGCTGTTGGCGCAGGATGCTGGCGGCAGTGCGTTCGATGAAGCCTGCGCCATTCCCTGGCTACGCCTGGCCGAACGCTTCCCTGCCGCCAATATTCCGCTGGCGTGTGTGGCCACCACCATTGAATTGCGCGGCATGGCCGACACCGAGCGTGAGCAATGCGTCGACAGCGCAGACGCCATTCTTGGCTTTCTTGCCGAACAAGGCCTGATCAGCGGTGACTGGCCGGCCGCTCCGCCGACCTGCTGTGAAGCCACGCCGTTCGCCGGTGCGCAGTACGCCTATGCACCGCACCCGGGTGTGGTGAGTTTTCTGCAACCGGTGGGTGCCTGGGTCAAGGTCGGCGACCCGCTGTTCGAAGTGATTGATCCGCTGACCGATCGCCACAGCGTGGTGCTTGCCAGCACCGACGGCATCCTCTATGCCCGCGAGCGTCTGCGCTTTGCCCAGCCCGGATTGTGGCTGGCCAAGGTCGCAGGCGTTACCCCTATTCGCCAGGGTCGCTTGCTCAGCGACTGATTCAAAAGAGTGGAAACCATGTACAAACTCGAGATTCAGGATCTACACAAAAGTTACGGCACACACGAAGTGCTCAAGGGCGTGTCCCTGGAGGCGCAAGCCGGTGACGTGATCAGCATCATCGGCTCCAGTGGCTCTGGCAAAAGTACCTTCCTGCGTTGCATCAACCTGCTGGAGCAGCCCAACGCGGGCAAGATTCTGCTTAACGGCGAACAGTTGAAACTGGTCACCAACAAATCCGGCGGGCTCAAGGCCGCCGAGCCCAAGCAGTTACAACGCATGCGTTCGCGGCTGGCGATGGTGTTTCAGCACTTCAACCTCTGGTCGCACATGAGCGCCCTTGAAAACGTCATGGAAGCCCCCGTGCATGTCCTGGGCATGGACAAGCAACAGGCTCGGGAAAAGGCCGAGCACTACCTGAACAAAGTCGGCGTGGCGCACCGTCTGGACGCCTACCCGGCGCACATGTCGGGCGGCGAGCAGCAGCGCGTGGCGATTGCCCGCGCGTTGGCCATGGAACCTGAAGTGATGCTCTTCGATGAGCCGACTTCAGCACTCGACCCTGAACTGGTCGGCGAAGTGCTTAAAGTCATGCAGGACCTCGCCCTGGAAGGTCGGACCATGGTGGTTGTGACCCATGAAATGGGCTTCGCTCGCGAGGTATCCAACCAACTGGTATTCCTCCACAAAGGCCTGGTCGAAGAGCGCGGCAACCCGCGCGAAGTGCTGGTCAAGCCACAGTCCGAGCGCCTCCAGCAGTTCCTGGCCGGCAGTTTGAAATAACCGGCACCCTCACTCACCAACCGTTGGCTCTGCGCTGCACGCCAGCGGTTGGCTTCGGATACACTTCAGCCAACCTTATGCCAGGGCACCAGGCACAGTCCCTTCTAACCATCAAAAAATGTTGAGCCGGATATGCCGACCCCATCGAAAAACACGACTGTCTATGCCGCACCGGTGATGCGCAAACTGGCGGAAATCGTTTCCGATTTGCAGCCGTCACTGCGCAAGGTGGCGGACTTTATCCTGCGTCACCCACTCAAGGCAGCCACGCTGACCATCGAGGAGCTGGCTCACGAGACGTCTACCTCACCAGCCGCGGTCAACCGCCTGGCCAAGGCCTTGAATCTGGGTGGCTACACCGGCATGAAGGCCGAGCTGGTGGCGACCTTGCAGCAAATGGTGTCCCCGGTCGACAAACTGCGCAACGAACTGGCACACCGCACCGGTGGCGCGTTTGGCCTGCATGAACAAATCCAGAGCGCCACCAGCAACCTCGGCACCGCAGGCACCAACAACCATGCAGACACCTTTGAAGCTTTCGTCACCTGCCTGACCAAGGCCCGCAAAATTTACATCCTGGGATTCGGCAACAGCGTCTACATGGCGGGACTCGCAGCCTCGACCCTGATGCCCTTCTGTGCCGACGCCACCGCCATCAGCATGGAGGGCGGCAACGAAAACGCCGCTTACCGCCTGGCCGCCATCACCGATCAGGACATCCTGTTGGCGATCTCGCTTCCGCGCTATTCCCTCGACACCCTGCAGCTCTCACGCTTTGCCCATGAACGTGGCGCTACAGTGCTGGCGATCACCGACTCACCTGCCTCGCCGTTGACCAATATTGCCCAGCACGTGCTATTTGCCCCCGCCGACCACCCGGTACTGACCAGTTCCAACATCGCCGTACTCGCGTTGATCGAAGGATTGGTGGCGGGCGTGATGGCGCGCAACAAAGAAGCCGTGAAGCTGGCAACCGAACTGACCGAAAGCGTGATGTCTTACCTGCATGTACCCAATAGCAGCAAATCGTCGAAAAGGTGATAACGCGTTTGGGGCAACGAGCCCACCGAACTCCATGTCGGCGGCAGCATCACCCCTCGTGAGGCGCGGCCGCCAGACCGGAGTGCTTCACCGCTTCACACGGCAGGTCGGCCAGGTGGTCCTGAAGGTTGGCATAGCTAGCTTCCAATGCAGGCACTTCGTGGAGTGGGCGCGAAAGCAGAGCATGGCAACACGGGATGAGGAAGTTTCATCGCCACTAACCAGTACGAATGCACGCTAAGCTGACGAAAAACTCAGAGCGCAAGCGTTCTGTTATGTGAGCCAGACGAACGTTAGATGTTATGAATACGACGACCTTCTGCTGAGTGAGGGCATGAAACACATGCCTGTACCGGGCAGAAGGTCGTTGTTTATTGCCCGGCACCCTGCGTATTGACCCGATCAGTGTTTCACTGAGGAACGCTTTCCTCTAAGCCCAAACTTCCTCTGCTAATCTGGCTCCATCATCTCTGCAGTTGGATGGAATTTGATGGCATTCGTAGACTTGTTCGTTGCCCAAATCGTAGCGCTCGAGGTAGGGCTCTACCATGCTCACGCCCGAATGGACGCCAGGACGGACAGTGAGGCGTTGCATGACCTCAGAATCAATCTGCGGCGCATAAGAAGTCTGTTACGGCCATTGCGCGAATTAGAAGGCATCGCACCACTGAATGAGGCAGCCGCCGAGGTGGGCAGGCTGACCACCCCCGAGCGTGATCTGGAGGTATTGATCGAAGAGCTTGAGGCGCAAGGGTTCACAAAGCAGGCCAATGTCAGAAAGGCTACTTTACAGGCCAGCTATGGCCGGATTGTTAGAGACCGTGCGATCAACCAGCTCTTTTCACAACTGGATGAGTGGCCCCTGGTTTTCCGAAGTGCTGAGCGGGCAGGCGCATTACGCAATATTAAAAAGCAGATCATCAAACGCTTGCACAAGCAGGTCGAGCGTCTCAAGACTGCGTTAGCAGACCCGCAGTTTGATCGCCATCAGTTAAGAATTCTGGTCAAACGTACGCGCTACCTGAACGATGCTTTTCCTCAACTTTCACTCCTGTCTGATGAAGCCGCAGCATCGCTCAAGGCAGTACAGTCAGCCCTCGGCGCTTGGCATGACCATTTCCAGTGGTGCCTCAAAGCCAAACACGAAAAAGACCTGCAGCCGCTTGCGCAGGTGTGGCACGCAGCAGCCGAAACTGCACTCATGAAAGCAGAGGCTCAGTTGGCACAGCTGCTACGGCTACTTGCGACGAAAAAGCGCTTACCTCAAAGATCTGGCAAAAAACAAAATAAAGACCTGCCGATGCACGGCAATGCCACTCACGTAGCGCTCGCGGGCAATGACAATTCCGTCAGCATTTCACTGCAGCTTGTCGGTAGGGAATGAGGAGCATCGAGTCGAGCTTGCAGTCGCTCGGCAAAGGCTTCTGCTTGCTCATGACTGCAAAAACTTACAGCGCAGGTACCTAATGTTACCTCCCACCCAGCCTTGCTCTGTGCTGGTTTTATCTCAACTTTCATCCGTAAAGTCCTCAGGGAAATGACACAAGGAGCGGATGATAGCTTGTTCACAGCATGTGGCCAAACGCCATGTGATGGCTCTATCTTGCGGCTTTCAGGCTTTCAGGCTTACTGATTGTTGATACCGTCAGTTGGCAGGGTAGCGTTTTAGACCACTCGCGCTGCGCTAACTCGGGCCGTCGCGCCAGCGCCGCAGGTCGGCCAGCCAGGCCTCCGGCCGCTCGATCAGCGTCTCGTACTCGCCGCGCCAGATTTCGCCGCTGTCGCCGTCCAGGGTGATCAGCTCGCCCTCGGCCAGCACCTCGCCGCTGGCGAACTGCAGGTAGCCGCGCTCGGCCTCGACGTGCAGGCTATTGCAGCCGACCAGGCAGACCTTGTCCATCTGCCGTGCCACCACCGCAGCGTGGGCGGTGCGCCCGCCGCGCACACTGAGCACGCCGTTGGCCAGGGCGATGCCGGCGAGGTCCTGGGTCGCCATCTCCGTCCTTACCAGGATTACCGACCTACCGGCTCGGTGCAGCGCTTGCGCCGCGGCCAGGCTAAGGGCGATGCAGCCGCTGGCGACCCCAGGGCTGGCGGGCAGGGCACGCGCCAGCGGCATATCACCGGGGCGCAGCGCCAGGTGGCGGCGGCCGACAGCCTCCAGATCCAGACCCGCGAGCCGTTCCAGGGCGCGCGCCGGGTCGATCCGGCCCTCGCGCACCTGCTCGACCGCCACCACCACCGCCGCCCAAGGGGTGCGCTTGCCCGAGCGGGTCTGCAGCAGGTAGAGCACGCCTTCCTCGATGGTGAATTCGAATTCCTGCATGTCCCCGAATGCGGCCTCGAGCACCGTGGCGGCCTCCTGCACCTCGGCCGCCAGCGTCGGCATGCAGCGCTCGAACAGGTTCAGGTCGCCCAGCGCGTGGCGGCCGGAGACAAGGTCCTCGCCCTGACTGTTGAACTGGAAGTCGACGTACAGGTGCTTCTCGCCGGTCGCGGGGTCGCGGCTGAAGGCGACCCCCGAGCCCGAGGTGCCGCCGCTGTTGCCAAACACCATCGCCTGCACCGCGACCGCAGTGCCGAGGCCTTCCGGGATGTCGTTGAGCCGGCGGAAGGTCGCCGCCTTGCCCGAGTCCCAGGATCTGAGGATCGCCAGTACCGCGCCCTGCAGCTGGTCCTGCGGATTCTGGGGGAACTCATGGCAGGTTACCGCGCGGAACAGCTCGAGGCTCTCCCGGGTGAGCGCGCGCAGCGCGTGGAAGTCGAGCTCTGCCGGAGCGGCGACCCCCGCGGTGGCGAGATGCCGGGCGGTCAGATCATCGAAGCGACCCGCCGGTGCGGCATGCACCACTTCCGCGTAGCTTCTCACCAGGCGCCGGTAGGAGTCCCACACCAGGCGCGGGTTGCCGGTGATGCGCAGCACTCCTGCGGTAGTGGCGTCGCACAGTCCGATATTGAGCAGGGTCTCCAGCATGCCCGGCATGGACACCGGGGCGCCGGAACGCACCGACACCAGCAGCGGCCGGCGGTGGCCGCCGAAGCTGGTGCCGCTGCGCTGTTCCAGCCAGCGCATGTGATCTACCAGCGCACCGCCGAGTGTCGGCAGCGCGCCTCCTGCCTGATGCCAGGCCCGGTACCAGTCGGTGGTGAGAACGAAGGCTGGCGGCACCCGCAGACCGGCCGCGGCCATGCCCGCGAGGTTCCAGGCCTTGACCCCGAGCCGATCGGCGCCGGCCGCCGGTGCCGGCTCGCCGGCACCGATATGGAAGATCTGCTGAATGAGGGGCAGGTCGCTCATAGGTACTCCTCATAGGGCCGCGCGGGCCAGCGTCTGATCCCGCAGCATCTGCACGGTGTGCCTCAGGGCATCGGTCGCGCGCTCCAGATTGCCGGCGATGGCGTCGAGCACATAGAGCTCGCGCGCCTCGATCTCCTCGGCGAGCAAGGCATGGCGGACCTGACGCAGGGTGTCGTCGGCCATCTTCTCCAGATCGACTACCCGGTGCGCCGCCTGGAGGAAATCCTGCATGTCCTCGCGCGCCGTTCCCCGCCCCAACGCCTGTGCCGCGACCAGCGCCTTGAGGTATTCCTGAGTCGCCGACAGGGCGAGCGCGAACAGCGCCGCCAACGGAGCAGCAGCCGGGTGTGCCAACGGGCTGCGCGGCAACAGCGAGCAGTGAAAGGCGGCCTCTTCCAGCTCATCGGTGACGTCGTCGGCACAGCTGGCGAGCCGGAGCATGAATTCACCGCATTCGACGCGCGGGCTCCTCTCGCGCACGCGCAGCACCAGGTCGTCGGCGCGCCGCTCCCAGTCCTTGGCGCGCAGGGCACGGGCCGCCAGGCACTGGTTGAAATCGGCGATGCCCAGTTGCAGCCAGGCGTCGCGCAGGCTTTCGGCGATCTCGACGGTGTAGGCCGCGTGTTCGACCACCGCGTCGAACAAGTCCTGTTCAGCACTGTGGAAGTAGCTGAAGAACTCGGCTTGCACCTCGTCGCGCACCAACGCCTGGGAGCGCCCGGCGAGCAGAGCATTGCTGCAGGCTGCAAGCACGAACTGCAGCAGGTGGCGCGCCTGCGGCAGGCCGATGATCTGTTGGAGTTGTTCGCCATAGCGCAGGCTGCCGTGGCCAGCCGACTCGAGCGTGTCGTATAGCAACTGCTGGCCACCACAGAGCAGGAAAGCTATGTGTCCATAGCCGTTCTTCGCCGCCCAGGACAGCAGCGCGATCGTCTCCTCGTTCGGCAGGAACGCCTTGAGCTGCTTGCGCGCCTTGTTCCAGTCGATCAGGAACACCAGCCGCGAGCCCAGCAGGTCGAGGAACTGCAGCAGCTTGTCGCGCTGGGCGGAGCGGAAGCGACCGATGCACAGGTGATAGAGCCCATCCTCCATGCTCGGGTCCTCGCGCAAACGGGCGCCTTCCCAGTCGACTTCGACGGCATCGAACAAGCCTTGGAAGAACTGCAAGCGCTGGTGGTGGACATCGGTGTAGGTGACGGTCACCTCGTCCACGCGCACATGCACCACCAGTACATGGGCGTCGGTGGTGCCGATGTCGTTCTGGATGATCAGGGTGTCGCCCGAACGGGTCGCCGTGGTGCCCAGGCCGGGATGGTTGAACTTGAGCGGCGCCGTCTGGTGGAGGCCGGCCATGAACGCGCGCACCGCGTCCCGATCCGCCTCGTCGATGTTGTAGACCGCCGCCCCTTCCAGATACTCCGCGGCAAGCCGGCTTTGCACCTGGTTGAGCGCCTTGTGCGCATCCATCACCAGCAGATGCCAGCTGTCACCGGCTTCGCGGTCGCCTGAGGTCAGCAGGCCCAGGGCCTGGTCGTCGAGCAGGTCATCGGCAGGGCGCTGGATCCGTTCTGACAGACGCGCCAGTCGCGTAGTGAATTCCGCCTCTTCGCTGCTCCCGGCTTCGCCGCTTGCCAGCAGACCGAGCGGCACCAGCATTTCCTGCATGTCCTCGACGATACCGCAGACCAGTCCCTCTGCATAAGGGATGCGATAGCGGCCATTCTCCTGCAGGGCACTGCCGACCACTGTATCCAGCTCTACACTATCCACACCGCAGGCCAAGCGCTCGACGTGCATTGAGGAAAATGGCAAGTCTGGTCGTCGCGCATGGGAGCGAGCCGCCTGCAACAGGGCGAATCGGTATTTCAGCCGATCATTGGCGGCGAGCGCCGTGTTCACCAAGGCCGGCAGGGCGATGACCTCCTCGCCCAGGGCAAGCATGATCTTGCTCTTGTCCACCATGATGAACCCTCGCCGGGACCTTTCCCCTGTCTCTTCAGATTAGTCGCGCAGGGTGTCGCCCTAGGGGCGACTGGATGATCGGCAGCGGAGGCCGTGGCCGTTCGTCATAAACCTGCTGGACAGAGGGGGGAAGGCTGGTTGCAGCGGGAGATGCCCAGTGGTGGTAATCACATCGTTTTTTTACCCTTGTTTTGCTCTATCTGTTCAAGTTGTTCTAGAACACGGAGCCCGGATGTGCTGCGGGACACGCTTTGGAACTGTCGGTCACGCAAGGCAATGACGCGGTCAAAGCACATGCAGATGCTGAAGATCTGTTGTCGCTGACTACTAACCGCGCCTGACCGTCCCCCCTTGATCGTAGTTCGGTACGCGGCCTCCCGCCGCCGAGGACTTGCCTGGTCACCCAAGCGCGACCAGCCACGAGGTTTTCAAGGAATACGGGGCACCAAAGGCCTGCTGAGCCCAGACTAAAAAAGACCAACAAAGCCCCGCATATCCATTCGCATCCTTCCCTCCCCCTGCGCCATCGAGCGAGCAGGCAATCGTACCGGCCCGGCGCCGAGAGCTGGCCGACGATCGGCACCGATTCTTCGTCAGAGTAACTTTCATTATGAAATTCACTATGTAATATTATGACCGAAATATAAACGAACACCGATCTGGAGAATCCCGATGAAAAGAGCCAGCTTCCAACCCATGCCTTGTCCGGTCGCCCATGCCCTCGAGCACATTGGTGACGGCTGGAGCTTGCTGATCCTGCGCGATGCCTTCTACGGCCTGCGCCGTTTCGACGAGTTCCTCAACAGCCTTGGTATCGCCTCGAACACCCTGACCCGCCGCCTGAATGATCTGGTGGCAGCCGGTTTGCTGGAGCGCCGCCCCTATCAGGACAACCCGCCACGCCATGAGTACCACCTCACCGAAGCGGGCCGGGATCTACGCCCGGTCATCCTGACGCTGATGGCCTGGGGCGCCCGCCACTCCAGCGGTTCAGACAAAGTTTTCCTGGCAGACGAAACAACCGGACAACCCGTGGCGCTGGCGTTGATGGATGCCAATACCGGTAAGCCCATCACCCATGAGGGCCACCGAGTACATGTGTCGCACGATGCCGATGAATTGACTCAATGGCGTGTCCGTACCGGCCAGGCCTACCGCCAGACCGATGCTCTGGTCAGTCACTTTCCCAATTAACCTTCCGCAGAGGTCATTTCGCCATGGAAGCTCAAGTCAGCGCTGAGCCCAAACAAGCAGACACCCCCGCCTCATCCGCCCCCGCCCGCCGCAAGAAAGCATTGCGCCTGGGGCTGCTGGCCCTCGCCGTGATCGGCGCCGTCGGCTATGGCAGCCATTGGTGGTTGGTCGACCGCTTCATCGAAGATACCGACGACGCCTACGTGGGCGCCGATGTCACGGTCATCAGCGCCAAAGTGCCGGGTTATATCAGTGAGGTGGCGGTGCTGGACAACCAGTTTGTCAAAGCCGGCGATCTGCTTGCCCGTATCGATGTGCGTGACTATCGCGCCGCATTGGCCAAGGCCGATGGCGCCGTGGCGGCGCAGCAGGCCAGCCTGATCAATCTCGATGCGACCGAACAGCTGCAACAGGCGGTGATCGACCAGGCCAAGGCACAGATCGATGCCTCGGATGCCGAAGCGCAACGGGCTGGAGATGATCGCACGCGCTATCAGAATCTGGTGCGCAGCCAGGCTGTGTCGGTAGAGAGTGCCCAGCGGGTCGATGCCACCTGGAAAACCGCCCGAGCTGATCGCGCTCGGGCTGACGCCGGACTGCTGGCGGCACGCCGTCAACTGGCGGTGATCGAAAGTCAACGCGGCCAGGCCCGGGCAGCGCTGCAACAAGCACAAGCCGAGCGCGAACAGGCCCAGCTGAACATCGGCTATACCGAGTTGCGCGCGCCCGTGGATGCTTACGTCGGTAACCGCCGCGCCAGGGTCGGCACCTACGCCGCCGCTGGTAGCCAACTGATCTCGGTCGTGCCGGCGAAGGGGCTGTGGATCGACGCCAACTTCAAGGAGGACCAACTGGCGCGCATGCAGGTTGGCCAAGGTGTCAACATCCGGGCCGATATCCTGCCCGGCCGTGAGTTTCACGGTCACATCGAAAGCCTGGCGCCGGCCACTGGCGCGCAGTTCAGCGTGCTGCCACCGGAAAACGCCACGGGCAACTTCACCAAGATCGTCCAGCGAGTGCCGGTACGGGTACGTCTGGACATCGCCGATGCCGAATTGGGTGCACTACGTCCTGGGTTGTCGGTTGTTGCCCAAGTGAACACTCATGATGCGTTGCAGCACAACGACGCTGCATTGGCAGGCCAGCCATGAGCAGCCCACTGCCCACACTGACCATGGCACAAAAAGTCGCCGCCTTCGCCACCATGTGCGTCGGCATGTTCATCGCCCTGATCGACATCCAGATCGTCTCCGCCTCGCTCAAGGACATCGGCGGCGGCCTGTCGGCCGGCGCAGACGATACGGCCTGGGTGCAGACAGCCTACCTCATCGCGGAAATCATCGTGATCCCCATGTCCGGCTGGCTCTCGCGAGTGATGAGCACGCGCTGGTTGTTCGCCGTGTCGGCAGCCGGTTTCACCTTGACCAGCCTGCTGTGCGCGTTGGCCTGGAACATCGAGAGCATGATCGCTTTTCGCGCCTTGCAAGGCTTTCTCGGCGGCTCGATGATCCCGTTGGTGTTCACCACGGCATTCATGTATTTCACCGGCAAGCAGCGGGTGATCGCAGCCTCCACCATCGGCGCCATCGCCTCGCTGGCCCCGACCCTGGGCCCTGCAGTGGGCGGCTGGATCACCGACATTTCATCCTGGCACTGGCTGTTCTATATCAACCTGGTACCCGGCCTGTTCGTGACTTTTGTCGTGCCGATGCTGGTCAAGGTTGACCGGCCCAACCCTGCCTTGCTCAAGGGTGCTGACTATATCGGCATGGTCCTGATGGCTGTGTTTCTTGGTTGTCTGGAGTACACCCTGGAGGAAGGGCCGCGCTGGAACTGGTTCAGCGACAGCACCATCGCTACCACCGCCTGGATTGCGGGCATTAGTGGCGGATTGTTCATATGGCGCTGCCTGGAAATTTCCGAACCCATCGTCGACCTGCGCGCACTGGGCGATCGCAATTTTGCCCTGGGCTGCCTTTTTTCCTTTATCACCGGTATCGGCATTTTCGCCACCATCTACCTGACGCCACTGTTTCTAGGGCGCGTACGTGGATACGGCTCGCTGGACATCGGCCTGGCGGTGTTTTCCACCGGCGTGTTCCAGCTGCTGGCGATCCCGGTGTATGCGATGTTGGCCAACCGCATCGACCTGCGCTGGATTCTCATGCTGGGGCTGTCCTTGTTTGCCCTGTCGATGTGGGACTTCTCCCCCATCACCCATGACTGGGGCGCCAAAGAGCTGCTGCTGCCGCAGGCAATACGGGGCTTTGCCCAGCAAATGGCCGTTCCGCCCGTCGTCACCCTCACCCTCGGCGCCTTGGCCCCTAACCGCCTCAAGCTCGCCTCGGGGTTGTTCAACCTGATGCGCAACCTGGGCGGAGCCATTGGCATCGCCGCCTGCGCCACCGTGCTCAACGACCGGACCAACCTGCATTTTCTAAGGCTGGCCGAGCACCTCAATACCCGCAACGAAGCCATGAATACCTGGCTCGACCAACTGACCGTGAATGCACAACTGCTCGGGCAGAACAGCATTGATGCCAGCCAGGTCGCACTGCATCAACTGTGGGCCCTGACTTGGCGGGAGGCACAAACGCTAACTTATGCCGACGCTTTCCTGATGATCATGGCCTGCTTCGTGGTCGCCACGTTGCTGGTGCCGTTGATGCGTAAAGTTCAGCCGCCCAAACAACCGTCCGCCGACGCTCATTAATCACGCTTGAAGGATTATTCGATGAACACTTTGCTTGATCGCATGCTTCCCTATGGGCGCTTTGTGATGGCTGCGCTGGCCATCACGGTGGCCGGCTGCACAGTGGGTCCTGACTACCAGCGCCCCGCCGATCAGGCCGCCACTCAGTTCATGGCGCAGGACGCCTTGCAGCGCCGCGACGCCGGGCGCCCCGCACCCGAGCTGGAAAGCTGGTGGAAAGGCTTTGAAGACCCGCAACTGACCCAGTTGATTCAGAGGGTTCTGGCGCAGAATCTTGACCTGGCCGTGGCCATGGCCCGCGTGGAGCAGGCTCGTGCCGTCGCCCGAGAGGCCGGCGCGACGCGCCTGCCTCAAGGAAGCCTCGATGGCCAGGTCGTGCGGCAACGCCAGTCATTGAAAAGCCCGCAGGGCCAATTGGCTAGCAGCCAGCCCGGCTATGACCGCAACCAGACATTGAGCGACATCGGCGCCGGCGCGAGCTGGGAGCTGGATCTGGCGGGGGGGCTCAAGCGCGGCGAGCAGGCAGCGCTGGACGACGCCCAGGCCGCGCAAGCCAGCCAGGCAGGTGTACGCGTTTCCGTTGCCGCCGAAGCAGCTGACGCTTACTTGCGCATTCGCGGTGCTCAGCAGCGTATTCAGGTATCCGAACAGCAGGTAAAAAACCAAAGCGATTTGCTCGATCTGGTCGAGACACGCCTGGCCCAAGGGCTGGGCAACCAGCGCGAGACCGCCCAGGCCCGGGCAGTGCTGCAACAGGCGCGTACCACCCTGCCGCCCTTGCGAACCGAACTGGCGGTGCAACTCAACCGCCTCGACGTGCTGATGGGCGCCGCGCCCGGTACTTATGCCCGCGATCTGGCCGGTACCCCGCCCGATTTTTTTGATTACAAGATTCCACAGATTCCTTCCGACATCGCCCCAGGACAAATGCTGCGCCGGCGCCCTGATGTGATCGCGGCCGAGCGGCGTTTGGCCGCCAGCAACGAGCGGATTGGCGTAGCCACTGCGGAGTTTTACCCGAAGGTTTCGCTGGGTGGCCTCCTGGGTTTCTCCAGCCTGCATGGCGGTTCACTCTTTACAGAACAGGCATTCCAGCCACAGGCGCTGTTGGGGCTGCATTGGCGCCTGTTTGATTTCGGCCGTGTCGACGCGCAGGTCGCCCAGGCCAAAGGCGCAAATGCCCAGGCGCTGGCTGAATACCGCCAGTCGATGCTGCGCGCCAGCGAAGACGTCGAAAATGCCGTGGTGACCCTGACTCAACTAGAAGCCCAACGTCAGGATCTGGCCCTTGAAATCTCCTCCAGACAAGCCGCGCGACAAGCAGCGAGCGAGGCGTACCAAGGCGGTGCGGTGAGCCTGATCGAAGTGTTGAACGAGGACCGCGAACTACTCCGCACACGAGACCAGATGGCAGAACTCAATGCCAACGATGCGCGTGCCGCAGTGGCCACGTTCCGCGCTCTAGGGGGCGGATGGACCGTAGAGTAGCGCCGGTACGGTCGGCGAAAACCCAACTTTTTGAGACTTGGGCTTGTCGAACAGTCTGGGCAAGCCAGGCTTGGGCTTACGCTTCATGGTGCGCAAAAGAATCACCGGCTGCATCCGGTAGCGGTCGCAATAGCGCCGAAGGTGTTCAGCATCGTATCCTTTGTCTGCCAATAGCCAGCGACAGCACTTGCGAGGTCGTCCCCTCTGGCTGCCTGGGACTTGAACCTGATCAAGCAACGGCTGCGCATGAGCAATATCGCTGGCCTGTCCACCTGACAGGTTGAAACACAGAGCGATTGCGGTCGAATCGCAGAGCATATGAATCCTGGTCGTGAGGCCGCCGCGACTGCGGCCCAGTGCATGGTCTAGCGGTTCTTCAGGCCCCCTATTTTCCCGGTGCCGGAAGAGGCTCGGGTTGCGCGTATCGCGGTGGAGTCGATCATCCAGGTGTCCAGATCAATCAACCCTTGCTCGTTGAGCCTGATATGCAGGCGCTTGAGCATTTGGTCAAAGATGCCTCGATTGCGCCAGTCGCGAAAGCGTTGATAGACCGTCGATCATTTCCCAGGACGCATCGCTGAGTTTGTATCGCTTGGCCATCAGGGGCTCCTGCCTTTGATGGCGGCGATTTTACCCATTTCGGTGTTTCAAGGGTTTTCGTACAAACCTAGCGTGCATTCATACTGGTTTGCGGCGATGAAACTTCCTCATCCCGCGTTGCCATGCTCTGCTTTCGCGCCCACTGGGTCAGCGCCAGCATCATCGCGAACCCAAGCACAATCAGCACCGGATAAGCCATCAGCAACTCGAACAGCGAATATTTCCACGCAAGGGGGCGCCCAACGCCCAGCATCGCGGCATACATCCAGGACACGCCCGACAGCGCGCCGGAGAAAATAGCCAGCATCCGAACGCCAAACGTGAGATCGAACAACGACCCGGCCTTTTGCAGCGCAGGCAGCACGGCACGATGCAACAACATACCGTTAAACGTCAGTAGCAGGACAATGATGACTTTGGCCTGGAGTTTCGGATTCGAAAAATAGCTCATTCCCTTATCAAGATAATCCACACCGATCACAGCCGCCCCTGTGATCCACAAAAATACCAATGCAATAACCACAGTCTTTTGAAGACTCTGCATATGCGCATTATCGTGTTCGGTCGACACACGACCCTTTAATAAATCATTGACCATCGCAACATCACTGGTAAATACCAGACCAATAGCTACGCAACAGGCCACAAGATGAACATAAACAAGTCCTAACCGCAAAAACTCCATGGTCTCTTTCTGCTCGAGAAGGCTGATAATTGTATTTAACGCCACGGTTAATTCCCCCACTTAATACAATAGTGCAAACTGATCACTTAACAGGCTTATGAATTGCTTCATCACAACCATGATCAATCTCGTACAAACGGAACCAAATCAAAGACTTGGTATTACAAAAAAAATCGGCTCGCCCAGCGAGTCACGGATCCTGGCATTCAGCTACTCCAAATTCCGAGTAAAAAAAGCCCCATTTGCATTCAATGCACATGAGGTTCAACGTCCACTTCTTTTTTACTACTGACGCAGATCAGGTTCACAAGGATGCTGTCCGCTGGATGTTCAGAGGCCGGTACCCCCTGATCGTTCAGTACTGCCGACAGACGGTGGCAAATTAACACCTTAACGCTACCGCCTAATGCCAGCATCCTTCTCTCTAATGCGCGTAGCAGCAGGGCTGCTTCCCAACCGGTGCCGTTGATCGCACGAACAGTGAATAAGCATGCGCAAACAGACCAATATCGACCGAATTACATTTAAGTATCATTCCCAATAACAGCAAAGAACTCCCACTGACACGTGCAGACTTAAGGTAAAACTTGCGCAGCATGTCTGCGAGTTGAAGGACTTCAATCCCCGCCCCCAGTAGCTGCGGTTGACAGCATTCACTTTTGGCCTGGGTTGCGTGAAAACATTCGGGATTGTCTAACTCAGCGAATTTTCGTACAGAATCTAATTACAGTTAGCCATAATCGGAGTCTGTACGTGGCCGGGATGCTGCCAACTAACCTTGCATTCAAGAGGGACGCACTAAGGCGTGCCCCTTAATTTAGCGTTATGCACAAGGAGGAACGAGTGCCCTTATTTGAAACACAGAGGCTGATCGGGCGGCCATTATCGCGGCAAGATCTGCCCGCACTTACAGAGATTCTGAGCGATCCTGAGGTGATGAAGTACTCTGTTCGTGGGGTTTGCGACGAGAATGCCACGCGTAATTTTATTGACTGGTGCCTGGAATGCTATGCATCTCACGGAATGGGTCCATGGGCGCTGGTAGAAAAGGTTTCCAATGACCTCGTTGGATTTTGTGGTGTTGGGCCAGAATTGGTTGACGGAGTAGAAGAAGCTAATTTGGGTTATCGGTTGGCCAGAAGGTACTGGAACCAGGGTCTTGCGTGCGAAGCAGCCAAAGGAGTTCTTGATTTCGCTTTTGCTCGCAGGCAACTGGCATCCGTCGTCGTAATAATCGAGCCGGAGCATGTGGCCTCGCTCAGAGTTGCTGAACATGCTGGATTTAACGAGTTCGACGTTCTTGAATTTCATGGTCGGCCGGTGCGCTTGTACCGGTTGACTTGCCAAGACTGGAATACATCGCATAACAACTCCATGCACGCGACAAGCGCGTGATGGCGGTGTCGACCTCTTGGGGCATTACATGGCTCCGCTCGCTTACGCCCAGATGCAGGTGGTTGCTCAGGCTGTCGAAGCGAGCGGTGGTGATGCCCGAACACAAATTTTCTGACAGTCCCCCTGAACCTGCATCAGTCAAAACGCTTTCAGCAGCGGAGCCGGGTCATTTGTAGATCGGTACTGAAACCGATCCGGACCGCTGCCCGGCCTCTGCCCGTAGACGTTTGCCCAACTCCGTAATCTTTGCCTCTGCGGCTTTCAACGCTTCCAGGCTGGTGTGCACGGAGTAGTTACCCATATGCAGATCGTGCGGGTGAGCAATGGCCGACCCGAGCACAAACACCACGTCTTGCTTGTCCCCAGCCTCGAGTTTCAACGCACCGTTACCTGGCACGAAGGCGACGAGTTCTCCCGCCTGGACAAGCTGCGGTGTATGAACCGTTCCCCGACTGACACTGAGCCATAGCACCTCATGCCCGGACGGTGGCTGGTACTCCCAGCTTTGACCCGCGGCCAGTGTCACCAATAGATAGTTCAGGCCCAAAGGGGCACGTACGGGGCTGCGAATGCCCTGATAGTCGCCGACGATTACGCGCGCCGGCCCTACCTGTGGGATGGCATGTGCTTCCAGGTACTGGCTGTCGACCGGTGCGTTTTCCAGGTCAGCGGGCAGCGCGATCCACAGCTGAAACCCCTGGATCCGCGCCGAGGTGCCGGCAGACATTTCTTTCCCATGCCAGACACCCCCGCCTGCGCGCATCCATTCGACACCGCCGTAGCCGATGAGTCCGAAACCTGCATCCGGATCATCAAAGCGAAGGTTGCCTTCAGTGATCACGGTAATGGTCGCGATCCCCGAATGGGGATGCAGCGGCATGCTGCCAATGAGCGACGTATCGGCGTCGATCAGGTCGAGAAACACAAACGGCTTGAGTAACTGGCCCAGGTCCGAAGGACTCATGAGTCGAACAATGGGGCCGTGCCCATGACCGCGGATGCGCAGGCTGATGTCGCGCGAGGCATTTTTTTGGGGAGCGGTGGCGGGACTCATGTTCATGTTCTCTCCATTTTCGAAGTGGCGTCAGAGGTATTGGCCTGCCGCAGCTGCAAGGCCACGAAGATACGAATGGCCCAGACGATGCGGTTCAAAGCCGTCGTTGAAAGTGTCATGTAGCGTTTTTCCTGAAAGGGTTTACGAAATTGAGCCCAGCGTATCCAGACGCCTATTGATTGAGTAGTAGGCATAATTGACTTGAACCCGTCCATTCCTGGAAGTAATACGGTGCTGGACCTCAACGAAATCTCGATGTTTGTTCAGGTGGTGCAGGCAGGCAGTTTTGCTGGCGCGGCGCATGGGAATGCCGCCCAACACCCTGAGCCGGCGCGTTCGTTGAGCAGATCGTCAAGTATTTGCAGGAGGATGTTCTGTCAGGCCGCTAATAAGCCTGCTCATGGCATGTTGTGTTATCCGTCGATATTCCAGAGCGTGGGGGCGCGGACAAAAAGTACCCGCAAACAGAAAGTACCGAGGTACAACTTCCAGCAATAGCTACTAGCCCAAGGGAATGTGCATAGACGTTCACCCCAGGCAGCGCTCTACGAGCTCCGCGGCACTGGTTACTGGCGCTTCGCAGGTACGGTTACGGCACACATAGGCGCTGGTTTGCCCTGCGATCGCAAGCCGGCCGACGCCGATGGGCACATCCTCGGCAAAGGCCAGGACTCGTGCCGGCAGGTAGCGGCGTCGCAGGCTCGCCACCAAGGCGCTGGCGGCGCAACGTTCGCCAGCGATGACGATGCTGACCGGACCACGCTGTACGAAGTCCTGCGCCGCCAGGAGATGGGCAAAGTCGAAGGGACTCCGGGCGGCTGCGGCGCGGTACATCGTGAACACCTGCTCGGCACGCTCGCGGTATAGCTCGCGGCCGGTCAGCTCAAAGAGTCGCAAGAACGCGAATACGCTGCTCGAGGTGCCCGACGGCCAGGCATTGTCGTGCGGTGCGCGGGGCCTGTGCACCAGCGGCTCGCCATCACTGGGCGTGAAGTAGAGCCCGTCCTCCCAGAACTTCTCGAGGATCAGCTCGACCAACCGCGTGGCGCGTTCGAGATAACGCTGATCGAAGTCGCACTCGTAGAGATCGAGCAACGCGTTGGCGAGGAAGGCGTAGTCCTCGAGAAAACCCGGAACCTTGGCCGTGCCCTCCCGCCAAGCCCGGTACAGGCCTGCCTCGGGCGTCGAAAGACGGTCCAGAATGAAATCGGCGGCGCGTCTCGCGGCGTCCAGGTGGGTTGCGGTTCCGGTCGCCTGATAGGCGGCGCAAAGACCCTGGATCATCAGCGCGTTCCAGCTGGTGAGGATGTTCTCGTCGCGCCCCGGACGAACGCGCCGGGCACGCGCCACCAACAGCTTGTCGCGCAGGCCCGCCAGTTGCGCTTCCTGCGTCACGTCCAGTGCGACGGCGCGGTGCAGCACGGTGCTGCCATGCTCGAAGTTCCCGCTGGCGGTCACACCCCAGGCCCGACAGGCCAGCGCGGCGTCCGGGTCGCCGAGGACGGCCTGCACCTGCGCGGGTGTCCACACATAGAATTTGCCTTCTTCACCCTCGCTGTCAGCGTCTTCGCTGGCGTAGAAACCGCCCTCAGGGTGCGTCATGTCACGCAGCAGGTAGTCGATCGTCTCTTCGAACACGCGCCGCCAGGCAGGCTTGCCGGTCGCGCGATAGGCGTCGGCATAGAGTTTCACCAGCTGGCCGTTGTCGTAGAGCATCTTTTCAAAATGCGGTACGGCCCAGCGCTCATCCACGCAGTAGCGAGCGAAGCCGCCGCCCAGGTGATCGTAGAGTCCACCGGCGGCCATGCAATCGAGGGTCAGCGCAAGGGACTGCAGCAAGTCCGGCTCGTGCAAGCGCTGATAGAGGCGCAGGACGAGATCGTGGCAGGCCGGGTTGGGAAACTTCGGTGCGCTGCCCAGGCCACCATGCACAGGGTCGGTGTTCTTCGCAAACAGTCGGGCAGCGACGGCCGGTGGGTCTTGCTCCGGCGGCGTCTCGCCCTCCACCATCAGCGTCTCCATCTCGCGGTAGCCCTGGAGGAGCAGCTCGACGTTCTGGCGCATCGCCGCGCGGTTGTTCTGCCAGGCCGCGCTCAGACCGTGCAAGAGCTGGGTGAACCCAGGCCTGCCGTAACCCTCCTGCGGCGGGAAGTAGGTGCCGCCGAAGAACGGCTCGCGCTCCGGCGTGAGGAATACCGTTAGCGGCCAACCGCCGCCCTGCCCCATCATCTGCACGACTTTTTGATAAATGTCGTCGAGGTCAGGCCGCTCCTGGCGGTCGACCTTGATGTTGATGAAGCGCTCATTCATCAGGCGCGCAACCTCCGGGTTCTCGAACGACTCATGGGCCATTACGTGACACCAGTGGCAGGCGGCATAACCCAGCGACAGGTGGATGGGCTTGTCCTCGTCGCGCGCGCGGCGGAACGCCTCCTCGCCCCAGGGATACCAATCGACGGGGTTCTCTGCGTGCTGGCGCAGATAAGGTGAAGTTTCCCTGGCGAGTCGATTGCTCATCACTGACTCCTCACAACAGACCCAACTGCAGGCGGGCTGCATCGGACATGCGGCTTTGATCCCAGGGCGGCTCCCAGACGATTTCGACCTCGACCTGGCTGACCCCGGGGATGGTTTCGACCCTGGTGCGCGCCTCCTCCTTCAGCACGTCGCCCATCCCGCAACCGGGCGCGGTCATGGACATCTTGATTTCGACTCGCTGACCGCCGTCGGCGAGCGGCCGGGCCTGGCATTGGTAGATCAGCCCGAGATCGACCACATTGACCGGAATCTCCGGGTCGTAGACGGTGCGCAGCATATCGAGCACCTGCCGGATGTCGAAGGCGCCGCTCGCCGCCGGCTGGGCGCTCGCCTGGGGCTGCCCGCCCTGGTGAACATCCAGCCCCAAGGCATCGGCGTCGGCGGCGGCGATCCGCGCCAGCCGGCCCCTGGAGATTTGAACCGTGAAGCTGCCACCGAGTGCCTGGGTCACCACCACGCGTTCGCCGCGCCCCAACTGCAGCCGCTCCCCGCCCGGTATCAGGGTCACCGCGCAGTCCCGCGCAAGCTCTATCCACTGGGGCCGGCTTGGCTGGTTCGGGTTGTCGAACTGGAAACCGGCGCCGCGCAGGTCATGCACGAAATCGATGGACAGGCCATCGGCTCGCCGTGCGCTCGCCGGATCGAGCAACAGGCTGATGCCGTCCGTTTCGACGGCCATATCGCCTTCCTCGCCGGGCTCGAAGAGCAACTTATGCACGAAGCGCTCGTCGATATTGAGCCGCACCCCGTCCACGCGCCCATCCTCCAGGGCGTCGCGCAAGATTCGCCGCGCCGAGTCGCTGAGACGAATGCTGGGGATGGGTAGATCGGCTGCCATGGCTTATTACTCCGTCGTGACCTGTGAGCTGCCACCTTCGAGGGCGCTGCGCAGCGTGTGCCAGGCCAGGGTGGCGCATTTGACCCGCACCGGGAACTCCCAGACCCCTGAAAGCACCGCGAGCTTGCCAAGCTGCGCGGGCGTCACCCGGGCGTTTGGCCCCTCGGTGAGCAGCGCATGCACATGGGCAAAAAGTGTCAGTGCCTCCTGCGGCTTCTTCCCCTTGACTGCAAGGGTCATCAGGGATGCCGAGGCCTGGGAGATGGCGCAGCCGGCCCCCTGGAAGGCAATGTCCTCGATCACGCCGTCCGCGAGCTTGATATAAATCCTGAGCTGATCGCCGCACAGCGGATTGAAACCTTCCGCCGTACAGGTGGCGTCCAGGAGCTCGCGGAAATTGCGCGGCCGCTTGCCGTGGTCGATGATCACGTCCTGGTAGAGGTCGCGCAGTTCATCGTTGCTCACCGGAACACCTCCTGGACCTTGGCCAGACCTGCCACCAGCGCATCGATATCTTGCTCGGTGCTGTAGCAGCCGAGCGAGGCGCGGGCGGTGGCGGCCAGACCGAAGCGGTTCATCAACGGCTGCGCGCAGTGGTGCCCGGTGCGGATCGCGACCCCTTCACGGTCCAGAATGGTACCGATATCGTGCGGATGGATGCCGTCCAGAACGAACGAGAGGACGCCGACTTTCTGCGCCGCGGTGCCGATCAGCCGCAGGCCCGGCACTGCCGCGAGCGCCTTCTGTGCATAGGCCAGCACTGCCTGCTCGTGGGCGGCGATGGCCGCTGGCCCAAGCAGGCCCAGGAAGTCGACCGCCGTGCCGAGACCAATCGCGCCGGCCATGTTCGGTGTCCCTGCTTCGAACCTGTACGGCGGTTTGTTGTAGAGGGTCTTCTCGAAGCTGACCGAGAGGATCATGTCGCCGCCGCCCTGGTAGGGCGGCATGGCTTCGAGCAGCTCGTGGCGACCGTAGAGCACGCCTATACCGGTGGGCCCGTACATCTTGTGACCCGACAGAGCGTAGAAGTCGCAACCCAGCGCTCGCACATCGACCTTAAGGTGGGGGGCCGCCTGGGCGCCATCGACCAGCACGCGCACGCCCCGGGCATGGGCGAGTTCGACAATGCGCCGGATCGGGTTGATGGTGCCGAGCACATTTGAGACATGGGTAACGGCCACCAGCCGGGTCCGGGGCCCGATCAGCCGTTCCAGCTCATCGAGCAGGAGTTCGCCTGCGTCGTTGATCGGGGCCACCCGCAACCGGGCGCCGGTCTGCTCGCAGAGCATCTGCCAGGGCACGATATTGGAGTGATGCTCCATGGTGCTGATCAGCACCTCGTCGCCCGCGCGCAGCTGCGCCTTGCCATAGGTTTGCGCCACGAGATTGACCGCTTCGGTCGTGCCACGGACGAAGACAATCTCCTCGACGTGCTCGGCATTGAGGAAGCCCTGGACCTTGGCCCGAGCCTTCTCGTACTCCTCAGTGGCGCGCACCGAGAGGTAATGCACGCCTCGGTGCACGTTGGCGTTCTCCTGCAGGAAGAAGCGTGACATCGCGTCAATGACCGCCTGCGGCTTCTGGCTGGTCGCGGCGCTGTCGAGGTAGATCAGCGGCTTGCCATAGATCCGTTGCTTGAGGATCGGAAACGCCTGGCGCACGCGCTCGACGTCATAGCCTGGCGCAACGTCGAGCTGTTTCGAGCGTCCCTGAAAATTGCTTTCGAGGTCATTCATGCCGACACCTCCAGGCCCCGTAGCTGCGCGGCGACCAGTCGCTCCACATGGGCCCGCAGCGGCTCCAGGTGGATGAGCTCCAGCATCTCGCTGACGAACGCATAGATCACCATAGACCGCGCCACCGCCAGGGGAATCCCCCGCGAGCGCAGGTAGAAAATAGCCTGCTCATCCAGTTGGCCGATGGCGGCGCCGTGGGCGCACTTGACGTCATCGGCGAAGATCTCCAGCCGTGGCTGGGTGTTGGCCTGGGCCAACCCCGACAACAAAAGATTCTTGTTGGTCTGGCTGGCATCCGTCTTCATCGCACCCGGACGCACGATGATCCGCCCGTCGAAGACCCCATGCCCGCGATCATCGATCACGCCCTTATAGAGTTCGCGGCTGGTGCAGCGCGGCGCCAGGTGCTCGATGGTCGTCTGGTTGTCCAGGTGCTGCTCGCCCCGGGGCAGGTACAGGCCGTTCAGGGCCACCTGCGCGCCGGGACCCTCGAGCATGATCCGCACCTCCTGCCGTGCCAGCGCCGCACCCAGTGCAAAGGAGTGCGCGGCGAAGTGGCTGCCCTGGGCCTGACGCACATTGAGCAGCGCGACATGGAACGCCGCCGTGCTCTCGTTCTGCACCCGGTAATGCTCAAGCGCAGCATCCGCGTCGAGTACCACTTCGCTGACGGCATTGCTGAGGTAGACCTCTGCCCCGCTGCCGACGTGGCTTTCCACCAGGGTCGCGCGGCTCCCCGCTCCCATCAGCACCAAGGCGCGCGGCTGGGTCATCAGCGGTGTGACGCCCGGGGCCGAGAGGAACACCAGATGGATCGGCTCATCGACCGTCGTATGGGCGGGTATCTGCACCAAGGCTCCGTCCTCGGCGAGGGCCGTATTGAGCGCGGTGAACGCCTGCGGTCGTGTGCGGAAGGCATGGGAGAACGGCGCTTCGAGCGTCCCGCTGTCGGCCGACAGCAGCCTGGCGAAATGGGTCACCCGGGTATCTGGAGGTAGCGCCTCAAGCACCGAAAACTCGGCAGCGAAATAGCCATTGACGAAGACCAGCCGCGGGCCGCCATAGTTGCCGACGAGCTGCTCGATACTGGCGTCGGACAGGCCCCCGCTCGCGCCCGGCTCGGCTGGCCGCAAAGGAGTCTCCAGGATCGGCGCAACGCGTGTGTACTTCCAGGCTTCGTCCTTGGCCGCAGGAAAGCCGTGTTCGGCCACCCACTGGAACGCTGCGTTGCGCAATTCTCCCAGCCAGGCGGGCTGCCGGTCGTTGGCCCTGGGCTCAAGCCGCGCGAGAAACGCTACGCTCGCCGGAGTATTCATCGCGTGGCTCCGGGCGCTGACGGTGCCTGCTCGAAGCTCCCATAACCGTGCTTCTCGAGTTCGACGGCCAGGGCCTTGTCGCCGGACTGCACGATCCGGCCGTTGGCCATGACGTGGACGCGATCCGGGACGATGTAGTCGAGCAATCGCTGGTAGTGGGTGATGACCAGCAGCGCGCGATCCTTGCTCCGCAGCGCGTTGACGCCGGCCGCGACTATCCGCAGCGCGTCGATGTCGAGGCCCGAGTCGGTCTCGTCGAGGATGGCCAGTTTGGGTTCCAGAATCGCCATCTGGAAGATCTCGTTGCGCTTCTTCTCGCCACCCGAAAAGTCCACGTTGACCGAGCGGTTCATGAAGCTCTGGTCCATCTCGACCAGCGCCATGCGCTCCTTGGCGAGCGCGAGAAAATCCAGCGCGTCGAGTTCCTCGAGTCCGCGCTGCTTGCGCACGGCGTTGAGGGCGGTGCGCAGGAAGTAGAGGTTGCCGACGCCAGGAATCTCGACCGGGTACTGGAACGCAAGGAAGATGCCGGCGACCGCGCGCTCTTCCGGCGCCATGGCGAGCAGATCCTGGCCCTCGTAGAGCACCTCGCCGCTGACCTCATAGGTATCAAAGCCCGCCAGCACTTGGGCCAGCGTGCTTTTACCCGAGCCGTTAGGCCCCATGATCGCGTGCACCTCGCCGGCGTCGACCCGCAACGTGATACCCCGCAGGATTTCACGGCCCTCGACGCTGGCGTGCAGATTATTGATCTCGAGCATGCTCCACCCCGGGCCTCAGCCCACGCAGCCCTCCAGGCTCACGCCCAGCAGTTTCTGGGCTTCCACCGCGAACTCCATCGGCAGTTCCTTGAACACCTCGCGGCAGAAGCCGTTGACGATCATCGGCACCGCGTCCTCCTCGCGGATGCCGCGCTGCCGGCAGTAGAAGAGCTGCTCATCGCTGATCTTCGAGGTGGAGGCTTCGTGTTCGACCTGGGCGCTCGGGTTCTTCACCTCGACATAGGGGAAGGTGTGCGCGCCACACTGGCTGCCCAGCAGCAGGGAGTCGCACTGCGTATGGTTGCGGGCGCCGGTCGCGGCCTTCTGGATTTTCACCAGGCCGCGGTAGGTGTTCTGCCCATGGCCGGCTGAGATCCCCTTGGAGAGGATAGTGCTGCGCGTGTGCCGGCCAATGTGGATCATCTTGGTGCCCGTGTCCGCCTGCTGGTGGTTAGTCGTCAGGGCGACCGAGTAGAACTCGCCGACCGAATAGTCGCCCTGGAGAATCACCCCCGGATACTTCCAGGTGATGGCGGAACCGGTTTCGACCTGAGTCCAGGAGATCTTCGAGTGCGCGCCTGCGCACTTGCCGCGCTTGGTGACAAAGTTGAAGATGCCGCCGACCCCGTCTGCATCACCCGGGTACCAGTTCTGCACCGTGGCGTACTTGATCTGGGCGTTGTCCAGCGCGACCAGCTCGACCACCGCCGCGTGCAGCTGATTCTTGTCGCGCATCGGCGCGGTGCAGCCCTCCAGGTAGCTCACGTAGGCGCCCTCCTCGGCGACGATCAGCGTGCGCTCGAACTGGCCGGTATCCGCGGCGTTGATGCGAAAGTAGGTCGACAGTTCCATTGGGCAGCGCACGCCCTTGGGCACGTAGCAGAAGGAGCCGTCGGAAAACACCGCCGAGTTCAGTGTGGCGAAGAAGTTGTCGCTGTAGGGGACGACCGAACCCAGGTACTTGCGTACCAGCTCCGGATGGTTCTGCACGGCTTCGGAGAAGGAGCAGAAGATCACGCCGACTTCGGCCAGTTTGTGCTTGAAAGTAGTCGCCACCGAGACCGAATCGACCACAGCGTCCACCGCCACGCCTGTCAGGCGCTCCTGCTCGGCGAGCGAGATGCCGAGCTTGCCAAACATCTCGCGCAGCTCGGGGTCGACCTCGTCGAGGCTATTGGGCCCCGGCGTTTTCGGCTTGGGCGCCGAGTAATAGATGATGTCCTGGTAGTCGATGGGCTCGTAATGGACGTTCTGCCAGGTTGGCTCGCGCATCGTCAGCCAGTGGCGGTACGCTTTCAGGCGCCAGTCGAGCAGCCACTGCGGCTCGTTCTTCTTCACCGAGATCAGGCGGATGACGTCTTCGTTGAGCCCGCGCGGGGCGGCGTCGCTCTCCAAATCGGTGACGAAGCCGTACTTGTACGCCCGGCTGCTGAGTTCGCGGATCCTGGCATTGTCAGTGCTCATCGCTGACTCCTCCTGCGTCTGGCAGGACGAATTGATCTTTTTACTATACTCCCTTGCGGCACGTGCGAGATCGCCAAGATCGTCCGAACGGGGGGTACGCAAAACCTGTAGGAGCACGGCTTGCCGGCGATGGCGTCCTTGATATCGCCATCGTCGGAACGCCGCCCGGACCAAGCTCGGCTCCTACAAGGCCCGCAGCCTGCAGCCCGCAGTGCTCAAGTCTCTGCCGGCTCGCGCACCAGGATGTCGTCGCCGTCCACACGGACCTCGAACTGTTCGACTTGATAAGCCGATTCGGTGAGGCATTCGCCGCTGATCACGTCGAACTCATAGGCGTGTATGGGGCACGTCACGACGCTGCCGCAAAGCGTGCCTTCGCCCAGCGGGCCGTCCTCGTGCGGGCAGCTGTTGTTGATGGCGAAATACTGGCCGTCCACATTGAACAGCGCGACGGGCGTTCCCCCAAGGTTCACGGTCTTGCCGGTACCGGGTTCGATATCGCCCACGCAGGCGACCTTGACGAATTCACTCATGGTGCCACTCCAGGGTGCGACCGGCGCTCGGGCCATGATGCTGAGTCACCCGACTCAACAGCTGCACGGCCCCCTCTTGAATGTCATTTTAGCTTCTGGATCTGCTCCTGATTCGTCGGGTTTCGCTCCCCCAAAACTTGCGCGCAGCAACAGTAGGCTAAGCTTTCAACAGCTCATTGCTCATGATGCTCGCTCCGGCAGGTTTTGGGTTTTCTGAAGAGCGTCTGCAACAGCTATTTCAGACAGGCCCAAGCATTTCACGCAGGACTGACGTGATGACCGAGCCCCTCCTCAGCTTTGAAGAACTCAAGCTCGCCGCCGCCTGCGGTGAAATCGATACCGTGCTGGTTTGCATGGTCGATATGCAGGGGCGACTGGTCGGCAAGCGATTCCAGGTCGAGTTTTTCATCGACAGCGGCCATGAAGAAACCCACTGCTGCAATTACCTGCTGGCCGACGACATCGACATGGAGCCGGTGCCGGGATACGCCGCTGCCAGTTGGAGCAAAGGTTATGGCGATTTTGTGCTCAAACCCGACATGGCCACGCTGCGTCGCGTGCCCTGGCTTGAGTGCACGGCGCTGGTGCTCTGCGACGTGCTCGATCATCACCACAGGCGGGACCTGCCCCACAGCCCGCGGGCGATCCTGAAAAAGCAGGTCGAGCGACTGCGCGAGCGCGGCTACAGCGGCATGTTCGCCTCCGAGCTGGAGTTCTATCTGTTCGACGAGAGTTACGAGGCTATCCACGAGCGCAACTACCGCAACCCGAAGACCGCCGGCCACTACATCGAGGATTACAACATCCTGCAGACCACCCGCGAGGAGCCGGTGCTTCGAGCGATTCGCAAACACCTGCAGGCATCAGGCATTCCCGTGGAAAACTCCAAGGGTGAATGGGGTCCGGGCCAGGAAGAGATCAACATCCGGTATGCCGACGCCCTGACCATGGCCGACCACCACGTCATCATCAAGCACGCCTGCAAAGAGATCGCGCAACTGCAGGGCAAGGCGATCACGTTCATGGCCAAGTGGCGCTATGACGCCGCGGGCTCCAGCAGCCATATACACAATTCGCTGTGGGACAAAAATACCAGGAAGCCCCTGTTCTTTGACCCCAAGGCCAAGTTTGGCATGTCCAGGCTGATGTGCTCGTGGGTGGCCGGGCAGCTCAAATACGCCAACGACATCACCTGTTTTCTCGCGCCCTACATCAATTCGTACAAGCGTTTTCAGGCCGGCACCTTCGCGCCGACGCGGGCGGTGTGGAGTCGGGACAATCGCACCGCGGGCTTTCGCTTGTGTGCAGAGGGCAGCAAAGCCATCCGCATCGAATGCCGTATCGGCGGCGCCGACCTCAACCCCTATCTGGCTTTCGCCGCCTTGATCGCCGCGGGCCTGGCCGGCATCGACGAGAAGCTCAGCCTTGCGCCGCCCTTTGAGGGCGATGCCTACCTCGACGAGCACTTGCCTGAAGTGTCCAAGACCCTGCGCGATGCCTGCGCCGCGCTGCGGGCCTCGACCATGTTGCGCGAGGCATTCGGTGATGAGGTGGTCAACCACTACGTGCATACCGCCGACTGGGAACAGAAAGAATACGACCGGCGGATAACCGACTGGGAACTGCAGCGCGGCTTTGAGCGCTATTGAGCAATCCATTATTGAGCTATCCATTATCGAGAAAGTCATGACCGCAATGATTCAACTCATCTCACCGGTCGATGGCCGGGTCTACGCCGAACGCCGCCGCACCGAGGCGGCGCAGATCGAGCAGGCTCTGGCGGCTGCCGGCGCCGCCCAGGCGCAATGGAAGCGCCGGCCGCTGAGCGAACGCGCAGCCTGTTGCAGCGCCGCCGTGGACTCGATGCTGGCGATGAGCGCCGAAATCGTGCCGGAGCTGGCCTGGCAGATGGGCCGCCCGGTCCGCTTTGGCGCTGGCGAGCTGCGCGGCTTCGAAGAACGCGCACGGCACATGATCGCCATTGCGCCTGAAGCCCTGGCGGCGGTAGCACCCGCTCCTCTCGCGGGTTTTCGGCGCCATATCAAACGCGAACCGGTGGGTACGGTGCTGGTCATCGCGCCCTGGAACTACCCCTACCTGACTGCAGTGAATTCGATCATCCCGGCGCTGATGGCCGGCAACAGCGTTATCCTCAAGCACGCCACGCAAACGCTGCTGGTGGGCGAGCGCTTCGTCGAGGCGTTTCGCCGCGCCAATCTGCCCGAAGGCCTGTTCCACAACCTGCTGCTCGATCATGGGCAGACCGCCGCGATCATCGCCTCAGGAAGCGTGCAGCAGGTGAACTTCACGGGTTCGGTGGACGCCGGCAAGGCCATGGAAGTCGCCGCCATGGGACGCTTCCTCGGCCTGGGGCTGGAACTCGGCGGCAAAGACCCGGCCTATGTCCGCGCAGACGCCAACCTTGAGCATGCGGTGGAGAACCTGGTGGACGGCAGCTTCTTCAACAGCGGGCAGAGCTGCTGTGCCATCGAGCGGATCTATGTCGATAAAAAAATCTACCCGGCCTTTGTCGAACGCTTCGTCGCCCTGACTCGCCAATACGTGCTGGGCAACCCACTGGACCAAGCCACCACGCTGGGCCCGCTGGTGACACCGAGCGCCGCCGAATCCGTTCGCCGGCAGATCGCCGAAGCACTGGCACTGGGGGCCAGTGCACTGATCGATCCAAAGGCTTTTGCCGCCGACGCGCCCGGCAGCGCCTACCTCGCGCCGCAGGTGTTAGTGGACGTCACCCATAACATGTCGGTGATGCGCGAGGAGAGTTTTGGCCCGGTGGTCGGGATCATGCCGGTTGCCAGCGACGAGGCAGCCATCACCTTGATGAACGACAGTGCGTTCGGGCTCAGCGCCTCCATCTGGACGCAAGATCTCGCCGCCGCCGAACGCCTGGGCGACGAGATCGCAACCGGCACCGTTTTCATGAATCGCTGCGACTATCTGGACCCGGCCCTGGCCTGGACCGGGGTGAAGGACAGCGGGCGCGGCGTAACGCTGTCGCGCATTGGCTACGAAAACCTGACTCGAGCAAAATCCTTCCATCTGCGCCACGAGATCTGAACATGAGCCTGACCGCGAACTGGAACTACCCCACAAGCATCCGCTTCGGTGTCGGCCGCATCGCCGAGCTGGCCGAGATCTGCCGCAGTCAAGGTATCCAGCGACCGTTGCTGGTCACAGACAGTGGCCTGGCACGTGCCTCGATCACCACGGCAACGCTGGACTCCTTGCGCGCTGCGGGCCTCGGTGTAGCGCTGTTTTGTGACCTCAAGCCCAATCCGGTGGAAGCCAATCTGGCGGGTGGGCTCCAGGCTTGGCATACCGGGAAACACGATGGCGTGGTCGCCTTCGGCGGTGGCAGCGGCCTGGATATGGGCAAGCTCATCGCCTTCATGAGCGGCCAGACCCGACCGGTTTGGGATTTCGAAGACATCGGCGACTACTGGACACGTGCCGACGAAAGCAGTATCGCCCCGATCATCGCGGTGCCGACCACCGCCGGTACCGGTTCCGAGGTGGGCCGTGCGGCGGTGATCATCGACGAGCGTACGCACACCAAACGCATCATCTTCCACCCGAAGATGATGCCGCGGGTGGTGATCAGCGACCCGGCCCTCACCGTCGGCATGCCGGCAAAAGTCACCGCCGGCACGGGCATGGATGCTTTTGCCCATTGCCTGGAGTCGTACTGCGCCCCCGGTTTTCATCCCATGGCCGAAGGTATCGCGGTGGAAGGCATGCGCCTGGTGGCCAATGCACTGGTACGGGCAGTCCACACACCCTCCGACCTCGATGCGCGAGCGCACATGCTGGCGGCTGCCGCGATGGGCGCCACCGCATTCCAGAAAGGGCTGGGCGGGATGCACGCACTTGCGCACCCGGTGGGCGCCCTGTACGACACCCATCACGGCATGACCAATGCCACGTTCATGCCCTATGTCCTGAAGTTCAATCGCCCGGCCATCGAGGAACGCATCACCCGCCTGGCAGCTTATCTGCGTCTGCCCACCCCGGGTTTCGACAGCTTTCTGGCCTTCGTCCTCAAGCTGCGCAAGGACATTGGCGTGCCGCATACGCTGGTTGAGCTGGGAGTGGATGATCGGCAGGCCGATCTGATCGCGGACATGGCGATTGTCGACCCCTGCGCCGGCGGCAACCCGCTGCCATTGACACGAAATGGCGCGGCAGAAATTTTCGCAGCGGCTTACCACGGCCGACTGTAGGAGCCGAGCTCGCTCGCGATGGACGTTAACGATAACGCGTGCTTTCTGAATAAACGCGTCGCCCTTGAGTCCATCGTCGGAACGCCGCCCGGACCAATCGAGCGTCGACCGGCTGCTCCTGCACAAAAGCCGTCAGCCAAAGATCGTCCGAATGCGGCCCGAGCCTTCGGCAGCTCCTGCGCTCACCTCATTTTACGATAGGTGCCAATCAGCTCGGCCTTTGCCAGTACATGGCCGCGCATTGCGCTTTCGAGTTGGGCTTTGGTGGGCAGTTTCAGGTCCGGCAAGACCGTGTCCAGCGCGTAGAGCTTGTGAAAATACCGATGGTTGCCGATAGGCGGACAAGGGCCGCCGTAGCCGGTTTTCTGCCAGTCGTTGAGCCCCGGCAGCGTGCCGGGCGGCAGCATGCGCAGGTCTTCGGGCAACTCGGTTGTCGCCGCGGGCAGGTTATAGAGCACCCAATGCACCCAGGTCATCCTGGGGGCAGCGGGGTCTGGCGCGTCCGGGTCGTCCACGATCAGCGCCAGACTCTGGGTGCCTGGGGGGACACCGCTCCAGGCCAACGGCGGAGAAACATCCCGGCCTTCACAGCTGTATTGCGCCGGTATCGGACCTTGGGCATGAAAAGCGGGAGATTCGAGCATGAATGGCATGACCGCTACCTCTTTTTAACGTGTGTTTGACACCAGACTTGTGCCGCGCGGACTGGTTCCGCTGTTCCCGATAACAAGCACTCTTGTTACACGCGACGCAGGTTCAACGCGATCAGGCTGAACTTGCGTCGCTCAACGAAGCCCTGAAACAGGGCTTCACATCACTTAGTAGCCCAGTGACAGGCCCGTGTTGCGACGCGGATCGTTCGCGCCGTAGAAACGGTTTTTGCCGACCGGTTTTGCGCCGAGCGAAGGTGCCCCGACCAATATCGCCGCGACATGGTTGGCGTTCTGCGGGCCGATGAACTTTTGTCCCCAGCTTTCGAGGATTTTCTGGGTATCAGCGCTGACGGCGAACGTTTCAAGATTAGTCTCTTCAGGCAACCACTGTTGATGGAATCGTGGCGCATCGACCGCTTCCTGAATATTCATCTTGTAGTCGATGACGTTGAGGATCGTCAGCAAGGTCGCAGTGATGATCCGGCTGCCGCCTGGCGTGCCGACGACCATGAGTGTTTTGCCGTCCTTGGTGACGATCGTCGGGCTCATTGAGGACAGTGGGGCTTTGCCTGGGGCGATAGCGTTCGCTTCCCCTTGCACAAGACCGTACATGTTGGGCACGCCGACCTTGGAGGTGAAGTCGTCCATTTCGTCGTTGAGGATGATGCCGGTCTTGCTGGCCATGACCCCTGCACCAAACCAATCGTTGAGGGTGTAGGTCACCGAGACCGCGTTGCCCCATTTGTCGACGATCGAGTAATGCGTGGTGTTGTTACCCTCGTGAGGCGCCACTCCAGGTTTGATCTCGCGGGAAATACCGGCTTTTTGCGGGGCGATAGCGGCGCGCAGCTTAGCCGCATAATCCTTGTCCAGCAGGTGCGCCAGCGGGTTCTTGACGAAGTCGGGGTCGCCTAGATAGCTGTTGCGGTCAACATAGGCGTGACGCATGGCTTCAATCTGATAGTGCAGCCCCTGAGCCGAGTGAAAGCCCAGGTTGGGCATCGGATAGCCTTCGAGGATGTTCATGATCTCGCAAATAATGACCCCACCCGAGCTCGGCGGCGGTGCGGAGACGACGTGGTAGCCACGGTAGTCGCACTCGATCGGCGCGAGTTCGCGGGTCTGATACTTATCAAGGTCGGCTTGCGTGATGAGGCCCTTGCCGGCCTTGCTCGAGTCGACGATAGCCTGGGCAACCCAGCCCTTATAGAAGCCCTCAGCCCCCTTACTGGAGATTTCCCGTAGCGTCTTGGCCAGGTCCTTTTGCACCAGCTTCTGGCCGGCCTGCATCGGCTCACCTTTGTTCAGGAAAATCGCGCCCGAGTCGTGCATGTCTTTCTTGAAGACGTCGGTCGCGGTTTCGAGTAGATCGACGTCGCCCTGTTCAAGCACGAAGCCGTCCTCGGCGTATTTGATGGCTGGTGCAATGACATCGGCACGCTTCATCGTGCCGTATTTCTTCAGCGCCAGCTCCATGCCTGAAACGGTTCCCGGGACGCCGACTGCCAGGTGTCCCTTTGTACTGAGGTCCGGGACGACATTGCCATCCTTGTCGAGATACATGTTCGCGGTGGCTGCCAGGGGCGCCTTTTCGCGGAAGTCGAGGAAAGTCTTGCGGCCATCGGCCAACTGGATGGTCATGAAACCGCCACCGCCGATGTTGCCCGCAGCGGGGTAAACCACTGCCAGCGCATAACCGACCGCCACCGCCGCATCGACTGCGTTGCCGCCGTCCTTGAGCACATCGACGCCGACGTGGGTGGCCAGATGCTGGGCCGTGACCACCATGCCATTCTCGGCAGCGACCGGGGCTTGCGAAGCTGCTTGTGCACAGGTGAATCCAAGAGCGAGTGCCGTGGCAATAAATGATTTGGCAAGGGGCTCGAAATTCATGAGTCGATTCTCTTGTTTTAAGGTAAGTAATTGTCGTGTCGGATGGCCGACAGCCAAAAGACTGTAGGACAGTTTCAGCCTGCTCAACCGGCTAAATCACAACCATCGGACTCGCACACCCGCCAGGCGGGCAATCTCTTGGACTCCAGCCGCAACACGATGCTCTGGCAGAGCCTGAGTTTGGGAAAACTGATCCTCGTCCCCCAAGGAGGTTTGCGTGAGCACAGCGCCCCTGTCCGAACTCGATACCGCGCTACCCGGTCTGGCCCGCAAGATCCGCGTGCTGGATGCCCTGGCCTGGCCGGACGGGGTCGAGGAAGTCTTCCTGGCGCACTGGCGCGCCGCAGGTGCAGAACTGCCCAGGGTCGAGCTGCGCCCACGCGAGCACGGTGCTGACATCGCCTCCCTGGAAGCGTTTGCGGGTCGCTGCGATGAGGGGCACCCAGACGGCTGACAATGGATACGCACAGTGCGCAGAGCCGAACCAGACGCTGTGCACAGCGCGATCCTTTAATATTCAAAAGTTATGTGAATTTTACACTTCTGTAATATTTTGATACGTATAATCCCGCCCTGAAAAGCGATTCATTGGCGCCTGGCCTGCTGGCAGCTGCAACACACGCAACACCCAAGCCAATGGCTTGATGACGTTACCGTCAGGGTGCGGTTTCGCTTTTCCAGCCTCAATACCCATTTCAACCCCGCCAAAGGAGACTCCAGTCGTGGATCCTGCCCATTCTCGGTGGGCCATGTATGGGATGCCGAACACGGCGTAGCCGGTGCGCGACATTATTCAGCAGTCTGTACCACTGAGTAACTCGGCCGCTCCCCCGGCAACTGCCCTGTAGCGTTCATTTGCGTGGCCTCCCTCCGTCGTTTTTTTTACCACTGCTCTAGAGTGTGCTGTGCTTAGACTGCCTCTGCTACGCAGTTTCGTGCGTTTGTACTCTGGAAGGTGTTGACCTGTGGTCAAGAACCACACTCAGAACGCTGCTGGAATCGCTGAACATGAAAAAGGTATTCCGTCATTACATCCCGGCTACGGCAAGGCGGCTGCTGCCCAATCGCTGGGATCTGGTAGCCCTGCCGCTGGTTGTCGGCTTTTTGCTGTTTTTCTCGATCGGTGCGCGTGAGACATGGGCGCCGATTTCGACCTTGCAGAGCCAGGTTATTTCGCTGGATCCGGCCAACCTGCCCGAATATGCGGTACGCACTACATTGCGCATGCTCGCGGCGATGGTTGCCTCGCTGATATTCACCCTGGTTTACGGTACGTTGGCTGCCAAAAGCCGGCGGGCAGAGAAATTGCTCGTGCCGGTACTGGATATCCTGCAATCGGTGCCGGTTCTAGGCTACATCTCGTTTACCGTGACATTTTTTCTGTTGCTGTTTCCAGGACGAGTACTGGGCGCGGAATGCGCCGCCATTTTTGCCATCTTCACCAGCCAGGCCTGGAACATGACCTTCAGTTTCTACCAGTCACTGCGCATGCTGCCCCGTGATCTGGAAGAGGTATCCAGCAGCCTGCAGCTTTCCGGCTGGCAAAAATTCTGGAAGCTGGACGTTCCGTTCGCCATACCGGGGTTGGTCTGGAACATGATGATGAGCATGTCCGGGGGCTGGTTCTTTGTGGTTGCCTCTGAAGCCATCACCGTGGGTGACAAGACCATCACGCTGCCAGGCGTGGGCTCCTATCTGGCGACCGCCATTGAACAGCGCGATATGCATGCGGTGGGCTATGTCATTCTGGCGATGATTGTGGTCATCCTGATCTATGACCAGTTCCTGTTTCGGCCGCTGGTGGCATGGGCGGACAAGTTCCGTATGGAAGACACGGCCTCCCAGGGCGGCGCACCTGAGTCCTGGGTGCTGAATCTGATCCAGCGCACCCGGGTCATTCAGCGTCTGTTACGACCTTTTGTCCGCGCCATGACCCGCATTGGCCACATGCGCCTGAGCTTGCCACGAGCCCAGGCCATAGCGATGAACACGAGCCCGGCAACCTCACGAATCATTGACTGGGTCTGGGGCGGGCTGATTACTGCGCTCGCCCTCTACGCGCTGTACCACATAGTGCTCTACGTCAGCAGCGAAGCGACCTTTGCAGAGCTCTGGCATGTGCTCGGTCTGGGTTTGATCACGCTGTTGCGGGTGGTTCTGCTGATTGCCGTCGCGTCACTCATTTGGGTTCCACTTGGGGTGCTGATTGGTCTGCGTCCGCACCTTGCGGAAAAAATCCAGCCCTTGGCCCAGTTCCTTGCGGCGTTCCCGGCCAACCTGTTGTTTCCAGTGTTTGTCATCGTGATCCTGCACTACAAGTTGAACCCGGATATCTGGCTGAGCCCACTGATCGTGCTGGGTACTCAGTGGTACATTCTGTTCAACGTGATCGCCGGCGCCAGTGCGTTTCCGAATGACTTCAGAGAGGCGGCTACCAATTTCCGCATCCGCGGCTGGCAGTGGTGGCGCAAAGTAATGCTCCCCGGCATCTTCCCGTACTACGTGACCGGGGCGATTACCGCCTCTGGCGGGGCCTGGAACGCCAGTATCGTTTCCGAGTTCGTTTCATGGGGACAAGACAAGGTGGTGGCACATGGCTTGGGTGCCTATATCGCGCAAACCACGGCGGCCGGCGATTTTCCGAAAATTACCTTGGGCGTGGTGGTCATGTCGCTGTTTGTCGTGGCCTTCAATCGTTTGGTGTGGCGGCCGATGTACGCCATTGCTGAAAACAAACTCCGTTTGAATTAACCCGAGTCGGTCTCATGAATAGCCATACCGAATACTCCAGCGCAGCCTCCGAAATCTACTCGCTCACCAAGGTGAGCAAGGGCTTTGGCAATGGCAAGGATGAGCGGCAAGTTCTTAGCAACGTTGACCTGACCCTGCGCGAAGGCGAGATTGTGGGCCTGCTGGGCCGCTCCGGCTCGGGTAAGTCGACGTTGCTGCGCATCATCGCCGGCCTTATACAATCCACCTCTGGCGAGGTCCGATACAACGGCTCATTGTTGTCGGGTCCCGCTGAAGGTGTGGCCATGGTCTTTCAGACCTTTGCCCTGTTTCCGTGGCTGACCGTACTGGAAAACGTAGAGGCCGGTCTCCAGGCGCTGCAGGTAGAACCAAAAGCTGCGCGTAAGCGCGCGCTGGCCGCGATTGACCTGATCGGCCTTGACGGGTTCGAAAACGCCTACCCGCGTGAGCTGTCCGGCGGGATGCGTCAACGGGTGGGCTTCGCCCGAGGCCTGGTGGTCAACCCCACCTTGTTATTGATGGACGAGCCTTTCTCTGCCCTGGATGTACTGACGGCAGAAACGCTTAGAACCGATTTGCTGGATTTGTGGAGCGGGGAGCAGCTACCGATCAAATCCATCCTGATCGTGACTCACAATATCGAAGAAGCGGTATTGATGTGCGACCGTATTCTGGTCTTGTCGTCAAATCCCGGGCGGGTTGTGGCGGAAATCAAGGTGCCGTTCGCCCACCCACGCAACCGTCTGGATAAGCCCTTTCGCAAGATGGTCGATGACATCTATGCATTGATGACCAACCGGCGAAGTGCCGACGCCAAGACCGGCAAGGCCGAACTGCAGGTGGGCAGTCAGTTGCCGGATGTCTCAACCAACCTGATGGCTGGCCTGATCGAAGCACTGGCGGCCGAACCCTATAACGGCCATGCAGGCTTGCCGAACGTTGCAGAGCGGTTGTTGCTGGAAGTGGACGATTTGTTCCCGGTGGCAGAGATGCTGGAACATCTGGGGTTTGCTGAACTCAAGGGTGCCGAGATCACACTCACCGAGGCTGGCAAGCTGTTCGCCGAGTACGGCACCCAGGAACGCAAAGTCATGTTCGCGGAACATCTGCTCAGACAGGTGCCATTGGCCGCGCGAATCCGCCAGGTATTGCAGGAACGGCACGGGCACTGGGCGCCACGTGTACGTTTCGAGCAGGAACTGGAAGATTCACTCAGTGAAGCTTTTGTGGAAGAAACACTGGAAAGCGTAATCAGCTGGGGACGATACGCTGAAATTTTTTCCTATAACGACCACACCGAGACGTTCAGTCTGGAAGACGTCGAAGGCAGCCTGTAGCACTCGCCACGGGAGACAGGCCAAGGCAGAGCACGATTGTGTGCCCTGCTGGCCGACAGGATCCCGATGAAGAAATACGAAAAATACAGAACCTGTACCAAACTCCAACAGCCATGCGTTCGACGCTAATGCTGCGCCACTCCTGCGACAGGTTGGAACAACGGCAGGGTATGTGGCGGCGTTCGGAAGGTTATCGGATCATGCATTGTGTAGCTTCCAGCCAGGCGAGACTGAAAAATGAAGTTGAATCACGTCAAAGTTTTTTTAATGGTCAGCACTTTATTGTTGAGCGCCTGCTCTGGAATGACTACCAGCACTTGTTTTTCAGAGAGTTGCCGTCAGTCTGACACCAGTAACCCCAAGCTGAATGTTGGGGGGGCAACGCTGGGTAACAGTTTCAATCAATACAGTTCGGGACTGTTGCACGACTGAAACGGTTCCAGTGTCGGATGGCTTGTCCGCGATGAAGCCAGCGGCTCACGCGTTCTTTTTTTGCAGACTTTGCAGGCGCAGGCTCGCTCGTTGCACGACGGCCATCTTTTCGGGGCGCTTCATGCGCTTCCATTTTCTGATGTCCTCCTTGGTGCGGCCACAACTCACACACAGCTCACCGCGCAGCTGACAAACGGCAATACACGGGTTTTCGATATCTTTGGCCATGCGTCAACCTCGAGTCGAGCGCTTGCGCGCCAGGCGTTGCTGCCAGTTTCCGGCATTGGCGCGCTGACATTGCTCTTCAGTGTCAAATTGCACGTGGGCCGAGACCGGACTGACGACAATATCCGCGTCACTGAACGCCGCGGCAGTCAGTTCGACCATGCGCTCACCTTGCCCGCTGGCCAGGGCCTGGCTCTTGTTGGCCAGCGTGTCGAAGATCCAGGTAACCATCAGGCTGGCGGGGAACACCGTGTAATCCACCTCGTGGGTCAGCCAGGAGAACCCTGTAATTTCCGCTTTGGCCGTCTCACAAGCCTCGGTCAGGGTAGCCACCAGGCGACGCTCGATTCGCGCCTGATCGCGTTTGGTTAAAAGCATGGGTTGATCCTTGTATGAGTATCCAGGGCTGGCCGAAGGGGTATATGGGCCAGCCATGTGTTCTTTTCGCGGATGAATCCGCTCCTACAGACGGGCGGCGACGGGGGCTCTGCGGGTGATCGCTGACGGCAACCACACCGAAACACACAACCCGCTTCTTCCCGTCTCATCGCAAAATCCCAGGCGGATCCGTGCCCCGTTGCGATCCGCTATCGCCTTGACGATGGACAGTCCCAATCCGGACCCCACCTCATGGCTCCCCAGGCTGCGATAAAACGGATCGAATACACGCTCCCGTTCCTCAGCCGCAATCCCGGGGCCGGAGTCCCTGATCTGCAACAGCGCCCCGCCCGCCTCCATGCCCACCGAAAGGTCCACCCGCCCGCCCGCAGGTGTATAGCGAATGGCGTTATCGACCAGGTTCTTGACCACGGCGAGCAGGTCGATCTCGTTGATCAGCACCTGCACATCCTGTTCGTCCTCGACGCCGATGTCGATCTGCTTGATTTCGGCCAGCGGCAGCAGGTCCTCCAGCACGCGACGATAGACACCATGCACGGAAACCGGCGATGTGGGCAGCATCGAGGTCGATTGTGCGGTGGCCAGCGCCAACAGTTGATCAATGAGATTCTTGCCGCGCTCGATCCCCCGCCGCAACGGAAACAGACGCTCCCGGGCCAGAGTCGACATCTCTGCGCCAGCCAGGCGTTCGGCTTGCAGGGACAGCGCCGTCAGCGGCGATCGGAGTTCGTGGGCAGCGTCGGCGACGAAGCGGCGCTGGGTTTCCATCGACTGAGCCACACGGTTGAGTAATCGATTGATGGCCAGCACGAAGGGGCGGATTTCGGCAGGCAGATGGTTCTCGTCAATGGGGTGCAGTTCCTGCTCGCCGCGCTGGTCGATTTCACAAGCCAGTACCGCGATGGGTCGAAACAGCTTGCGCACCAGATCGGCAACCACCAGCAAGAGCACGGGAAACAGGATGAAAAACGGCAGCAGGCCGCGCCAGGCGCTCTCGCGGGCGTCCTTGTCGCGCGCGCCGGTTTCCTGCGCGACGGCGATGCGTTCGCCACTTTTCATGGTCTTGACCAACACACGAAACGGTTCGCCACCGACTTCCAGCGTCGACAGCCCATCGGCCAGCGTGGTCGGCAGTGGCAGCGGTGCCCCGGCATCAACGTTGCCCGACGCCTTGCTGCCATCGGTCAGGTGCTGAATGATGACCCTGGATTCTTCATCGTCGCCCTCGATACCCCCGCCGTGCTGCGGATAGGCCAGCGTCATCTGCTGACGCTCGAACAGCGCGGCCACCTGACGCAAGGTATTGTCCTGCATTTCGAGGGTTTCATCGAAGGCAGAGACGAAGGCGAAAATACCGGCCACGATAGCGACGATCAGGATGACCAGCGACAGGGAAACGGACAGCCTGAGTTGGACTGACTCGCTCAGTCGCTTTTTGAAACCATCCATCCCATACCCCTGACATTCTTGATGACGTGGCTACCCAGCTTGCGACGCAGTGCATGGATCAGGAACTCCACCGCATTGCTTTCCACTTCATTGCCCCAGCCATAGATACGGTCTTCGAGATCGCTGCGCGAAAGAATTGCGCCCGGCCTGATCAACAGCGCCTGCAGCAGCGAAAACTCACGGCTGGAGAGCTGGACGCCGGGATTTCCTTCGGTGCTGGCTTGTTTCGAGGTCGGATCCAGCGACACCACGCCGTTGCTGAACACGGGTAACGCGCTGCCACCTTTGCGGCGCAGAACGGCACGCATGCGGGCCAGCAATTCCGCCATTTCAAAGGGTTTGAGCAGGTAGTCGTCAGCGCCGCCATCGAGGCCGCGCAAGCGATCGTCGAGGCTGTCGCGGGCAGTGATGATCAGCAACGGAACGCCGTTGTTGCCGGCACGAATGCTGCTCAATACCGCAAGGCCGTCCTTGCCGGGCAGGCCAAGGTCAAGCAGCACCAGGTCATAATGTTGAGTGTCCAGCGCAGTAAGGGCGGTCAGCCCATCCCTGACCCAGTCGGCGGCGTAACTGGCATCCGTCAGCGCGCCCTGGATCGCATCCCCGATCATGGGATCGTCTTCGACCAGCAATATCCGCATGGCCCTCTCCGGTGATAAGTGAGGCTCGACACTCACGCGGGTATACCTGCGTGAGTGTCGAGCCCGCATTGAATCACCTGTTCAAGCGTGCGCGAAGCGATTTATCTGGATTGAAAGCCGTCCCCTTCGCTTCTTGCCGTCATTTTTTTCCTTGCAGCGAATTGAAGGTTTTCAGCAAATCATCCATTGCCGCCTTGCAGTCGCTCTGTTTCGGGGTGCTGGCGCGCAAGGCCTCAAGTGCAAGGTCAATGGCCTTGTCCAGTACATGCCAGTCACTGGCAGCACGAGGCTTGATGCCGGCTTCCGCGGAGTCCCAGGACAATTCCAGGTCCTTGATACGTGTTTTCGCGCCCGGCAAGTCGTTCTTGTCGACGAGATCGGCGACGTTTGCCGCAATGCTCTGGAACGCCGACAGGTCGCCCAGTTTCGAGGCCGAGCTCTGCTGAACACTGGCCGCGCCCGAAGTAGCGCTCGTATTTGGGGCGTCAGCAGGTTTCGAACACCCGGCGGCCAGGCCAAATACGACGATGGCTGAAAGGATGGCGGCTTTACGAATGGCGGTTTGAACGTAGAGCATGATGATTCCTTGATAGGCTTTTGAACGTGTTATTCAGTGACGAGTTTGCGACTGCCGACGCTCATCTGCGCGGCGGCCACCAGAATCAGGATGACACTGAGGAAAATGGCGCTGGTCCACATCGCGCCCATGCCGAGGCCACCATAGGTCTTGGCTTGAGTCAGCAAGTCTCCCAGGGAGGCGCCGAAAGGACGGGTCAGGATGTAGGCGATCCAGAAAGTCAGGACCGTATTGCCACCCAGGCGCCAGGCGGCGAAAGTCCCGGCGATCAGCGCGCCGAAAATCACTGCGCCCAGTGTGAAACCAAGGCCCAGCGCCTCGGTGGCCAGATCGCCGGCCGCCGTGCCCAGCGCAAAGGTGCACAGCACCGTCGTCCAATAGAACAACTCCCGGCGCGGCGTAACGATTTCATTGATGGACAGGCTGCGCTCAAACCTGAACCAGACCATGAAATTGATCGCCAGCAGTACGGAAAATACGGCCGTGCTGGCATACAGGCTGATGCCCAGCTTGTCGGTGAGCACATCGGTAATCTGCGTCCCGACAACGCTCACCAGCACCACGGTAAGCCAGTAAATCCAGGGTGTGTAGGCGCGTGTGCGAAGTTGCCCGAACAATGCGATCGCCAGCAGCACTGCCATGCCGATACTGGTCAAACCCTGTCCTAAACCCGCATCGACGGCAAGAAAGTCGGCACCGGTTTCACCCACGGTGGTGGACATGATCTTGATGACCCAGAACGACAGCGTCACTTCGGGGACTTTGTTGAGCCAATCGGCTTTTGTAAGCGGCTTCATGTGGGGTGCGTCTCCATAACAGCGCTGCAATTGGCGCAGGAGAGAGACTACGCAGGCAAACTTAGCTGGGACTGAGGAAGTCGACATTCGTCGGGAGCGCTGTTGCGAACCCGCTGCACACGGTGCCCTCGATGAGCATTTTTGTGGCCGGAAACAGCTATTTATGCGAAACACACCAAAATCAGGCGCAACGAGAGACCCAGCAGGCCCAAGGCTCTATCGAGGCGCACTCCAAATACGCCACCGATTGATTGGTACGTCAAAGCAGCCCGTCGCGCGCCTCTTTTAAAGGCGCGGCAAGCTGCATAACAGGAGGATGTTTGCAGAGTCAGTTCAGTGACGCAGCAATTTGCGCAGCGGCACGCCGTCCTTGAGCACCGGAGACTTGATGACGATGTAACTGAAGTACTTGGAGATGCCGATGTTCTTGTCCAGCAGGCTTTCGACCACTTCCTGGTAATGCTGGATGCTGCGGGTCATGAAGCGCACCAGATAATCATAGCCACCGCTGATCAAATGGCATTCGAGCACTTCGTCCACCAGACGGATATTGGATTCGAACTTGGCGAAGTCTTCACGCTTGTGGTCGCTCAACGTAATCTCGGTGAAGACCGTGACCGAATCGGTGATCTTCGCCAGATTCAGGTGAGCCTTGTAGCTGGAAATATACCCGGCCGATTCAAGCCGTTTGACCCGTTGCAAACAGGGGCTTGCCGACAATCCCACGGCATCGGCCAGGCTGACGTTGGTCATGCGACCGTCTTTCTGCAGCTCAACCAAGATGCTGATATCGATCCGGTCCAGTTTCACTAAACCTTCCATTGGGTACCTCTTGATTGCCGTTTGTAGGACAATCTTCTAGCAAAATCAGCGCCGTAAAGACAGCTGATGCTGAGCCACCAGATCAGCCATGCTGTTTATGCAGTAATCCGCGGCGCAAGGCTGAAGGTGTTTCGCCCGACCACGACAGATCAGGCACACATGGGTGGCAGCCTGCCGACCGGCAGATGGCCGGGTCACTTGCAGAATTGTCCCGACTTCAAGCTCATTGGCCTGCAACCAGTCGTGATCCAGCAAGGGATCGCTGGCCAGTGAAATGAAATCATCGGGCATGATCCCCAAACGCTCACAGAGCAGCCCTCGATCTTCGGCATCCCGGTCGCCTTGCACCAGCATGCGATAGAACTTGCGCAGGTACAACATCGCGCCGGGCGCATCCTCGAACAGCGACCAACTGGTGACCGAGCGGGCAAAGCTCATGCCCTCCTCCCAACTGGCTTTCAGCCCCCAGCGTTCGGCCAACTGGCGATGGGCGAAACACAGCAGGCCACTGAAGCCCAGCTCACCGAAACGCGGGTAAAGCGCACGCACGACCTCGCTGTACTCGGCCAGCACCTGTTCCTTGTCCGGATTACCGCCCAGGCTTTCGAGCAGCGGTTGCAATGCCGTCCAGACACCCGAGTCCCGATCGACCAGGACCTCATCGCAATCGATGAGCAGTGCTCGATAATCAGTCAGCCCCATGGTGTACAAAGCCTCCAATGATGCGTTCCATCAATCCATGCTCCATAAATGCTCACGGGCGATAGCCTGCGGCACCGCCCCGAGCAGGCATGAGTTCAGTTCAAGACTCGTGCCAGTGCCGCTTCAAGAATCTGCAGCGCTTCGTCGATCTGTTCTTCCCGGGTGACCAGCGGCGCGAGGAAGCGCAGCACGTTGCGGTACACCCCGCATTTGATCACCAGCAGGCCGCCTGCCCGGGCTTCATCGATCAGCCGCTGGGTCAGGTCTGCATCCGGGCTACGGGCCTCATCATCCTTGATCAATTCGAGTGCGAGCATGAACCCGGTGCCTCGCACGTCGCCGATACGCGGGTGACGGGCCTGCAAGCGCAGCAGCCCCTGACGCAGACGCTCGCCCAAGGCTTCGCCACGGGACAGCAATTGCTCCTGCTCGTAGGCCTCGATCACCGCCAGTGCAGCAGCGCAGGCCAGGGCGTTACCGCCGTAGGTGCCACCCAAGCCGCCGGGCAGCGGTGCGTCCATGATCTCGGCCTTACCGACTACTCCGGACAGCGGCAAGCCACCGGCAAGACTTTTGGCGACGGTCACCAGGTCCGGCTGGATGCCGGCATGCTGGAAACCGAACCACTTGCCGGTACGGCCGAAACCGGTCTGGATTTCATCGAGAATCAGCACGATGCCGTGCTTTTCAGTGAGGGCACGCAAGGCCTGGAGGAACTCCACCGGCGCCGAGAGGAAACCACCGTCGCCCTGCACCGGTTCGATGATGATGGCCGCGACCCGCTCAGGGGCAACCTGGGTGGCCAGCAACTCGTCCAGTGCCTTGAGTGCCATCTCGCTGCTGACACCGCGATAGGTATTCGGATATGGGGTATGAAACACCTCTGGCGCGAACGGTCCGAAGTTCTGTTTGTACGGCTGGCTCATGCCGGTCAGCGTGGTGCCGAGCAAGGTGCGACCGTGAAACCCGCCGCGAAATGCGATCACTGCCGAGCGGTTGGTGTGGGCGCGGGCGATCTTGATCGCGTTTTCCACGGCTTCGGCACCGGAAGTGAAAAAGGCCGCTTTATAGGCTTCTTGACCACCGACCAACTCACACAGACGCTGGGCCAGATCGAGGTAAGGCTTATAGGCAACCACCTGGAAACACGCGTGGGAGACCTTTTGCAACTGGGCCTGCACCGCAGCGACCACCTTCGGGTGGTTGTGACCGATGTTCAACACGCCGATGCCGCCGACAAAATCCAGGTAACGCTTGCCATCCACATCCCACAACTCGGCACCCTGGGCCCGATCGATCACCAACGGGTGAGCGGTAATCAGACCACGTGGCACGAATTGATCGCGCTGACGGAGCAAATGAGGGGTTTCGTCGACTTTGCTATTCATGGCATTTCCCATCGTGAGTCCGGCAACCGGGAAGTGGTTGCGATGGTGTTCAGGTTAAGGCTTGCGCGAAACGAACTACGCCGAACTTGCCCCCTGAGAAATTCGGATCGACTGTTTTCACCCTGCCAAACGGCAGATTCCTTCAGCCCGTCGATTCTGCCGGGTCATGGCCAATAGAACGTGGCGCAACGCGTTTAATCCGGCCCTTTCGACAGATCCTGCTCTGTCATTGCGCCATGCTGGACAGCACCTTCACCTTTCAGGAAATGCCCATGGCCCTGCTTTATAAAGCTGACCCTGTGCGCGGCGAACAGTGGAAAGCGCTGTTCGCCGAACACGCCCCGGATATCGAATGGCGCGCCTGGCCGGACATCGGCGACGCCAAGGACATTCAGTACCTCGCTGCCTGGCAGGCACCTGACGATCTCGAGGTTCTGCTGCCCAATCTGCACGTGCTGTTCGCCTTGTCCGCAGGAGTCGATCAACTGGATCTCAGCCGCCTGCCGGCGAGCTTGCCGGTGGTGCGCCTGCTGGACCCCGGCATCACCCGCGGCATGTGCGAATACGCCAGTTTTGCGGTGCTCAGCCTGCACCGGGACATGCTCCGCTATCGCCAGCAACAGGCGGCGCGGTGCTGGCAAGCCCACTTACTGCAACCGGCGGCCAAGCGCCGGGTGGGCGTCATGGGCCTCGGCACCCAGGCCCGGCAGATACTCGCCACCTTGCAGCCCCTGGGCTTTGCGTTGTCCGGCTGGGCGCGCAGTGCCCACCGGATCGCGGGCGTCGATTGCTATGCCGGTGCCGAACAACTGCCGGCGTTTCTGAGCCAGTGCGACATTCTGTTGTGTGTGTTGCCACTGACCGAACAGACCCAGGGCATCCTCGATCGCAGGCTGTTCCGACAACTTCCCCATGGCGCGGCGCTGATCAACATGGGACGTGGCGGGCATCTGGTGGAAAGTGATTTGCTTGAGGCGCTGGACAGCGGACAGCTCAGCGGCGCCGTACTCGATGTGCTGCAGGAAGAACCGGCACCGGCGGATCATCCTTTTTGGGATCATCCGCAGATTCTGTTGACCCCGCATATCGCGGCGATGACTCAACCGGAAAGTGCGTTTGGGGTGTTGCTGGAGAACATTCGCCGGCATCAACGGGGCGAGTCGATGGTGGGCCAGATCGATCGAAAACAAGGTTACTGAATACACCCCCATTGATCGTTCCCACGCTCCCGCGTGGGAATGCCTCACCGGACGCTCCGCGTCCGCTTGGGACGCAGAGCGTCCCGGGCTGCGTTCCCACGCAGGAGCGTGGGAACGATCATTGGGTTTAGAGTCTGTCGGCAATCGCCCTGCCCACCTCCTGAGTCGAGCCCTTCCCGCCCAGGTCCGGCGTGATCGGCCCGTCGGCAATCACCCGCTCGATCGCCTGCAGAATCCCGTCATGCGCGGCGCGATAACGCTCGTCACCGTTGCCGAGGAAATCCAGCATCAACGCCCCGGACCAGATCATCGCAATCGGGTTGGCAATGTTCTGCCCATAGATATCCGGTGCCGAGCCATGCACCGGCTCGAACAGCGACGGAAAACGCCGCTCCGGATCGAGGTTGGCCGAAGGCGCGATGCCGATGGTTCCGGCGCAGGCCGGCCCGAGGTCGGAGAGGATGTCGCCGAACAGGTTCGACGCCACCACCACATCAAAGCGGTCCGGTTGCAGCACGAAACGCGCGCACAGAATGTCGATGTGCTGTTTGTCCCAGGTGATGTCCGGGTACTGCTCGGCCATCAACGCCGTGCGCTCGTCCCAGTACGGCATGCTGATGGAAATTCCGTTGGACTTGGTCGCCGCCGTCAGGCGTTTGCGTGGTCGGGTCCGGGCCAGCTCAAAGGCGAACTTGAGAATCCGGTCCACGCCGCGCCGGGTAAACACCGACTCTTGCAAGACGAACTCATGTTCGGTGCCTTCGAACATCTTGCCGCCGACCGAGGAATACTCGCCCTCGGTGTTCTCGCGAATCACCACGAAATCGATGTCCCCCGGTTTGCGCCCGGCCAATGGGCACGGCACGCCAGGAAACAGCCGCACCGGGCGGATGTTCACGTACTGGTCGAAGTCCCGACGGAACTTGAGCAGTGAACCCCAGAGGGAAATGTGATCCGGCACCTTGTCCGGCCAGCCCACGGCGCCGAAGTAGATCGCGTCAAAGCCCTTGAGCTGTTCGAACCAGTCGTCGGGCATCATCTGCCCGTGCTCCAGGTAGTAATCGCAGTGGGCCCAATCGAGCACCTCGATACTCAAATCCAGCTGCCATTTCTTCGCGGCCTGCTCCAGGACTCGCAGCCCTTCGGGCAGGACTTCCTTGCCGATGCCATCGCCGGCAATCGCGGCGATTCTGAATGTCTTGCTCATCACTCGTGGCTCCCCGTGTCTGTGAATTACAGCCCACCGATATGGAAGGCTTTGACTTCAAGGTATTCATCCAGGCCGTACTTGCTGCCTTCACGGCCCAGCCCCGACTGTTTGATGCCGCCGAACGGCGCGACTTCCATGGAAATGATCCCGGTATTGAGGCCAACCATGCCGAACTCCAGCGCTTCGCCGAAACGCCATGAGCGGCGCAAGTCCTGGGTGAAATAGTAGGCGCCCAGGCCATAGGGCGTGGCATTGGCCAATGCGAGTGCTTCGGCTTCATCGGTAAAGCGCATCAGCGGCGCCACCGGGCCAAAGGTTTCTTCATTGGCCAGCAGCATGCCGGCGTGGGTATCGCCGAGTACCGTTGGCTGGACAAACTGGCTGTCGCCCTCGGGAACACCGCCGCAGAGCAAACGCGCGCCCTGGCTCAGGGCGTCGTCAATGTGCCGGGCGACCTTGTTCACCGCTGCCGGGTTGATCAGCGGGCCAATAGTGACGTCGGCGTCGAGGCCGTTGCCAACCTTGAGCTTGCCCACCTCCTCCACCAGCCGCTGGGCGAAGCGTTCGTAGATGCCGTCCTGCACCAAAATGCGGTTGGCGCAGACACAAGTCTGCCCGGCGTTGCGAAACTTGCTGAGCATGATGCCGGCCACCGCCTGTTCCAGGTCGGCGTCGTCGAACACAATGAACGGCGCATTGCCGCCCAGTTCCAGGCTCAAGCGCTTGATGTGCTCAGCGCTCTGGCGCATCAACAAGCGGCCGACTGCCGTGGAGCCGGTGAAGGAAATCTTGCGTACGGTCGGATTGCCGGTCAGCTCCTCGCCGATCCCCGCCGGCATCCCGGTCAGCACGTTGAACACCCCGGCCGGGATGCCGACACGCTCGGCCAGTACCGCCAGGGCCAGCGCCGACAGCGGCGTCAGGTCCGAGGGTTTGACGATGATCGGACAGCCGGCCGCCAAGGCTGGCGCGCACTTGCGAGTGATCATCGCGTTGGGGAAGTTCCACGGGGTGATGGCGGCGCAGACCCCGACCGGTTGCTTGAGGGTCAACAGTCGGCGGTCGCCGCTGGGGGCCGGCATGGTTTCGCCGTAAACCCGCCGAGCTTCCTCGGCGAACCATTTGACGAAACCGGCGCCGTAGCGAATTTCGCCTTTGGCTTCATTCAACGGTTTGCCCTGCTCGCAGGTCATGATCAGCGCCAGATCGTCGAGGTTGTCGATCATGGCCTGATACCAGCGCTCCAGCAGCGCCGCACGTTCCGCCGCCGGACGTGCACGCCACGCCGGCCACGCCCGCTCTGCCGCTTCGATGGCGCGGCGGGCTTCCGCGCCTTGCATGGCCGGCACCCGGGCCAGGCATTGGCCGTTGGCCGGGTCGATGACGTCCAGGGTCGCGGCGTTGTCGGCGCCGATCCACTGACCGTCGATGTAGGCACGTTCTACCAGCAGGCTTGGGTCTTTCAAACGATTCTTAAGCATGGTCGAGTCCTGATCCGAGACACTTGCCAGTCTAGGGAGGTGCCACGAACGAGGATGCTGAAAGCGTCGCAACGGCAGCGTCGGATGCTGAAGATCGCGGTGGGACGGCAGGCTCTACCGAGGTGTTTTATGGTCCGTTACTGATCGTTCCCACGCTCCGCGTGGGAATGCCTCAATGGACGCTCTGCGTCCGCTCTTGGGACGCGGAGCGTCCCGGGCTGCATTCCCACGCAGAGCGTGGGAACGATCATCACAATTTCAACGACCCGAGCAACCCTTCAAGAAAGCGCTCTCCGGCCTCCATCTGGCTGATCTCGATGAACTCGTCCGGCTTGTGCGCCTGTTCGATGGAGCCTGGCCCGCAGACCACCACCGGCACATCCAGACGTTGTTTGAACAACCCGCCCTCAGTGCCAAAAGACACTTTGGCGATGCTGGTATCCGGCGCGGCAAAGTGCTTCAGAAAACGCACCGCTTCAACGCTCGGGTGTGTCTCCAGGCCGGGATAGACATTCAGGGTTTCGATCTCGATGGCGGCGACGCTGGACAGCCGCTTGGCCTCGCGCACGATCACTTCGGCACGCTCTTGCATCTGCTCCAGGAACTGATCCAGATCGTCCGCCGGCAAGTTGCGCACTTCGAAATCCAGGGTGCACAGGTTCGGCACGATGTTCAGCGCCTTGCCGCCGACAATCTGCCCGACATGCACGGTACTGTAAGGCACGTCGTAGTCCGCATCCTGGGCGCCCTGCTCTTGCAACTGCTGCTGGCTTTGACGCAGTGCCGCGATGAAATCGCAAGCCACGTGAATCGCGTTGACTGATCGCGGCGCCAGCGAGGAATGGGCTTCCTGGCCCCGGCAGTACGTGCGGTAGGAGCCCTTGCCCTTGTGTCCCAGCACAAATTGCATATTGGTCGGTTCACCGATCAGGCACAAAAACGGTCGCACCGGTGCCAGGTGCAACACGTCCAGCAAACGCCGCACGCCAACGCAACCAGTCTCCTCGTCATGGGACAGCGCCAGCTGCAGCGGTCGGCTCAACGGGCTGTCCGCCGCATCGAGCATGGCGTCGATGGCCAGGGCAATGAAGCCCTTCATGTCGCAGCTGCCGCGGCCGTAAATCCTCCCGTCCTGCACCGTCGCCTGAAACGCCGGGAAGGTCCAGGCCTGGCCTGCCGCCGGGACCACATCGGTGTGCCCGGACAGCAAGATGCCAGGCAACTCGCCAGGCCCGGTACTGGCGAACAGGTTGGCCTTGTGGCCGCTTTCGTCCTTGACGATCAGCGACTCGATGCCCTTGGTCAGCAGTAGTTCGCGCACATACTCGATCAAGGCCAGGTTTGACTCCGAGGAGACGGTATCGAAGGCCATCAAGCGTTTGAGAATATCCAGTACACGGGGTTTCATGAGGCCTTGCTCCGTTGCTCGGTTGAAGGGGCGAACCGGCGGATGGAGAACGGCTCAATCGAAGTGCTGGTGCTGCCGGTGCTGATCAGTTCGGCCATCACATCGCCGACGCCCGGGCCGAGCTGAAACCCGTGACCGCAGAAACCGAACGCGTAGAACAACCCGTCGACGGTGCCGCTGGGACCCATCACCGGCAGGGAATCGGGCAGGTAACCTTCGATGCCGCTCCAGACCCGGATGATGTTCAGGTTGCCGACACCCGGCAACAAGCGGCGCATCTGCTGGATCTGGTTGAGAATGCTGCGCGGCTCGACCTGAGCCCTGCGGGTGAGCATGTCCGGTTTGCTGCGGTAGCCACCGCCGATGACGATGTTGCCGCGAGGGATCTGGCGGAAATAAATCACTTCCTCGGGGATCCTGGTGTACACGCCGATCACCGTCGGCAAGGCATACGGCACCGGCTCGGTTACGGCCATTTGCGGGCCATGGGTATCCAGTGGCACCGGCTCGCCGAACTGCGCCGAAAGCTTCTGCCCCCAGGCACCGGCGGTAATCAGCAAGCGTTCGGCGTTGAACTGGCGACCATCGGTGGTGGTGATGTTGAACTCACCGCCCACCTTCTGCACCTCGGCAACTTCCGTCTGTTCTTCGATCCGCGCGCCGAGGCGTCGTGCCGCCCGGGCAAACGCCGGTGCCGCCAGACGCGGATTGGCGTGCCCGTCGTGGGGTGCGTAGGAACCGCCCTTCACATCCGGCCCGAGGAACGGGAAACGCTGGTGCAGCTCGGCGCCTCGATAGATTTTCAGGTCCAGCTGCGCCGCCTCGGGAGCTGCGGCATAGGCTTCAAGCTCGGCGATTTCGTCTTCGCGGTAACACACCCGCATGTGCCCGCTGGCAATGAACTCGAGGTCGTCGTCGATCAGCTCCGGCAAGCGCTTCCACAGCGCCCAGGAACGGTTGGCCAATTCCAGCTGCCCGAGAAAACGCCCCTGGCGCCGGACGTTGCCGAAGTTCACGCCGCTGGCGTACTGACCGATCTGGTCGCGCTCCAGCAAGATCACCGACTGCCCGCGTCGGCGCAGAAAAAACGCCGCCGCCGAGCCCATCAGGCCGCCGCCGACAATCACCACATCGGCTTTCTGTACCGTCATGGCGACACCTCCTCGGTGAGCATCGAAAGCGGTTTGACCGGTGCCTGACCACGCTGGCGGCCGACCTGTTGCACATTGACGCCCGCCGCAGCGGCAATCACCTCGGCTCCGGCCTGGGAGCAATAACGGCCCTGGCACCGGCCCATGCCGACCCGGCTGAACGCCTTGGCCCGATTGACTTCGCAGGCGCCCTTTTCGCTGACCGTGCGACGCAATTCACCGGCGCTGATCATTTCACAGCGACAGACGATGGCTTCGTCCGGCAGTGCCTTGGCCTGGGCCGCCGGCCAGGGAAATGCCTGGGCCAGACCGAGACGAAATTCCTCCATCACCGCCAGGGCACGCCGCTGTTCGGCCCGCAGCCCGGCGTCCACCGGTTGCTGCAGATCTTCCAGCAGCGCCATCGCCACCAGGCGTCCGGCGTGTTCGGCCGCATCGGCTCCGCGAATCTTCGAGCCGTCGCCAGCGGCATACACACCACTGACCGTGGTCCGGCCTTCTTCATCGGTGGCCAGCAACCATTGGCTGGACGCCTCATCGAAGCGCAGACGGCAACCGGCCAGATCTGCCAGTTGAGTTTCCGGGCGCAGGTGATAACCCAGGGCCACGGCATCGCAATCCACCGCCAATGTCTCGCCTGCGGCGGTCAGCACCCGCACACCACTGACGCCGCTCGCAGCGTCACCCATCACTTGCAGCGGTTTGATCCCCAAGTGCACAGCAATCCTGGCCCGATACAGCTGCGCCAACAGTCTCATGCCGGTGAACAGCAAACCGGGGCGCGCCAGCAATTTCGGTAACGCGCCGATGCGCTTGCTCAGCGGCGAAGTGTCGAGCACCGCCGCCACGTTGGCACCGGCCTTGAGGTATTGACTGGCGACCAGATACAGCAACGGTCCGCTGCCCATGAACGCCACGCTATGACCAATGGACACCGCCTGGGACTTGAGCGCGATCTGCGCCCCGCCGAGGCTGTAGGTGCCCGCTAACTGCCAGCCTTCGATCGGCATCAAGCGGTCGGTGGCGCCGGTGCAGAGGATCAGCGCGTCGTAGTCGACGGTCGAGTGTTTGCCCTGGCTGACGCAGCACAGTTGCCCCGGCGTGAGGTTCCACACCAGGGTGTCCGGGCGGTAGTCGATCAACCCGCGCAAGCGGTCGAAGCTTTGGTGCAAGTCTTTGGCCTTGGCGGCCTCGGTGCCGTACAGCGTGGCGTAATCGCGGGTAAAACCTTCCGGTTGGCGACGGTAGATCTGCCCGCCATCCCGGCGATTTTCATCAATCAGAATCGGCTTGCAGCCCGCCGCCAGCAAGGTTTCGGCGCAGCGAATACCGGCCGGCCCGGCGCCGACGATAACGACTCGATGAGTGCTCAGCCGTGCAGTGGCCATATCGCCTCCGGTTGTGTGGTGACGATATCCAGCCCTTCACGGACTTCGTTGGAACAGGCGCGCAGACGTTCTCCGTTGCGGGTCCAGACCCAGCAATCCTGACAGGCGCCCATCAGACAAAAACCGGCTCGTCGGCCCGAATCGAACTCCGATTGGCGCAAGGCCGAGCCCTGGGTCAGCAACGCGACCATCAGGGTATCGCCCTGCAACGCCTCGATGGGTACGCCGTCCACCTTCAAATTGACGGTCAGTCGGCCCTGCTCGGCCAGCCTCACAAAACGCCCCTTCATGCATAGGCTCCCAGGGTCATGGTGTTTAAATCCTGCTGAGTCTTGAGCAACTCGGCACTGTCGTGATGGCAAAGGATTTCACTGCCGCCAACAATTGTCCGACGGTTCGGCGCGGTGCGATTGCACACGCCATCGACGCGCACCGGGCAGCGATTGAGAAAGGTGCACAGCTGCGGCACGTTGGCCTTCGCACCGATCGGCGGCAGCGTGCCGCAGGTGGTGCCACAGTTCTCCAGCCAACCCTGGCGCAGCTCCGGCACCGAGTGGATCAACAGGTCGGTGTAGGGATGGAACGGTGCCTGGGCGAACGACTGCCGACTGCCGGCCTGGACCTTGTGGCCGCTGTACATCACCACGATGTCATCGCACAGCGCCCGCACGGTTGAGATGTCGTGGCTGATGAACAGATAGGACACCCCCAGTTCCTGGCGCAAGTCGCGCAACAGTTCGAGAATCGCCGCGCCGACCACGGTATCCAGCGCCGAGGTCACTTCGTCGCACAGAATCAGGTCCGGTTTGGCCGCCAGGGCCCGGGCCAGGTTGACCCGTTGCTTTTGCCCGCCGGAGAGTTCATTCGGGCGACGCTCGGCCAGGCTGCGTGGCAAGCGCACCAGGTCCAGCAGTTCATCGATACGCTGGCGCAACGCGGCGCCCTTGAGGCCGAAATACATCTTCAGCGGTCGGCTCAGAATGGTGCTGACGCTGTGCATCGGGTTGAGCGCGGTGTCGGCATTCTGGAAGACCATTTGAATGCGTCGGAACTGTTCATCGGTGCGCTCGGAGAGGCTGCCGCCCAACGGCTGACCATCGAAGGTCAGGCCACCCAACGCGGGCGTCAGCAACCCGGCCACCACCCGCGCCAGCGTCGACTTGCCGGAGCCCGACTCACCGATCACGCCGATCGCCTGGCCCCTGCGCACCGTCAGGTCGATGTCTTCCAGCACGCGGATCGACGGCATGCCTTGCAGGTTCTTGTTGCCGTAGCCGGCAGTCAGTCCTTTGATGGTCAGCAGCGGTTCGTCTTCGGCGACACCGCAGGGCGGGCGAATCGTTGTATCCGGCCGTGCCGCCGCCAGCAGGCTGCGGGTGTATTCATGGGCGGGGCCCTTGAGCAAAGGCGCAGTGGTGCTCTGTTCGAAGATCTGGCCACCATTGAGCACCACAATCTGATCGGCCATCTGCGCCACCACGGCCAGGTCGTGGGATACGTAGACCGCCGTCGCGCCACGCTCGCGCACTACCCGCTTGAACGCGCGCAGCACGTCGATTTGTGTGGTCACGTCGAGGGCGGTGGTCGGTTCGTCGAGCACCACCAACAACGGATCGCTGATCAGCGCCATGGCCGCCATCACTCGCTGCAGTTGCCCGCCGGAGACCTGATGGGGATAGCGCCGGCCAATGTGATCGGGGTCCGGCAGGGCCAGGTCGCGGAACAGCTCGATGGCCTTGGCTTCGAGCACGGCCCGGCTGCCCAGGCCATGAATCAATGCGCCCTCCACCACCTGGTCGATGAGCTTTTTCGCCGGATTGAATGCCGCAGCGGCGCTTTGGGCGATATAAGACACACGGTTGCCGCGCAGGCCTTGCAGCTGGTTTTCGCTCAACGCCAGCATGTCGTGCTCGCCGACTTGCACCACGCCGCCAGCCAACCGACAACCGCGCCGGGCGTAACCGAGCAGCGCCAGGGCGATGGTGGTCTTGCCGGAGCCGGACTCACCGATCAGCGCCAGTACTTCACCTTTTTCCAGGGAGAAGCTCACGCCCTTGACGATTTCCACCTCGCCGCGTAAACCACAGGCGACCACGCGCAGGTCCTGGACTCGAATCAATTCATTCATCTCAATGACCTCCCGCACGTCGACTACGTCGGGACGACAGTCTGTCGATGAACAAATTCACACCGATGGTCAGGGTGCCAATGGCCAGGGCCGGAATCACGATGGCTGGCGCGCCCTGATTGAGGCCGCCGATGTTCTCGCGCACCAGTGAACCGAGGTCGGCATCCGGCGGCTGCACACCCAGGCCGAGGAAACTCATGCCGCTGAGCAGCAACACGATGAAACCGAAGCGCAGCCCCAGGTCCGTCAGCACCGGGTTGAGCATGTTTGGCAGGATTTCCACACACGCGATATACAGCCGGCGTTCGCCACGGGTTCGGGCCACTTGTACGTACTCCAGCGCTTCGATATTCACCGCCATGCTGCGGGCGATACGGAACGCGCCAGGGGTGAAGCTCAGCACCGCCGTGCAGATCAGCAACGTCACCGAGGAGCCGAAGGCCGAGACCATGATCAGCGCCAGCATCTTGCTCGGGATTGAAATGAAGGCGTCCATCAAGCGACTGATCACCTCATCCAGCCACTTGGGCGAGACCACCGACAGCAGTGCGCAACTGGTGCCCAGACCGCTGGCAAGCACCGCGGCAACCAACGCCAGGCCGACAGTGAAACGTGCACCAACGAGGACCCGGCTGAGCATGTCGCGGCCCAGGTAATCGGTGCCGAACGGGTACGCGGCACTCAGGCTGTCGAAGACATTGTCAGAGACCACTTCGCCTACCGGATGCGGCGCCAGCCACGGGCCGAAAACCGCCACCAGCAACCAGATAAAACACATCGCAGCCCCGACCAGACCCAGCCAGGACGGTCCATGAGGCACCTTGCCAACCGACAGGTCGGGAGTCGCAGGCATCGATTTCACAATGAGCTTGTTCATTGGTTTCTCAGCCTTGGATTGGAAAGAATCGCGCACAGGTCGGCAATCAGCACCAATCCCAGGTACGCCGTACAAAACAGCATGGTGCAGGCCTGGACCAGCGCCATGTCACGGTTGGTCACCGCATCGACCATCAGGCTGGCGATGCCGGGATAGTTGAAGATCGTCTCGACGATCACCACCCCGCCCAGCAGATAGGACAGACTCAGGGCGATGGCATTGGCAATCGGTCCGATGGCATTGGGCAAGGCATGACGCAAGACGATCCGCACCGGGCTCACGCCTTTGAGCCGGGCCATTTCCACATAAGGGCTATCGAGTTGATCGATCACCGCCGCCCGAGTCATGCGCGCCATTTGCGCGACGATCACGCAGCACAGCGTCATCACCGGCAAGGCGTAAGTACGCAGGAATTGCAGCGGTGAGGTGATGTCGCTGGCATAGGACAACGCCGACAGCCAGCCCAGGTTCACCGCAAAAATCAGCACCGCCAGGGTCGCTACCAGAAACTCCGGTACTGCAACCATTGCCAAGGTGACAAGACTGAGGAAGCTGTCGATGCGCCCGCCCCGGCCCATGGCCGAACCGATACCCAGAATCAAGGCCACCGGCACTGACACCAGCGCCGTGGCGGCCGCCAGCATCAAGGTGTTGGGAACCCGCCCGGCCATCAATTCGCCGACCGGCATGGCATTGGAGACGGACAGGCCCATGTCGCCGCTGAGCAGGTTCATCAGCCAATGCAGGTAACGCACCACACCGGACTGATCCAGCCCCAGTTTCAGGCGTAGCGCCGCCACTTGTTCCGGCGTCGCAAACTGCCCCAGGGCCTGTTGCGCCGCGTCTCCCGGCAGCACCGCCGTGATGGCGAACACCACCATCGACACGATCAACAAGGTCACGATCGCAGCGCCCAGGCGCCGACCGATCAGCCACAGTGTGTTGCAATTCATAGCACTACTCCCGCAAGAACCTGCACCAGCCCATCAAGCGTCCAGCCAGACCTGCTCGGCGAACATGTAACCCATGAAACCGCCCAGCGGGTTGCTGCCATAGCCTTTGATGCGCTGGTCGACGCCATCGATGTTGCTGATGAACACCGGAATGCCAATGCCGCAGTGTTCATGCGCCAGGGTCTGCATGTCCGCGTACATCTTGCTGCGCTTGGCGTCGTCGGTTTCGCCCCGGGCGAGCATCAGCAACTGGTCGAACTGCTCGTTCTTCCAGCCCGATTCGTTCCACGGCGCGCTCGACTGGAAGAACTGCGAGAACATCACGTCGGCGTTAGGTCGCGGGTTGATGTTGCCGAAGCTCAACGGATGCTTCATCCAGTGGTTGGACCAGTAACCATCGCTGGGCAGGCGGTTGACATCGAGCTTGAGCCCGGCCTGTTTCGCCGACTGCTGCAACAGCACCGCGATGTCCACCGAACCGGTGGCGGCTGGCGAAGCGGCCAGCGCCATGCTGACATTGTCCATCCCGGCTTTTTTCAGCAGGAAACGCGCCTTCTCGGGGTCATAGACCGTCTGCGGCAGGTCGGCGTTGTAGTAGCGCGAACCGGGAGCGATCGGATGGTCATTGCCGACCACCGCAAACCCACGGAATACCGCGGACTTGATCTGCTCACGGTCCATCAGATGCTTGAGGGCCTGGGTGAATTCCGGGCTTTTGCCGGGCATCTGATCCTGACGGATGATCAAGTCGGTGTAGTTGCCCGACGGCGCATCGACGACCCGGTGACCGGCGCTGGCCTTGATCCGCGTGGTCGAACGCGGGTTGACCTCGTTGATCATGTGCACGTCGCCCGACAGCAGCGCGTTGACCCGCGATGGCTCGTCGGCAATGGCAATGAACTCGATCTCGTCCAGATAAGGCAGGCCCGGTTTCCAGTAGCCGGTATTGCGCGCAGCAATCGAGCGCACGCCCGGTTTGAACTCCTTGACCTTGAACGGCCCGGTGCCGATGCCCTGGTTGAAGTCGGTGGTGCCTTCGGGAACGATCAGCAGGTGCGACACCGCCAGGATCGACGGCAGTTCGGCGTTCGGTGCGCTCAGGCGGATCTGTACCTCGTTGGCGCCAGTGGCCTTGATCTCGACGAATTGCTCCATCAGCGGCATGACCTTGGAACCGGTCAGCGGATCCTTGTGTCGCGACAGTGAGAACACCACGTCGGCGGCGCTCAGGGTTTTGCCGTTGTGGAACGTTACGTCCTTGCGCAGGGTGATGGTCCACAGCGTGGCATCGGTGTTATCGATGCGCTCGGCCAGTTCCAGCTGCGGCACCAGATGGCCGTCGAAACGGGTCAGGCCGTTGTAGAACATGAAGTGGCGCACGTAGTCGGTGGACAGCGCCCCTTTGGCCGGATCCAGCGTATCGGCGGTGGAGCTGGACATGCCGGCGACGCGAATCCGCCCGCCCGGCTTGCCTTTGCCAGGGCTTGCGGCTTCGTCGGCAAACAGCTTGCCGGCGGCACCGAACAGGCTACCGGCGCCCGCTGCGGCAACCCCGGCCACCCCCAGCATTTGCAAGGCACTGCGGCGCGACATGCCGCGATTGAGCCCTTCGAATACCCGCAGGCTCTCTTGGCCCGAGATCAGTTTTGGGTCGGTCTTGTTGTCAGTCATATCAGTTGTACCTGTCGATAAAGAGAAGGCTCAAGTGTTCCGGTTGACCGGAACGTCCTGGAAACGCAAACGACGGTGACACCACAACATCAACTCAGTGCAAATAGTCCTGGAACCGGTAATAAGCGCCCACCAGCGGCAGGAACCAGGGCTTGCCGAAATGCCCGGGAATCGCCGGCCAGTCCAGTTCGCGCCAGGGGTTGGCCTCGACCTTTCCGGCCATGACCTCGGCCATGACCTGGCCCATGTGCACCGACATCTGTACCCCATGGCCGCTGTAGCCCATGGAGTGATAAACCCCGCCATGCTGGCCGGCACGCGGCAGCCGGTCGGAGGTCATGTCCACCAGACCGCCCCAGCAATAGTCGATCTTCACGTCGGCCAACTGCGGGAACATCTGCACCATCGCGGCGTGCAGTACCTTGCCGCTCTTGGCGTCGGAAACGCTGTTGGACATGGCGAAACGTGCCCGGCCACCGAACAGCAGACGGTTGTCGGGCGTCAGGCGAAAGTAATTCCCGATCATCCGGCTGGTGACGTAGGCGCGCCGGGTCGGCAGCAGTTGGTCGATCAAGGCCTTGGACAAAACCTCGGTGGCAATGACAAAGCTGCCGACCGGAACGATCCGCCGCCGATACCAGCTCAATCCACCGTGCTGACAGGCGCCGGTGGCCAGCAGAACCTGCCCGGCTTGCAGCGAACCCTTGGTGGTGTTGACCTGATAACCGTTGGCATTGGCTTTCCAGTCCGTCACCGGCGTGCCTTGATAGATCAGTGCGCCGTGGCGTGCGGCGGCTTCGGCCAGGCCGACGCCGAAACGCCCGACATGCATCTGCACGCCGTTGCGCTGCAGCAAGCCACCGTGAAACTGGGCCGAGTCGACTTCAGCGCGTATCTGTTCGGCAGACAGCAACTCGACATCGGCATCGACCTCCCGGCGAATCAACTCGCAGGTCCGCGCCAGCCCTTCGTAGTGCAGCGGCTTGGCTGCCAGCTTGAGCTTGCCGTTGCGCTTGAGGTCGCAGGCGATCTGCTCCTGCTCCACCAGCGAAACGACGCTCTGCACAGCGCTTTCATAAGCCTGGTAATAGGCCCGCGCCTTGTCGGCGCCGAGGCTGGCGCTCAAGCCGGCATAGTCCTGAGCAACGCCGGTATTGCACTGGCCGCCGTTGCGCCCTGACGCCTCGCCAATCACCCGGCCGGCTTCCAGCACCACCACACTGGCGCCCTTCAAGGCTAGCGCCCGAGCCGCCGCCAGACCGGTGAAACCGCCACCGACAATGGCCACGTCGACCTGCCCGGGCAGCGCACCGAGCTGGGCACCGGTGAACGCCGGAGCGGTGTCGAGCCAGTAGGATTCACTGCGCATGTCTAACCCGCCTATACCAAAAAGAGTGCCTTGAAGAGTGCCGTTACCCTTACGACTCAGAGACCGACCAGCGCGGCCAGCCCGCCGATGTCGGTGATCTGCTGATAGCCATAGAACGCATTGGCCGGGACTTCGTGGCCACGGGCGACGAAGGCCTTGTTCTTGATCTTCATGTCGTGGGCCGGCATCAGGTCGTAACGGAAGCTGGAAGAGACATGCAAGATGTCTTCCGGGCCGCAGTTGAGGTTGTCGAGCATGTACTCGAATGCCGCCAGACGAGGCTTGTAGGCCTGAGCCTGTTCGGCGGTGAAGACCTTGTGGAACGGTGCGCCAAGCTTGTCGACGTTGGACATGATCTGGCTGTTGCTGGCGTTGGAGAAAATCACCAGAGGGATCTTGTCGGCGATTTTCGACAGGCCGGCCGGTACGTCAGGGTGCGGGCCCCAGGTTGGCACGGCGTCGTAATACAGCTGACCTTCGTCACGGTATTCGATCCCCCAACGCTTGCAGGTCCGCGCCAGGGCGGTCTTGAGAATCTCGTCATACGGCATCCAGTCACCCATGACCTGGTCCAGGCGATAGGCGGAGAAGTCCTTGACGAACTGATCCATCTGCTCGGGCACGACTCGATCGGCGAATAGTTCGCGAGTCATCGTTCCCATGTGGAAATTGGTCAGCGTACCGTAGCAGTCGAACGTAATGAATTTGGGGCGAAGAAAGCTCATTGAGTGCGGTCCTGAAAGTTCGTTGAGGTCATGGCGTGACAAGCATTCGCTCCGTTGCCGAAGCTGTGATGCAACCTTGCAGCACACCGTCATTACAACACCGCGAAATCAGCAGATGGCGTTAAAAGCGACCTCTGCTTGATACAAACCACCGTTTTACCGCCCCCCCTCAGCAGACTTTGCGGCTCGCTCCAGCCTTGGGCAAACCCCGTATTTGTGCGCTCTTATGGATCCTTGTTACCCCGCGGGGCTCAAGCACACACTTGTGTGCCGCAGAACCTGCGCCGGGCCGAACGAAAACGGGCGCTTCCCTGAGGAAGCGCCCGTTTGGGTGCGGTTTGAAACCTGCCTACGATCCCTGTAGCAGCTGCCGAGCCTGCGAGGCTGCGTCCGGCTGCGCAGCAGTCGCAAAATCAGAACTCGCGGTACATCAGACAGATCCCGCACACCAGGTTTACGACTGCTTCGCAGCCGAACGCAGCCTCGCAGGCTCGGCAGCTGCTACGGATTACGTCGTTCGTTAATTGATCGGCGGGTTAGCCAGCGATATCGATCAGCACACTCTTGAATCGCAAATTGGCTTCGAACGCTTCTCGCCCCAGGTCCTTGCCGATGCCGGAGCGTTTGTAGCCGCCGGTCGGCAGGATGTAGTCATTGCTGCGCCCGTAACGATTGACCCACACCGTTCCCGCCTCCAGGCGCCGAACCAGGCGCAGGGCGCGGTTGATGTCGGCGGTGTGCACACCCGCCGCCAGGCCGTAGGTGGCATGCGCGGCCAGGCTCAGTGCCTGCTCTTCATCATCGAACGCCTGGATCGTCAGTACCGGGCCGAAGATTTCTTCGCACACCGCCGGGTTCTCATTATCCAGACCGGCCAGCAAGGTTGGCTGGTAATAAGCACCGCCCAGGCCCTCGAACAATCCGCCGCCGGTCAGTACCTCGGCCCCGGCCTGACGCGAGCGCTGGACGATACCGTCGATGCGGCTGGCCTGTAAACGGGAAATGATCGGTGACAGCGTGCTCTCGCTCGACCAGGTCGGACCTGGACGCAGCTCCTCGAAATACGCCTGCAAGTGCGCGATAAACGGTTCCATGATCGAACGCTGGATCAACAGCCGCGAACCGGACACGCAGACCTGCCCGGCATTACCGGTAATGGCCAGCGCCACGGTGCGAGCGGTTTTCGCGATATCCGGCACATCGGCGAAGACCAGTTGCGGGCTCTTGCCGCCGAGTTCCAGTGTCACCGGTTTCGGTCCTGTCAGTGCACAGGTGGACATGATGCTCGACCCGGTCGCCGTGGACCCGGTAAAGGTCACCTTGGCCACACGCGGGTGGCGACATAAGGCATCGCCGGTGACGCGACCATCGCCCTGGACCACGTTGAAGATCCCGGCCGGAATACCCGCCTGCAACGCCAGCTCGGCAAAGCGCAGACTGGAGAACGGCGTCAATTCCGACGGTTTGAGCACCACGGCATTACCTGCCGCCAATGCCGGGGCAACTTTCCAGGAGGCCATGCTCAGGGGGAAATTCCACGGCGCGATGGCGGCGATGACGCCGTAAGGTTCGGCGATCTGCATGCCCAGCCGATCCGTCTGGGTCGCTGCAACATGGCCGCCGTGCTTGTCCGCCAGTTCGGCAAAGAAGCGAATGCCTTCCGCCACATAGGGAATATCCCAGGCGATCACATCTTTATGGGGACGGGTCGAGCCCACCGCTTCGAGCGGTGCCAGGACGGCTGCATCGGCTTCGATCAGGTCGGCCCAGCGGCGCATGACCCGCGCCCGCTCCCGGGGTGGGCGGCTTGCCCAATCGCTGCGGTTGAAAGCCTGCCAGGCATTGTTGACGGCTTCATCCACCAGGTCGGCATCGGCGATCGGCAGTTGGGCATAGACCTGGCCGTCCGACGGTCGCACGACCTCCAGCCCCGGTTGAGCATCGCGGTATTTTCCGGCGATGAAATGAGCGCTGCGCACAGCGATAAGACGAGGATCGAAGCTATCCATGGAGCACTCCAAAAAGGGACGGCGAGTCGTGAACTCAGGCCTCCATCGTAGAAAAAAAGCCCAAGCATTTGCTGCCGACCTTAGTGTGCAATTAAGTAGTAAGTGTGGTCTTCCGGCCTCGGGCGTGCGGAATCTGCCGAATGTTCCAGCCCCCCTTGTCAGGCCTTCACACAGATGGGATACAGGCTCCATCGCGCCGCAAAGCGGTTGATCGCGCACACTGTCCAACGGAGACTCGCCATGTCCGCCTCGCAACAATCTGCTTATGTCTATCGCCCGATGACGGCCGCCGACCTGCCCTCGGCCCATGCCTTGTCCGTGCAGTTGAAGTGGCCCCATCGCCTGGAAGACTGGACCATGTTGCAGCGGGTCAGCGAAGGCTTTGTGGTCCTGGACGGCGAGCGTCTGATCGGCACGGCTTTCGCCTGCCCTCAGGGTGAGTTCGCGACGATCGGCCTGGTGATTGTCAGCAACGACTATCAGGGCCAGGGCATCGGTCGCAAGCTGATGGAACAGGCACTTGAAGCCTGCACATCACGTACCCCGATGCTGAACGCCACCCTTGCCGGTGCGCCGCTTTACGCCAGCCAGGGCTTTATCGAATTCGGCCGGGTTCAGCAGCATCAAGGCCAGGCGCAAGCACCCGCACCCGAACCGCTGGCAGACGATGAGCAATGCCGCCCACTACGTGAGTCTGATCGGGCTCAGCAAGTTTTCCTGGCCAACGCCGGCAGCGGGCTGGACCGGCAAGCCGTGCTCACGGATCTGTTCGATATCGTCGAGCACTCGGTGGGTATCGAGCGCGACGGCCAATTGCGCGCCTTCGCCCTGCTGCGGCCCTTCGGCCGCGGTCGCTGCATCGGCCCGGTCGTCGCAGAAAACCTCGAACAGGCCAAACACCTGATCGCGGTGTTGCTGGCCCAAGTGCCGGATGCCTTCGTGCGCATCGACATTCCGGCCGACTGTGGCTTGAACGAGTGGCTAGGGCTGGCTGGCCTCAAACAGGTCGACACCGTGGCGCAAATGTCACGGGGCACACCGCCGCAAGCGCTCAACGGCGTCCGGCAGTTCGCACTCGTGACCCAAGCCATTGGCTGACAACGGTGCGCGATACAGCCACTTGCACCCAACACCCTCTACACCCTGTTTCCATGGAGCGTCACCCGTATGTCCCAACCTACCCTTATGCTGCTGGCCCGCGCCGACGGCAGCAGTGTTTCTACCTCCTTCAATGCAGCGCCTTTGAGCTCCATCGATCCGTTTATGGACAGTCGTCAGGTCGCCTACACCGGACCCGATGGGGTATCTGCGGGGACCGTGCATGCGTCCGGCGCGCTCAGTATTGATGATTTTCCACATACCGAAGTGATCGTGGTCCACGCCGGCCACGTCGTACTGCAATCCCCGGGGCAGACGCTGGAACTGGGGATCGGAGCCAGCGCAGTGATCGGTCGCGGGACCGCGCTGCGGATCGAGGCGCAAATCGACACTCAGTGGGCATTCTGCGCGGTAACCCGCCCCACCGCTGCCCCGACACCAGGACTGACAGCGCTCGACCCGCAGGCGATGCTGTCGCCCTCGGCGGCACCGGAACCACACATACTGATCGGGCCCGCTCCGCAGTGCCGGTCACGCAATGCCTTCGAAGACGACACAACAGACCTGCGAGTGGGTGTCTGGGACTCGACACCTTACGAACGCCATACTCGAGCGCACAAACTCAATGAGCTGATGCACCTGATCGAAGGCAGCGTCACCCTGCTGGCTCCCGACGGAACGAGCCTGACGGTCAACACCGGTGACACCGTGTTCGTAGCGCAAGGTACGCCGTGCGCGTGGAAAAGCACTCGGTATGTACGAAAGGTTTATGCCGTTAAATAAACCCGGTGTGGGAAGCCAATGTGCTCGGTCAAGGTATGCCCCCGACTCGCACACCACCAGGGCCATGGGGCGTTCACCCCATTGCTTATCGGCAATGCCCACGACCGCGACCCACATCAGCGCGGAGTGTTTGCTGATCAGGCTCTCCAGTTCCAGACAGTACTCGGCGTCCACAGCGTTTTGAGTTCGGCTGCATTACACCATCAGGTATCTGGCCGAGCCGGGACCGGGCTTACTGATGCAGTACGAAAGTCGCCAGGGTTTGCAGGTCGTCCGGGCTTAACTGCGCGAAAGGCGGCATCGGGATATCCCCCCATTTGCCGGTACTGCCGTGCTGAATGCTGGACGTTACCTTGGCCAGTGCCTGCGGGTCATTGGCATACTTGGCAGCCACATCGTGATAGGCCGGGCCTACGACCTTATGATCGATCGCGTGGCAGGACAGACAGGAGTTGCTCTGCAGCAAGGCCATGGCGTCGACTTTGGTTACCGGCGCCGTCGGGGTCTGGCCTGGCGATGGGTTCGAGGCAGCCTGCACATCGGCATCGCTGGCATGGGCACTCCCGTAGGTCACCGCAAGGTAGGCGCCGATGATGCTCACATCCTGATCGCTGATCGGAGCACCATACACGTGCTGCATCTTGCTCGCTTCCCCAGTCCACTGCGCCAGGCTCATGCCGGGAGGCTGGAAGTTGATGTAGTCGGCAGAATGGCAGGTGGAGCATTTCTGCTGGGCCAACTGGTAGCCAGGCAGCGCATTGGGCTTGAGCACAGCCGTTTCGGGCGGCAACGTGATCGATAGTGGCGCTGCGCTAGCCATGGCAGCCAAACAAACCTGAGCCGCGCACAGCAAGGTGGTCATGCGTTTCATGCGGGGCCCCCTCAGGCGACGGTCACGTGGCTGGTTTCTACGACGTGGCGGCGGTAGCCACCGGGGTTCCAGTCGGCTCGCAGCGGCTGCGTTTCGCCCGCACTGTTACTGGCTCGTACCATTAACTGTGTGGCGCCCTTGCTGGTAAAGGTGATCGGCAACGTCCACTCACGGAAGGAGAAACGCCCAAGATCCGCACCAAGCTTGGCTTCTCGCCAACTTTTTCCGCCGTCGATCGACACTTCCACCTTGTTCACTCCAACGCCGCCGTCGAACGCAATGCCCTTGAGCACCACGCTTTTTTTCAGCGGCAACACATCGCCGTGTTTGACGCTGGTGATGAAACTGCGTACCGGCATCTTGGATATCGGCCGCGTTTGCGCCGCAGTGGTGCCGGGGGCGACGCAGAAACAATCGTTGTCCGGAACGCGGTAGCCTTTAGCCATAAAGAAACCGTCGTAGGTGTGGTCGACGACTTCGATTTCACTCAGGTGCTTGACCCAGTACGTGCCGAAATAGCCTGGCACCACCAGACGTATCGGGTAACCGTTGAGAAATGGCAGGTCGGTACCATTCATAGACCAGGCGATCATGGGCTCGCCGTCCATGGCATGGCTGATGTCCAGGGCCTTGATGTACTCCGGCGTGCTCGGCAACACTGGCTTATCGAGCCCACGGAATGTCACTTGCCTGGCGTCGGCTTTCACCCCTGCCTTTTCCAATACCGCCTTGAGCGGTACCCCCACCCAGCGGGCATTACCCATTGAACCATTGCCCAGCTGAGCGCCGAACACGCGCGGCATCGAGAACCCACGGCTGTTACCCGAACACTGATTGACGGCCACCACTTCTACCGGTTCGGCGAGGGCCTTGAGTTCTGTAAGGGAAAGTGACAGCGGCGTGTTGATCGAGCCCTTGATCGTCAGACGATAGCTGTCCGGATCAATGCTGGTAGGGATATTGGCCAGATGGTAACGCACAAAAAAGGCGTCATTCGGCGTGATGGGCCCTTCGTTGAAGACGGGGAATGGCGTCTCAAGGTGCGGTGGGCGGCTGGTCACCAGGGTCAACGGTCGTTTTTGCGGGTATTGCACCAGCGGTCGTGGGCCGGCAGCAAAGGTCACTTCTTCCGGTGTTTCGTCGGCTGCCCTGGCGAGGTTTGCCAATGGAGAAGCTGCCAGAGCCAAGGCGAAGGCATCGCGTAGAACGCGCCGGCGGCTGGGGTTGCCGTTATCAACAAGACTGAACTTCATGCTGCTCTCTCCAGGATTGTTTTACTGAGATGCAACTGACAGCCCCCCGTCAAGGCGGAGAGGTATCCGACGTAATGTAAAAGCGGGTTTTCGATTAACTGACCGACTTCGGTGACCAAGCCAGTATCGTCACGCACAAAGCGCCTGCTTTTCATTGAGCGTCAGTGACTTAACATTTGATGACAGATGATGCCGACACGTGAAGTATAGCGAGCCCGTCATCAAAACAATGCCTTCAAAGCGTCGATGCAGAAAGTTCAACGGAGTACTGACCGGATAGCTAGTGGCCTGGGCGGTTAATTCATTTCTTATTTATTGAACACTCCCTTGCCGCTACCCGTGCGATGAGTGGCCAATCCATAAAAACCACGACGAAGGATTATTCAGTGATCAGCTTCAGACAGCGCGCCGCAAAAGGGCTGCACGTGGGTGATAGCTTCACGGTTTCCCGACTCTTTTCCGAGGAAGACATTTAGCTCTTCGCGAGGATTTCCCGGGACTACAACCCGGTGCATTTCGATGCGCGCTACGCCGAGGCCCGCCGCTTCAGGGCGCCGATTTCCCATCGCCTGCTGACGGCAAGTCTGGTCACCGAGATCGGCTGGCTGGCGTCCGGCATGACTTTCCACTTCAAGAAGCCGGTCTATGCCGGTGGCACCATCCGCTGCCACTGGCTCATCAAGGAAATGGATGAACAGGGCCGAGCCTCAGCGACTATCACGATGACCAACGAAGAAGGCTTCACCGTACGGGAAGCAGAAACCAGCGGCGTCGTGCCTGGCGTGAAGGAGCGAGAAATCCTGACGCAGATGCTTGCTGAAGGTGATCCCACAAATGCTGTGGCGCCCCCTGGTGAATGACCGGGTCGACTCCGGTCAGTCGTGAAAGGCGGGAATCGGCCAGGAGCAGCCAATGGTCGTTGCATTTCGCTTGTCGCCGGCGTTTGGCTAAGCTGAATAAATAGGGACGAACTGAAACCCAAGTGATTGCGGCCATCAGCGAAACTGGATTGGCATTCAGACGGTAACTCACAAAGGAGATTCATATGTATACGGTTGTAAGAACCTACTTGGGTGCTGGAGCAAAGCAGCTTTTCGATTTTCTGGAAGAGCGCAAGGCCGACGTCGAATCTACCCTGCGCAAAGTGCCTGGCCTGGTTAGCTACACACTGCTCAATACGGGTGATGGCGGTATATCGGTGACTGTTTGCACGGACAAGGCCGGCACCGATGAGAGCTTGAAAGTCGCGCGCGACTGGATACAGAAAAATGCCTCGCATATCCACGCGAACCCGCCGGTCGTAACGGAAGGTCCGGTCATTGTGCAGATCAATTAGCGCGCCCTTGCGATCCCTCACGACGATATCGCTGTCGCAGGCATTGCTTTTGCCGATCCTGGGCACTCTGCAGCCAGGCTGCCACCGATCTGAAGTTTTGTACGTTTGCCCACAAGTGAGGAGTGCACACGGCTGAAACGCGCCCGCCGATTCTGGCATGTAGATATCCGTCTGGCGTGCGACACAGTCAGCAAGCGGCAGGAACCTGGCTATGAATGACCTGTCTGGACATTACTCCGGCCGCTGGTGGCACAACCTGCCCGATGGCCGAATTCAATGCGACCTGTGTCCTCGTGACTGCAAGCTGCGGGACGGACAGCGCGGCGCCTGCTTCGTGCGCATGCGCGAAGGCGGGCAGATGGTGCTGACCACCTACGGCCGCTCATCCGGCTTTTGTATCGACCCTATCGAGAAGAAACCGCTCAACCACTTCCTCCCCGGCTCGGCGGTGTTCTCCTTCGGCACGGCGGGCTGCAATCTCGCCTGCAAGTTTTGCCAGAACTGGGATATCAGCAAATCGCGGGACATGGACCGTCTGATGGATCAGGCCAGCCCGCAGCAGATAGCCCTGGCTGCGCAAAGGTCGGGCTGTAGCAGCGTGGCCTTCACCTACAACGATCCGGTGATCTTTGCTGAATACGCCATCGATACAGCAAACGCTTGCCATACGCTCGGCATCAAGACGGTGGCAGTGACCTCAGGTTATGTGCACGACGAGCCCCGGCGCGAATTCTTCGCGGTGATGGACGCGGCGAATGTCGACCTGAAGGCTTTTACCGACGACTTCTATTTCAAGCTCACCGGCGCGCATCTGCAGCCAGTGCTGGATACCCTGGTCTATCTGCAGCATGAAACCGACGTCTGGACGGAAATTACCACCTTGCTGATTCCGGGCTACAACGATTCGAATGGTGAAATCGAGGCACTGTGCGCCTGGGTGTTCACGGAGCTGGGCCCGGATGTGCCCATCCACTTCACCGCCTTCCACCCCGATTTCAAGATGCTCGACACGCCGCCGACTCCGGCGGCGACGCTCACCCGCGCCCGACAGATAGCCTGTGCACAAGGGCTACGCTTTGTCTACACGGGCAATGTACATGATGCTGAAGGCGGCACGACTGCTTGTCCGGGCTGCGGCGAGCCATTGATCGTGCGTGACTGGCACCGCATCCTGCACTACCAGGTGACGGCAGGCGGTCGCTGTCCGCAGTGCGACTCCCCCATCGCCGGGCGCTTCGAGCAATATACCGGCGCGTTCGGCCAGCGCAGAATTCCGTTGCGGCTGAACCCTGACCTCTGAGCAGGGGCAGCGTCCCATCAATAGCAAGCAACGAGCGCGCCGATCACATGGGTGCGCCGATACCTATGACCGGGATGCGCACCGCCTGGCTGATCTGTTCGGCCAAAGGACTGGGCAGGCATTCCACCAACAGCATCGCGGCCCCGGCCTTCTCCAGAGTTCGGGCGGCCTCAACCAGCTGACGCGGCTATGGAGCGGATCGAGTTACCTGCCACCACTGCACGCGAAATCTCTTCGCGTTCAGCCAACGTCAGCGCCAATCCGGACCTGCGGCGTACAGCGGGCCTGATCCCCCCTGTCTCCGCCAAGATGCGTTGTATCGATGAGTGGTTTCGTTCAAATAGTTGGGCGATCTGCTGGAGAGAGTCGCCTTTGCGCCAGTGATCCCACATCAGTTTTTTCTGGCTTTCGGTGTAATAGATCCGAGGTCTCTGCTTCATCTGCAACATTCCTTCTGCTTACACAGAATTTAGTAGTGTTGCATCGACCGGTTGAATCCACAGCCAAAAGCGGATAGTCACGGTCGGTATATTTTATTCTTCGCTCGCTTGGCTACCGGGCGATCAATCGCCCAGATGGCATAATCGCAGACTGTTCATAACAGGGGCATATAAATGACCGTCGCAAGCTATGATCAACTCGCAATCTTCTCGGCCGTGGCCCAAGACCGCAGTTTCACCCGCGCCGCCGCCAGGCTCGGCATGTCTCAACCGGCCTTGAGCCGGGCAATGCGTCAATTGGAGGAGCAACTGGGGGTCAGGTTGCTTGCCCGCACCACTCGCAGCGTCTCCCCCACCGAAGCTGGCGAGCATTTGCTGCGGGTGATCGCCCCCCGGTTTGAAGAAATCGACAGTGAACTGGCCTTGCTCAGCGAATTCCGCGACAAACCGGCCGGCAAATTGCGCATCACGGCGGGTGAGCACTCGGCGATCACGCTGTTGCATCCGGTGCTAGCGAAACTGCTGCCCGACAATCCCGATCTCAATATCGAAATCATCGTCGACTACGGCCTGACCGACATCGTGGCGGAGGGGTTCGACGCCGGCGTACGGTTAGGTCAGCAAGTAGCCAAGGACATGATCGCGATGCGCATCGGCCCTGACATGCGGATGGCGGTGGTTGGCTCCCCGGCGTATTTCACCCGATATCCCAAGCCGGTCACCCCGAGTGACCTCATGGTGCACAACTGCATCACCCTGCGCATGCCGACTTACGGCGGTCTCTTTCTCTGGGAGTTCGAGAAAGACGGGCAAGAACTGAACGTTCGGGTCGAAGGCCAGCTGGTGTTCAACAACATCGCCATGCGCCTGGAGGCCGCCCTCCAAGGGTTGGGTTTGGCCTATATGCCGGAGGATCTGGTGCAGGCACATGTTGCGCAGGGTCGATTGATTCGCGTACTCGAAAATTGGTGCGAACCGTTCTCTGGCTACCACCTCTACTATCCGAGCCGGCGCCAGAGTTCACCGGCTTTCACGTTGCTGCGCGAAGCCTTGCGCTACTTGGGTTGATTGGCCTGGATGGTGTCCAATGCTTCGCCGGCACGCTTGGCCGCAGCAGCATCACCTTGGTTGGCCAGCAGTTGGATCAGTTGGCGCAACTGTGAAGCTGTCAAACCGACCCGTAGACTGGCAGCCATGTGCGAGCGAAGTTGTGCCTCCACGCCAGGTGTGACCGCCAGCGCTGCAACCGTCGCCAGCTCACGACTTTGCCAGTCCAGGTTGTCACGCTCAAAGATGTCGCCGAACAGATGCACCTGCAAGTACTGGTTGATGACGGGAACGAAGTCGAACAGCGGGCCCTGAACAGGCGCACCGGCGATTCGCGTCTGATTGGCTTTGCCTGCTGCCAGGAGTTCATCGCCGACGGGAATGACCCGACCGGGCTCGCGCCCCGGATCGTCCTGAACGCCGCGTTGCTTGCGTACCTGGACCACACTCATCAGCTCGCCGAGTGCATTGAGACTGCGTGGAAAACCGCTGTAGGCGTAGAGTTGCACCAGAATTTCCTTCGCCTCGCTGACCGTCAGGCCCGCATCCAGCCCCTGATTCAACGCGGTATTGAGCCCGGACATGTTGCTCGTGGCCATGGCGGCGGCCATCAACGGGATGGCCTGTTGCCTGGCGGACAGCGTCTCGGACACCGGTTGGGTCGCCGGCACGGCTTTCGGTGCCTGCGAACCTTGGGCGTTGTATTGCTCGTCAGTCACTTTCTCCAGCCATTGCACACTCTTGCCATCCACCGAGCCAGTCACGGCCAGGTGCGTCATGGCGCTCGTCGCAGCAGCGCCATGCCAGTGCTTGACGCCCGGAGGGCAGACGATCACGTCACCCGGGCGGATTTGCTGTATCGGCTTGCCCCATTCCTGGACCAGTCCCACGCCGGAAGTCACCACCAGTCGCTGTCCTGCGGGGTGGGTATGCCAGGCCGAGCGCGCGCCTGGTTCGAAGCTGACATAAGCGCCGGAAGCATTGATCTCGTCCGTGGCGGGAAACAAAGGATCGACACGTACCCGCCCGGTGAAATAATCCGTAGGTCCCGCAACCGCCGCCTGAGTGCCCGCCCGGCTGATCTGCTGCGCCGTCCGGGACTCACTGGCATTGTCTGCACCGGCGGCGTCGGCGGCGTCGGCGGCGTCGGCAAAGGGGGCCGCGGCGCACACCGCGATGCCTATCAAGGTGTTCTTCATGAGGACGTACCCCTTCAAGTCAGAGCGTTCTGGCGTAAAACGCGGTCAACTGGCCCATTGCGACGTCCACATACGCAGGCACCCAGTAGGTGTCGATATGCGTCGCGCCATCGATGATGAAAAGTTTTTTGTCCTGGGTACCGGTGGCCTTGGCAAAGGCTTGTTGCGACATGTACAGGCTGTCGGCCTTGCTGCCCGCGATCATCAGCAACGGCTTGTCGATCAGCTCGATCTGATCCGTGGCATCGAAGCTCATCAGGTCCATCAGGCTGCTCTGGGTGTAACGGAAAGTCGAGTTGGGATGAGCGTGGGTCTTGCCGTAATACTCGAAGCCCTGTCGATACAGATCAAACGGCAGCTTGGCGATCTGTTCATCGGTCAGTTTGACATCACCGACGTAGAGAACTTCCCCACCCGCCGCTTCCTGGGCGCGGGCCGCCGACGCCTGCTGCAAGCGTTCCTGAATCGTCGACAGCTGCGAATCCTGGTAGCCATTACGGCGAACCAGCCCGGAGTTGAACATGCTCAAGGTCGCAATCGACTGGAAGCGCTTGTCGGTTTGCGCCGCCGCCAATGAATAACCGCCACCACCGCAGATACCCAGCAAGCCCAGACGCTTGCTGTCGACGCCGGGATAACCGGCAATGAAGTCAGCCATGCCATGGATGTCTTCGATGCGATGCGCCGGTTTGTCCACATTGCGCGGCTCACCACCACTGGCCCCTTGATACGCCGCATCCGCCGTGATCGTGATGTAGCCCTGATCCGCCAGACGCTGGGCATACAGGCCCGCGACCTGCTCCTTCACCCCACCATTGGGGTGCGCCACAACGACGACCGGGTATTTTTTCGCCGCATCATAGTTCGCCGGGGTGTAAACGTTGGCGGCAATGTCCAGGCCATCCAGTTTGTAGGTGACCGGATGGATATTGACCTTACCCGGTTCGTTCCTGGTCAGCGCTCCACCGTAGGTCAAAGTGAATGGATTCTGCTTGTAGTCCGCAGCCTCGGCTTCGACGCCCGACATCCCGATCATGGCAGCCATCAATGTGGCCTTCAGCGTGGTTCGCATCATAGGAATACTCCTGACATTTCAAGTTTGTGAGAGGGGTGGCCGATATCGCCACGCGCTTGGTCAATCCAAATTTTTTTCAGCGAGAAACTGCGAAACCAGATCAGCGATCTCGACGTTGTTCATATCCGAAAAAGGAAAGTGGCTATTGCCCTTGATATTGATCTCCGGCAGGTGAACAAGCGTGACGTCACCGCCATGGCGATTCACCGTATCGCGCCACAGGCGCGCCATCTCGAGCCGCGCACGCCAACTGTCCTGGGCGGGCAACCGAACCGGTTGGTCGGGGATGTTGTCGCCGTAGAAAACAACGATGGGGATTTGGGTCAGTGCTTTGAACTGTTCCGCCGATACGGCCTGAGCCGAGAGCGTGTCGAACGCGCTGGCAATCGGCGCGGGCACCTCCCCCTCTGGAAACACGAAACTGCTGCCCGGTTCGAACGCTACGATGGCCTGCACGTTAGGGCTTTTGATCGCCGCCAGCCAACCGGGGCCGCCGCCCTGAGAATGGGTAAACAAAATGGCCGGCCCCGTCTTTTCCAGCAGAGCGGAAACGCCACTGGATACCACGTCAATGTCGTAAGGCCCGGTGTTGGGCGTCATCGACCGAAAGAACTGCTCCAGCGCCGCCTGCCCACGTGGAAACTGGCTGCCTTCGAAGCTCTCGGGCCACAGGCCGATGCGGAATTGATTGAACCACAGCTGCTCATCCGGCACTGGTTTGATCGTCATTTCAACCAGGCTGCGTCCCGCATCGCCACGGCGCGGCTGGTCGATCAGGTACGTGGAGAATCCTCGCCGCAGGAAAATGTTCTGGAACCCTTCACGGCCGTCGGCCGTTGTCTCCCAGGACTTCGCGGACTGCCCCGCGCCATGCAGCATGAGAATCGGCAGCGGACGAGCGTCGACGGGAACCTGATAGAACGCATACACATGGTCGCCGTGAAAGGTCTGGCCATCGGGCATCAAGGGTTTGTAGGGGTCGAAGGCTCCCGGCTGGGTGATCAACCCACCGCCGGCAATGAGGCTGCCCTGATCCTTGATGATCAGCGGGGGGTGACCGTCAGCGCTGACAAACGCACTGGCACCTAGCGCGAAACAAAGACTGCCGGCCTTTGCAGTGGCGGGCATGCTTTTGCGGATGAAGCTCTGAATCATGGCTTGCTCTCGATTTGATATCGCCGAGATGCAAATTACCTTTCAACGATTAATCGATAAAGCGCGCCAATCACATAGCACTAATACCAAATTCACATAAATTCGATTAGTAAACTGAAAAGCTCGCCACATGCGGAAATGACAATTTTGGGTCAATAGATGCCCTTTACGACAGGCAGCTATCGGCCCAAAAGGTCATTCGGAAGCGTCCAGGAAACCAGGGGCGATTCACTAAGAGCGTGCTACAGGGATCTGTTTCAATATTTTAAGCTGATATCATTCAAGAATTTACAAGCCGAGTAGAAACATATGAATCGTCGTAAAAAAATAAAGCAGTTATTAAAGGCTCACGCCAAAAAGGCTAGTGCCAAATTGGCGCCGCCAAGCAAGTCTAAATACATTAGTAAAGCTGACCGATTGAAGCTGGCGGCTGAATCCAGTCACGACTCAATCATTTCTTCTGAAAGCTGATCTATGCATCCTGAGAACCACCGGAATTTACAAATCTGGTTGGGCTAGGCATTCCGATGGCACGTACCGCGAGGACGCGGCTGGCTTCAATATGGCTATAGCCTTGATCGAGCACCAGGCCTGCGGCCTCGCGTTTGAACTCAGCGGAAAAGGAACCACGTTGCTTGGTCATCAGACACCTCTATCTGGCGGGTATTCTCGCCTAAATGGGTGTCCGGAATCATTAGACCACTACACGCTCACCGGTATCGGCACGAATCGCGCCCCATTCAACTAGCGGTACTTGAGCGCGACCAGCCACCTTCCTGCGATGACTCCACATAGCCGCTTGAATGCTCCGTGCAGCTGCGTGGGTGGTGAGTGATCTGAACGCCTACCAAGCTTGCCGTTCGCTCCACGAACATCTTGAGCCTCAATGGTTCTTCTTCGCCCATCAGAGCTTTGAGGCTCTTTTTCGGCCTGCACGAATCCCAGATACGACAAAGCCCAGTACCAGACTGGGCTTTGTCGTATCTGATCAGGTCAGCAAATCAGCGCGATGTGTTTCAGGTCAGTCCGATGCGGACGATGTTCGGGGTGAGTATGGCAACGGGATCAAAACACCAGCTTGGAACCAATAAAAATCAGCATGACGGCCAGGCAAGGACGCAATACTTCGTCAGAAATGCGGCCGGATAAATGACTGCCAATGTAAATCCCTGGCAGTGACCCCATCAGTAGATAGCCTAATAGATGCCAATCCATATTACCCATGCTCGCATGGCCCAGACCGGCGACCAGCGTCAGGGGCACCGCGTGTGCGATTTCTGTTCCGACCAAACGCTTGGTGGCCAGAAAAGGGTACAGGATAAAGAGCGCCACAGTGCCCAAGGCGCCGGCACCGATGGAGGTCAATGCCACCATTGTGCCGAGTATCATGCCAGTGACCACGGTCAGCACGTTCAAGCTCGAGCCGCTGAGGTGATAGCGATCGCCGGCATGCTTATGGGCCAATGCCAGTAACTGCTTCTTGAAGAAAATGGCCAGCGCGGTCAGCAACAAGACAAAGCCCAATGCCTGCTTGATGATTGCATTCATCGCTTGGGGGTCAGTATGTAAATTCTTCAAAAACCACAGGGTAAGCATTACCGCCGGCACACTGCCAAGCGTCAGCCAGCCGGTAATAGTCCAGTCAATATTTTTGTTCTTTTTATGAACCAGTACGCCACCGGATTTAGTGATTGCAGCGTAAAGCAAATCCGTCCCGACTGCTGTTGCCGGGTTAATGCCAAACCATAAAAGAATGGGCGTCATTAAAGAGCCGCCACCCACACCGGTCATGCCGACAACAAACCCGACAACCAAGCCTGCAACCACAAAACCAATATTACTGAATTCCATTATCACGACCTACAAATCAAGCGCGACTACAAAAAATCTAGCCAGCAGCATAGCGATTTTTCTTATAATCATTTATACCGATACGATCTTACTTTATAACCTTTTCTCTATCGCACCTGATACTCCGCCAAGCTCTGCGCCAGACCTCGATACGCTCAAGACAATTGCATCGCCATAGCCGCAGCCCACATCCACGCGCCCGCTTCGGATAGCATCGGCCTTGCAGGCGTGCAGGCGCTGATCGCGGCGTTTACTTCGCCGCACCGGCCTTCTTCACCGCCGCAAGCCAGGCGGGGTTCAATTGGTACTGCTCGGTATCGATTGCCAGAGCCTCCATGCACACCTTGTGTTGGTCGATCTCTCGCACCATCTGGCTGAGGGCGCTGGAGTTGCCATCCAGCTGGTGCATCTGCGTTAACCCCAGATGATAAAAGCGCAGCAGTTTCATCGCCGTCGGATCACCGGCCAGCACGCCGTCGGTGACCTGATGCATGGCGTTGGTAATGCTCATCAGACTACGCTTGAGCTGCCAGCCGTAAACCGCCGGTGCCATCCATGGCTGCGACCAGAACTTGATCCGAATCAGCGCCACGCTCAGCACCAGCGCGGCAACAACCCCGCCCAGATTCAAACGGAAATTATCGCCACCGGGTTCGCCTGCCAGCATCACGGCAACGCTGGACAGCACCATCGCCAGCAGCACGAAGATCAGGGCAATGATCAGTGTGCTGCGGCGCGTTTGCCGTCGATAGGTCTCAGGACTCATCTGCTTGATCTCGAACATCACTGCTGCAGGACTCCGTTGAGTTGAATTTAAAATTGCGCGGCATTATTGCCCGTAGCGATGGGCACTGACACGTTTAATGAATCGGCCCACCTTTCCTGGACGTTGCCTTGGGGTGAACGTGGTCAAAACCCAGTTGCCACAACCCGGGTCATAAGCGCCCGAACCGCTGCCTGTACTCCAGGGGCGTCAGCTTCGTAAGCTCCTTGAACATGCGCCGCAGGTTCGAATCGCTGCTGAATCCCAGCTCGGCGCAGATAGCGCTGACCGACGATGAGGTGAGAATGAGACGTTCGCTGGCTTGATTCAATTTGATACGGCGCGCATAGGTTGCAATCGGAACCCCGGTTTTGCCCATCACCTTGCGCGCGAGGGTGCGTTGAGCCATACCGAGTCGCTCAGCCAGCCGCTGCACCGTAATCTCTTGCGCGGGCAACTGCTCGACCAGGCCATGTAACTTGCGCAACAACACCGAGGACTGCTCGATCATGCTCATGGCTTGAAAGACGCCATGGGTCTGCACGGGGCGTGGGAGCACCATTAACTTGATCAGATGATGCAACGCGTCCGGACTGACATAGCGCTCTACCAATGCCTGTGCGATTGGCTGGTAGCCATTCACGCCAGATGCCGTGGCGGTACGGTCGTTCACAATGCAGTTCTGCTCAGTCTGCCACTTCACCTTTTTATAACGCTGGGCCATCGACTCTGCCAGCCACCACGTCACGGTTGCAGACTGCCCGTTGAGCCCACCGCTCGCAGCCAAGAGGCTTACGCCACTGCAATAACTCCAGAGCATCAAGGTGTTCGCGCGTGTCGCCAACGCCGATATCAGAGCCCCGCTTTCGCCGATCATCGTGTCTACCTGCGATGCCGATTCAGCCCAGAAACCGGGCACCAGAATCGCGTCCAGATCAGCCTGCCCAAGCGTTTCGTTCACCTGCAACGAGACGCCTTGAGCGCACTCGACCAACCCTGTCTGCAACGCGACAAAGCGAGTTTCAAAAAGCGTGTGACCTACCAGGCGATTGGCGGCGTTAAGCAAGTCTGAAAATGCAAACAACCCTGCTGGCATGCAGTGCGGGAAAAGCAGCAAGCCGATTCGATGTATTTTGGTCATGGCATAAAATGAACTGATTATGTCTTGGCATGCCATTCTCCGCCGTTAAACGTATAGACACAATCAAGCCTCTTCCAAGAGGCCACGCCATGCATATCCATCAACTTCGCAACGCGACAATCATTGTGGAATTGGGCCCCCATCGAATTCTGATCGATCCGATGCTCGCCCCCAAAAATGGACTGCCGCCCTTGCGTCTATTCGGCGCGAGGCAACGCAACCCCATGGTCGAGTTGCCGGAATCGGCAGCACAAGCGCTCGAATCGGTGACCCATTGCTTGATTACCCACTGCCAGAAAGGCCACTTCGACCATCTCGATCGAGCAGGGGAAAAGTGGTTACGAGAGAAACGAATCCCGGTGATCTGTACGCCGCACGATGCCGGTTATCTGAGCGATCGCGGATTGAACGTCCAATCCTTGCCGAAAGATCATGAGCAACCGAATCCATTTCTCGGCGGCCAGATCCGAACCGTCCGTTGCACCCATGGAAGTGGGCTGGTCGGCAAACTGATGGAGCATGGTGTCGGGTATTTGATCGAAGTACCGGACGAACCCAGTCTCTACCTCAGTGGAGATACATTACTGACCGCTACTGTCAGGGAGTTCGTGGCGCGGCATCGGCCGCACATTAGCGTCATTCCCGCCGGCGGTGCCCGATTCGATCTGGGAGGCGACATCATCATGGGCCTCGATGAAGCTCTCGAATTCACCAGACTGGTGCCGGGCCTCGTCATCGCCAACCATCTGGAAGCACTCAGCCATTGCCCCGTGACCCGCAAGACGTTGGCCGATGCGGCACGACACGCGGGGGTTGAATCACGCTTACGCATTCCGGCAGATGGCGAGAGATTGAACGTCACCCTTCCCGACCGCGAGACGCAGCGGCCTCATCCTGAATCGCTGCGGGTTTCGTAGCCCCTACCGATGGGCACAGTACAGCGAACGGTTATGGAGCACTGAAGCGTGATGGGTGCGCTCGGGATTTGTTTCAGATGAAAGGAAAGAGGATCAGCGGTCATACGCGGGGTTGCAGAGGCTGCTATTCCTTCCCATGGGAGAAGTCGTTTCAGGCTGGCCAGGGTGCGGGCCGGGAACAGACGCGTGGCCGTGGTCGCGGCGCCCGCCCGGTACGCGAAAAGAAGAACAGGTGCCAATCCCTATCCGGAGGTGGCAGATGTTATACATCGTCAGTTGGTCGATCAGTCCCGAACGTCGCAATAGCGCAATCGAGCGTTTTCTCAAAACAGGTGGAGCTCCACCCGCAGGCGTAACCATGCTGGGACGCTGGCACGCCGTAGGACGCATGACTGGTTTTGGCGTCGCAGAGGCCAGTGATGTTGCGCTGATACAGAAATGGGTACTCGAGTGGAGTGACCTCATCAGTATGGAGATTCTCCCGGCACTGACCGATGAGCAGGCAGCTCCGCTACTGGCAGCAGCAATCGGCAAGCAATAATCTGCGGCTGAAAAGGCGCTGACCAAAAAGGGGCACCCATTAGCACTTGAGACCGGCTAATGGGCGCACCCGTTTCCCATTGAAGGTAGCTTCAAACGACGCGTATCCCGACTACATCGCAGGACGTTGCAGTTTGACCCACTCCTGCACCGTAGGTCGCTGCCATTGGCGCTGGGCGTATTTCAGCGCAGGATTTGATGCAGGTGAGAAGGTCCCGCCATGCCGAATCCCAGGCGTGCCGTGGGCGAGCGATTAATGTGATGCCCGGTGGATCAGAGGGTGGCAAAAGGTAGGCTATGTTTACTGAGTGTCGACTTCGGGTCGTTTGAGCGCAGGTAAACCTTGTCGCCGGATATCCGGTCGATAGCCGCACCCCATCCAGATTTGCCGGTGACCCCGTCGGTGGTGGTAACCGGCCTGTTTCATTCGCTGGAGAACGCCCCTTGATATCGACGCGACGTGTGGCCAGGCTCAAAGCCTGGGGTGCCCACGGCTTTACCGCCACCGGAGTGGTGATCGCTTTCCTGGCGACTCTCGCCTTGTTCGATAATCAGCCCACAGCCTGCCTGCTGTGGCTGGGCGTAGCCCTGATCGTCGATGGTGTGGACGGCTGGCTGGCGCGCAAGGTCAATGTCCAGACGGTACTGCCGCATTTCGACGGATCCGTGCTGGATCTGGTCATCGACTACCTGACCTACGTGTTCATCCCGGCCCTGTTCATCTACCGTTACATCGACTTGCCCGCCTACACCCCGTTGCCGAGCACTTCAGTGATCCTGGTCTCGTCGCTCTTTTGCTTCTGCAACGTCAACATGAAGAGCAACGACAATTACTTCCAGGGGTTCCCCGCCACATGGAACGTCGTCGCCCTGTGCCTCTACATCGTTGCCCCACCCTCCTGGCTGACGCTGCTCACCATCATCGGCCTGGCGCTGTTGACGGTGACCCGAATGAAGTTCCTTCACCCGTTCCGCGTGCGCCGGTTCATGCCGATCAACATTGCCGTGACGTCCATCTGGATGCTGTGCAGCCTGTCACTGGTGCTCAACCATCCCGCCATCAACCCGTTGGTGATGGGGCTGTGGCTGGCAATGTCGGCTTACTTTCTGGGGGTCTGCATCTGGCGCACGGCCCTGGACGGGTTCGACGGATCCCGTGAGTAAAGGAGCATTCATGCCTATCCATATCGTGCGACTCGGTTCACCCCGAACACCTCATGAAGGTCTGCGCCTGGGTACAGTACGCCGGCCACCGCGTGGCGTACCGAAGGGCGAATTCGCCAGCCGCGACTTTTACGACACCTGGCTCCCCCTCCTGTCCCCCAGCGCAGAACTGATAGCGCAAGCTAAAACCGCAGCAGACGAAAAAGCCTGGGAAGCCTTTCGGCGCAGGTTCAAGGCCGAGATGAACCATTCGGCCCCCAGCCAACTGCTTGATCTGTTGAGCGCCTTGTCCCATCAGACATCGCTGGCCATCGGCTGCTACTGCGAGGATGAGCGCCACTGCCATCGCTCGGTGCTACGCGAACTGCTGAGGGCTCGTGGAGCACAGGTTGTGCCGCCTGAAGCCTCGTAGTCGGAGCGGCACTCGCCGGGTCAAGTCCTTCGGGTATTTGAAGCACGAAATCAGCCTCTGAAAATCCGACTGCATAGCTCAGAGCCCGGCAAAGAGAAAAGGCATAAAGATTTATTGTTGGCCTACGAAAACAAGAAGAGCCATGGGCGTTTGATGGCCGATGGCTCTTCACGGGTAGCTATGCTTTCTGCGCTACTCGCTCGACTCTTGAAGGCTCAAGCGTTGCTCTTTCCCATTTGGCAATGACCAAGGGTGCAATCGCATTGCCCAGCACGTTCAGCGTGGTGGTGCCGCTATCGATAATCCTGAAGATACCCGCGATAAGTGCTACCCCCTCCAATGGAAGACCGGCAGACGCCAATGTGGCGGAAAGGATGATGATGGCAAACCCCGGCACCCCGGCAGCACCTTTGGACGTCAGCACCATCGTGACCACCAGCAGAATCTGCTGAGACAGCGACAGGTCGATACCATAGAGTTGTGCGACAAAAATGGTCGCCACGCCGAGGAAGATAGACGCGCCATCCAGGTTGAATGCATACCCTACAGGCACCACAAAACTGACGATGCGACGTGGAACGCCATAGTTCTCCAGCTTGCTCATTAACTGCGGCATTACGGCCGCCGATGCTGCACTCGAAAAAGCCAGAATCAGCTCATTCCTGAAGTACTTGATCAGCTTGAAAATATTCTCGCCAATCAGGTAGCAGACACCGCCGAGCACCACCAGAGCAAAGAGAATCAGTGCCAGGTAAACCACACCGATCAACTTGAGCAAAGGCAACAGCGAGGCAAAGCCAAAGGTCGCAACGGTGGCACCGATCATGCCAAATACACCGATCGGCGCATAAGCCATGACGATTGAGACGACCTTGAACATTGCATCAGAGATACCTTGAATCACCGCAACCACCGGCGCACTTTTCTCTCTGGGGAGCGAGTTCAATGCCAGGCCAAACAGCACCGCGAAGAACAGCACCGACAACAGCTTCGCTTCCGACATCGCTACAAAAACGTTATCGGGGACGATGTTCTGCAAGATGACAAGGGCGCCCTTGGAAGGCTCCAGGTTCATCGAGGCGCTGCTGTGCGAGATTCCCGAAATGTCAGTGCCTGTTCCAGGCTCGAAAATATTCGCGAAGCACAAGCCCATTACAATGGCCAGACCGGTAACCGCAAAGAAGTAACCCAGCGATTTCAGGCCCATACGACCAAAAGACTTGTTATCACCGCCTCCTGCGATGCCCAGAATCATGCAACAGAACACGATTGGAACAACGACCATCTTCATCATTTTGATGAAGATATCGCCAAGCGGTTTGAGGATTTCAGTACTGACCCACAATTGATACTGCGGATGTGTATTGAAGTACCAACCGACGAGCACGCCAAGCAAAAGCCCGGCAATTATTTGCCAAACCAAAGGGATACGTTTCATGTCTAGCCTTCTTGTTGGAATGAATGTTCTGCGTTACGAGGCAGTAGCTAGATTCATGAGCTTCCAGCTCACTTGAGATCAAATGGCACAACGCTGTTGTGCCATTACTTTTGTTATTTGGCGAAGAGCTGGCTCATATCTTTGAAGGCCTTGAATTCCAGGGCATTACCGCACGGGTCGAACAAAAACATGGTGGCTTGCTCGCCAACCTGCCCTTTGAAACGAATGTAGGGTTCGATCACAAATTCGGTACCAAAGGACTTCAGGCGCTCGGCCAACGCTTCCCATTGTTCCCAGCCCAGAATAATGCCGAAGTGCGGAACAGGAACGTCATGCCCGTCTACCGGATTGCTATGGACGCTCTCTTGGGAAGCCGTCTTGGGGTGTTCGTGAATGACCAGTTGGTGGCCATAGAAGTTGAAGTCGACCCATTGCGTGCTGGAACGACCCTCCTCCAGTCCGAACACCTCACCGTAAAAGGTGCGGGTTGCCGCGAGGTCATAAACAGGGATTGCCAGGTGAAAGGGAGAGAGGCTCATCAGAACTCCAATTGCGGTGTTTTTATAGGTTTATAAAATCGGAACAGCGAATTAAGCCCGTCCGACGGTTTTGAGCACCGTCCAAAAACTTCGGGGTTTTGAACGGAGTGGATGGGGTCATCCTAGAGGTACAGACCAAGCAAAAAAATCAATATATTTTTCTTAGAAACACAATTAATATTTGTGAATGATCAAAGAACTGAAAACACTTATAGCCGTCGCGCGGGAAGGCACCTTTGCCGCTGCCGGGAACAAGATTGGTCTTACCCAGGCCGCAGTGAGCGCCCAGATGCAACGCCTGGAAGCCGAGCTCGGCTTCGAGATTTTCGACCGCAAGGGACGCTCGGCCCACCTGAACAGGATGGGCCATCAAATACTCCTGCAGGCGCAGGAGTTGCTTCGACTTTATGACAGCCTGGGCTCCACAACGGTCGGGCTCCCCGCCAGTGTCCTGGTGAACATCGGCGCAATCGCTTCCGTGCAGCGCTCTTTTTTACCGGACGCGCTGGCCAAATTTCACCAACAATGCCCCCAATGCCGAACCCGTGTGATCCCGGGTCTATCAATGGAATTGGTCAACCTGGTGGATGCGGGCGAAATCGACATGGCGGCGATCATTCGCCCCCCTTTCTCGCTTCAAAGCGATCTGCGCTGGACGACGTTGGCACTCGAACCCTATCGGCTGATCGTTCCGTGCGATGTTCCTGGAGAGGATTGGTCGGAACTGCTTTCCAGCCAGCCGTTCATTCGCTATGACCGATCATCATTCGGCGGCCGGCAAGTCGACCGCTTCCTGCGACAAACGCATTTCACCTTGCGTGAGGTATGCGAGCTGGATGAACTGGAGGCCATCGTCAAACTGGTCGCCAATGGTGTCGGCGTAGCCCTGGTGCCTCAGACCGCGACTCATCAAGACTGGCCCACCGGGGTGCGCGCCCTTGATCTGGGGCAGCACACCTTCCATCGTGATATCGGTCTCGTGCATCGGTCTCGGCAAAGCTTCACCGAGCCAGTCAGGATACTGGCCCAGCTTATTGGTGAGCAGGTTCAGAACAGGCCCTGAGCCAAACCTGCCCGATATCCGTCCCCAGGACTAATTGCCCCGCCCACCGGCGAAGGACCATTCATCCGCCGCGGTCGTGCTAATAACCACCATGACGTCCTCTGGATCAAGGCCCGGTGACTGGTTCAACTTCTCGACCAGATGATGAAAGAAGCGCTGTTTCGTCGTGTTATCGCGGGGGCGGCCGGCGGTAAGTCTTGAGGTAAGGATCACGCGCAATACCGAATTGCTTGCAATGATTGATGGTGGCGGCCTGGACCTGGCCTGGGGAACCGGACACATCCAGGCACGCTTTTAGCCTTGAAGCGCCTCCATCAGTACCTGCACCAATTGTCCGCCTTCTGGCGTCGCCCAGCTTCCGGCGAGTTCCGCAATCAGCTGGTTGGTCGTGGTCAGCGTCACGCCGCCTTTATCCATCCGACGCAGGGCGATGTCATCGGCCATTACGGTCGGTGAGCCACCACCATCGGCCACCACCTGAACTTCATACCCATCGCGCACCAGGCTCAGGGCCGGATAGACCGTGCACACGTCGTTGGTGACACCGGCAATGATGAGTTTTTTACGACCCGTAGCCTTGACGGCGGCGGCGAAGTTTTCATCGTCCATGGCGTTGACGATACCCAGGCGTTTGACGCGGGAAGCGAACTCGGCGGGCAGAATCTGCTCCAGTTCACTGAGCAGCGGTCCCTGAGCGTACTCCTCCATGCTGGAGGTCAAGACCACCGGAAGTTTCAGAATGCTGGCCGCCTTGGCGAGCATCAGCGCGTTGCGTTTGAGCTCTTCGAAGGGAATGGATTTCACCCAGCCCATGGTCCCCACCTGGTGGTCGATCAACAGCAGGGCGGCATTGTCGGCACTGAATTTTTCGTACGGCATGATGATTCTCCTGGCAGTAAGGTTGGGGCTCTAGCGCCCCGGGTTTGGGACTGTTTCGATCATTCAACGAGGTTGCAGCTTTCCGAATGCACCGCGCTGGTAGCCGTCAATGGCTTCGGCCAGCGCCTCTGAAGAGGCAAGCGCCAGCGGCCCTTGCCAATACACCGGTTGATTCAACGGGACGCCGGAAAACAGCACGGCCTTGGCGTTGCCCTTGGGTGCGCTCAACCTGACCACGCGATTGTCACGCTGCGGGAGTTTCACCGGCAGCGCGGGTTCGATGAGGCTGAAGGGGTCGCCATCGACCCACACTTCGCCGTCAATCGGCATCACGAACGCCACATGGCCTTCGGGGATCGGCACGCTGACTTCAGCGCCGTTCTCGAGAGAGATGTCCAGCACGCTCACTTCGGTGGGCACCGACATGGGTGATGACACTTGGGCGAAGCTGCCCAGTGGCACGCGCACCTTGACCCCTGGCAAGCGCACCACGGGCACATCCTGGGCTTCGAGACTGAGCGCAAACGGTGCGTCCGCTTGGCGCTCCTTCGGCAAGTTGATGAAGATTTGCAGCATGTGTACCGTCTTGCCCGGCTCGGCGGGCACTTCCTCATGCACCACACCTTTACCCGCCGCCGTCCAATGCAGCCCTCCAGGCTGAATCAGGTTGCGATTGCCCAGAGAGTCCCGGTTATCAATCCCGGTCTCGGAATCGAGAAACAGATACGACACTGCTGAAAACCCCGCATGCGGGTGTGGTGGAAAAGTTGGCCCGCTGATCCAGCCATGGTCGACCGCGAGGAAGGGGTCGATGGGCTCGGCGGACTGACCTCCCCGCAGCGTGAAAGCACGGAAGTGGTTGCCGTGATTCATACGCTGTAGTCGTGCGACGGTCGTCATGGCTGTTTCCTCAGGCGCTTTGTGCCGGGCTCATGGCCGGGTAATCGATATACCCTTGTGCGCCCGGTGCGTAGAACGTGTCTTTGTTCGGAACATTAAGCTCGGCGCCTGCACGAAAGCGCTCGGGCAGATCGGGGTTGGCGAGGAATGCGCTGCCAAAAACTGTCGCATCGGCCCGTCCCTCAGCGATCAGGGATTCGGCGGAGCGTTGGTCAAGTCCGCCACCGATCAGGTAGCTGCCGTCGAACAGTGGGCGCAACAACGCGTGGTAGTCGACGCTGGCCCCGAACAATGCGACGTGCAGATAGGCGAGATTGAGCCCACGAAGTTGCTCGACCAGATGGGTGTAGGTTTCTTGCGGCTTGGCATCAAGGATGTCGTTGAAGTTCATTTCAGGCGAGATCTTGAGGCCCACCCGATCACTACCAATCTCCGTCGATACCGCGGCCAGCACGTCCAGTACAAAGCGAACACGGTTTTCAACCGATCCGCCGTACTCATCCGTGCGCTGATTGCTGCCAGTCGAGAGAAACTGTTCAGGCAGATACCCGGAAGCGGCATGCAACTCGACACCGTCGAAACCGGCCTCGATGGCCAGGCGCGCCGCCTGCCGGTAGCCCTCGATGACCGCGGCAATCTCCACCACGCTCAGCGCATGGGGGATGACGAAGTCCTGAAGGCCGGTCGCGGTCCAGGTCTGGCCGGCGGGTTTGATCGCGGAGGGTGCCTGTGGCTGGGCGCCATCAGGTAACAGCGAAGGGTGCGAAATGCGTCCGCAGTGCATCAGCTGCATGAAGATCCGGCCATCGCGAGCATGCACGGCCTCGGTGACCTGCTTCCACGCGGCGACCTGCTCGGCGGTTTCGATGCCTGGGGTACGGACATAGCCCTGGCCAAGCGCAGCGGGGAACACGCCTTCACTGATGATCAGGCCGGCGCTGGCGCGTTGTGCGTAATAAGTCGCAACCAGTTCGCCTGGTACGCCGGCATCGTCGGCACGCGAGCGCGTCATCGGTGCCATGACCATACGATTGGACAAGCTATAGCGACCCACACGGACTTGAGAAAAAAGCGAATTCATTGCGGTGCTCCTCTGTAAACGATGTGGCTATCATTGATCAATCTGAATCCGGGATAAACCGGGTAAAATTGAAATGACTGATCCACTGATGGAGCAATAGCATTGGAATTTCTGAACGATATGGCTCTGTTCGTCGAGGTCGTGAAAGCTCGCAGCTTCCGCCGAGCCGCGGAGGCGATGGGGATGCCGAACTCGACGCTGTCTCGTCGAATAAGTGGGCTGGAAAAGGCCATTGGATTACGGCTTCTGCACCGCACAACGCGCAAGATCGAACTGACCGAGGCGGGTCAGCTGTACTTTGATCGATGCAAACGCATCGTCGACGAAGCCAGGCTGGCCCATGAACAGCTGGGGGAAATGCTTGCCCGACCCAGTGGCGTACTGCGTGCCTCGCTCCCGGTGGATTTCGCCAATATCTACCTGGCGCCGCTGATTGCCGAGTTTGCCCGGCTTTATCCCGGTATCAGCTTCGAGTTCGATCTGACCCCGCGTCAGGTCGATCTGGTGAGTGAGCCGGTCGATGTGGTCATTCGCATGGGAGAGCCTGCGAGTTCGAACCTGATCGCCCGTAAGCTCGCCAGTTTTCGGCGCTGTCTTTACGCCTCGCCCCACTATCTGGAACTGTCCGGTGAGCCTGCTCATCCCTCGGATCTGACCAACCACGAATGCCTGCGGTTGCGCGGGACGCATGCTGACCGCTGGACGCTGTCAAACAATGAAGGGGCTGTGGAAGTTGAGATTGGTGGGCGATTCGAACTCAACAGTGTGGGAATGATTCGACGTTTGGCGACGCTTGATCTGGGTATCGCGTTACTAGCGGAAGGTATCGCTGCGCAAGACCTTGCCAATGGAACACTGCGCAAAGTCTTGCCGCAGTGGCAAGCCACACCTATCTCGGTTTATGCCCTCACCGAGACGCGGCTGTTGCCGGCGAAAACCCAGCGATTTATCGAGTTTCTGCGCGAACGACTCGACAATGCATAGCGCTAACCTTTTGCAAAGAACGAGGCCGCTATGTCTAGTCCTGAAACAGGTTTGCCTGTTTCACTCAAACGCCCGATGCACTGCATCGGGCGTTTTGTATTTCAGTCGAGTGTCGATTCCGACTCATCCAGGTGGTCGATGTGCTTGAAGCGTTCGACCAGGAAATCAATCAGGCAGCGCACCCGCGCGGACAGGTGCAACTGTTGCGGATAAACCGCATAGACATCCGCGCGGGTCGGTGTCTGATCCTCCAGCACCAGACGCAGGCGACCACTACGCACATAACGAGCGATGTCCCATTCGGCCCGAAGCAGAATGCCATAGCCTTCCAGCGCCCAATTCAATGCCACTTCACCGTCGTTGCAGCCTAAGGCGCCACGCACCTTGATGTTTTGCGTGCGCCCACCGTTGGTAAAACTCCACACACCGTACGGTGTTTCGTTTTGCCGCAGGAAGATGCAGTTGTGTTGCGGCAAATCCGCCAGGCGTTGAGGTACGCCGTGCTTTTCCAGGTACAGCGGCGAGGCGCATAACAAACGGCGATTGGACGCGATCTTTCGTGCGTGGAAGGCGGCATCCGGCAGCGTGCCGAAACGAATGCCCAGATCAAACCCGTGAGTCGCCAGGTCCAGCGGGTGATCGCTGATTTCCAGCTGTATTTCCACCTCGGGGTAGAGCGCGAAGAACGCGGCCAATGCCGGGCCGATGTAGCGACGACCAAACCCTAGCGATGCGTTGACGCGAATCAGGCCCTTGGGGGTTGCCCGACTGCTGCTGATCAGCTGCTCGACCTCATCGATCTGCGTCAGGATGCGAGCGGCATGTGAGAAATACAGCTCACCTTCCGAGGTCAGGCTCATCGAACGCGTGGTGCGGTTGACCAAGCGTATCCCCAGCCGGGCTTCCAGCGCCGTCAGGCGTTTGCTCACCGCCGGCGGCGTAACACCCAGCTCTCGAGCGGTCGCAGCCAGACTGCCCTGGTTGGCCAGCAGGTAGAAAAAAGACAAATCCAATGACTGATTCATTCGTAACTCAAAGTTATGTATGTAGTGATTTTGAGTAACTCACACCTCTTTGCTCACTACATATACTCCCTTCACACCCTGCTTGGACAGTCCGGTTCGACAGGCACAACAAGAACGTAACGAGAGTGGAGTTGACGATGAGCGTTTACAAAATTGCTGCGGTTCCCGGTGATGGCATTGGTGTGGAAGTGATCGCCGCAGGCGTTGAGGTGCTGCAAGCCCTGTCGAAAAAATCCGGTTTCGAACTGGACTTCAAACACTTCGACTGGAACTCCGATAACTACCTGAAAAACGGTTACTACATCCCTGAAGGTGGCCTGGAAGAACTGAAAACCTTCGACGCCATCTTCTTCGGCGCGGTCGGCGCCCTCAACGTACCGGATCACATTTCGCTCTGGGGTCTGCGCCTGCCAATCTGCCAGGGCTTCGACCAGTACGCCAACGTGCGTCCGGCTCGGGTGCTGCCTGGGGTAAAAAGCCCGCTGCACAACGGTGACCAGATCGACTGGGTGGTGGTGCGTGAAAACTCCGAGGGCGAATACTCCGGCAACGGCGGTCGCGTCCACAGAGGCCTGCCTGAAGAAGTCGCCACCGAAGTGTCCGTGTTCACCCGTGCCGGGGTTGAGCGCATTCACCGTTTTGCCTTCGAACTGGCGCAAAGCCGTCCACGCAAGCACCTGACCATGGTCACCAAGTCCAACGCCCAGCGTCACGGCATGGTGTTGTGGGACGAGATCTTCTACGAAGTCGCCAAGGATTTTCCGGACGTGAAGATCGATAAGGAGCTGGTCGACGCCGTTACCACGCGCATGGTGCTCAAACCGTCGACGCTGGACGTCATCGTCGCCACCAACCTGCACGCCGACATCCTGTCCGATCTGGCCGCAGCCCTGTCCGGCAGCCTGGGCATCGCGCCGACCGCCAACCTGAACCCATCGCGCAAATTCCCCTCGATGTTCGAACCGATCCATGGCTCGGCCTTCGACATCACCGGCAAAGGCGTCGCCAACCCGATCGCAACGTTCTGGACGGCGGCAATGATGCTCGAACACCTCGGCGAAGCGGCAGCGGCGAAACAATTGATGTCTGCCATCGAGGCCGTGACCGAAAGCGGTCTGCATACCCCTGATCTGGGCGGCAAAGCCACTACCCGGCAGATCACTGATGCGGTGATCGAATTGATCGACCGCTGATGTTGTTCGCGGATTCAAAGTAGTACTGCGGCACAACGCCAGGGGGCCGATCACCGATCCGACCCCTTGGCATTTCCTGACAACAATAAAAAATCAGGGCCCTGTCATGAAAAGAATTTTTGGCAAACTGTACGTACAAGTCCTCATCGCCGTCATCCTCGGCGCAATCGTCGGGGTGCTCGTTCCCGAAACCGGGACAGCGCTCAAACCCCTCGGCGACGCGTTCATCAAATTGATCAAGATGCTCCTCGCTCCGGTGATTTTCCTGACCGTGGTCACGGGCATTGCACGCATGGAAAGCATGAAGGAGCTGGGCCGTGTCGGTATTCGCGCGCTGCTCTACTTCGAAGTGGTATCCACACTGGCACTGGTCGTCGGTCTTGTCGTCGTCGATGTGTTCAAGCCCGGCGCAGGCATGAACATCGATGCCGCCACGCTGGACACCTCAAGTCTGGCGACCTACACCACGGCAGCGAAACACGCCTCGTTCATGGACTTTGTGATGAACATCGTCCCCGACACCATCGTGGACGCGTTCGCCAAAGGCAATGTGCTGCAAATTTTGCTGTTTTCCATCCTGCTCGGCATTGCCCTGGCACAGGTGGGGCCACGCGGAAAGGTTTTCGTTGATGCGCTGGATAGCCTGATGCAGGGCATGTTCCGCATCGTCAACATGGTCATGCGCCTGGCACCTATCGGCGCATTCGGAGCGATTGCCTTCACCATTGGCAAATACGGCTTCGGCTCGCTGTTCTCCCTCGGCAAGCTGATGGCCTGCGTGTACCTGACCTGCGCGGTGTTCGTGATCTTCGTGCTGGGCCCGATCTGCCGCTACAGCGGTTTCAGCCTGTGGAAGTTTCTGCGATTCATCAAGGAAGAGCTGCTCACCGTACTGGGCACCAGCTCCTCGGAGTCGGTGCTGCCGCAGATGATTTCCAAGATGGAAAAGGCCGGTGTTTCCAAGCCCGTGGCCGGGATGATCATTCCCTCCGGCTTGACCTTCAACCCGGACGGTCAGGCGATCTACTACACCATCGCAGCAATCTTCATTGCCCAGGCGACGAACACACCGCTCACCCTCACTGATCAATTGATCGTACTGGCGGTGCTGATGTTCACCTCCAAAGGCTCTGCGGGTGTAACCGGTTCGGGGTTCATCATTCTTGCTGCCACGTTAGCGTCGCTCGGTACCATTCCGGTGGCGGGTATGGTGCTACTGTTGGGCGTCGACCGGTTCATGTCGGAAGCGCGAGCAATCACCAACACCATCGGCAATGGCGTCGGCACCATGGCCATCGCCAAATGGGTCGGAGCGCTGGACACGGTGAAGATGAACAAGGCGCTTAATGGGGAAGTAGAAGAGGACAAGCCCGAGACGGTACAGGCAGACATCATCGCCGCTCCTTCATCGACGGCAGCCAGCGCCTTGTTGCCCGGCCTTAAAAGCGCCTCTCAGGCATAAGACGTCGGGTGGTGTGTAGTTGTAGCGATCACCACCCGGGATATTCGATTTTTGTTGATACTCAAGAGGACCGGTCCCTGAGCTCACTTCTAAAGGAATAGTATGTCGGCGAGACCGAATCAGGGTTTCGCTGGGCAGCTCATTCAGCCGGTCTGGTGCGAGCGGCCGCTCGCACCGACGTGTTGAGCGCCACGGCGGCGCGAATGAGCGCCTTCAACGCGTCTTCATCAATCCTGTCGCCCTCATGGACATCAATGGCACGTCGGGTGTTGCCTTCGAGGCTGGAGTTGAAGAGACCTGAAGGATCCTCCAGCGAGGCGCCCTTGGCGAAGGTCATCTTCACGACATTCTTGTAGGTCTCACCGGTGCAGATGATTCCGCCGTGCGACCACACCGGAACCCCCCTCCACTTCCATTCCTCGACCACGTCGGGGTCGGCCTGCCGGATGAGCGTTCGGACCCGAGCAAGCGTCTCGCCCCGCCAATCACGCAGCTCCTCGATCCTCGCATCTATCAGCTGAGAGGCAGAGCCTTCCCCCTCTCCTTCCTTTGAGCCGATCTTCTGCGTCTTCATGGTGGTTGCCGCCTTCTTCATGATGGTTGTCGTCCTCGACCCTTTGCGGACAGTCCGAAGTGCCTATGAAACCAGGAGCGATTCAGTCCAGGAGCCAGGCACATTTCTATCTAGACGTTAAATATTTGCAAGAACATCCGTGTGAAACCGAACACGTGAAACTCCTCGCAGACTGCCCCGACACATAGCGCCATGGCTGGCAGCGCAGGGGATTACTTCTGACTATCCATAGCAGCAGCGGTCTTGATCGGCTCACGGTGTTTTCCATTCTGTACCATCGCACAGCATAGCGATAAGCCTGATCAGCAGGACTCTCATGCAGGCAACAGCGCCTTGAAACCTTCGTGATACCTGATGACGTTCCAGCTCCCACTGGAAAGCTCAAAAGTCCCCGAGAGGATCGCGCCTGACCTCGATCAACAATAAGTAGCTGTTTTCAAACCAATTTGTGTGTTTTGGGTCTTCCCAGGCGAAGCGAAAGTTGATAAATTTCCGCGCACTCCTGCAGAGGCCCTTACAGGGCTTGTCGCGAAAGGAAGCAACATCTCGATGTTGCTCGCGAGCTGCAAAGTCAGGAAGAGAGTGCTGGCCACTCGTAGCAACAGATACAGGGGCGTCGCCAAGCGGTAAGGCAGCAGGTTTTGATCCTGCCATGCGTTGGTTCGAATCCAGCCGCCCCTGCCATTTTCCTTATAGTCATCCAGGTGTAACTCAGCCGGCAGGTATTGCGCGAGTCCAGGATGATCGTCTTTACAGGGAACGCCAATGCCGATCCGGCCCGGCGTTCTTATGTCATCTTAGAATCATCTAGCCGCCCCCTCCCCCTCTCAGAGCCGGGGAAAGCGACTCTCGCCTGCTGCTAAACAGAGTTGGCGGTACGCGCCAACCAGTTGATCAAGCGTGAACGCACGATTTCGCCCACTAGGATTGGGCAGGACCCATACCGAGGCATTACCAAAGGTCTTTGACTGCAGCCCCCAGGTAATTTCTCGTTGGCCGGATAACGCGCAATATGCAGCTTTACCGAGAAAAGCCACAAAGCGTGGCGCATAGCGCGCGATCTTTTGTTCAAAATCGGCAGCGGCAGCGATAAATTCATGTAAAGACAGCTGATCCGCTCGCGCCGTAGGCCGTTCAACCACTGCCGTTAATCCACACTGATACTGCAAGATCGTCCGATCGTTTTCCGGGCGTATTTCCTGCGGCGTAAAGCCGGCGAGATGGAGTGTGCGCCAGAAGCGATTGCCTCTGCCCGCAAAATGATGCCCAAGGGCTGCGGCAGTCACTCCGGGATTAATGCCACAAAAAATCACTGCAAGATGCTCGTCAAGAATATCTTCGAGTCTTTCACCCACCATAAAAGCCTCTCATCCGCAGATCACGCCGACCGCATTGCGTGCAAGCTCCGTCAGTTCTGCGCGGGATTTGCCCGCCCGCGCACGTATCGAAATGCTGTGCAGCAGGGATGACGCGAGTACGGCAAGGGCCGCAGGGTCGACATCGCCTTTCAACTCGCCGGCATCGATTGCTGCTCGTAGACGCGTTTCGAGATCGGCATCGAGCCTGCTGAGCCGATCCGAAAGAACCTCTCGTATTTCAGCATCCTCGACGGCCTCGGTAGTCGCTGTGCCGATCGCAAAGCAGCCACGCGCTTGGCCGTCACCCGAAAAGTAGATCGACAACTGCCCCTCATAGAAACGCATCAACGCCTGGCGCAATGTCAGATCGCTGTCCGTCAGCGCCTCATGCATGGCAGCAACGGCAAACTCCCAATACTGCTCCAGCGCCTTGATATAGAGCGCGTGCTTGTCACCGAATGCCGCATAGAGGCTTGGACGATTCATTCCGGCTGCAGTGGCGATGCTATCCAGAGAAGCGCCGGAATATCCGGTGCTCCAGAACACGCCAAGCGCCTGCTGCAGCGCTGTCTGCGGGTCATACGCGCGGGGGCGGCCTCGGCCTTTCCCCTCTGTAATCTTTTTTTGTGCCATATTGTACAAAATCCTTGAATGAAGGTTTGCGAGGGGATATTCTTACACCATCGCACAAAATTAAGGAACCAGAAGTTCCTAAATTTCAGGTTTGTTGTAGCGGAGCTCGAACCGGGTGTTGCGGCGACGAAACAGGTGCGGCGGGGCGATCCTCCTGACCGCGCACGGGTTTGCTTTCTCACAGCAATTATTGACATCAGGGCCGCAGGCGACTTCTGCAGGCACGACTTCCCGGTTATAGGTGTACTCGATCATGACTAAACAGTTCGACATCCCAGCTTCGCAGACCTTTGAGCACCCAGGGCCGAACCCGACTGACACGCCCATCAAGAAACCGCTCAAGGAGAAATTACGACCACTGCTTATGGTGGGTTTCCCTGTCATCTTCGCTGCGGTTGGGTACGCACACTATGTGGCGGGTGAGCCCTTTGTTTCGACCGATAACGCCTACGCCCGGGTGGCGAAGGCATCGATCAACGCTCGCATTTCCGGACAAGTCGTCGAAATCGCAGTCGAGGACAACCAGCCTGTTCGCAAGGGCCAGGTTCTGTTTCGGATCAACCCGGAGCCGTTCCAGATTGCGGTTAACCGTGCACAAGCACAGCTGAGCGTCGCGCGGCTTCGCATCGATGGACTCAAGGCCAGCTACCGGCAGCAGCAGGCCGAACTGCAATCGGCCAAAGAGTCGGCCGATTTCGACCAAAGGGAGTTCGCCCGCAAGAAGGCCCTGGTCGCTACCGAGTTCGTCTCGCGCGCCATTTACGAGCGTGCAGACACAGACCTTAAAGTTGCGCGGCAACGAATAGCGTCTATCGAACAGCAGATCGCCAGTACCGTCGTTGCACTGAACGGCAATCCAGACATCCAAGCCGATAGTCACCCGACGGTTCGTGAGGCCAAGGCTCAGCTCGACGAGGCCCAGCTTTACCTCTCTTATGCGACGGTGTATGCCCCGGATGATGGCATCGTCGCCAAGGTCGACGATTTACAGGTTGGCAACTATGTCAACAGCGGTGCGCCAGCCTTTGCTCTGCTCTCTGATCGCCAGATTTGGGTTGAGGCCAACTTCCGCGAAACGGAGGTGACCCATATGCGTCCAGGCCAGGAAGCAACTATCAGTATCGATACTTATCCTGATCACGTATTCAAAGCCCACGTTACCAGCATGAGCCCGGGTGCCGGATCGGACTTCGCACTGCTGCCGCCCGAAAATGCGACCGGCAACTGGGTCAAGGTCGTCCAGCGGGTACCGGTTCGACTGGAACTGGATAAGGTGGATCCCGATCTGCCCCTTTTCTCGGGTACCAGCGCCACGGTCAAAGTCGATACCGGGTATCGCACGCCCTGGTGGCACCCGCTCAAAGCGCTGTTAACCGCAGGTAACTTCTGATGAACGCCAATCTTGCTGGAGCCCCGGGGGGAGAAGGTGTGCGCACGCTAAGGTTCGCCGCTCTGCTGGCGACCTATATGCAGTCCGCGAACCTGCCTCTGCCGAATGCGGCACTCAGGTTTATTCAGGGCACCTTGTCGATGACCGACGATGAGGCTGGCTGGGTATTCACGTCGTACCTCGCTGCGAGCGCCATCACCATGCCGCTGGCGCAGTGGCTCGCCGGACGCTATGGCTTGAAGCTTGTTTATCAAGCCGCGTTAGCATTCTTCGTCCTTGGCTTGTTGCTCGCTACGCAGGCAACGACCCCGCTGGAATTCGTCGGCGCGCGGATTATTCAGGGTGCAGCGAGTGGCGTGCTGGCGCCGCTCTCGATGGCGATTGCAATGGAGACATTGCCACCCGCGCGGCGTGCGAAATTTGGCTCGGTGTTCACGGCCATCGTGCTCTTGGGCATCGCCAGCGCCCCGAGTATCGGTGGCTGGGTCAGCGAATATTACGGATGGCGCTCGATGTTCTACATCAGCGTTCCGCTGTCGGCGTTTATCTTCCTCGTGGTAGCGCTTTTGCTTGCCGAGAAAAAGGCCGAGAAAAGTCCGCCTTTTGACTTCTTCGGCGTCGGCACCTTCACGCTCGGAATGATCGGGTTGCAAATGCTGCTCGACCGTGGTCAGCGCCTGGACTGGTTTGCCTCGCCCGAGATCTGGCTGGAAGCGGTGGCAGGTGCAGTGGGGCTCTACCTGTTCGTCGTACATGTGCTGACCGCGAAGGTGCATTTCCTCAACAAAAATTTGTTCAGAGACCGCAACTTCGTGCTGTCGACGATCATCTTTTTCGCACTCGGTTTCGTGCTGTTGCCGACGATGGCACTGACGTCCCCGATGCTGGATGAAATTCTCGGATACCCACCTGCCACGACGGGCTACCTGACGATACCGCGAGGTGTGGGACTCGTCGGCGCATTCATCCTGATGGGCCGTGTTCCCGCTCGTATCGACTCGCGACTCTTCGTTGCGGCGGGCGTAGCGGTGGTGGCTTATGCCAACTGGCTGATGGTCGGCTATTCGCCGTTGATGGACTGGTGGCCCGTGGCGGTGGCGGGTGCACTCCAGGGTGTCGGCCTCGGTGTCTTGATGCCGGCGATCAGCAAGGTGGCGTTCAGCACGCTCGATCCCAAGTTCCGCCCGGAAGGTACCGGTTTTTTCAACCTGGCCCGTGTTTACGGAAGCACCATCGGCGTTGCGGTCGTGCAAACCTTCTTCTTCAACAACACGCAAGCGATGCACATGGCGCTAGCAAGCCAACTGACGCCCTATCGCGCCGCTGCACATTCCGTGACGGCGTCGACGTCCCTGCAAGCGCTTGGGGGCCTCAACGAAATGATTACCGGCCAGGCGGCTTTTATCGCCGTCATCGACCAATTCAAGATTTTGATGGTGGCGATGCTGGTGGTGAGTCCACTGGTTCTCTTTCTTCGCAAGCCCGTTCCGACCAACTAGTTTTCGTGGAGTTTGCCAAATGAAATCCAATGCGCGCTTCCTCAACAGACAGATGTTCAACACCACGTTCGGTGCGGTGTCGGCTCTTGTGTTCCTGTCCGCCTGTACCGTCGGCCCTGACTATCAAATGCCCCCACCGAGCCTGTCGCAGCACTATGATCAACAGGCCGAGCAACATCTCGGCGAGAAGGGTAATAGGCTCGCTGAACAGCACATTGAGCTTGGGAAAAAGGTCAGCGGTGACTGGTGGTCTGCCTTTCATTCGCTGAAGCTGGACAAGATTGTACGTCGGGCAATCGACGGCAATCTTGAGCTCGTGGCTGCAGACGCGACGATCCGGCAAGCGGCCTCCTCCGTCGCCGCGGCGGAAGGTGCACTTTATCCGCAGGTCGATTTTGGCGCTCAGGCTGGCCGGCAACGGGTACACAACGCGAAAGAGCCTTCCATCTCCAATTTCTATGCGATTGGGCCCCGGGTCGGCTTTGACCTTGACGCGTTCGGCGGTAACAAGCGGCGGGTCGAGCAGCAGGAAGCGTTTACCGATCTGCAGAAGCATCGATACGAAGCGGCGTACCTGACCCTGACTGGCGATGTCGCGAGCCAGGCGTTGTTGGTTGCCTCTGCAAACGCGCAGATGGAAGCCGTCGAGAAGCTGCTCGCCAATGACGCAAAGAACCTCGAACTCGTGCGCATGGCGCACATCAATGGCGCCACCACGCAGATCGACGTTTCGCTGGCCGAGACACGGCTCGCTCAGGACCGCACGCTGTTGCCGCCCCTCGCCCAGCAGCGTGATTCGGCCCGACACGCTCTGTCGATTCTGACGGGAAAGGGCCCAGGGGACTGGATCGCGCCTGACTTCAATCTTGCCGAGTTTGCCTTGCCGTCAAACGTGCCAGTCAGCTTGCCCTCGGAAATGGCCCACGACCGGCCCGATGTACTGCAAGCAGAGGCTGAGCTGCACATGGCCAGCGCTGCAGTTGGCGTCGCGACAGCGAACCTCTATCCCCATGTAACGCTGTCCGCGTCGCTTGTCCAGGCCGCTTCAGGCAATGGCGGCGCCGCACTCTGGGGCTTGGCTGCGGGGCTGGCGGGTCCGATCTTCGATGGTGGAACGCTCAAAGCTGAACGTCAGGCTGCAGTCGACGGCTACAAGGCGACTCTTGCCGGCTACCAACAGACCGTCATTACATCGTTCGGTCAGGTCGCAGACACACTGCAGGCAATAAACCATGACGCCGAGGAAAACCAGGCGCAGGAGGACGCGTTACGAGCGGCAGAAACGAGTTTCCGGTTGAACCAACAAGCCTACGCGCAAGGCGAGAACAGCATTCTCCAGGTGCTGGAGGCCGAACGTGCCTATGAGCAGGCGTTACTGGGTCGAATCAAGGTGAAGACCGCGCAGTATCTCGACACGGTGCGGCTGTTTGTGGTGCTCGGCGGTAATAGCGTCGGTGTTTTTGAGCAACGAGTTGCCAGTCGCTAAGAGCGCAAAACCTCCTATCAATAGCGGCGGCGTTTTTTCAAAACTTGTCTAGCGCCGTTCACTGGTTTTTATCTGTCCACCTGCGTTTTACGAGAGGCCACTACCGCCATCGCGGCTGTGGCCCCAGACATCGGAGTAAAGACATGTCATACGAAGCGTTTCACGATGCACTTCGCGATACAAGATTTCCTATTAGACACGGATCGGGTGAGATGCCGGCCGCTGGATTTGGCACGCTATTCCGGGATCTGACCGTTACAACCCAAGCAGTCAAGCACGCGCTGGAAACAGGATTTCGTCATTTCGATTGTGCAGAACGCTATCGAAACGAGGAGATGGTCGGCGTTGCTATACAGGAAGTTCTGGGGGCGGGTAAGGTCCGGCGAGAGGACGTGTTTATTACCACGAAACTGTGGAACACCAACCATCGCCCCGAGCGGGTTTTACCGGCTTTTGAAGCAAGCTGCCGACGACTTCAAGTTGACTATATCGATTGCTATCTCATCCACACGCCCTTTGCCTTTCAACCCGGTGAGAACCAGGACCCAAGAGACGAACAGGGTCAAGTCATCTACGATTCGGGCGTGACGTTGATAGAGACCTGGAGAGCACTTGAGCGCCTCGTGGATGAAGGCCGGTGCAAGTCCATCGGCTTGTCTGATATCACGTTGGAGGCTTTACAAGAGATTGTCGCAGTGGCCCGGATAAAACCCGCCGTCGTGCAGGTCGAATCCCACCCTTATCTGCCTGAGTGGGAGCTCCTTGAATTTTGTCAGCAGCATGGAATCATCGTCCTTGCCTTTGCGCCACTCGGACATGGCATGGAACCGAACGTACTGGAAGACTCCGTGATTACAGGGATCGCTCGGCGCTTACAGAAGACCCCGGCTCAAGTTGCATTGGCCTGGTCTGTACAGCGCGGAGTCGCTTTCCTGACCACTTCGGCAAACCCGAGCCATATCAAGGAAAACTTTGATATTTCTACCCTGCCTCATAGAGCCATGCGTGAAATTCAGGAAGATATTACGACCAGGGTACGATTTAACTCGGTAGTGGAAACCGGTGTGCCTGGATTTATTCCACGGAAAAAGTAACGCTCGACAAGGGGGCGGTCTGCTGCAGGGCCGCCCCTTTTTATCCATGCGAACAAATCTTCACGCGAGACATGCTCAGAGAGCATGCTGATATTTTTTTACTGACCCACCTGAGGTGGAAACGATGGACATTTTCCAAACCATGCGTTGTTTCGTTGCTGTCGCTCAGAGCGGCAGCTTTACGGCGGCGGCTGAGGTATTGGACACCACCACAACCAACGTTTCCAAAGCTGTCTCCAGTCTGGAGGCCAGGCTTCAAACACGCCTGATTAACCGCACGACCCGACGCCTGGCGTTGACCGAAGCAGGTGCGCGCTATTTGCAACGATGCGAGAAAATTCTTGACGAGGTACGTGAAGCCGATGAGGAAGCGGGTACCGCTCACGTCATGCCGGTTGGCAGGCTGAAGATTCACGCTATGGGAGCCATTGGTAATCATTATGTAATCGACGCCATTGCCAAGTATAGAGAGACTCATCCCTCGGTAATGTTTGATTTGACACTGACTAATCGGCTACCTGACTTGCTGGAGGAAGGATATGACATATCGATTGTTTTGGCGCGGGATCTACCCGATTCAGGGTTTGTAGCTCAGCGGCTCGGCATCACTTACAGTATTCTCTGCGCCTCGCCAGCATACCTGAAGAAACGCGGGATCCCCGATTCTCCGGGTTCCCTTTGCTCACATGATTGTTTGAGAATTGTTAATACGATAATGCCGGTTGAAAACTGGGCATTTGAGGGGCCCGAAGGCGTAGAGACAGTCAACATCCCATTGTCTCCCTTGCACATCAACACCGCCGATGGCATGACCGTCGCTATAACAAATGGGATGGGTATCGGTGTTCAGCCTATTGCTTCTGCAGTCGCCGGCCTCAGGGCGGGCACGTTAGTGCGCGTACTGCCAGACTATCATTTTGAAGAGTTTAATTTATTTGCAATATACCCATCACGAAAGTTCGTGGATGCAAAAATAAGAACATGGGTAGAGTTTCTTAAGGATTACATTCCGGGCTTGTTGGCAGCCGATGAAAAAATCGTAGGCTCATCAAAAAAACGATAACAGTTTTTGAATTCGCTAGTGCTGCAGGCATGGAGTGTCGACCCTCCATCGTCCGCACAGTATTCAACCGTTTGAACAGCCAGTTCCCATTACTAGATATTGAAGGACATGTTGTTGACCGTGAGAGTCTTCATACGTCATTTGCGCCGGGACCGACCCGCACTGGTCCGGAATATCTGTAAGCGTAATGACTTTTTTTATGTCAAGTTTTGTTGCGTAAGTGTAAATTTCAACGGGTGCCTTGCTGGCCGCGGTAGTTGAATGGCTCTCGTCTGCAAATGCGTGTGCCCCTACAAAGCCAAGAGCAAGAAAAATCGCAACTTTTGAAAATTTCATTATATTCACCGTATCGTTTCAGGGTTACTTTGCGACCGAGATGATCGTAAAGCTCACATCGAACTTCCTGGTTTTCACCTCGCGAGCGGGTTAATACTTACTCCATTTGCTCACTGGGTAGAGACGATGCTAGGTGTTTATCCCTTCCCCATATAGCGGCCCACTGGACAAACACTGTTGACAGATTCCGCATGAATGGAGGGCCTGGAAAAACTGACGAGTCAGCCAGGGGGAAACCCGCCAGGCCGGAGAAAAGGGCAGCACGCGTTACAAAGCGTTGAAATGGATGTTTTGGGCAGCCCAATACTGGCGCGTGTTCTCGACCTGCCTGTTCAACGAGCGCATCGGCAAACGCTTCATAGGCGGGGCACAAGACCCCACCATGGTCGAATTCATCTTCAACAACGGTCGTTCCAACGCTGCAGTGCTCGACAAGCATTTTGAGGACAGGAAATTCATCGTCTGCGATCAGCTAACACTGGCAGATTTGATGTCTGCGCCCCCTTTCTCCCAAATGGCGCAAACCAAACTCCCCTACGACGAATTCCCGTACATCATGGAACGCACAGTTCCCAGGCGTCAGGGCTGTCCCATATGATTTGCTCTTTGAAGTTGCCTGGTTGCAGATTGGGATTTTCCACCCAGTGCACGTCCGTGATCCTGATTTTCAATTTGTCTTGCGTGGCCTGTTCGACAAAACCGGAACTGATCCATTGTCCATGCGTACGGCAGATCTGGGCGCCCGTTTTTTGCTTTAACGGACGCTCGCGGATCAGCCGCTCGGCGTTCGCATTGCGTCGTTCTTCAGCGCTTTGAGTGATCGCGAAAGCGCTGGCGTGTTCTGACTTCAGGGACGGTAATTGTCCACCTTGAAGCTGGATGCCCTCCACAAACCCTGCAACCGCTTGAGCGGTGGTTGTGAAGGCTGCGCCCCTCAACTCCTGGGTTCTTTGTGTCGTAGGCTTGTAACCGTCGCTCGACTGCATCTGCTTAGCGATTTTCACACCCACAAAAAAGCTCAGGCCCTGCTTATTGTCCAGCGCGTTTTGCACAGCGTCAGTCGGCAGCTCGACGAATTGAGTCCATGAGCAACCGGACCCAACATTGCTGAAGCACTGGAGATCGCTCTGAGCCGGTGGAATGGTTGAGAGACTCTCCAGCTTGCCGCTACCGTCTCTGATCAAGACCTCTACGCCGGATTGGAATATCCCGTTATTAACCATCTCTAGCCGAAGCCGATATTTCGGTATGTTTTGCGGCGTATCGTTGGTGGAAACAAGCCGCACCTTCGCGTTCAGCCAACCCGACTGGCTGCCTTCGGACACCTGCGAGCGGATGTTTGCCACAACAGGCGAGCTGAAGCTTTTGACCTTGTAGCACGCTGCGCAACCTGCATAGCCCGACTGGGCCTTAACGCTGTCCTTTACCTGCTGTTGGGTGAGCGCTTCGGGCCCCGCGCAGCCTGACAGGACAATACACAGAAATCCTGAAATCCCCATCGCGCGCATAAAATTCCCTGGATCAGATTCCCACAAATGATGCCAATATAATATCAACTTCAATACAAGCGATCCATATTGGTGAGTTCGCGAGCGGTTTGGCTTGGTGCAGGCAAGGATGGGGAAACAGCATCGACCAAAAGGGACGCTCAGGTATGTCTACGAAACCAGGGGCGATTCACTGTTCGTAAGATATCTCGGCTATGGAAGCAGTCCTAAAGGGCACCGACGGCATACCTTGTCGAGCGCATTGGTGAAACAAGAGCATCAGGGCCTTTGTCGCGGGTTGCGGCGGAATGCCGCAGGCATTGTTGATGCGTTGTACTTGATCCCATTGTTTGTCACCCTTGCCGCCGACGAAGGACGAACGTCGCGGACGAACGTCGCAGGATCACTGCAAGCGTTAGCGAGCCGCGCACCTGGATTGAAGTGCGCCCAAGGCAATACCAGTATTTCGATTTTGCCATTTCGGCTTGATAACAATTAGCGACGTTCCTTTCGTGTCCATGCCCCGGGTTCCCCACTCATTGCGTCAGCTTGCCATGTACCTGGCCATGCTTGCAGCATTGCTGCCGAGCGTGATGCTGTGGCTGCCTGCTGCACATGGGCAGCCGATGGAGATGGGCGAACACTGCAATATGGCCGGACACGTCCAGGCCCCCGGCAGTGGCAACCCCGCTCCGGATCAGTATCACGAATGCCATTGCCTGTTGTGCGTCGTGCATGCGGTAGACATCGGTTTACCGCCCAGCATCGTGCAGTGGCAGCTGTCCGGCCACGCCAATGTAGTACGTGCGCAAGCGACCTATAAGCCCTACATCAGTGCAATCTGGCTTATCTCGGAGCCGCGCGGCCCACCTGCTGTTTCCTGATTTCTTTTGCGATGACCAAGCATCCCCAGCCTGCTCGGGATGCTTGCCTCTATGCGTTGCAACTTAATCAAGGAATGCCATCTCCATGGTCATGCCATCACTGCGCCGTACCCGGCGTACCGTAATGCCGTTCGCGGTTTTGTCTGTCACCGCTTTATTCCCGCACCTTGCGTTGGCTTGCGCCAGTTGCGGCTGCACCCTCAGCTCCGATTGGGACAACCTCGGCATCAGCAACTCGTCCGGGCTGAAGCTGGATCTGCGCTACGACTACCTGAATCAGAACCAGTTGCGCAGCGGTACCCATACCATTTCCCCCACCGCCGCGAGCCAAATCTCCAACAACGGCAATCCCCAGGAAGTGGAGAAATACACGCGCAATGATTATCTGACACTGGGTCTGGATTACAGCTTCAATCCGAGCTGGGGCGTGGATCTGCAAGTGCCCTACATCTTTCGCAGCCACAGCACGCTGGGAACAGCATCGGACGGCACCACGCCGGGCGATGGCGGTGGCCAGTACGACTCCAAGACCTCCAGTCTGGGGGACATCAAGATCATCGGCCGTTACCAGGGGTTCACGCCGCAGCATAATTTTGGCGTGATGTTTGGCTTGAAGCTTCCCACCGGCGCCCATGACGACACCGCTGCGTCGAGCGATCCCACCGCTCCTGATCCTGTGGCCATTGATCGTGGCCTGCAACCCGGCACCGGCACCACCGATGGCATCCTGGGTGTCTATTACATGGATACGCTCAGTAAGAATTGGGACTACTTCGGCCAGGCGTTGGTGCAGAAGGCGCTGAATTCGAGCGACCACTATCGCCCTGGCGACGGCGTCAATCTGAACGCGGGCCTGCGTTACATGGGCAACGCCTACGTCATGCCGCAAATCCAGTTGAATGTGCGACACGTCGAGCACGATGACGGCGCCAATGCCGATACCATCAGTACCGGCGGAACGCTGGCCTACCTCAGCCCAGGCGTGACAGTGCCGCTCGGTAAAAAGGTCTCGCTCTACAGTTTCGTGCAGGTGCCGGTGTATCAAAACGTCAACGGCGTGCAGCTTGCTCCGCGCTATACCGCGACCATGGGGGCTCGCTACTCGTTCTAGTGATTCGGGTCGGTGGCTTGCCGCCGACTTTCACCGGAGGACGGGCGAGCACGCCCTCGCGGTATTACCCTGACTTTCTGATTCCAGACAAGGCGCATACAGGCCTGCACGGTCTCGAAGATGCCGAGTTGATACACCACCTATCCCACTACCGAAGGTACTTGAAGATGTCTGCTCATTTCACCAAGAAAGCCTTAACTGCTGTTGCCCTGATTGCCTCTCTCGCGTCGATCAGCAATGCCTTTGCGCATGCTCATCTGAAAAGCGAAATACCTGCCGCCGACAGCAGCGTTACAGCTCCCAAAGAGCTGCGCTTGAATTTCTCCGAAGGCGTCGAAGCAAAGTTCACGAAAGTGACTGTCACTGACAACGGGCAGCCGGTTGCCATCAAAGGTATCGACACGGCTCCGAACGACAAAAAACTGTTGATCGTTACCCCAGAACAACCCTTGAAGCCAGGATCATACAAAGTCGAGTGGCATGCCGTTTCAGTCGACACCCACAAGAGTGAAGGCAGCTACACGTTCAAGATCACTGAGTGATGATATCGGGCGTCGGCGACATTCTCCCGACGCCTTGTCACTGCATTTTGATTATCGGAAACCGACTGAGCCTGCTGTGCTGAGCTAATGAAGCCGAGGGGAACCTGATGTCCGCAAAAAGACTACTGCCATTGTTCGCACTTTGTTGCAGCCTGATTGGTCTGCCCGCATGGGCGATTGATGTAGGCGAGCACGCCCCGAATCTGACGGCAAAAACGCTAAATGGCGAAACGTTTGATTTGCAGAAACAGGCTAATCAGGTGGTAATCGTGAATTTCTGGGCGTCGTGGTGTGAGCCATGTCGTGAAGAAATGCCAGCCATGGAAACCTATTACCAGCAGCACAAAGGTGAAGGGCTAAAGATTATTGCGATCAGCATGGATGAGCCAGAGGATGATCAGATGGTGCATAAGGTCATGGCCCATTACAGCTATCCCGCAGCGTTCCAGCGAGATGCAGATTTCCAGGGTTTTGGCCGAATCTGGCGCATGCCGATGACCTACGTTATCGACAAGCAAGGTGTGGTGCGCAAGGATGGCAGCGTCGGAGACCCGAAAATCGATCTGCCTTTGCTGGATAAACTCGTGACGCCATTACTGACAGCGCATTGAGTCACTGGTCAGGTAAATTTATCTACATGTTGCATAGCGAGAAGCCGGTTCAATCCCGGCACGGTCCCCACGTTGATGCAGGAAAAGAAACGTCCGGTCACCTTGGTTTTTTTCTTCTCCCTTAGTCACTCTTCCGTTGTTGTGCTCGCTTCCATTGGTGTCGCCTTGGCCACCTCAGCGATGAAAGACAATTTTGAGGGCTATAGGGAGATGGGGGGAGGCGAACACTACGATCACTTTGCAAAGGCCGCAGGTTTTTGTGTCAACCTGGCCCAAATGAGTACCCCAGGATCGGCTGCAGAAAAATATGCGTGCTGACGTGGGCTGTTTCTGCCGTTACAAAGCCATACCGCCAATAGAGGAAGCCCCAAAGAATGCCTGCCAGTATGAATCGCACGGCGACGTAGAACAAAAAAATTGGCGTTATGTGCGGCGGATAAAAACTGGCTTCGTTGAGCAGCATGGGGATGGTCTGGGCGAGAATAATGGCGATCCAGTAAGCGGTTTTGGGGGGTAGTCCTTGCGAATCTCGCCAGGCAAGTCCTATGCCCCATACCACTGCAGACATGAAAAATAGTCGGTAAAGAATGTTTTCGTTGAACGCGCGCAGCATGAAGTAAATCATGCGCTCGGATAGGGAATGCTCGGAAAAATAAGCAACGTAGCGCGGCGGTAGCAGGTGCCTGAATACTACGACGTCCATGGTTGCGATATATATTGCGACGAGCAGCCCGATACCAAAAGCGACAGCAATAGGATGATCAAGATCATGGGAAGCCAGTCGAAGGCCGGTGCGCTGCGCAAAAAAAATCCCCAGGGTAGTGAGTGCAAGAAACAGCGCGACGCGAATCCACGGCATGTCGCCAGTGATGGCGTTGAAGACAATATCGAAACCCGCTATTGACGCAATCACCGCACCGACGAGCAGAAGCGTGCCGGCCGGTAGCCAGCTCGAACGAGGTGAGCTTTTTGAGAGCGCTTGGATACGCATAAGATTTTACAAATCCATAAATTAATGAACCCGCTTCGGCTAATGCCAGTCAGTTTAGACATTACGCGAACCGTAGCAGCTGGCGAAGCCTGCGTCCGACTGCGCAGCAGTCGTAAAACAGTCACTGCGGTATTCCAGACAAATCGTGGAAGCAGGATTTGCGACGGCTTCGCCGCCGGACGCAGCCTTCGGCAGCTGCTACGGGGGACAGTGCTGAACCTGAAATTCCTTAACTGACTGGCATTACCCGCTTCGGCGGATTTTTCTTTGCGAGGTCAACATGCATCAGCTGGATCGCGAACCGTCCACGCGCCTTCGTGTTCGCCCGCACCTGATCCGTGCTACTTCGACCGGGCGGGCCAGATGATCGCATCGATCAGGCCGGACGGTTGTTTCCTGTCATCGAGGCCGGTGGGTGGGAACTCCCCCGTGCGCGGCTGGCGGTAGGTGCCGAACAGCACGTCGAAGATCGGAAACAGCCCTGCGAAATTGCAGTCGTGGTGCTCAGGCAGCGCCGAGTGGTGAATGCGATGATATTGCGGCGAGTTCAGAACGAACGACATGCGGCCGAAGCCAATTCGGATATTCATGTGGGAGAACACGTTGTAGAAACTGATGGCCGCGTATAGGCCGACGATGGCGGAATTTGCTTTGAAGATCACCCCGGCCAGCATGTAGATCGTCAGCATCTTGATTCCGTGTTCAGCCCAATGATGCCGGTTGGTTGTCGTTGCGTTTAGCGCCGTATCGCTGTGGTGGAACGAATGCATGGCCCACATCAGCGCAAAGCGATGCTGCGCACGATGGAACAGGTACTCCATGAAATCGAGCGTGAAAGCATAAAGCAGAAAACCGAACAGTAGCCCCCATCCAGTGTTCGGCAGATCGATCCAGCCACCGCCTGCAGCATTGACGGCGACAACGGTGGCAACGGAGACGAGCGGAATAATTGCGGCCTGCGCCAAGGTGTTCAACAGCGTGTAGACCAGATTAAAGCCAGCCGACTTTAATGGTTGCACCTGGGCTGGATTGATGCGCTCGATAAGAAGGGCGATCACGACGATGGTCAACAGCGAGATGGTACCGAGCAAGGCGGCTTTAATGTCCATTGCGACCCGATCTTCCCAAAGTAGTGTCTTACGAACATTGCGGCGTATGGTGCTTTTTTTGCACTATCGACCAGACCGCGTCTTGTTCTTGGTCAACACATCAACCATCCGCTTCGGCGACTTTTTTATGATAGCAGACCACAAACATGGCGCAGGTGCAGCAATCGATCGTCAAGTTTTGTACCGCCTCAGATAGTCTGGACACGGTTTTGCGACTCAGGCGGCCTTTTTGAGGGTGGCTGCCTGACGGGCTTCTTTGAAGTCTGCGTCGCTAGCTGAAGTCTGCCCACGCCTTCGTGTTTATTGTTACTTGAGGCTGCCAGCCAAAAACTGCTTCAGACGCTCACTTTGGGGATGGTCGAGCACGCTGCCGGGCGGCCCTTGCTCAGCAAACAGCATCACTTGCGGCTCCATGGCCAACGCTCGAGCAATAGCGACGCGCTGTTGCTGACCACCGCAAAGGTGATGCTGAAGCAGTGCTGTCCAAGCCACTGCTTTGCTTAAAAGACAAGGTGCGTTTTATTGAGCGCCGTAGATGTCAAAGTCGAAGTACTTCTTGTTGATGCGGGCGTAAGTGCCGTTGGCGAGAATGGTCGCGAGGGCTTTGTTCAAGTCTTCGCGCAGCGCCACATCACTCTTGCGCACGCCGATGCCGTCACCGACGCCAAAGAATTTCGGGTCACTGAGCGTGGCGCCCGCAAACTCGTAGTCCTTACCCACCGGTTTATTCAGAAACCCATAGCTGGCTTGAATAGAGCCTTGCAAAGAGGCATCGAGCCGCCCCACCACCAGGTCGGCGTAAACCTGATCCTGATTTTGATAAGAGAGAATATCGACCCCTGTGGAGCCCCAGACCGCTTTCGCATACGCTTCCTGGGTAGAGCCCTGCTCCACACCGATGCGTTTTCCTTTCAGCGATTCGACCGTTGGCAACAGATCCGATCCCCGTTTGACGACCAATCGTGCCGGCGCGTTGGAAACCTTGTCGGTAAACGCAATTTGCTCCATGCGTTTTGGGGTGATGGTCATCGACGATGCAACGGCGTCGAACTTGCGGGCCAGCAGCGCTGGAATCATCCCGTCCCAGCTGCTTTCCACCCAGACGCAGTGGGCGTGCAGCTCTTCGCAAAGCGCTTCGGCGATATCGATACCGAAGCCGGTCAACTTGCCATCCGGTGTTTTGTACTCCAGCGGTGGATACGTCGGATCGACGCCCAGCCTCAATTCTTTACCGGTCCAATCGGCCGCCCCGGCCATGCTGGAGACCGTCAAGAACACCAGTGAAACAGCCGCAATCATTTTATTCATTATTGTTTTCCTCTATAGGCCCGCAGAGCCCGGTTGCTGACGACTTTTGTACAGACGCTGACGCTCGAAGGGTGTTGCTTCAACTCAGAAAACGTTCAGCCAATTTGACCCAATAACTCGCACCAATCGGCAGGCAGGCATCATTGAAGTCGTAACCGGGGTTGTGCAGCAGACAACCGCCCTCCCCTTGGCCATTGCCGATCACCAGGTAGCTCCCGGGGCACTTTTCCAGGATAAAGGCAAAGTCCTCACTTGCAGTGAACGGCCGCAGGTCGTTGATCAGTTGCTCTTCTCCCAACCACTCGCGGGCGACCTCACGGGCTAACGCGGTTTCCTCGGGATGATTGATCAATACCGGATGGCAGTGCTGATAGTCGATATGGGCATGGGCACCAAAACTCGCCGCCTGCCCCTGTACCAGCTCGGTAATTCTGAGTTCGAGCAGTTGGCGAATTTCGGGGGTCAACGCGCGCACGCTCAAGATCATTTCGGCAGAAGCGGGAATGACATTCGAGACGGTCCCGGCGTGTATGGAACCCACCGTGATGATTGCCGTTTCTTGAGGGTTGACGTTGCGCGACACGATACTTTGCAGCGCAATCACGATCGACGAGCAGACGACGACTGGATCGATCGCTTTATGTGGCACCGCACCATGGCCACCGGTGCCGATGATCTTGATCGTCACGGTGTCGGCCGAGGCCATGAACGGTCCGCTGTAGAATCCAAAATGCCCTGCCGGATAACCCGGGATATTGTGCATCGCGAAAATGGCGTCGCAGGGGAATCGTTCGAGCAGGCCATCCTCAAGCATTTTCCTGGCGCCGCCCAGGCCTTCTTCAGCGGGTTGAAAAACAAGATGAAGAGTGCCTTTGAACGCGCGCGATTGAGCAAGGTATTTGCCCGCCGCAAGCAAGGTTGCCGTATGGCCATCGTGGCCGCAGGCATGCATGACGCCGTCAATATGACTGGCATAGGGCAACCCGGTGGCTTCCTGTATCGGCAGCGCATCCATATCTGCGCGCAATCCAAGCGAGCGCCCCTCGCCATTTTTCAGGGTAGCGACCACGCCGGTCTTGCCCACCCCTTTACTGACCTCAAACCCCCACTCGGTCAGCCGCTGCGCAACGAGTTCACTGGTGATGAATTCCTCAAACCCAAGCTCGGGGTGAGCATGGATACTGTGACGCAGCGCGATCATCTCATCCTGCATCTCGGCAATGGCTGGTAGTACGTGGCCGGCATTCATGGCGCTGCTCCTCAATAAGATCCATCAGGCACCCGGATCCATGAGGCGAATCTTCGAGGCGCTGCTTGGGGCTGATCTTAGGGACCCGACGCGGTGCCGGGGAGGCTCAATTTGGTTATGATGACAACCAATTGTTGTCATCAAGGTAAGCTGATGAAACTGCATCAATTAAAAGCGCTGATTGCCTGTGCCGAGACGGGTAGCATCCGGGCCGCCGCCCGTTCGCTCGACATTTCTCAGGCTGCCGTGACCAAAGCGCTGCGCGAACTGGAAACGTCTCAACAGCTGCCGCTGTTCGTGAGAACCCCCAGCGGCCTGAGCTTCACTGAATATGGCAAGGTGTTGCTGACTCACGCCAGACTGGTGCTCAAGCAACTGGAACATGCCCAAACAGAACTCGATCACTTGCGTGGAAAAGCCAAGGGGCGACTCTGCGTCGGGATAACGCCATGGATCGCGTTGACCTTCCTGCCCGAAGTGGTCCTGGCATTTCGAGAGCGAATGCCGGAAGTCAAACTGGAACTGTTCGAGAGCCTGATGGCGGTCGCCCAGCCTCTTCTGCGCGATGGCAGCATGGATTTTGCGATTGGCCAGCTTCATCCTTCGCAAGCGACCCAAGAGTTTGCCTGCGAAACATTGCTCGACTACCAGACCTCGGTTCTGGTCCGCCAGGGCCATGCACGACAGGGGGCTCGAACCATTCTTGATCTGCTCGACCAGAACTGGACACTGAACTACGCGCCGGATGGACACGATGCGCTCATGCGCGAGCTGTTCTGGAAGCATGGCGCGCAGATCAACGAGGAACGAATCGTTCAAGCCCATTCACTGGCGATATTGCAGATGATGGTCGAGCGCGCCGACATGTGCACCTGGGGGCCATCCATTTTGAGTATCGCCCCGCCTTTTCTGGGTCGAGTGGTTCCCTTGTCCCTGATCGAGCAGTTCGAACCCAGGCAACTGAGCATCGTCACACGCCGCAATGGCGCGCTCAGCAATGCGGCGAACTGTTTTACCGATTGCCTGCTGGAGGTCATTCGGCGTCACGCCCGCTCAGCCAAAAAAGAAGATCGACAACTCTTTGAAACATTGCGTCTGCTGGTTTGAGACGACTCTGGGTTCACGCATTTGCGCAGCGCTGCACAAACGCCGTTCAACCTGATCCTCGAGGCGCGCAAGTAACCGGAAGATCCACACCTTGGGCATGGCGCTGACGACCCTTGGCGTCATGTCGGGGTGCAGACCATCGGTTCATGGCCGAAGCAACCTTTGACGAGTTTCGAGTAAAAACCTGTATACAATTTCATGGACAACTCTTTGTTTTATTGAATACAGTGTCGCCAACAATAAAAACAGAGAACCCTTCACCATGAAAACGCCTCTTGTTTCACAACAACGGCCTGAGGATGAAAATCTCGGGATCGGCGCGAATATGGCTTATGGCCTTCAACATGTGCTGACCATGTATGGCGGCATCGTCGCGGTACCGCTGATCGTCGGGCAAGCGGCCGGGCTGTCCCCTGCCGACATTGGTCTGTTGATCGCCGCGTCACTGTTCGCGGGTGGTCTGGCGACATTGCTGCAAACCCTCGGCTTGCCATTTTTCGGTTGCCAGTTGCCGTTGGTGCAGGGGGTGTCCTTCTCCGGTGTCGCCACCATGGTGGCGATTGTCAGCAGCGACGGCAGCGGGGGTTTTCAGTCGATATTGGGGGCGGTCATCGCAGCATCGTTGATCGGGTTGTTGATCACGCCGGTTTTCTCCAGGATCACCCGGTTCTTTCCGCCCCTGGTGACGGGGATTGTGATTACCACGATCGGCCTGACACTGATGCCCGTTGCGGCACGCTGGGCGATGGGTGGCAACAGCCATGCAGAGAACTTCGGCAGCATGTCGAACATCGGTCTGGCCGCGATAACCCTGGTGCTGGTACTACTGTTGAGCAAGATTGGCAGTGCGACGATTTCACGATTGTCGATTCTGCTGGCAATGGTCATCGGCACTGTCATCGCCGTTTTCCTGGGCATGGCTGACTTCTCGATGGTCAGCGAAGGGCCGATGCTGGGCTTCCCTACCCCCCTGCATTTCGGTGTACCGACCTTTCACGTGGCCGCAATCATTTCGATGTGCATCGTGATTATGGTGACGCTGGTCGAAACTTCCGCAGACATCCTTGCGGTCGGTGAAATCATCAATACCAAGGTCGACTCCAGGCGCCTGGGCAACGGCCTGCGCGCCGACATGCTGTCGAGCATGATCGCGCCGATCTTCGGCTCCTTCACCCAGAGTGCTTTCGCGCAGAACGTTGGCCTGGTCGCCGTCACGGGGGTCAAGAGCCGCTATGTGGTGGCCACCGGCGGGCTGTTTCTGGTGATTCTCGGGCTGCTGCCGGTGATGGGTCGGGTGATTGCCGCCGTACCGACGTCCGTGCTGGGTGGCGCCGGTATCGTGCTGTTTGGCACCGTCGCTGCCAGCGGCATCCGCACGCTGTCGAAGGTCGATTACCGCAACAACATGAACCTGATCATTGTCGCTACCTCGATTGGTTTTGGCATGATTCCCATCGCGGCACCGAACTTCTACGACCACTTCCCAAGCTGGTTCGCCACGATCTTCCACTCCGGCATCAGTTCTTCGGCAATCATGGCGATTGTACTGAACCTGACATTCAATCACTTCACCACAGGCAACTCGGATCAACAGTCGGTGTTCGTCGCCGGCACCGAGCGTAGCCTGCACTTTCAGGATATCGCGGCGCTGCGTGAAGGCGATTATTTCAGCGGCGGCAAACTCTTCGACGCCGAAGGCAAGGAGATTGCGCTGGTGAGCGACGCAGTGGAGGCACACCCCTCTCATCAGTCGAGCGATGCGAAAGCGACGAGTCCGACCGCATAACACTCGTGTCAGCAGCGTCAACGCCAGACTGAGCGTCAGGCGCAGGACCTGTGGCGAGTAACGGGGGCAAGCCCAACACTGCCCTCTGTAGGAGCAGCCGGTCGACGCTCGATTGCTCGCGATGGACGTTAACGATAACGCGTGTTTTCTGAATAAACGCGCCGCCCTTGAGTCCATCGCGAGCAAGCTGCGCTCCTACAGAGGGCAGCGTTCGCTTGGCGCAATCGGTTCTTGCCGTCGTTTCAAAGACCGGGTTCTTCCCGCCGATATTCTGAGTCATTACACACTCAACCAGAATCCGCTTATTATCGCCGCGGCTGTCGACGAGCGTTCGAATCGGCACGCGCAGGATATGGGAATGACACAAAGGCAGTGTGCTGACGCCTCCCGGATCTTTTATGAAAACCAGAACACCGGCAGGTAGCCAATGCTCACAGAAGGACTTTCCCATCTCATCGACTACGGTGTTTATCTGCTGCCTGGCCTGAGCCTCTGTTCCCTTTGGTTCTGGCTGACGCCCAAAACGCAGCCTGGCTTGCGCATCATGATCCTGCTGCTCACGTTTGTGCTGATGCGCGATGTGATGACCCCGCTGGGTTTATGGTCCCTGAGCGACGACGTGCAGATCGGCTTTACTTCGAATCCGTTTGTCGTGGCCTCGTTAGGCATCCTGTCAGTGGCGATCATCGCCGCGCTGGCATGGATCGCCCCGCAGCTGTGGAAACTCGTCGTCTGGACAAAGGGCAATCCGGCCGTCGGGCTAGCGCTAGGTGTCGCTGCCGGATGTGCAATCGGCATTCCGCTGCGGCTCTATCAGGGCATCAATGTTGGTGAAACAGTCAGCTACTGGTCCTGGCTGGCAGCAATGGTGGTACTTGCCTATGGAGGAAATGCGCTGGAAGAGTTGCTGTTTCGCGGGTTCCTGCAAGGTCATCTTGAACACCACACAACCGCCCTTCGCGCCGCCCTGATCAGTGCTGTCGCCTTTGCCGCCTGCCATTCGTTCCTGGCGTTGACCGTCACCCGGATCGGGTGGCCAATCCTGGCGTTCACACTGATTGAAGGACTGGCTTGCGCCTTGGTCCGCATGCGCTACGGCGTGATCGCTGCCACGGCCGCACACGGCACCGCGATAGTGCTCATCGCCGTGCCCATCTAAACCTACGCACAACATGTGCCCGGCTCAGAACAAGCCGAGCTGGCCGCCGATCAATGTGCTGAAGTCGTCGTGCACGAACGGCAGGATGGCGTCCGCAACCGGTTGTAGCTGGCGCGTGACGTAGTGGTCGTAGTCGATTGGCGCATGCCGGGTTTCCAGAGGCTCGGGACCTGCGGTGGTGATGACATAGCTGATCCAGCCACCGTTCTGGTACTGACGCGGCCGGCCCTGGCTATCGTTGTATTCATCGGCGATACGCGCCGCGCGCACATGCGGCGGCACGTTGCGTTGGTAGTCATCCAGTGTCCGGCGCAGGCGTTTGCGGTAGATCAGTAGATTGTCGAGCTCACCGGCCAATGTACGGCGCACATAGTCGCGCACGTAATCCTGATGCGGTTGCCGATTGAAGATGCGCAGGTAGAGTTCCTGCTGGAACTGTTGGGCCAGTGGCGACCAGTCGCTGCGTACCGTTTCCAGCCCCTTGTAGACCATCTCGCGACTACCGTCGGCGCGCGTGACCAGCCCGGCGTAGCGCTTCTTGCTGCCCTCCTCGGCACCGCGAATAGTCGGCATCAAAAAACGGCTGAAATGCGTCTCGAACTGCAACTCAAGCGCGCTTTCCAGGCCGAACGCTTTGAGCAGATGGTCGCGCCACCACTGGTTGACGTGCTGCACCAGCGCCCGCCCGATACGCGTCGCATCGTCCTCTGAATGCGTGCGCCCGAGCCAGACGAAAGTGGAGTCGGTGTCACCGTAAATCACCGCATAACCTTCTGCTTCGATCAGCTCGCGGGTCTTGCGCATGATCTCGTGGCCGCGCAGGGTGATCGAGGATGCCAGGCGTGGATCGAAGAAGCGGCAGCCGCTGGAACCCAGCACGCCATAGAACGCGTTCATGATGATCTTCAGCGCCTGTGAGAGCGGCCCGTTGTGCTCACGCTTGGCCACTTCGCGACCTTGCGAGACACGTTCGACGATGGCGGGCAGACAATGCCGGGTCCGCGAGAAACGCGCACCGCGAAAACCCGGTACCGACTCACTGTCCTCGGGATGTCGCATGCCCTCCACCAAACCCACCGGATCGATCAGGAACGTGCGGATGATCGAGGGGTACAGGCTCTTGTAGTCGAGTACCAGTACGGACTCGTAAAGCCCGGGCCGCGAGTCCATTACGAAGCCCCCCGGGCTTGCCTCTGGCGGCCGTTCCCCGAGGTTCGGCGCGACAAAACCCTGGCGATGCATCTGCGGTATGTAGAGGTGCGAAAAGGCCGCGACCGAGCCACCGCTACGGTCGGCGGGCTGACCTGTCACCGTGGCGCGTTCGAGCAGGAACGTCAGCAGCTCGGTCTTCGCGAAGATCCGCGTCACCAGCTCGCAATCCTTGAGGTTGTAGCGCGCCAGCGCAGGCTTGTCCTCGGCGAACATGCGGTCGATTTCGTCCATGCGCTGGTACGGGTTATCGATGGACTTGCCTTCGCCGAGCAATGTCTGCGCGACGTTTTCGAGACTGAATGAGGGGAAACTCCAGGTTGCCGAGCGCAGCGCCTCGATGCCGTCGATGATCAGACGTCCGGCAGCGGCGGCGAAAAAGTGATTCTTGCTCGTGCCGTGCTCGCGCCACTGCATCTCCTCGCCACCGCGCCCGAGGCGCAACGGTACGGCCAGGCGTCGAGCATGCTCGTGCAACACCCGCAGGTCGAACTGCACGAGGTTCCAGCCAATGATGGCGTCGGGGTCATGGAGGGCGAGCCACTCGTTCAGTTTTTTGAGCAGCAGCGTCCGGGAATCGCAATACTCGAGATGAAAATCGAGCGTGCTGCCGTCGCCGTTTGCAGGCCCAAGCATGTACACCTGGCGCTCGCCACAGCCTTCAAGCGCAATGGAGTACAACTCGCCCTGGGCGGTGGTTTCGATATCCAGAGAGACCAGCTTGAGTGGCGGGCGATAGTCCGGTGCGGGCTTCATCTGCGCCTCGAGCAGCATACCGCTGCCATCCAGCCTGCCGTCGAACCATACCGGCGCGGTAATGAAGCGTTCCATCAGGTAGCGTTCCGGCGGGCGAATATCGGCTTCGAAGACGTCCACACCGGCGGTGCGCAGCAGCTTGTCGAGGTGCATTAACTGACGGTGCTGCTGGCAATACAGACCGAGCACGGGACGACTCTGGAAGTCGCACAGACCCAACGGACGAAGTTCGACATCGCGTTCGCCGCGCAGCAGCAACTCGGCCTGCTCGCGTTGCTGCGCCGGAATGAAGGCCACCGAGGGCTGGTAAGGCAGACGGATATACCGGGGACCGTCGTCGGTCGCCAGCCAAAACTCGACTTGCGTACCCGCGGGCGTATCGCGCCAATGCCGGGTCAGGACAAAACCCTGCTGTAAATCCACCACTGCAACCTCAAGAACTTGCCTTTCACTGCGCGATTCTACGCGCCATCGCCTTGAATGGCGCGCACCCAAAGCGTGCTCGGCATCGTCCGAAAACCCTGATACGGCGATGCACTGACTGTTTGCCGAAGGAATGGGCGATGACAGTCGCCAAAAAATGAGTGCGGTGCAGTGCCCGGGTCTATGCCAAAGGTGTCGTCGGTGTGTATTTGAAAACGAGTCGTGCCCATTGCTTGCAATACCGGCACGACTCCAACGGCCCAATATCCCTTGTCAGTCTTCCAGCGGTTTGGGTGGCATCTCCGGCCTGGCTTCGCCTCCTTTGCCTTTTTTGCCTTTTTTGCCTGCTTTGCCCGCAGGGCCCGGCGTGGCCTCGGGCTCTGGTGGAGGTGGCGCTACAGTCTCTTTTTCCTGTTGGGGGAGCTGGTCGATGGTGCTGAAGATTTCCTTGGCTTCGATGGGGCCGGAGTGTTCGAGTTTCTTCTCGCCGTCCTTGCCCACCAGGATGACTTTGGCCTGGCCGCCGGCACCCAGTTTGAGTTCGCGAATCAGCGCCATGGTGGTCTGCGCGTCCAGGTCTTTGCCGTTGCGCTGGCCAATGGTATTGACCACGGTATAGAGCACCATGTTGCGTTCGGCGAACGCTGCGTGGTTGGCCGGCTCCTCCAGGGCCTTCTTCAGATTGACCAGCGTCGGATCCATGGCGCTGGGAGCGATGATGATCAGCGGGCGTAGTTTTCCCTGATCCTGAGCCAGAGGGGCATCGCTGTCGGCGGCCAACAAGGGGTTGATCACAGCAAGCAAGGTGACGAGGGTCAGTGACCGAATGAGCATGTGTACCACCTTTTCATGTCCATGCATCGTTCATTGAAAGTTTCATCCGTGAGAGTTCAAGCTCAGGGCCGCATCCGTTGTGCTGCTCTGAAGCTTAGGTCAGCGTGCTCATCGCGCAACCATTCGTCATCACTGAAGTTCTTTTACCTGGAGGCTCTGTGAAATGCCCTTCGAGGCGAAGGATGCCGGGTACCGGGTACCGGGTAGCCTTCACCGAGCCGAAGTTCGGTAGTGCTATAATTAAAAGTCTTGGGGGCACACGGGGGATTCGATTCGCAGGTGCTGCCATGCGAAACCTCAACAAGATGCTGCTGATCCTCGTCTGCTGCACGATAGTCCCCGCTAGCGTCCAATCCCGTGCCGGCAACCTGATGCTGGGTGGCGATTTCGCTGTCGACTATGGGCAAGGCCAGCGTTACGCCAATCCCGAGCCGGAGGAGTTTCACTCGACACCCCCCCAGCCTTATCTATCGACTTCACCCCAGAGTTTTGTGTTGATCACCGATCGGCATGACTTCCACAACTCCAGGTGGCCCACGGTCGTTGATGCCAAACCCCGCGTATTCATCCGCTCCTACAATCCGGTCGTGGGGGTGTACGTTGATACCGAGGTTATCGATCCGACGTGCATCCTGAACCCGCCGTAGTCGCGAGGCGCAGCCTGACCACCAGGTGATCGGCGCCGTATACAGATGGGTTTCGCCGGTGCTCCAGGCGAACAATAATGATCTCGACAGCAGGTAGAAAATCATCAGAAATAGGGCCATCATTCAGCCCGCAGTCACCACACACGACCGCCTCATATAGCGGTTCAGTTCAGGAACATTTGTCCACTACCTGGTTTTTCCGAGCCTCGCTTGGTGTTTTCGAGGGTAGTGGATAAGCCTTATTCTCTAGGAATAAAATTTTGACAAACGTCTGCTCCAGCGGCCTTGATATTGGCTTTGCTTCTCTGGATTACATGCAAATTGGCATCCTGGGCATCATTCAAGGCATCACCGAGTTACTACCCATTTCATCCACTGCGCACATGCGAATCGTACCGGCCCTTCTCGGCTGGCGCGATCCCGGCTCGGCGTTTTCCGCCGCCATGCAGTTGGCCGCATTGGCCGCGGTAGTCAGCTATTTCTGGCGTGACGTACGGGAAGTCGTCACTGGAAGCATCGGCGCCGTGCGACAACGTGACTTCAACAACCAGTCGTTCAAGCTGGCCGTTGCCATTGTGCTTGCGACCATCCCGATCGGCATCGCAGGCCTGGCCTTGTCCTCGATACTCAATGCGTGCGACTCACCATTAAGAGGCCTGATGGTGATTGGTATCTCATGCGTGGTGATGGCCGTTCTGCTGGCTGCGGCCGAACTCAGTTGCCGCCATCGCCGCACAGTGGGCGAGATGCGCCTGCGCGATGCGTTGATCGTCGGCATTGCCCAGGTTGGCGCGCTGATACCCGGTGTTTCCCGCTCCGGTTCAACCCTCACCGCAGCGCTCTTTCTTAACTTCAAACGCGAAGAAGCCGCGCGCTTCTCATTCCTGCTCGGGCTGCCCGCTATCGCGTTGGCCGGCCTGAAAGAGCTGTGGGTGCTGTTTCATGCACACATCCCGGCCGAAGCATGGTCGCACCTGATTTTCGGGCTGGTGATCGCCAGTGTGTCGGCATTTTGCGCCATCTGGGGCCTGATGAAGTTCCTGGAAAGGTTTTCCACCTGGCCCTTCGTTATCTACCGGGCGGCACTGGGTGTTTTCCTGATTGTCGCGGTCAGTACCGGGCTTTTGAGCTAAACAACGTTCAAACGCTAATAGAGCCCGGCCCAGTGCCTAATGCCGTTCAGTTAAGCGAATGTGGTCCACTGTAGGAGCGAGCTTGCTCGCGATGGTCGTTAACGATAACGCGTGTTTACTGGCTAAACGCGGCGCACTTAAGTCCATCGTCGGAACGCCGCCTGGAGCAAGCTCGCTCCTACAACTTCCTTAACTGAACAACATTACGGCCCAGTGCCGGGCTTTTGGCTTATTTAGGAGCGCAGCAGGCCAATCGCCCGCCGATACTTTTCAATTCGCTCCAGGTCTTCCCAGGACGGCTGGGCAATTCGGGACAAGTCGCTGTTCTCTTCAAGGTCAGCCAGTTTGACCACCCGGCCTATCGGGTTCTGCGCCGCTCGTTCGACGAACAGCTCGTAGGACTCTCCAGGCACCCTGGTGACAGACTCAATGGCCGCCAGTACCGTTTCGCTGAAACCTTCTTTACGCAGATCATCGAGGCTGATGCCGGAGTCCTCGACCACGTCATGCAGAACCGCCACGATCCGTTCTTCCAGGGTGCTGACCTTCAGCATCACTTTCAGCGGGTGCAGTATGTACGGCGAGCCGCCCTTGTCGACCTGCCCTTCGTGAGCGGCGGCAGCGATGGCGATGGCACGTTCCAGTGTTTGAGTCATCTCGGTTGTCCTTGGCTTGCAGGCCGTAGCGGTTGCTCACGTTGATGTTGAGCTTGAGCCAACCCGCGACGGACTTCCACTGAACGATAGAAGGTTGCGACCACTTGATCCTGACGTCTGCAAAACCCGTAGGAATCCCCCCATTATGGCGAGGGAGCTTGCGCTAATGCCGGTCAGTTAAGGAAATGAGGTCTCTGTAGGAGCGAGCTTGCTCGCGATGGACGTTAACGATAACGCGTGTTTTCTGAATAAACGCGTTGCCCTTGAGTCCATCGTCGGAACGCCGCCCGGAGCAAGCTCGCTCCTACAAAGGCTGCATTCACTTAACTGACCGGCATTAACGCAAGCCCCCTCGCCATAATGACCACGCAACCGTCCTACACCCCGGTTGCAGTCGCCAAAGTCGCCGCTTATAGTTCGCCCCGTCGCTGACATCGGTCGGCGATGGGGTTTCGCAGCCCTAAAACGATAAACACCAGTACCGTCAGACATGACACAGCCGGCTCCCGGCTGCGTAATGTTTTATGGCGGTTGTGCGTGGGAGACCTTCGGGTCTGCCGGGTCTTGGTGTTAATCCTCCGGTCTGCGAACCCGCGCACAACTGCCACCCAATTTGTTTCGCAGCAGAAAGGTGGCAATTCTTCTTATGTAAGGATTAACACCATGACGACTCAACACCCGCCCCGCCGCTTCACCCCCTGCTCCCATTTCGCCACCGATCACCCCATCCTGCACATCGACAGCGACGCCCCGCTACGCGACCTCCACGCCTGCGTCAGCGAACGCCTCAGCGCCGTCCTCAAATACCTGAACCTGATGGCCTGCACCAACCTGCCCGACTACGCCGAGACCGACATCAACACTGTCACCAACATCGCGCGGGTCATGGTTCAGGATGTGGCTGATGTGTTTGGGGTGATTGAACAGCGTGGTTTCGATACGCCCAAGGGTCAGTGACCGCATTTCAGTCGAAAAAAACCCGCATTGTCGCGGGTTTTTTATTGCCTGTTCCTCCTCCGTTTTTTCGACACCCAAAAGATCTCCGCTTAAAAAATCCGTGGTGGGCTCAACCGGTCAGCGCAACAACGTACACGTTTTTCTATCACGCTAAAAAAAATGGCTGATGCGAATTTGGCATGGGCCCATGCGTGACTCTCATCAGATGATTGGGCGGCTCAATTTTAAAGACGAAGCAACGTCGTACGTCACTCTTATTGAAGCTTTGGGAGGCCTCGCGATGCGGCTTCAAGCGTCTTCCAAAGGTCTCGCATCGTGGGGTTTTGATTGGCGATAGAACAATACGAGCGTATCTCCAGGCGAGTCCTCCACTCATCAGCGCCTGCCATCACCAATTGCCCTCGCGCCAGCTCATCAGTCACGGCGCTCAGAGGCAACCAGGCAACGCCATATCCCTCTATAGCCATCCTCATCAGCAGCATCGCCATATCCGCCTCATAGCATCGATCAAGAACGCAAGTGGTAGACGCATTCTTGATGACGATATCGGCCACGCGCCCCAGGAAGGTCGTCGCCGTATAAGCGAGGTGCGGTACCGGCTTGCCTGCCGCCCCCGGTAACCGATGCATCGGTTTGCCGTTTTTGTCAGGTGCGCAAAGTGGAACAAACGAATCATGCCCCAGGGTCAAACTGCCGAACTTCTCGGGGTCGAGCTGGATCGGAGCGAGGGGATGATGGTAAACGATCATCAAGTCGCAGCTGCCTTCCTCCAGCGCTATGACCGCATCGTGGATATTGGCGGCCACAACGCGAGCATTGAAGTGCTCATTCTGCTTTTGAAATTGGGTAAGCCATTTAGGCAGAAATGTCATGGAAAGACTGTGCCCGGCGGTAACCTGAATGGAGCGGCCAGGCATTCTTTCTCCCTCACGAAGGGCCAATCGCAATTGAAGCAAGGCAGCCAGCGCCTCGCGACCCTCTTCGCAAAAACTACGACCCGCTTGAGTCAGCTGAACAGGATAAGTGCCGCGATCGACCAGTTCGGCCCCCACCCATTCCTCAAGTGAGCGAATGCGGCGAGACAGCGCGGACTGAGTGACGCAGCGTACTTCTGCGGCTCGAGAAAAGTTCTTCCATTCGGCAATCGCCAGAAGATCGTCCAACCATTTGGTTTGCATGCTGGCTCCTCATTCAGCCTCTGACGAAGAGTTTACTGCGGTGCAGTGGCGCCATTGAGGGTATTTCAAAAACTATTCCAAAAACGCATCACCCTATGGTGATTACTCATCATCCTGCGCAAACAGCGTCCTTAGAATCGGTGCCGTAGCCCCGCTGCCGTAGAGCATTGGGTCATTCCTGTCTTGTCTCCTGCCAAGTAGAAAAGCAACAACACCACTTGAGGAAAGCACCGTGAAAAAAAATAACTTACCCCGCCAGATCGCTCTCGGCATCGCCATGGGCATCTTTGCAGGTTGGGCTTGCCATCATTTTTCAGCTGATGAAAAAGCTGCAAAAGAGATCGCATCCTACTTCTCAATGGTGACAGACATTTTCCTGCGTCTGATCAAGATGATCATCGCTCCTTTGGTTTTCGCCACCCTCGTCGCAGGCATTGCCAGCCTGGGAAATTCCAGGTCGGTAGGACGGATCGGCACAAGAGCCATGGCCTGGTTCGTCTGCGCTTCACTGATTTCGTTGTTTATTGGCATGATGCTAGTGAATCTATTCCAGCCAGGCGCAGGTCTGGATCTGCAAGTGACTCAGGCCACAGCGGCGCCTATAGCCGTAAACACGGGTGACTTCAGCCTCAAGGTGTTTATCAGCCATGTGTTCCCTCGCAGCATTGCTGAAGCCATGGCAAACAACGAGATCCTGCAAATTGTAGTGTTCTCGCTGTTCTTCGGATTCGCGTTGGCAGGCGTCAAGCGCGCCGGCTACACCAGGATCACCGACAGTATTGAAGAGTTGGCGAAGGTGATGTTCAAGATCACCGACTATGTCATGGCGCTTGCACCTATCGGCGTCTTCGCTGCAATCGCTGCCGCTATCACCACCCAGGGTCTGGGCCTGTTAGTCGACTTCGGCAAACTGATTGCCCAGTTCTACCTGGGTATTCTGATCCTGTGGGCGGTCTTGTTTGCTGCCGGGTACCTGTTCCTGGGTCGTTCAGTCTTCACCCTTGGCAAGCTCATTCGTGAGCCTGTTCTGTTGGCGTTCTCGACTGCCAGCAGTGAGGCCGCGTATCCAAAAACCATGGAGGCCCTGGAGAAATTTGGCGCACCGAAGCGCATATCCAGCTTCGTACTTCCATTGGGGTACTCATTCAACCTCGACGGTTCGATGATGTATCAAGCGTTCGCGATCATGTTCATTGCTCAGGCTTACAATGTTGACTTGAGCTTCACACAGCAGCTTCTGATCTTGCTGACGCTGATGATCACCAGCAAGGGAATGGCAGGTGTAGCCCGAGCTTCGGTGGTTGTCGTAGCAGCGACGCTACCCATGTTCAATCTGCCAGAAGCGGGGATTTTGCTGATCCTTGGCATTGATCAGTTCCTCGATATGGCCAGGACCGCCACCAACGTCGTTGGCAATAGCATCGCAACGGCTGTAGTCGCCAAATCAGAGCCTCATGAGGAGCCGGACGACGTACCTGAAACCGAGGCCTCCACACTTGCGAATCGAACTGTAGCCAACGCCTGAGAGCTATTACGATGAAAGTTAAATCGAAGCCGTCTCGTGGGTCATCGTTTGTACGCAAGCTAGGCATTGTGGGTGGGCTTGGCTCGCTGGCCGGCGGCGATCTTTTCTACAAGTTGGTGAAGTCCAGGACTGTACTGGAGGATCAAGGCCGCTATCACTTTCTGTTTGAGCAGCACCCCTTCAAAGATGTCTTGATGCCCTTGGACCAGGGCGCGAGCATGACCTCCAGAAAGTTCTATGTTTTTCAGGTTTGTCAGTCATTCGAGGAAAGCGCAGTCACTGCGGTCGTACTGCCTTGTTTTGCCAGCCATACCTTCCGGGAGGAGATCCAGGAGGAGATTGGCATACCTGTTCTGGACATGATGGCAGCGTTACGCAAGCACATTGACCATATCTGCGAACCAGGCGCTACATTGGGCATTATCGCTTCAGACTATGTTTGCCACTCCGGTTTGTTCGAGCGTTATTTCGGCACTGACTTCAAGCTGGTTTATCCAGGTAATGACGAGCAGTCAGGGTTGATGGAGGCGATGTATGGGGTCAACGGTATCAAAGATGGATACCTTGACGGAGTACCGCTGGAGTGTGTGTATCAGGCTTGCCTTTCGCTTCAGGAGCAAGGCGCCACGATCGTCTTGCCTGGCATGACCGAGCTCTCGCTGGTCTGTGGCGACCTGCAGCGTCGGGGTGTCACTGTCCTGGATATCAACGAGATTTATGCTGGCTTCGCCACCCTGGAAAAAGGTCAATCGAATCGACCTCCATTCAAACTCGGGATTGTCGGTGGGGTGGGGCCTGCCGCAACGGTCGACTTCATGGGTAAGGTCGTTGCGCATACCCCAGCCGGCCGCGATCAGGAACACATCAAAATGGTGGTCGAACAAAACCCCCAGATTCCCGATCGCACAGCCAACCTGCTGTATGACGAGACGGATCCGACGATGGCGATGTATGCAACCTGCAAACGACTTGAAAGCGCTGGAGCCAATGCTATTGCGATTCCATGCAATACCGCTCACGCGTTCGTTGAGCGTATCCAGGCACACTTGCGTGTACCCATTGTGAACATGCTTACCGAGACGGTAGAGGCTATCGTTCAACAGTACGGTGCGGGCAAAACAGTTGGGCTGCTGGCGACGTCGGGCACCATAAAAAGTCTGGTCTACCACGAGGCAGCCCGGCGAGCCGGGCTGCAAATAATCGCACCGGGTGTGGATTACCAAGCGTTGGTCATGGATGCCATTTATGGGGAGCGTGGTATCAAGGCTGGATTCACCGAGGGCATTTGTAAGGACCAGCTCCTCACCGCCGCAGAGCACCTGTGTGAACTGGGCGCCGATGTGCTGATCCTGGGATGTACAGAGTTGCCTCTGGTTCTGGAGCACAGCGACGCTTTCATGATCAAAGGCCATACAGTGGCGTTGATCGACCCGACAACCATTCTGGCAATGAAGTGCATTCAGCTTGCCCTTGAAACCCGGTAAATTCTCACCGACTCCAGGCAGATAACAGCAAGCTCAGGGGGCCACTTGTCTACCCCCTGCCGGCACAGCGAGCATTTTTCCAGGCGATGTCGGTACCCCACTCGAACGGCACCAGAAATGTCCGGCTGGCGATAGCATTTTTCCATCCTGCCGCTCTTCCCCTTGAATAAAATCGGTCTAAAAAGCCCGGCCAGCGCTTCGGACTTTTTGCTATTCTGAAGATGTAGGTGAAGACGCAGACTGATGCGCAACAAGAGGATAGCAAGGAAACGTGGGGCGCGTTCCCAAGGGTACACGGTTAGAAAGATCTCCGTGATGAGATCCAGCCCTTATGCCGTGTGAAGCAGAAGAGCACAAAACTGTTCTGTGAGACGCCTGATAAACCTTGTAAGCCGGAGACCAGCACCGGCCACCTACTTGATTTTCAAAGCCCGCCCTGTGCGGGCTTTTTCGTATCCGCAGGCACAAGACTAATCCCCTCCTGTTTCACTGGCTCGCTGCGGATAGTTTGGGGTATCGCCGGGTCTTAACTCCTCGGTCTGCGAACCCGCGCACAGCTGCCACCCAAAACGGTGCATGCGTTTTCACACAGCTTGGGTCGTTAGCAGCCTTTCGAGACCGGTAGCTGTCGGCTGGAAGGCGATTAATGAGCTATACCCGCTACCGTTCTTCAACGCAGGAGGTTGGTAATGAAGCTCAGAAACTCACTTGCAGCGCTAATGGTCACCGCAAGCCTCTTCGGCTGCACCACTTCATCAGACCATGGAGTGAGCGTTCCTTTGGTAGCCACCCACCGCAACCTCGGTCAGATCGGCAATGCAACTTTGACAAGCTGGGACAAACAAACCGGATTCAGTTTCTTCATCAGTGGTGTTCCAAGCGGAGCCTCGCTGCCCTTGCGCCTCTACACTTTCATCAATAAAGGCAGCTGCCAGCAACCCGGGCCAGTCGCCTACGCAATGAATGATCAGGTCAACACCAAACGCCAAGCTATACGCGGCTGGAGTTTTTCAAGAGGCGCACCTGTCGCAATGCCAGTCCTGCTTTCCGGTGAGTACTCCATTGTTGTGCGAACTGCACCAACAGATGGCAACGTAGATATTTTTTGCGGGGATATCAGGCAAGGAGGCTCGGTGAAATAGCCAAAGACATTTTGACCCGCCGCGCAGGTTTGCGGTGGCCTACTACTCAATGCAGATCAAACCGGACGCCGCGCAGGGCATCCGAACCGGCAGGTATCGGCCAAAAGCTGTCGTTGGAATAGCACCGCAGTTCTGTGGGAGCGGACTCTCGCTTTTCCTCACCGCCGCCAATGCGCCCTATGACTTTCGCTGGAGACGGTTAAGCCCCGAACCTTTCGAAGTGGTCATGGTGCTGCTGGGCCTGTCACTATTCGACGAGGCACTGCAGGACGTCTTCGGGGGCAAACGCCGCACACGCCACGCTTCGGGATATGTCCGGCTTCGAGGATCCGCAGCTGGTCGAATTGCTGCAATGCCTGCGCGAAGAAGCCGAACGGCCCGTGGCCAGCCGCCTGTTCGTTCAAGGCGTTGGGGCGCTTATTGCGCGAAACACAACTGAGCGTGGTCACTGTCGCCAATGAAGTCGACTACTCCAACCCCAGTCACTTCGCCCATGTATTTCGCAAGCACACCGGTCTTTCCCCAAGCGACTACCGGCGCCAGCGTTAGGCCTCTGCTGGCCGCAGATAGGGCTCGATAAAGCCGCAGCCAAGGATCTCGTTCAGGCGTTGCGCATCGTTCATTCGGCGAAACAGTCCAATAGTCTTCCACGGCGCGTGACCATCGACATTGGGCGCTCCCAATCCGGCCAACAGGTCGGCGATCAGTATTGATCGGGTCTCGAAGGAGATGCGTGTCAGCCCGGTGCTATTGCCGACGCCGGCATGGGCATGAGCCCCGGAAAAGGCGATCAGGCTCCCCGGAGCGATATCGACGGCAATCCCCTCCTGCGGGTCGATCGCTTCCAGCAGATGCGGAATGGCTTCGTCGGCATCCACGGCATTGCGGCCGTCTCGATGGGATCGCTGCAAAATTGCGCGCATATCGAAATCTGCGCTCGAATTACCCAGCGGTCGTTGCCAGAGGCCTGGATACAAGGCGACGGTACGCCCTGTCGCGATGGGATAGATGGGCGCCCACCAGTTGGTTTGTGCATAGATATTCGACCCCCAGGTATCGCGGTGAAACGCGATGGTGGCCGTCGTGCGGGCACGCGGCGTCGACTGCCCTGGCTCGCAATGCGGCTGAAAACGCAAATGCAGGCGATCGCACGCCAGGGTATCGGGGGCGATGCCAAGGCTTTGCACGACGTCCTGCCAGCGCTGCTGGACCTCAGCCGAGCCTGCGAAGTCGTTCTGAATTTTCGCAAAGCGCTCAGTCTGCTCAGGGTGGCTCAAATGGCGATGGATCTGTTGCGGCGACCAGGGATGCAGCGCGTCTTCGAGGAGCGCACGCGTATATTCCACCAGCGCCGTCATGGGCTGCAGGTCAGTGAAGCGAATGATCTCGCCAGCATAGATCCGGTCATGCAATTGGCGAGCGGTGCTCGGTATGGCAAGCGAGCTGTACATGACTGGAAGTCCCCTGAAGGTGCGCCCCTGACTTTAGATCCACGCCGATTGTGGCGAAAGTGGCAGGTGAGGCGAAAAAGTGCGGATCAGGCCCTGGGGACGTGAGCAACAGGCGACCTTCAAGCCATGAATGGGCGCTTATGGCAGTTCTTAGCAGGCAGTTAACGGCCCAGAGTGTGTAAAAACGCCTTCGCGAACACTTGCTATGAATTCTGAGGATTTCATCGCAGGGATCGCCCATGAAGCGCTTTATCCAAGGTGAACATCGAGGCCAAGGCACCTTACTTCCCGAGAGCCTCGACGACTACGTCAGCGATACCAATCCGGTACGCGTAGTCGACGTCTTTGTCGACGAACTCGACTTGGTCAATCTGGGTTTTGAAGGTGCCATTCCAGCCGATACTGGCCGGCCTGCTTACCACCCCCGCGATCTTGCTAAAGATCTACATCTACGGCTATCTCAACCGCATCCAGTCGAGCTGACGTTTGGAGCGAGAAGCTCAACGCAACGTCGAGCTGATGTGGCTGACCGGGCGTTTGATGCCTGATTTCAAAACCATCGCCAACTTCCGAAAAGACAACAGCAAGGCCATCCGAGGCGTCTGTCGCCAGTTCGTCGTGCTGTGTCAGCAGTTGGGACTATTCGGAGAAAATCTGGTAGCCATCGATGGCAGTAAATTCAAAGCAGTCAACAACCGCGACCGCAATTTCACCAGCGCCAAACTGAAGCGGCGAATGGAAGAAATTGAATCGAGCATCAGCCGTTACCTGGCTGTACTCGATGCTGCCGATCGGCAAGAACCAACAGCTACCGAGCCCAGCGCCGTACGGCTGGAAGAGAAAATCGCCAAGCTCAAAACTCAAATAAGGAGCTTCAAGCGATCGAAATCCAGCTCAACGAATCCCCGGATAAACAGGTCTCACTGACCGACCCAGACGCCCGCTCCATGATGACGCGTGGCACTGGAATCGTCGGCTACAACGTGCAAACAGCGGTCGATACTCAGCACCATTTGATCGTTGCGCATGAGGTGACCAACGTCGGTTCCGACCGAGATCAACTCAGCTCGATGGCCAAGCAAGCCCACGAGGCGATGGCGTCAGATACGTTGTCGGTAGTGGCTGACCGAGGTTACTTCAAAAGCGAACAAATCCTCGCTTGTCACGATGCAGGTATCACCGCCTATGTGCCCAAGCCGATGACCTCTGGAGCCAAGGCTGACGGGCGTTTCAATAACGATGCCTTCATCTATGACGCGGCAAAAAACGAATACATTTGCCCCGCTGGCGAGGCGCTGATCTGGCACTACTCCTACGTTGAAAAAGGCCTGAAGTTGCATCGTTACTGGAGTTCGAAATGCCAAGGCTGCACGTTGAAGTCGCAATGCACACCGAGCACGGAACGACGAGTTCGACGCTGGGAACATGAAGCCGTATTGGAGGAAATGCAGCTTCGGCTGAGCAAAGCACCGGAGATGATGCGAGTCCGAAAACGGACGGTTGAGCATCCCTTCGGGACGCTAAAACATGGATGGGTGCGACGCACTTCCTGACGCGAAAACTGACCGGGGTGAGTGCGGAGATAAGCTTGAATGTTCTCGCCTACAACTTGAAACGGGTTATGAAAATCATCGGTGCCAACGGTTTGATGAAAGCGCTGACGGCCTGAAAAAGGCTGATTTTGGCCCATCCCAGAGGCTGTAAAAACAGCGTTGACGTGTTCCAGATCGCGACCGATGCGACCCGCAGCATTGACCGTGCGATCGCTCAGCCAACGAAGGTCGATAATCCAAGACGATGAGGTCAGAGTGTTTTTACACACTCTGGGCCAGAAGCAGACGTTCAATGTGACAAAGAGGGGGCAGTATCTTGCTCTCATCTGCATATAGCGCAGCAGACAACAAAAAATTCATTCCTGTGGCGTGGTCGCCCTACATCAGCCTTTAACTGATGCCCCGAAACCTGCACAATTGCCGGCTTTTTTCGCGACAGGAAGTCCGGCCGTGCAACGGATTGTAATTCTGGGCGATGCCGGTAGCGGCAAATCTACCTTCGCCCGCGCCCTCGGCATGCGCCTTGGCTTGCCCGTGGTGCACTTGTGTTGGCGCTCACGCCGAATTGAACCACGTGCTGATGCAAGACTGACCCATCTCCAAATCCGCACAAATCCAGCAAAAGGTAATAGTTATCGAGGTATCCGACTGGGTCACTGACATCTCGGCAACTAGGTCAATTCGGTGTCGGCGCCAGCACGCATTATCCGAAAGGCGACGGTGGCTGTCCGGCGTATCCGCTGATGGCGATGTTGCGGGTCCATCTACTGCAGAACTGGTTCGGCTACAGCGATCTGGCGATGGAAGAAGCACTGTACAAGACCACTATCCTGTGCCAGTTTTTGGGGCTGCATCTGGATCGGACTCCCGATGAATCCACGACCCTCAACTTCCGACGCTTGTTGGAAAAACATGAATTGGCCGGAGGGACTTTGCAGGTCATCAATGGTTATCTGGACGACCGTGGCCTGATATTGCGCCACGGTACGGTGGTCGATGCGACGATCATTCACGCGCCGAGTTCGACCAAGAATAAAGACGGCAAACGCGCCCCCGAAATGCATCAGACGAAGAAGGGGAAAACCTCAACCAAGGAGGGCATCAAAAATCGCTGATTACTTCAGACCTTCCTTAGCGGTGCGGTCGATGAATCTGAATACCCCCGCCGCGATCAGTCGCGATAACCCGGAGCCACTCGATCCAGCATTCTCAACAATGCCGCCCAGGCCAGTTGCATGGCATCCGGGTCATCGAACTCACCCTCATCCAGCGGCCGCCCCGGATCATTGAACTGCCGCTCGGTGTGCGCGCACACCTCGGCCGACGGCAGTACCAGCTCACCGGCAGTTTGCGCGGCCAACTGGATGTCACAGGCTTTTTCCAGGTAGTACATGCGCATGAATGCCTGGCCCACCGTTTCGCCCACCGTCAGCAATCCGTGGTTGCGCAGCATCAGTACCGGCTTGTCGCCCATGTCCGCCACCAGCCGTTGCTGCTCACTCAGGTCCAGCGCCACGCCTTCGTAGTCGTGGTAAGCGACGCGGCCGTAGAACTCCATGGAAATCTGGTTCACCGGCAACAACCCGCACTTCAGCGCCGCCACTGCGCAACCGGATCGGGTGTGGGTGTGCAGCACACATTGCGCATCTTCACGGGCGCCGTGAATGGCGCTGTGGATCACGAAACCGGCCGGGTTCACCGGGTACGGCGACGGTTCCACAGCGTGGCCATAGAGGTCGATTTTCACCAGATTGGACGCGGTGATCTCGTCGAACATCAGCCCGTAAGGGTTGATCAGAAAGTGATGCTCCGGCCCCGGAATGCGCACCGAGATGTGGGTAAAAATCAGGTCGGTCATGCGAAAGTGCGCAATCAAGCGGTAGCAGGCCGCCAACTCTTCACGCAGACGTTGCTCTGTCAATGTCATACCTCGGTAACCTCTTTAACGGTGCAATCTTCCAGCCCTTGTCCCAATGCCTCCCAGCCATCGAAGCCGCGGCGAGCGATAAACACCAGGCGTGTAGAGCTGGCCTGGGTGTCATCCACCATCGGCAGAAACTGGCTGCGCGCACCGACATGTTGCAGCCAGTGCGCGGTGCTGCCCGGCGTCAGCAGCACCAAGCCTTTGACCCGGAATACATCGCTGGGCAGTGCCTTCAACCAACCACGCAAGCATTCGATGTCGAGGGCAGCATTGCTCTGCCACAACCAGCTGCTGAACATCTCGCCATGATCGCCGTCGGAAACCCGCGTCAGCGGTTTCAGCGCCCGGGGCTCAAGGTCCAGGTCGGTATCCAGCCACAGTGCATCGGGCAACTCGGCCTGTACACTTTCATGCACGCGGGTCCTGGCGCCCAATGCATCGCGCAGCGCCTGCAGCTGTGATTCGTCGACCAGATCGGTCTTGTTCAGCAACAGCAAGTCGGCAGCGGCCACTTGTGCCCGAGCCAGGCGTGCGTACTCACCATCGAGTTGCAGATGACGGGTGGCGTCGACCACGGTGATGACCATGTCCAGTTGCATCTGGCTGCGCAGTTGCGGGTAGGCCAGGGTTTGCACGATGCGCTGCGGGTCGGACACACCGCTGCACTCGATGACGATGCGCTCCAGTCGTGGCTGCAATTGCGCCAGACTGCCGAGTTGCGCCAGCAGGTCTTCCTGCACGGTGCAGCAGATGCAGCCGTTTTGCAGGCTGTATACGGCGTCGGTGACTTCGGAAACGATGGCCGCATCGATGTTCAGCTCGCCGAAATCGTTGACGATCACCGCCAGCCGACTACCTTTGGCACGGCGCACCATGCGGTTGAGTAGCGTGGTTTTACCTGCGCCGAGAAACCCCGAAACGACGGTCACGGAGATACGTGGGGAAGTCATTCTGCCTTGCCCTCCAACACCGGTGGTTCGCCCTGCCAGACGGCCTTGAGGCCGACTTTTTCCAGTGTCGAATGGCGGTCGTAAACCAATTGCCCTTCAACGAAGGTCAGCAGCACCTGGGTCTTGTGGATGTAGTTGCGCGCCGGTGCGGCGAACAAATCGCGGTCGATGACGATCAGATCCGCCGACTTGCCCACTTGCAGGCTGCCGGTGCTGTGCTCCAGGCCCATGGCCACGGCGCCGTTGCTGGTGATCACGGTCACCGCCTGTTCGAGGCTGATCGGGTCACCGAAGCAGGCCGGGTCGTCGTTCCACGGGTTCTGCCGGGTGATCATGGTTTCCAGCGCCAGCCACGGGTCGATGGATGCCACCGGCCAGTCGGTGCCCATTACCGCTGTGCCGCCCGCGGCGAGTACGCCTTTGAAGTCGTAAATGCGCTTGAGTCGCTCCTGACCGTAACCGGAACGCGCGCCGCTGGCGAACGGTGTCGGGTACCAGGCGGCCGGGGAAAACTCGGCGATGACATTCAGTTCCTTGAAGCGCGGCAGGTTGCCGGGATGCAGCAAGGTGCTGTGGGCGCACTGGTGGCGCACACCGCTGAAACCATTGCGACGACGGGCCTCGGCCACGGCGTCGAGGAACACGTCGGAGGCGCCGTCACCGGTGCAGTGGGCGATCACGCGAATGCCCTTTCGGTCCATGTCCACCACCATGTCGGTGATGTGTTCCGGGGTCAGATTGAGCTTGCCGCGCCAGCTCGATTCCTGCGGCCATGGCGTCAGCAGGTATGAAGACTTCGGCTCGACCGTACCGTCAAAATGGAACTTCACCGCGTTGGCGCTCAAGCGCGCGCTGCGGTAGTAGTGACGCTCGCCGGCCAGCAGTTCCCAGCGACGACGCACCGGGAAGATGTCGTCCTGCCAACTGATCGCTGCTTCGATGCGCACCGTCAGTTCGCCGCTGTCGTCCAGTTCCTTCAAGGCTTGCAAACGTTGTTCGCAGACGTGCACGTATTTGCTCGCCGTGACGCCGCGCGAGCTTTGGAAGTGCACGCCATCGCGATAGGCGCGGCGCAACACGCTGACCGGCGTCGGTGGCATGGCGGCGTGGATCATCGCGTAGGCGCCGTCAATCATCAGGCCAGTGGGTTCGCCGGTCACTTCGTCACGCTCGAAATAACCGTTGCGCGGGTCGGACGTGTGACGGTCGATGCCCGCCAGTTCCAGGGCCTTGGAGTTGACCATCATGGTGCCCCACATGCGGTCGAGCAGCGCCACCGGACGGTCCGGCATCACGCTGTCGAGCCACTCGCGGCCCGGGGTCAAACCGGCTTCGCGGAAGGTGTAGCGCACCCAGTACTGACCGTAGATCCAGCCGTCGCCGGGATGGCTGTCGGCGTAGGCGAGAATGCTTTCACGCAGCTGTTCCGGGGTCGGGTCTTCGATGCCGACATCGAGGTCATCGGCGTAGCGTGGTGCCAACGCAAGGTCGGGGTGAGTGTGCATGTCGTGCAGGCCCGGCATGCAGAACGCGCCTTGCAGGTCATGCACGCGAGTGTTCGGCCCCTTGTACATCTCGATCTGGCCGAGGCTGGCGACCCCGATCAACTTGCCGTCGCGGATGGCCACGGCCTCGGCCCACGGGTTGGCCGGGTCCTGGGTGTAGATACGACCGTTGGCGAGGATCAGGTCGGCGTAGGTCCCCTGCACGGAATGGGTAGAAGAAAAGTTATCGGACTCAGCCATGGTAGCCACCTTTGAGTTCAGGGAGATTGGAAGGTCCACCGGGCGTTGTGCATGTCGGCGACCTGAAAAAATTGTTGTTGTTTTACTCAGCCAGAAACGTTGTGGCGTCGACCTCGATCATCACTGGCTCCTTGGTACTGCCGAGTTGGCCCAGTAGTTCACGCAAAGCACCGGGATCTTTTGTCCGGTGATGGGCCACGTGACAGCTTTGCGCCAGCGCAGCGAAGTCTGGCGTAAGGATGTCCACCCCCAGCAACGGGCGCCTTGGCATTCATGTAGTCGCGGATTTCGCCGTAGCTGGAGTTGTTCCACAGCAGCAGGATCACGCCGACGCCCGCCTCTTTGGCAGCGATCAGTTCGGCGCTGGAAAACTGCAAGCCGCCGTCGCCAACCAGCGCTACGGCCGGGCGTTGCGGATGAGCCAGTTTGGCGCCGATAGCCAATACCACGTCGGCCTCGGCGAACAGTTCGCGACCATGCGCCGACGACTGCACACCGTCGAGCAGCAAAGGATGTTCGGGAGCCAGCAGACCACGGGCGTTGGTGGTCAATGCCACGGGGGCCTGAAGACGTTCGGCGAGCGCGGCCAGGACTTCAGCGGCACGGCGCGCGCCGCCACCGGCGAGGATCAATGGACGCTTCGCGTTGCCGATCAGGGCCACCGCAGCATCGATGGCTTCCGGCGCCGGGGCAGGCGCTGCCGGTAACGGACGCGGGCGCAGGTCCAGACCTCCGGCAGACATTTCCAGCACATCCAGCGGAATCTCGATGTGCACCGGCCGCGGCCGCGTACAGCCAAACAAGGCAAACGCCCGCGCCAGCACTTCCGGCAATTGCGCCGGGTGCTGCAACGTATGGCTGAAGGCGCAGACCCCGGCGACCAGCGCGCGCTGATCCGGCAGTTCATGCAAGTGACCATGGCCCAGGCGCAGGTGTTCGCGACGGTTGCAGGTGGAAATCACCAGCATCGGCACCGAATCCGCATAGGCCTGGCCCATGGCGGTGATGATGTTGGTCATGCCGGGACCGCTGATGATGAAGCACACCCCGGGCTTGCCGCTGGCCCGGGCATAACCGTCAGCCATGAACCCGGCACCCTGCTCGTGGCGCGGGCTGACGTGCTTCAGGCGGCTGCCGTGCAAGCCGCGATACAACTCGACAGTGTGCACGCCGGGAATACCGAAGACAGTTTCAACGCCATAGCCTTCCAGCAACTGAACAAGCGCCTGGGCACATCGGGGCATGCAGCACCTCCTGGATAAAGGGCCACAGTGGCCCAACGACGAATGGGGCTAGTATTGTTGAATCAACCAATACAACAATCGATTTTTTTTGGCCTGACTGTTCGATTTACGTCACCATATGAGCCACTCAAAACAATAACGGGATGATTTATGCGTTTTCCTTCGATGACAGCCCTTCGCGCGCTGGATGCGGTTGCCCGCACAGGCAGCGTGTCGATCGCAGCCCGTGAACTGAACCTGACCCGCAGCGCCATCAGCCACCAGATCAGCAAGCTTGAGGAATGTGTCGGTTTCGCCCTGACCGAGCGCATTGGCCGGGGCATCGGCCTGACGTATCAGGGCGAACGCTATGCGCGGGAAGTGCACGGGATTCTGTTGAACCTGCTGGATGCCGGGCAGTTGATCGACGATCAGGAGGTTTCGGGCCGGTTGTGCGTGAGTTGCGCGCCGGGGTTCGCCACTTATTGGCTGTGCCACCACATCGGTGCGTTCCTGCGTCAGTATCCGCAGGTGCAATTGCAGCTGATCTCGCCGCGGACACCGGACGACACCAACAACCCCAACACCGATCTGTTCATTGCCTACGGCATCGGCGACTGGCCGGAAATGGTCGTTGAAGAGATTGTGGCGCTGCGTTTTTTCCCGGTGTGCAGCCCGCGTCTGATCAACGCCTTGAGCGGGCTGAAAAACCCGCAGGAACTCAGTGCCTACCCGCTGCTGCACATGACCGACTACTCGGACTGGCGCGTGTGGCTGACCGCTGCCGGTGCTTCAGGGGTCAACGCGACGAGCGGCATTCTGTTTTCCGATGCGCACTGCGCGCAGTCCGCCTGCATTGCCGGCCAGGGCATCGCCATCGGCGACAACCTGATCAGCGGCGATGCCTTGTCCAAGGGTTTGCTGGTGCGTCCGTTCGACATCAGCATCGACCTGCACCGTGGCTATTACCTGGTCGCCGACCCACAAAAAGCCGAGCGCGCGGTGGTCCAGGCCTTCAGTAGCTGGGTCAAGACGCAGCTTCAGTCATCCCATCAGACCTGGCAGGACACGCTTTAAAAGCACATCACATTCCCCTGTGGGAGCGAGCTTGCTCGCGATGAGGCCACCACAGTCACTATTGATGTCGCCTGATAAATCGCTATCGCGAGCAAGCTCGCTCCCACAGGGTAGAAGCTCTATTTCGGGGCCTCTGGCCGAGGCGAAATACACAGCTTATTTGTTCAATAAAACTAACCAATATCGGCAAAATAATTCCATTGATGTAGCGATATTTTTAACAATAATAGGCCCAAAGCCCATTTCGGATTTGCATCCGTCCTCGTACGTCATATGGGCAATAAAAAGAGGAACTCCATAGTGTCCAGCCGTTCAGCGATTCAGCTCAGCGCTCAAGGTATCAGCCAGTATTACGGTCGTTTCGCGGCGCTGGATAACGTCGATCTCGACGTTCGCCAGGGCGAATTTCTTACCCTGCTGGGGCCGTCCGGCTCGGGCAAGACCACCATGCTGATGATCCTTGCCGGTTTCCTCAGCCCGACGTCGGGCAAATTGATGGAACAAGGCGTCGACATCATCAAGCGCTCCGCCGAGAAGCGGAACTACGGCATGGTGTTCCAGGGTTATGCGCTGTTCCCGCACATGAGCGTGGCCGACAACGTGGCCTACCCGCTACGCATCCGCAAAGTCCCCGCCGAAGAGCGCAATCGCCGGGTCAAGCATATTCTTGAAGTGGTCGGCCTCGGTGCGCACATGCACAAGAAGCCCGCCGAGATGTCCGGTGGTCAGCAGCAGCGTGTGGCGATCGCCCGGGCGCTGGTGTTCGAGCCGGAACTGCTGTTGCTCGACGAGCCATTGTCGGCCCTGGACAAGAACCTGCGCGAACAGCTGCAAACCGAGCTGCAACGCATCCACCGTCAGGTCGGTACCAGTTTCGTGTTCGTCACCCACGATCAGAACGAAGCCCTGGCGCTGTCATCGCGCATCGCGATTTTCAACCACGGCAAGCTGACTCAGGTCGACACCCCGGAAAACATCTACAACCGCCCCGAGAGTCGTTTCGTCGCCGAGTTCCTGGGCAAGATGAACCTGTTCCCGCTGGACAATCTGACCCGCAATGGCCAGACCGCCAGCGGCCGTTGCGGCACCAGCGTATTGCACGCCCAGGCCCCGAGCGCACTGAGCCAGGCGCCGATTGTGCTGGCCGTGCGCCCCGAGCACATGGAACTGCACAGCGAGTGCCCGACCCTGGACGGCTACAACGTGATGCCCGCACAACTCACCGACAAGGTCTATCAAGGCTCCAGTACCCATCTGGCGCTCAAGGTCGGCGGCGATACATTACCGATCAACCTGTCCGTACCCGGCAATCACCCGGGCGCGTCGATGACCAGCGGTGCTCCAGTGTGGCTGAGCTGGCCGGTGCAGCAAAGCTTCCTGCTACAAGCCTGACCCCCAAAAAAACTGCGTCACAAAGCTCTCTTCCAATGACAACAAAAAGGCCGGTGTCCACGCAGACACCCGCCGCCTGAGGACTTGCCCATGCGCCAGGATCACCAACAAGACTGCATCGAAGTGCTTATCGAAAAGGCCCGCGACGGTCAGATCAACCGTCGCACCTTTATCCAGGCTATGGGCCTGCTGGCCGCAGTGCCGCTGGCGCTGCGCAGCGGCATCAGCTGGTCGGCGGACAAGCCGCTGGTGGTGGTCAACTGGGGCGGTGATGCCCTCAACGCGTTCCGTTCGGCGTGGACCGACACCTTCACCAAGAACACCGGCATCCAGGTGCGCATCGACGGCGCCGGCCCGACCGAGGGCGCAATCCGCTCGCAACTGGCCAGCGGTCAACCGAGCTGGGACTTGGTCGACGTCGAGAGCTACAGCGCCATCGTGCTGGGCCGAGACAAGATACTGCAACCGCTGGACTACAACGTAATCAAGCGCGATAACGTGGCCCCGGCGCTCGCCTCCGATTTCGGTATCGCCAGCTACCAGTTCAGCTATGTCATGGCCTGGGACAGCGCAAAATTCGGCGACAACGGGCCGAAGACCTGGGCCGATTTCTGGGACGTGAAGAAATTCCCCGGCAAGCGCACGCTGTACAAATGGATGAACGGGATGCTCGAAGCGGCACTCCTGGCCGACGGCGTTCCGGCAGATCAGTTGTACCCGCTGGACGTGCCGAGGGCGATGAAGAAGATCGATGAGATCAAGCCTCACGTATTGTCGTTCTGGAGCTCGGGTGCCGAGAGCCAGCAATTGATGGTCGACGGTGAAGTGTCGGTGGGCGCGATCTGGCACACCCGCGCCAAGCTGCTCAGCGAAGACACCGACAATCGCGTGCGCTGGACCTTCGACAACGGTTTCATCAACTCCAGCAGTTGGGCAGTCCTGAACGGCAATCCGGGCGGCACGCAACCGGCCATGCAGTTCATCCAGCAAGCCTTGCAGCCTGAAGGCCAGCTCAAACTGTTTGAATTGCTGGGCAACGGGCCATCGAACAGCGCCACGGAAAAAATGATGTCGGCCAAGCAACTGGAAGCCAACTGCGCGTCCGAAGAGAACCTGAAAAAGCAGATCGCTCTCAATGCCCAGTGGTACGCCGACAATTACTCCAAAGCACTGGAAGAGTATCTGACGCGGTTGTCCAAGTGAGCCATTGACCATGACTACGACCCTGACCTCAACCCTGACCCCTCCCAAGCCCCGCTTCAGTTCGCCGGGGCTGGAGCGCAGCTTGCTGCTGTTCCCGCTGCCGGTGTTGCTGCTGGTCTTCTATGTGCTTCCGTTTGTCGGCGTGGTCGGCTGGAGCTTCTCGCTGCCCACGCCGGGCATCGAACAGTACCAGCGCATCGCCACGGACCCGGCGATCCAAGAGATGCTCTGGCGCACCTTGCGCCTGTGTATGACGGTCAGTTGCCTGGCCCTAGTGATCGGCTATCTGCTGGCGTACTGCTGGGTATTCAGCCCGCCGTTCTGGCAGCGGGTGGTGGAGATCTGCATCTTCATCCCGTTCTGGATTTCGGTGCTGGTACGGGCCTTTGGATGGTTGATCGCCCTGCGCAGCAACGGTGTGCTCAATAACGGTTTGATGGACATGGGCCTGATCGATCAGCCGCTGCAACTGAGCCGCAATGAAATCGGGGTAGTCATCGGCATGCTCCACGTGATGATCCCGTACGCGGTATTCCCGTTGCTGTCGACCATGCGCCAACTGGATCAGCGTGTGCTCATGGCCTCGCGCGGCCTCGGTGCTGGTGCCTTGCGCACCTTCTGGCAAGTGCTGCTGCCGCAGACCCTGCCGGGCATCCTGGGTGCCTTCATCATGGTCTTCGTGTTCTGCCTGGGCTTCTTCATCACCCCGGTGCTGTTGGGTGGCGGGCAAACGGTGATGATCGCCGAGTACGTGTTCCTGCAAATGTTCCAGACCAGTAACTGGGGCCTGGGGGCGGCACTGAGCGTAGTGTTGCTGGCCTTGGTCAGCGCATTGATCTGGGTGCTGTTGAAAATGACCCGCGTGAATCGACTGGTAGGCTGAGATCACTATGAACACCCATCGCACAAGCCTGAGTACCCGACTGCTGGCCGTGGTCGCCATGGCCTTCATGCTGTTCCCGCTGCTAACGGTCATCCCGGTGTCGTTCACCAGCAAACGCTTCCTGTCGATGCCCGAAGGCAACTGGTCGCTGCGTCACTATGAGGCGCTGGTCAGCAACCCTGACTGGTTCCACGCCATCAGCCAGAGCCTGGCCATCGCCTTCACCACCAGCATCATCGCCACCTTGCTGGCGGCGAGTTTTAGCCTCGGCATCTGGTACATGCGCTCCAAACTGGCCACGGCGTTGATTGGCCTGGTGTTGTTGCCGATGGCGATTCCACCGGTGATTTCCGCGCTGGTGCTGTACTTCATGGAAACCAAGCTCGGTCGCTTCGCGCCGGGCATGGGCTATGACACCCTGACCGGCGTGGTGATTGCCCATGTGATCATGGTGGTACCGTACGGCGTGGTGACCATGCTGGTTGCGTTGAGCCAGATTGACCGGCGCATCGAACTGGCCTCGCGCAACCTCGGTGCCAGCCTGATGCAGACCACGTTCATGGTGATTTTGCCAAACCTGAAACTGGGCCTGGCCTCCACCGCCCTGCTGGGCTTTGCCCTGTCTTGGGAAGAGGTGGCAGTGACGCTGTTCATCACCAGCGTCAACGTCGACACCCTGCCCAAACGCATCTGGAGCGGCCTGCGCGACAACGTCGACCCGAGCGTGGCAGCAATTTCGGTGTTACTGATCTCCCTGACGCTGCTGGTGCTGATTGGCCGCTTGGTGGTGCAGCATCTGGCGGACAAGCGAGCACAGCGACTGCAACACCCATAACCACCACGCATCAACACGGATAAAAAAGCCCGCGCTTCATCACGAAGGCGGGCTTTTTTACTCATGGCGCACCACCACGTGTTGGCGATGCTGCAGACCACCAAATACGTCGATGGTTTGCCACTGTATCGGTTCGAAAAATTACTTGGTCGACACGGCGTCGATATCCCCCGTCAAACCTTGGCGCGCTGGGTGATCCAGTGCGGCGAACACTTGCAACCATTGCTGAATTTGATGCGCGACAGGTTGCTGGAAAGTCCGGTGATCCACTGTGACGAAACGCGGGTACAAGTGTTGAGGGAGCCGGATCGAGACCCGACCAGCCAGCCCTGGATGTGGGTCCAAGCCAGCGGCCCGCCTGAGCGCCCAGTTGTCCTGTTTGACTACACCACCAGCCACGCGCAGGAGGTGCCCCTGCGCCTGCTTGCCGATTATCGCGGCTACCTGATGACCGACGATTACGCCGGCTATAACGCCTTGGGGGCGCGCAGCCCGGTGTCGAGCGTTTGGGCTGCTGGGCACATGCGCGACGTAAGTTCGTCGATGCGCAAAAAGTGCAACCCAAGGGTAAGACCGGGCGAGCCGACATCGCGCTGAGTCTGATCAACAAACTGTATGGCATCGAGCGCTAGTTCAAAGAAGCCAGCGATGATCAGCGTTTTGGCGCTCGACAGGAAAAAGGTCTACCGGTACTCGCAGAACAGGGGGGCTTCCTGCTCCAGCAGCTTTTGAACCGTGCGGGCCGCCAGCGTGTTGGGCGACGCAGTGAGCTGGCCAGCACCACACTGCGCATGAGTTCCGGCTTGACGATACGGGCGCCCGAGAAGCGCGGGTCGTCGACATGTTCAAACAACCCCGAAGTGATTGCGTAGCCGCCACCGGCAGCGACGATTTCCCATTGCAGCCGGATCGAGTCTGCCTCCACGGCACAATCGAATTGAATGCCGTGCGACTTGGAGAGTTTTTCAAGCCGCGCGCGTAATGGATGTGGCCGCGATGGAAGCACCAGGGGCAGCCCCTGCAGGCTGGATAACTCGACGGTTGGCTGCGTGACATCCGGATCCTGGGCGCGACCGACCAGCATGAGTTTGGGGGTGTACCAGCACCGACTCTTCCAGGTTACACATCGGCTTCGCGTAGAAGCAGCGCCATGTCTACGCGCCCTTCATTGATCAGTTCCTCAAGGTGCGCGCTGCTGCCTTCGCAGATTGAAATCTGTGTTTTGCGCAGAAGGTTCAGGACTCAGATTTGACGTAGCGGCGTGTAAAAAAGGCGCTTTCACTGCTCAATGAATGGGTAGCCGGGCCGGGTCGACTTTTTCAACACCATCGGCCGTTTTCTGCCTCATGCGATGGGCAGCTATGGGTCCAGGCTGTGTGAAAACGTTTTACAGCGGGTTTGACAGTCAGGACCGGAACGAAAATCACGTTCCTACGCAAATTTCAGGTCTGCTGATTAACCAAACGCTGGCAGATTTTACGTAGCAACGCAGACTTCAAAACGGTGCATGCGTTTTCACACAGCCTGGGTCGATAGCAGCCCTTCGCGAAAGGCAACTATCGACCAGAAGCAGGCACCAAACGAACATCTGCGCCGACACTTGCTCATCCATTGCGCAACCCAATTCCCGGTTTCAGCCTTCAGCCTTCAGCCAAGTATTTGCCGCCGATCATTCCCGGGGGTGTTGTTTTGCCATCGGCGAAAGGCACGGGCCAGGCAGCTGGCACTGCTGAGGCTCAACCTGCCGGAATGACTGATTTCGGCCGATCTTGTCGAACAATCCGCACATTTAGATAGCACGCTAATCACAAGCTAAACTATGATGAGGTAACTTCTTAGCCGCAGACCTCGACATGACTGACACATTGACACTTGGTTTTGCCCTGCATGACAGCGCCCGGTTGATGCGCAAGCGATTTGAGCAGCGGGCGCGGCATGTCGGCCTCACCCGCTCGCAGTGGCAAGTACTGGCCATGTTGTCGAAGAACGAGGGGATCCATCAAAAAGGCCTCGCGGATTTACTGGAGCTGGAGTCGATCACCCTTGTGCGTCTGCTGGACAAAATGGAGGAACGCGGACTGCTTGAACGGCGCCGGCATCCTACGGACCGACGCCTGTCCCTGCTTTTTTTGACGGAGCAGGCTCATCCGCTTCTGGAACTCATGCGTGACATGGGCCGATCGACACGCCTGGAGGCCACGAACGGATTCTCTGAAGAGGAAGAACAACTGCTGCTGCAAATGATGAAGCGGATGAGGTCCAACCTGATCGAAGCCTGCAGTCTTCCCATCGACGACGAGACGCGCCGCCATGGCTGATCAACGCCTGAAGTCACCTGCACAGACTCCTGTGCTGCCCGTGACCTCACGACTGGAAGGCCCCGCTTCAACCGAGGCGCGCAAACCAGACCTTGGGCAAACCGACAGCAGCCAGAGCAGTGCTTCCCCTGCCCGTCCAAAACGGCAGCTTGTACGCAAAGCTCTCTTTACATTGTTGCCCGTGGCGCTTCTGGTCGCCGGTTACCTGTACGTGACAGGCGGGCAGATCATTTCCACCGACAATGCCTACATACAGGCTGATCATGTCGGCGTTTCCACGGATGTCTCGGGCCTGGTCGCCTCGGTGGATGTCAAAGACAATCAGCGGGTCGTCAAAGGTCAAATACTGTTCACCCTGAAACCGGAGCCGTTTCAGATAGCGTTGGCGAGTGCCAAGGCGCAACGGGACAACGTGCGCAATCAGATCCTCAACCTCAAGGCCAACTACAACCAGGCGCTGGCCGAAATCGATCAGGCACAAATCGACCTCGCGTACTACCAGGCCAGCTTCCAGCGTCAGCAAACCCTGGTCAGCGTTTCTGCGGTGTCCAAAACCAACTACGACGATGCCAAGCACGCACTGGACAGCACCCGGCAAAAAATCGCCGTTGCCAAGGCCACCGCACAAATGGTGCTGGCCCAATTGGGTGGGCATATCGAGACACCCGTCGAACAACAATCCACGTATCTACAGGCCCAGGCCGCCGTCGACGAAGCGCAGCGCAACCTGAACAACTCAGTCGTCAGGGCGTCGTTCGACGGTGTCGTGACCAACGTTGATTCGCTGCAAGTCGGTTCCTATCTACAACCACCACAATCAGGCATCAGCCTGGTGTCGGATGATCACCTGTGGGTCGCCGCGTCACCCAAGGAAACGGAACTGACCCACATGAAGCCCGGTCAACCCGTGGATATCAGTGTCGACAGTTACCCCGGCGTCTGGTGGCACGGCACCGTCGAAAGCATCAGCCCGGCGTCGGGTTCAAGCTTCTCGTTGCTGCCTGCGCAAAACACCACGGGCAACTGGGTCAAGGTCGTGCAACGGATCCCCGTGCGCATCAGCATCGATGATGCCGGACAAAAACCGCCGCTACGCACCGGCATGAGTGTGGAAGCGCAGATTGATACAGGTTCGGCGCGCGGCCTTCCGTCCATGTTCTCGGGGCTGTTTGCGAGCAAGGCCCCCGCCCATGAGTAATCCGGCAACGACGCAACCGGTGGCCCATCGCGGGATGATCACCGCTTGCGTCGTGCTGGCCGTGATCATGCAAGCGCTCGACACCACCATTGCGAACGTCGCCCTGCCCTACATGCAAGGCAGCATCTCGGCCAGTTCGGACCAGATCAACTGGGTGCTGACCTCCTATATCGTCGCCGCTGCCGTCATGACGCCGCCCTCTGCCTTCCTGGCCAGACGCTTCGGGCGCAAACGCGTGCTGCTGTGGGCGATTGTCGGCTTCGTCGTCTCGTCGATCCTTTGCGGCCTGGCGCAGTCGCTGGAGGAAATCATCCTGGCCCGTCTGCTGCAGGGGCTTGCGGGTGCGGCGCTAGTGCCGTTGTCCCAAGGCATTCTGCTGGATATCTACAGCCTCAAAGAGCGCGGTTCAGCCATGGCCCTGTTTGGTGTGTCGGTCATGGTCGGCCCAGTGCTGGGCCCGATGCTCGGCGGCTGGCTGACGGAGAACTTCAGCTGGCGGTGGGTGTTTTTCATCAATTTGCCCATTGGTCTGCTGGCGCTGGCCGGGATCATCTATTACGTCAGCGAAACGTCGACCGACACCTCGTCACGGCTGGACTGGCTCGGTTTTGGTTCGTTGAGCGTAGCGATCATGGCCCTGCAACTGTTTCTGGACCGAGGTGAACAACTGGGCTGGTTCTCTTGCGGTGAAATCCTGATCGAAGCGGTGGTGGCCGCTGTCGCCGCGTACGTGTTTCTGGTCCATACCTTCACCACTGATTCGCCCTTCATCAGCCCGAAGCTGTTCAAGGACCGTAATTTTTCGATCAGCGTCATTTTCATTTTTATCGTCGGCATTACCTACCTGGCCTCGCTGGCGCTGATGACCCCTTACCTGCAAACCCTGATGGGCTATCCGGTGCTGACCGCCGGCATGGTGATGGGCCCACGCGGGTTGGGCACGATGCTGACCATGTTCCTCGCCGGCCAACTGCTGGGCAAAGTCGATACCCGCCTGTTACTGCTGACGGGGTTGGGTTTGTCAGCGCTGTCGATGTGGCTGATGACGGGCTGGACGCCCAATGTCTCGATACAAACCATCATCGTTGTCGGCTTCATTCAAGGCACCAGCCTGGGCATGCTGTTTGTGCCCTTGACCACGGTTGCCTTCGCGACCTTACCAACGTCCTTGCGGGCAGAAGGCACGGGGCTTTACAGCCTGTCGCGAAATGTCGGCTCCAGCGTCGGGATTTCTATCGTGACGGTGCTGCTCACGCAGAACATCCAGGCCAACCACGCGGAAATAGGGGCCTACGTCACGCCCTTCAACCGGGCCTTCGACGCCTGGCCGATCAAGCACTTTCTGGACCCGATGGTCGCGTCCGGACGCGCAACACTGGACGCAATGGTCACGGTGCAGGCCAGTTGGATTGCTTACGTGGATGACTTCAAGCTGCTGATGGTGCTGTCACTGGCGGTCATGCCGCTGCTGCTGATTATCAAAGCCCCAAAAATTCAGGCGAATGAAGAACCCGCACCGGTCATGGAATAGATCAAGTCCGCGTGGGTTCGATGGCAACCCCTCGCTCTTCACTCCAATAAGTGGATCAGTAGAGGCTCAACTGAGGTTGGAGTTATCTCAAGCAGAGCCAGGGTCACTGGCAACTTGAAGCGTCGCCGTCCCGCGCTACCAGGATTGAGAAATAGCTGTTCCCCACGCCATTCTATCCGTGGCTTGTGGGAGTGGCCGGTGATCACCAGCTTGATGCCTGTATCCAGTTCGATCGGGAGATCGGCAATGTCATGTACCAACAGCGCTGGCCATCCGTTGACGTCGAAACGCAGAAGATCAGGGAGATTGGCTGCCCACGGAGCCTCTTGATCATTGTTCCCACGCACGACGTGTAATGACGCTATAGACGCCAGTTGACCAAGAATCTCGGGGCTACCGATGTCCCCGGCATGAATGATCTGCTCACATCCCGCCAGGGCAGCAAGGGCTTCGGGGCGAAGCAATCCATGAGTATCGGAAATAACGCCAACTTTCATGCCATTCACCAGAGCAAGCTCAGTAAGTTGACCACAGTGTAATGTGACAAATTTCTGTGATGCGCGAGATCTTCTCTACGGGCTGCGTTCGGCCAGAAGCAACGGACGTTCAGCCTACGTCTGCTTCCGGCCAGGAGCGGACAGTCGCAGTAGACTCGCGCAAAGCGAATCGAGTAGTGTTTAAGCTGAATTTGCTCGTGCATCTGCGAGAGTAACCGTGGCTTTCCAGCCATGGTGTATAACTCCCTTATGTGGTCATCGGACCGCTGCAAAACCCAGCCTAGGCAGGAAACAAGGAATGTTATCCACCAAGTCCACGAAAGCGTTTTTTGCCCCATTTAGGGCCTATTTGTAGTTATACCGGATCCAAAGACATGAAACGCAAGCATCTGAAGATAATTTTAATTTCACTTTCAGCAATTACTCACAACGTGTCAGCGGATCAAAAAGGCTTGAGTCTTGAACCTCTTGCAATGGCTAACACAAGCTGCGCTGCGTTTTATGCGGCCGCACAAGTATTGATCAAGCCAGAAGCCAAGAAAGAGTATGAATCTAAATTCAGCACACATTACGCCCTATCACACCAGCTCAGCTCTTCATATGAAACGCTAACAGAGAACCTGAACAAAGAAATTCAACGCCAAGCCACCGATGCTTTATCTTTAAAAGAGAAAGTGCAGGTTGTAGACTTCCTAGCCAAAAACCTAATTAAGTGCAGTGCAATCGAAACCCAATCCACTGCAATAATTAAAAATAACACCACTTACCAAGAATAATTCACTGATTAAATACTCAACCACGACAACTCTATGAATCGTCCCCATTTTCGTAGACGGATCGAATGGCCTTTTCTGGCCAATATCGGCAGGTGACCACCGTCTGCTTCGGGTCGACTGCGGCCATTGGTGACAGGCAGAAATCGGCCAAAAGCAGTCGCTCGCTTTAAGGGCAAATCAACGCCTGTCAGATAAATTCGCGCTCCTGGGTTTCGTAAATAACTTTTACGCCTTACATCAATGGAATTGTATAGCTCACGATCAGGCGATTCTGGTCCTGGTCGCGGGCGATATCACTTCGGGACATCGCGTTCCGCCAGCCGAAACCGACGTTCTTCAACGCACCGCTCTGGATCACATAGTCCAGAGAGATATCGCGCTCCCATTCGCTTGCGTCCTTGCCGCTGGCAGTCTGAATATTGTCGCCCTTGAGGTACATCACCGATGCCTTCAAGCCTGGAGCACCCAGAGCAGCGAAGTCGTAGGCATACTGCGCGAACGCGGTCCGCTCACCCGCCTGGATGAAGGTCTGAATGGTGCGGTCGGTGTAAAGATAAAGACTGGCACCTGCCTCTCCTTTATCGACCAGGCCACCCTGATTGAGTTGCGCAAAGTTGCTGTTATCGGAAACGCTCTGATAGCCCGCCGTAATCGCATGGCCGCCCAACGAATAAATGAACGCCGCGCTCCAGGTATCATTGTCGATTTCACCGGTACCGCCTTTGGTGAAACCGCTGAACTTAAAACCACTGGCGCGACCGGCCGCACTGCTGTTCTTGCCATCGGACGTGGTCTTGAAATAACGCAGGTCGGTTTTCAGCGAACCGTATTCACCGAGCGGCAACACATGCAGCAAACCAGCGAAGTGCTGTTGGTAATAGTCTTCGAGATTGGCGTAGTAATACTGAGCGGTCAGATCCTTCGTTAGTTTGTAATCGCCACCGGCAAAGGTAAATTTATTGCTTTCCTGCGTGCCGCCCGCAACGGCCAGACCTGCACTATCGCTGGAAGCACGCCCGGTGGCGTGTTCAAGTTGGCCGGCGGTGAAGGTCAGGTTATCGATTTCATTGCTGGTGACCTGCCCGCCCTCGAAGGTTTGAGGCAACAGACGGCCATCGTTGGAGACCAGAATCGGCAATTTCGGTTGTAAGGTGCCGTAACGCAGTTCGGTCCTGGAGAAACGCATCTTCGCCGTCGCACCGACACGACCCCATTGGTCCACGGCCTTGTCGCCGTCGCTGGGAAACATCGAGCCGCCGACATGACGACCCGTGCCGCTGTCGAGCTTCAATCCCAGCAGGCCAATAGCATCCACGCCGAACCCCACGGTGCCGTCGGTAAACCCGGATTGATAATTGAGCATGAAGGCCTGCCCCCACTCTTCGGTCTTCGAAGGCGCGGCGGCACCGTCGCGGTTATCGTTGTTGAAGTAGAAGTTGCGCAAGCCCAACTGGGCTTTGCTGTCTTTAATGAAATCAGCAGAGGCCAACGGGCTCATGGCCATACTCAGGCCGCCGGTCAAAAAACTTAATACTTGAAACGTGGCTTTCATCGGGACGAACTCCAGCGCGGGACCTATGTTCCGGGCACATTGAAAAGACAGCAGAAAGCATCCGGCCAATCAGCGAATTGACCAGTGCGCTAAACAATCATCGAGAAAAACTTCACCAACACACAGAAAGAGATAGTCGTTACGACCTCCGAAGAAACCCGGCAGAAAAGCGCCTTGAAAGTCCCTGTGTGATCAGTCGATCAATCCATGAGCGTCATAAAACGGATACGGCCCCGGATATTCACCGAACACCGCGTTATGGGTGATCAACCCCTGTTGCGCATGCCAGCGATGCAAGAGATACCCGGCCGGCTCCAGATTGAAATGCGCCGCAGCAGCTTCCTGTAGATCCAGCACGATCTGATGGGAAGTACCGGGGCACACACAACTCAGGCTGCCACCGAAACGCCGTTGCATCGGCCGGTGCAAATGCCCGCACAGTAAGCGCTCCACCTGCGGGTGACGGGCGATGAGCTGCTCCAGCGCCGCCGCATTGATGAACGGCTCGCGGTCCATATGGCCGATACCGCTGATAAACGGCGGGTGATGCAGAACCAATAGCGTCGGTACATCGGGACGACATGCCAGTTGTTCATCGAGCCAGAGCAACTGGCTGTCCAGCAACTGACCGCCATGGGCGCCAGGGATCGTCGTGTCCAGACCGATCAGGCGCACCGGATACTCCTCAACCACCCAATCCAGTGGTGCGCTGGCCGACATCGGCAAGTAAGCATGATCGGCAAATGCCGCCAGCAAATGCTCGCGATTGTCGTGGTTGCCGGGCACGAGGTAGCAAGGCATGTGCAGGCGCGCCAGTTCGGGATGCAGCACGGCATATTCAGCAGGACGACCGAAGTCCACCAGGTCGCCACTGATCACCACGATGTCGGGACGCGGATGGCTGGCATTCAAATGATCGACAGCACGACGCAACGCGCCAAGGGTATCGACGACGCCATAAGTCAGTCTTTGACCGGCTTTAAGGTGCAGATCGCTGATCTGCGCAATGAGAAACGGACAGTTCAAAATAAGTTCTCTGAAAACAACAGCATCACGAATGCAGGGTGAACAGGGCTTGCGGCTCTATGGCCAGGGCAATCAGGGCGCCGGGCGCGTGAATGACGTCGTCGGTGCTGTCCACCAACAACGGCTGTGCGGCGTCGACGTCCACCAACAGGCGGCTTTGGGCGCCCTGGAAAAACTGACCCACCAGACGTCCGCGCAGATGGCCTTGACTGTCCATCACCCGCAAATGTTCGGGGCGGCAATACACCGTGGCGGGCAGATTGGCGCCATGCCATGGGAGTTCGCCGCCGCTGACTTTCAAGCCATGGGTCGTGCGCTCGATCACCGAAAACGCATTGAGGTTGCCAACAAAACTGGCGACGAAAGCGTTGGCCGGCTGCTGATAGATTTCCCGCGGGCTGGCCAATTGCGCGACGCGGCCGTGCTCCATGACCAGTATGCGATCCCCCAGTGCCATGGCTTCGCCTTGATCGTGGGTAACGAATACCGAGGTGATTCCCAAGCCGCGTAACAGTTTATCCAGCTCACTGCGCAAGCGTTCACGCAACTGAGCATCCAGCGCCGCCAAGGGTTCGTCGAGCAGCAACACCCGCGGCCGGGGTGCCAGCGCGCGGGCCAGTGCGACACGCTGGCGCTGGCCGCCGGACAACTCGTGAATGCTGCGCTTGCCGTGATCGTGCAGGCCGACCAGCTCCAGCAACTCCGAGCAACGCTTGTTGCGTTCAGCGGGCGACAGGCCGCGAATTTTCAGGCCATAAACGATGTTGTCGGCCACATCCAGATTTGGAAACAGCGCGTAGTTCTGGAACACCATGCCCACGTTGCGACGCTCGATGGGCAGACGCGTGACCTCGCGGTCGCCAAAAAATATATGACCTGCGTCCGGGCGTTCCAGACCGGCGATCATGCGCAAGGTGGTGGTTTTGCCGCAACCGGACGGGCCGAGAATCGCCAAGGTTTCCCCGGCTTCGATGGTCAGATTCAGATCATGCACAGCAACGGTGCCGTCAGAGAACGCCTTGCGGCAACCCTCCAGGCGAATGGTGGTTCCGGTCATCGACTCTCTCCACGGGAAAGACGGGCGCTGATGGCCTGCAACGCAATGAGCAGCGGCACGATCATCAACAGGAATATGAGGGTATAGGCGCTGGCGACTTCCAGCCTGGCCGAGGCATAGCTGTCGGCCAAGCCTACCGGCAATGTCTTGGTCATCGGGGTGTGAAGCATCCAGGTCAGGTTGAACTCGCCCAACGACAGGGTGACGACCATCAACGCCCCGGCGAGAATCCCCGCCCGGCAGTTGGGCACCACCACGCTGAAGAAACGCCGGATCGGCCCGGCGCCAAGGCTGGCCGCCGCTTCCTCCAGCGTTGGCAGGTGCTGACGTTGCATCACTGCCATCACCGGGCGCACCAGAAATGGCAGCGTGAACAGCACATGGCCGACGAGAATGAACACCCAGCTGCTACGAAACTCACCGAACTGACCATAGGTGAGCAGCAACGCCAAAGCGCTGGCCAGACCTGGCATCGCCACGGGCAGTACCATCAACTCTTCGAACGCGCGGCTGAAGCGATTGTCCATCCGCACCAGCGCGTAAGCCGCCGGTACACCAATCACGCAGACACATAGCGCGCAGGCCGCTGCCAGTTGCAGGGATAGCCAGACGGTTGGTGAGTAGGTCTGCCAAACCTGTATCAGCCAGTCGAATGTAAGTCCGCTGGACAGGCCCACGAAATAATTGCGCGTCAGCCCGGCCAGCAGCGACATCAGCACGGGCACCAACATGAAGGCGCAAACCAGCAAGGTAAAAGCCAGTTGCCCGACAAACAGCGTTGAGCGTTTCACAAGACAGTCCCCGATTGTTTGACCAGCCGCCGGGCCAGCAACAGTACGGCCCAGGTCACCGCACCCAACACCACCGACAGTGCAGCGGCCACGGCGAAGTTGGCGTAATTGGTGAACACGTTGTAGATCGCCACCGGGGTCACGTTCAGCCGAGTGCCCAAGGTGAAGGCCGTACCGAATGCGCCCATGGAGGTCGCGAAACAGATAGCCCCACATGAGACCAATGCCGGCGCCAGGCCGGGCACTATGACATCGCAGACCACTCGCCAATGACCCGCCCCCAGTGAATGGGCTGCTTCTTCCAGGCTACGATCCAGGCTTTCGCAAGCCGCCATCACCGTGAGGATCACCCGCGGAATCGAGAAGTACAGATAGCCGATGAACAACCCTGTCAACGAGTAGGCAAAAATCCAGCGCTCCCCCGCCAGCTCGAGGCCAAGCGTGGCGAACAACCCCTGACGACCGGCCAGCAGAATCACCAGAAAGCCGACCACCACGCCGGGAAACGCCAGTGGGAAGGTCAACAAGGCGACCAGTGCCGAGCGGCCGAAGAAGCGCTGGCGAGCCAGAAACACACCACTGATGCCGCCCACCAGCAGCGCCGCAAGGGTCACCACGAGGGCAAGAATGCAGGTCTGCGCCAGACTGCCCAGATATTGCGCGCTGGTCAGCACCTGCCAATAACCGCTGTCGCTGCCGTCGCGGCTTTGTCCACCCAGCACGATCAGGTGCGCCAGCGGCAATAACCAGAACGCGAACAGCACCGCTGCTGCCGGCGCCAGCGCCCAGGCAGCGGTCGGCCGCAAGCGCGGCACGATGGCCCGACCCGACCTGCCTTCCTGAGCTTTTACTTGCGAAGCCGTCACTTACTTGACCTCACTCAGATAACGCGCGGAGAAGGCTTCCTGCACCGCCGCCATGTGTTCGTAATTGACTACGCCGGCCCGGGCATAGTCGCTGTCCGGCAGGAACTGCGCGGCGACGTTGGCAGGCATCTTCATCGCCCGCACTGGTCGCAGGTACGCTTTGGCCCACAGCGCCTGGCCTTGATCGGACAAGACAAAATCCAACACCTTCTCGGCGTTGGCCCGATGCGGGGCGTTGCCGACCATGCTCATCACGTAAGGCACGCTGATGCTGCCTTCCTTGGGAATCACGAACGCGACGTTGGCGTTGTCCTTGTAGCGAGCGCGATAAGCGTTGAAGTCGTAATCGACCAGAATCGGCAACTCGCCGGACAGCACCCGCGCATAAGCCGTCTGCTTGGGCACGATGGGCGAGTTTTTCGCCAGTTTTTGGAAGTAATCAATGGCGGGTGCGAAGTTATCCAGGGTGCCACCCATGGCCTGGTTGATGGCCACGGCAGAGACGTAACCCACGAAGGCGCTGGACGGATCAAGATAACCAACCATGCCTTTGTATTGGGGTTTGAGCAGGTCGGCCCAGCTTTGTGGAACCGGCAGGCCACCCAGCGCATCGACGTTGACCATGATGCCCAGGGTGCCGGAGTGAATCGCAAACCAGTGCCCCTCAGGGTCCTTCAAGCCCGCTGGAATCTGGTCCCAACCCTTCGGCTTATAAGTGCCGACCACCCCGGCTTTTTGCGCCTGCAAACCGAACGTCACGCCGTAATACACCACGTCAGCCACCGGTGCGGCTTTTTCGGCTACCAGTTGCGCCAATGACTGGCCGGAATTCTTATTGTCCAGCGGGACCTGCACGCCGGTGGTGTCGGCAATCGCCTTGAGCTGTGCGCCCCAGTCCGCCCATTCCGGAGGGCAGTTGTAGCAAATCGCCGTTTCGGCGGCTTGGGCCAGGCTGGCCACGCCGTATAGCAACAACGCCGCCAGGGTTTTACTGAAGCGGATCATCAAGCGTCTCCTCGTAGGGTTGAGTACTTTCGCCCGGCCGGATAAGGCAAGGCAGGCAATGGGAAACCGGTGCGGCGCCAGCGATCTGCGCCAGTAATTGATCGATCACGGTGCAAGCCAGCGCCTCGATGGGTTGAACGACGCTGCACAGCGTCGGGTGCATCTGAGTGCCGAGGGCGATGCCGTCAAAGCCAATGACCGAGAGCTGCCCAGGCACGTTCCAGCCGTTGCGCCGCAGTTCCGCGATCAGACTGATCGCCAGCAAGTCGTTGGAGCAGACCAGCGCACTGGGTGCCTGCGGGCCGTGCAGTAACGGCTCGATGGCGGCGAAGTCAGCCTGGGTATGGGCGGGCATTTCGATCACCGGCAGGCTGTCGAGGCCCGCCTCACGCATAGCGTCGCAATAACCGGCGTAACGCAGGCGAGAGCGGTCGGACTGCAAGGCTGGACCGGCGACCATGCCGATCTGCAAGTGTCCCGTTTCCAGCAGATAACGGGTGGCGAGCGCCATGCCTGCGCGGTTATCCACCGATACGGCGCTGTAGTCAGGATTGTCGGGCTGGTGATAGGCCAGCACAAAAGGCGTGTCTTCGCTGGCAAGGCTTTGCAGCACGCGGTTGCTCTCGGCGTCGGTCACGGTGAGGACCAGACCATCGACCCTCTGCCGCAACAACTCCTCAACCACCGCGCTTTCGCGCTCGCTGCTGTAGTCGGTAGTTGCCAGCAACAGGTTGTAACCGTGTAAGCGTGCAGCCTGCTCCATCGCCTGAAATTGCTCGGCGAACACCGGGTTGAGCAGATTGGGCACCACCACACCGATCAGGTTGGTGGTTTGCAAGCGTAGTTGGCGGCCGAGGCGATTAGGCCGAAAACCCAGCTGACGCGCAGCGGCGAATACTTGCTCTCGGGTGGCCGGACGCACCACTTCGGGGGAGGCAAAGGTTCGCGCGGCGGTCGCCCGCGAAACACCTGCCAACCGCGCAACCTCTTTCAAATCAGTCATTGTCACTCGCTTGAGATCGATCTCATTTGCGAGAACAGTACTCAGGAAACATGGCATTCCCGAGATGAGTAGATGACGTTTAGATGTCAGAAACGACGTTCATAGACTGAGCAGCATGGTTGATGCCCGAACTTCGTGCCTGTCTTCGACCACCAGCACACTTATTCGAGCGATCATGCTGCGTTGAAAACAGGCTCGTGCGCGAGTCCGATCGGAATGCTCATTTACAACCAGTAAAGTCGAGCGCGACCCCGGCCGTTCCTCGCCTGTCTTCGCCTTGCCTGATCGCCGCTCGGCGACTTTTCATACAAACCCTGGACCGGGCTCAAGCCAGCAGCTCGGTGATCCATCGGGCCTGCCGAGCGACGTCCTGAACCTTCTCCTCGGGCACGGCCTGCCGCGCCCGGGCGAAGTTTGCCAGGGTCTGCTGTTTCTGGCTCAGCATCCGCTGCCACTTGACCAGGAACGCCGGGCTGCGTGCCTGCATCTGCAGCGGGCCGAAGTACAACTCCTCGGCGGTGTACATCACAGGCCCGGCGCGCTCGGCGACGATGATTTCGTAGTCGAAGCGGTTTTCCCGCAGCACTTCCTCGCAGAGGATGCGGTAGCCATTTTCCATCAGCCATTGGCGCAGTGGCTGCTCGCCGCCGTTGGGCTGCAGAATCAGGCGCTCCTGGCCGCTCAGATGCGCCTTGCCGCTGTCGAGGATGTCGCGGATCGTCTCGCCGCCCATGCCGCAGATGCTGATCGCCGTGATCCCGTCTCCCGGCTCGATCGCCGCCAGGCCATTGGCCAGGCGCACGGTGATCCGCAGGTCTTGGCCGCTCTCGCGCACGGTGCGTTCGGCCGAGCGGAACGGCGTCAATGCCACCTCGCCGGCCACCGCCGCCGCGATGGCGCCACGGCGCATCAACGCCACCGGCAGGTAGCCGTGATCCGAGCCGATATCGGCCAGGCGCGCACCTGCTGGCACATGCCCCGCCACGCGCTCCAGGCGCATGGACAATGTCTGTTCGTTCAACTGCAGCCCCTTTTCACCACGAACGTCCGGCACCTATGGCCGGATTGGGGCGTGATTCTGTCGAGCAACGCTGTGCATTTCAAATTTATGCAACCAGGGCCATGGCTCGACCCGTACCTGCCGCTTGCGTATCGGCCCAAAGCGAACCCTGGTTATTGGCCGCTTTTGGACGACCTTTGCGGAGCCTGAGAGGCTGCAAAGGGTCGATAGCTGCCCATCGCGACAGGCAGCATCGGCAATATCTGACATTCGCGAAGGTCTGTGAGCAGGAACAGCGCGGCGATCTGAAGCGGCGTGTAGCCCAGTGGTTGGAGGTGCAGCACAAACTTGCGCAGTGCACCGTCGCTTAGGGTGGGGCCCAGTAATTGCCAGTCACCAGCAGGTAGGAGGATTGCCCTCTCCCCCACGGGAGAGGGCGGGTGCCAGCCTTATGTGTGATGAATTTCCCGGTCCTTGGTTTCCGGCAGGAAGAACGTGCCAAGAATGGCCGTCATCACGGCGATGACGATGGGGTACCACAGCCCGTAGTAGATATCACCCGTGGCCGCCACCATGGCGAACGCCACCGTAGGCAGAAAGCCGCCGAACCAGCCATTGCCGATGTGGTAGGGCAGCGACATCGAGGTGTAGCGGATGCGCGCCGGGAAGAGCTCCACCAGCCAGGCGGCAATCGGGCCGTAGACCATGGTCACGTAGATCACCAGAATGGTCAGGAGCAACAGCACCATCGGGTAGTTGGTCTTGGCCGGGGCGGCCTTCTCGGGGTAGCCGGCGTCCTTGAGGGCGGTGCCGAGGGTGACGGTGAAGGCGTCGTTGCGGGTCTTGAAGTCGGCGGCCGGCATGCCGGTACCTTCGAAGCTCGGGATCAGTTTGTCGCCGATGCGGATTTGCGCGACGGCACCCGGCTCGGTCTTCTCGTTGGCGTAGGGGATGGCCTTTTTCGCCAGCAGGCTCTTGGCGAGGTCGCAGGAGCTGGTGAATTTGGCCTTGCCCACCGGGTCGAACTGGAACGAGCATTGGCCGGGATCGGCGACCACAGTAACCGGGTTCTTCTCCTGCGCAATGAACACGTCGGGGTTACCGAATTCGGTCAACGCATGGAAGATCGGGAAGTAGGTCAGCGCCGCGAGGATGCAGCCGGCCATGATGATCCCCTTACGGCCGATGCGGTCGGACAGGCTGCCGAACACGACGAAGAACGGCGTGCCGATCAGCAGGGAGCCGGCAATCAGCAAGTTGGCGGTCTGCGGGTCGATCTTGAGCGTTTGCAGCAGGAAGAACAGCGCATAGAACTGCCCGGTATACCAGACCACGGCCTGGCCGGCAGTGCCGCCGAGCAGCGCCATGATCACTATCTTGAGGTTGTCCCAGCGGGCGAAGGATTCGGTCAGCGGTGCCTTGGAGGACTTGCCTTCGGCTTTCATTTTCATGAACACCGGCGACTCGCTAAGCTGCAAGCGGATATACACCGAGACGATCAGCAGCAGGATCGACAGCAGGAACGGAATCCGCCAGCCCCAGGCTTCGAAGGCTTCGGTGCCGAGAATGGTGCGGCAGGCAAGTATCACCAGCAGCGAGAGAAACAGGCCGAGGGTCGCGGTGGTCTGGATCCATGAGGTGAAGTAGCCGCGCTTGCCTTTCGGCGCATGTTCGGCCACGTAGGTCGCCGCGCCGCCGTACTCACCGCCCAGGGCCAGGCCTTGCAGCAGGCGCAGGGTGATCAGGATGACCGGCGCCGCCACCCCGATGGTCGCGTAGCCGGGCAGAAAGCCCACCACAGCAGTGGAGGTACCCATGATGACAATGGTAATGAGGAAGGTATGCTTGCGCCCGATCATGTCGCCCAGTCGGCCGAACACGACGGCGCCGAAGGGGCGTACGGCGAAACCCGCGGCGAACGCCAGCAGCGCGAAGATGAAGGACGTTGTCTCATTGACCCCGGCGAAGAAGTGCTTGGCGATGATCGCGGCGAGGGAGCCGTAAAGGTAAAAGTCATACCACTCGAACACGGTGCCCAGGGACGAGGCGAAAATGACCTTGCGCTCCTCCTTGGTGATCCCGCGGTGGGGCATGCTGCCCGTGGATGTATTGTCGATTACGGCCATGAGTCTTCTCCGTCTTGATCTTGTCGTAGGCCGGAGTACCACACTGCCTTTCTTTGCCGCACCCAGGCCCTAGGGCTGATATCATCGGATTATGGATTGCGCGAAGCATCGAAACAGGCTGACGGCCTTCCTTGAAGCATAATCACCTTCGCGCATATATCCACTCGCCATCCCTCTCAAACCCAGGCTGACGCACTGTCGAATTGCTATTCAGACCTGCGAGATCTCACGCGAAGCGTCTGGGTGGCGTCCCGCTGATGCCTATTTCTTCGGGGCGACCATCGTCTGGAACTTCGGTTTAATTCGGGCGTTAGGCAAATCAGCCTCGGCACTGTCGATTTCATGCCCCCTCGTTCGTCTACGTAGATGGGGCGCGGAGCTTGCCGGTAAAGATCAACCAGAGGCGTCGCCCCGCTATCCGGAGGGTCATGGCAAACTTCACTCGAGTCATGAACAAGCGCATCGTCGCACTTCTTCTGCTTACACAGAATTTAGTTGCGTTGCATCGACCGGTTGAATCCACAGTCGAAAGCTGCGCCCCGCCGCTTTCACATCAGAAGTTCGCCGGGGTGTTGGCACTGATGATTTCAGCCTCATCCGCCCCGATATTCCGAAACCGATGCGGCAGCGTCGTCGGAAAGTAATACCCATCCCCGGCATTCAGCACACTGATCTGCCCATCCACCGTCAACTCAACCGTGCCACGAGTGACTAGCCCGCACTCCTCCCCTTCCGCATGCACAATCGGCTCTTCGCCAGAACTGGCCCCAGGCGCGTACTGTTCGCGCAAAAGCCGCATCTGCCGGCTCGGCACCGAAGCGCCAATCAACAAAAGACGCAGGCCATCACGGCCCAGGTCGGGCTGCTCGTTGGCGCGGAAGACGTATTTGTGCTCTTGGGGCGGTTGATCGAAGGTGAAGAAGTCCGCCAAAGACATGGGAATGCTTTCGAGGAGCTTTTTCAGGGAACTGACAGAAGGACTGACTCGATTTTGTTCGATCAGGGAGATGGTGGCATTGGTGACGCCGCTACGCCGGGCCAGCTCGCGCTGGGACAGCTTGTAGCTTTCGCGTACTAATTTGAGTCGTGAGCCCGTGTCCATGACAGCCTTATGCGATAAATACTTAAGGGTTATGGGGGTGGATGGCGGGCGACTTTTGGCCGCGAAAAACACCGCTTCCCTGTCCCAGAAACGTGAAAGGCGGGTATTAAATCACGTTTGTTCGTGTTGCTCAGCAGCTTCGATAAACGGCTGGGTAAAAAGGCCGTTGGGCCTGCTGCCAGTCAGTTCAGACCCGCAAATTGTGGGAGCGAGCCTGCTCGCGATAGCGGTGTGTCAGGCGACATCAATGCTGACTTGTCTCTTATCCCCATCTGACTCTTCCGCCGCTT
>NZ_JBWKTM010000007.1:0-555 GCF_059420325.1 Pseudomonas sp. GW821-FHT04C07
ATTCATCAGGGGGCATCGCCTCCGGTCGGCTTCGCTTCGACCTCCTCTCGATGTGTTCGACTGCGTCGAACGGCGCTTCGCGCCTCCCCCTGATGAACGCCTCCACTCGGCCTCCCGAAGGGGCGGGCAGATCAAAGGCACGCCGAGGCGGCCTGACAGCCGACCAGTTTCTTGTGGATGTACGCGATGTAGATGGGCTCTGCAGAATGCTTTGGCTTTAGCTTTAGCTTTAGCTTTGGCTTTAGCTTTAGCTTTGGCTTTGGCTTTGGCTTTGATCTTGATCTTGATCTTGATCTACCCGCCCCTTCGGCAGGCCGAGCGTAGGTGTCCATCAGGGGGTAGGCGCGTAGCGCCGTTCGGCGAAGCCGAACACATCGAGAGGAGGTCGAAGCGAAGCCGACCGGAGGCGATGCCCCCTGATGGGCACCGTAGCGAGGGAACGCCGAGCCCCAGCGAGGTGCCGTACGCCGGGGCGAAGCCTTTTGCTTACTTTTCGGCGTCTGGAAAAGTGAGGCGCTGTAAGAGCGAAACCGCCAGCAGCCATTACCGCAGGAA